>NZ_JALQCW010000053.1 GCF_023241715.1 Pseudomonas morbosilactucae
GCGCAGCGGCCCGGCGACAGGGTTTCTTCGTTTTTGCGGACGTCATCGCTGGCAAGCCAGCTCCTACAGGTGTGTGGGCGATGCACCTGTTGTAGGAGCCGGCTTGCCGGCGATCCGCGCAGCGGCCCGGCGATGAGCTTAGAAGGCGGTTTTGCCGGTGTGGTTGTTGAGCGAGATGACTTTGGTTTTACCGATGCGGTGACGGTAAATCTCGCGCAGGTACTTGATGGCCTTCTTCACGCAATCCCGGGACAGGCGGATGTCGTTGATCGAGACGAACTTGTCCTTGTCGTTGATCAGCTCGCGGTACTTCTTCTCGTACATCGGCTTGATCGCGTACCAGTTGGTGTCGAGGATCTTCGCCGGGTTCTCGAACTCGTTGAGCAGGTCGTCGATCAGGCTTTCGTCGAATTCGTCGCTGACGATGAAGTCGAGGATCGAGTTGTCCAGGGTTTCGTCGAAGCGATACGGGTTGCGGGCGAAGCAACGTTTGATAAAGGCCACGATCAGCGTCAGGAAATCGTCCGACAGGCACGGGCTCTTGGCGATCAGGGTGGTCAGCGAGAGGTTGGCCGAGGCACCGATCACCAGCGCATAGCGTTTGAGGGTGGTGTTGGGGAACAGGCTGTTGAGGTGGGTCTTGAGCCGGTTCAGGTCCATGTAGGACAGCTTGTAATCCTTGGGCAGGGAAACGATGGACACCACCGACGAGCAGTTTTTGAAGAAGTGCAGGTCGTGCAAGGCCGCCGCGTCGTAACCCGAGGCCTTGTACTGCTCAAGCGCCGCGCGGTAGCGCTTGGACTCGATGGGCAGCAGGCTGATGCCTTCGATGGCCTGGGTTACTTTGTTGAAGTGCGGCAGGTCGATGGAGCGGAAGAACAGGTCATCGATGTTCAGGCGCTGGGGCTCTTTCTCGAACACCTTGAACTTGTCGCCGGTAGGCGTTGGTTGTTCCGGCACCACGGACTCGGCGTAGGCAATCGCTACTGGGCCGGCGAGGCTCATGAACAGGTCGTTGGCGTCCAGGCGGATGGTTTCGCCGATATCGATGCCGGCGCGACGGAAGTAGTTCTGGTCGTAGTCGGTGGTCACCGCCTGGGCAGTGAGGATGTTGAAGATCTGCTGGGATATGTACTGGTTGGCGTGCTTCTCCATGGCGTTGACGTCGATGTTCTGGATGTTGCCGTCATCGCTTTCTTCGGCATAACGCATGATGTCGTTGGAGATCAGCATCATCGCGTTCCATGGACGGATGCGGCCCATGACGCTGGCTTCGCTGCTGTCTTCATTGTCGAAGTTGTAGGAGAAGTCCCACTCTTCCGAGAGGTATTTGCACAGCAGGCGGCCGGCGTTGATGTGCAGCGCTTCGGACATTTCGCTGCGGTGGTCCGAGATGTTCGGCAGCACGCAGATGCCGCTGGTGAAGATCGGCTCGAAGACGAAGGAGTGACCGCTTTTGCTGTCGTGCTCGTCCATCGGCTTGGTGTCGAAGGTTTTGTTCATGTACGAGTATTGCTGGGCCAGGCCGAATTCGGAGGCCATGCCCGAACCGGTACCGCCGCCGGCGCTGAAGATCGAAAAGTACAGGCGCGACTGGTTGGCCTTGATCCCGCAGGAGTCGATCAGGTACGAGTGGATCATTTTCCACTCGGGGCTGGAGAAACGCTGGGTGTCCTTGTTGAGGATGATCTTCGCCAGGTACTGGCCGAGGATCGGCGCGTTACCGGCGCCGCCGGCATGGACTTCGGACAGGTCCATGATCTTCATTTTGCTGTAGTCGCGGATAAAACCGCTCTTCTCGCCCTTGCGCGAGAAGCGGATGCGCCCGGCAATGTCTTTGTCCAGGTCGCCAAGCATCACCAGAGGCTCTACCAGGAACACCGGCTTGGTCGCCTTGTTCTGCACCAGGCGCAGGTTGTTGCGGATCCACTGGCCCGGGCTGTAGCCCTTCTCGGCGTAGGATTTGTCTTCGTTGTTGAATTCGTTGAGGTAGAACTTGCGGGCGTTGTACACCAACTCCGCCACATCCAGGGCAATGTTGGAGCCGCAACGGCCGAGGCCGATCAGGCAGACCGAGGGGAATTCCTGGTCACGACGGATCTCGTTGTCGCCTTCCAGGTGCAGCGGCCGGGGGAACACGCTGTCACGCAGGCCGTCGAGGTTGTCGAGGATGCGGTCGGTATTGGTTTCGGTGAAGTACAGGTATTGCTGGGTAGCCAGCGGGCGTGAGCTGGACAATGGCTTCGGCGCTGAGGGGCTGGGTTCGGGAGCGTTCAGCGTCAGTTCGTTGGCCGCATTGGCCGCGTTATTTTTAGAAGTCATTGTTCGCCATATGCCTGGACAGGTTGGCCCGCTGACAAATGTCTTCGAGCCATCACGATAGGGGGTCTCGTCGCTTCATGGAGCGCGAATTTAGCCTGAGCGTCAGGAACTTAGCCTGCGGGTCGCTCTGGGAATCCTTTCCCGGATTCTGTTGAATCGGCCAATATTCGGCGATCTTTAATCAAAAGGAGGCAATGTGATGGCAGAGTTACCTTCCCTGGGGTTTGCCGGAATCGGCTTGATGGGCCTGCCCATGTGCCAGCGTTTGCTGGCCGCCGGCTATCCGTTAACGGTGTGGAACCGCAACCCGGACAAGTGTGCGCCGCTGGTGGCCGCCGGGGCCCGGCAAGTGGCCACGCCGGCGCAGTTGTGCGAGGGCAACACCTTGGTATTGCTTTGCCTGGCCAACACCGAGGTGGTCCGTGAGGTGGTGTTCGGCGCCGACGGCATTGCGCAGAGCGCTCGGGCCGGCCAGTTACTGGTGGACTTTTCCAGCCTGGAACCCACGGCCACCCAGGACATGGCGGCCGAACTGGCCGCCTGCAGCGGCATGGCCTGGGTCGACGCCCCGGTTTCCGGCGGTACGGCCGGGGCCGAAGCCGGCAGCCTGGCGATTATGGTGGGCGGGGCGGCAGCGGACATTGAGCTGGTCCGCCCGGTGCTGCTGCAACTGGGGCAGCGGGTGACGCACATGGGTGCGGTGGGCGCGGGACAGGTGACCAAGGCCTGCAACCAGATGATCGTTGCTTGCAATGCACTGGTAATCGCCGAAGTGGTGGCCCTGGCCGAACGCGCCGGGGTCGATGCCGGGTTGATCGCCGAGGCCCTGGCCGGTGGTTTTGCCGACTCCAAGCCCTTGCAGATACTGGCGCCACAAATGGCCGGCAGCCAGTTCGAGCCGATCAAATGGCATGTGCGTACGTTGCTCAAGGACCTGGACGGTGCCGTGAAGTTTGCCCGCGAGCAGGGCTCGGCAACCCCGGTCAGCGGGCTAGCAGCCCAGTTGATGCGCCTGCATGGCAGCCAAGGCTATCTGGAAAAAGATCCCGCGACTCTGGTGCAGCTGTATCGCGAGCCTGGAACGGCGCATTGACCCCACTGGCCGCTTGCTTGCAGCGCGCTTCAAGCTCCTCCAGCACCCCCGGTAGCTCGCTCAAGGGCACGGGACGGCTGAGCAGGTAGCCCTGTAAATAGTCGCAGCCATGGTATTGCAGGAATTGATACTGCTGCTCGGTCTCGACCCCCTCGGTCACCACCTGTAAATGCAGGGTATGGGCCATGACGATAATGGCCTGGACGATTTCCCGGTCCTGGGTCGACTGGGGGATGTCCTGGATAAACGAGCGATCGATCTTCAGGGTATTGAGGGGCAGGCGCCGGAGGTAGGCCAGGGACGAGTAGCCGGTGCCGAAGTCGTCGATGGACAGCGAGACGCCGAGGGTACGAATCTGCTGCAACAGCACCAGGGTTTTGTCGATGTTGCCCATCAGGGCGTTTTCCGTAACCTCCAGTTCCAACCGTTGCGGCGCGATCCCAGCGTCGTGCAGGGCGGTTTCGATTTCCCCTGGCAGTTCCTCCCGTACGAGGTTCAAGGCCGAGCAGTTGACCGCCACCTTAAGCTGGTCGAACCCACTCTGGGACAGATGGGCCAGATCCTCACAGGCCTTGCGCAGGACCCAGTTGTCCAGGGCCTCGATCAGGCCGTTGGCCTCGGCAATGCCGATGAAACGGTCCGGCGCCAGCAGGCCGTGTAGCGGATGCTGCCAGCGGACCAGGGCTTCTAGCTTGCTGACCTTGGCGGTTTTCAAGTCATAGATGGGTTGGTAGTAGAGTCGCAGTTCGCTGTCGCTGCGCAGGGCGTGGCGCAGTTCTTCTTCGAGCTGCAATTCCAGGGTGGCCCGGGCTTTTAGGTTGCTGCTGAAAAAATGCAGGTTGTTGCGGCCACCGGCTTTGGATTGATACAGCGCCAGGTCGGCATTCTTCAGCAGTTCTTCGCAGGTGGTGCCGTCGTCCGGGAACAGGCTGATGCCGATGCTGGTGGTCATCACCATGCGCCGGCCCGCGAGCTCGATGGGCTCCTTCATTTTTTGCATGATGCGCTGGGCCATGTGCCGAGCCTCGTCGCGCTCCTTGAGGCTGGTGAGGATGCAGAACTCGTCGCCGCCAAAGCGCGCCACCACGTCCTCATGGGTGCGGGTGGAGTGTTTGATGTGGCCGGCGATGACTTTCAGCAACTCGTCGCCCGCGTCGTGGCCCAGGCTGTCGTTGATCCGCTTGAAGTGGTCGATGTCGAGGAACATCACCGCCAGCTTGCCGCCGTAGGTGGTTTTTTCCAGAAGCTTTTCGGCGAACAACTGGTTGAAGCCGCGGCGGTTGATCAGGTTGGTCAGGGCATCGTAGTGGGCCACTTGTTGCAGCGAGACCCGGGCCTGGTCCAGTTGCGAGAGCAGGGCGTTGACCCGGCGCAGGTCGTGCTCCTTGTGTTGCAATTTCTTGTCGGCCAGGGCCGCACTGATGGCGCTGCCGATCACCAGCAGGGCAATCACCGCGATGGTCAGCCCCAGTTGCATGCTGTTGTTGTCCACGGGGGCACGGGCCGGGCTGTCCAGGGGCAGCACCAGGGTCAAGGCGGCCATGCCGGTGAAGTGGCTGCTGATGATCCCGGCCCCCAGCAGCAGGCTGCTGGCGTACTTGAGCAGTTGGTGAAACATGCCGCTGCCGTTGTACAGATGGCGCGACAGCAGCAGGGCGGCGAGGCTGGTACCGATCGCCACGACCATCGAGAGCAGCATCAGCGGCGTCTGGTAGTACTGCACCGCGTTGGAACGCATGGCCGCCATGCCGACGTAATGCATGGTGCAGATGCCCAGGCCGATCCACACCGCTGCGCAGACGTAGCGCCATAACGGCAGTTGCGGGTGACTGAGGGTCTGCATGGCCAGCCACGCGGCGATCAGGGCAATCAGCAGTGACAGCAGGGTCAAGGGCAGTTGGTAGTGCACTTCGATGGGCACTTGCAGGGCGAGCATGCTGATGAAATGCATGGCCCAGATGCCCCCAGCCAGGCAACAGGCCCCGATCCAGCGCCAGAGCCGTTGGGTGGACGGGCGTTCGACGTGCCCGACGCGCTCGGCCATATCCAGGGTGGCGAAGCTGGCGGCGCAGGCCACCAGATAGGCCAGCAGCACCAGAAAGGGGCTATGACTGCAACCGAGTACTGTCTGCCCGCGCTCTGGAAGCTCGGTAAAGAAATGCACACCCAGCCATTCCATAGCATGCCTCGTCTCAGAGTCATCTCAACTCGGTGCCTTGGGGCGCCGACGAATGCCTGGAGTATAGAGGCCGTCCGGCGACCGGGAATGGTGCTGGCAGTTTGCTCCCAACGATTTAGATATGGGCGTAATCGCCAAAGATGCTAAGCGCTTCCGGCGATGACTGTTTCTGTTACCAGGGTTTTCAGAGGCGCCAGCCTGAACGCCGCTCGCAACGGTGGGCGCACAGGCTGTGATCCACGCCATCGGTGCGCTCCCGTCAGGGGGGCGTGTGTGGTTCATGGATTGAGGAGGGGCAGGCCAGGGGCCATGGCTTGATATCAGACTGGCGAATGATCACAGACAGCACGTAGCCGCCTGACTAGATTGCAGCTTCCAGGCTCGGTTGCGTCTGGCCGAATAACAATAAAGAGACCAACCCATGCAGAACTCGACCCAAGCGGCGAATGCCTGGCGCATTCTGTTCCTGTTGTTCCTGGCTAATCTGTTCAATTTCTTCGACCGCACCATCCCCGCCATCATCATTGAGCCGATCCGCATGGAATGGCACTTGAGTGACTTCCAGCTCGGGATCATCGGCACCGCCTTTACCCTCGTTTACGCCATTGCCGGGTTGCCCTTGGGACGCCTGGCCGACACCGGTTCACGCAGCAAGCTCATGGGCTGGGGCCTGGCGACCTGGAGTGCGCTGACCGCGGTCAACGGCATGGTGGGCAGTTTCTGGACCTTCCTCCTGGTGCGCATGGGCATCGGCATTGGCGAGGCCAGCTATGCGCCGGCGGCCAATTCGCTGATTGGTGACCTGTTCCCCGCCCATCGGCGTGCCCGGGCCATGGGCATTTTCATGCTTGGCCTGCCGCTGGGGCTGTTGCTGGCGTTCTTCACCATTGGCGCGATGGTCAAGGCCTTCGACAGCTGGCGCGCGCCGTTCTTTATCGCCGCGGTGCCGGGGTTGGTGCTGGCGGTGTTCATGTTCTTTATCAAAGAGCCCAAGCGCGGTGCGGCGGAAGCGGTGAAGGTTTCCCAGGAACGGGTGGACCGGCCGATTCGCCGGGTGCTGGCGATCCCGACCTTTCTTTGGCTGACCCTGGCCGGCTTGACCTTCAACTTCGCCACCTACGCCTGCAACTCGTTCCTGGTGCCGATGCTGCAGCGCTATTTCCTGATGCCACTGCATGATGCGGCGGTGGCCACAGGGATCATTGTCGGGGTCACTGGGTTGTTTGGCCTGACCCTGGGCGGCTGGGTGGCGGACAAGATCCACCAGCGCGTGGCCAACGGCCGCCTGTTGTTCGCGGCCTTCAGCTTGATCATCACCACGGTGACCACGGCTTGGGCCCTGTATGCCGGGCGCATCGAGATCGGGGTGTTTGTCGCGGTGTTCAGCGTCGGCTGGCTGTTTGCCTACAACTTCTACACCTGCGTGTACACGGCGATCCAGGACGTGGTGGAGCCGCGTTTGCGGGCGACCGCTATGGCGCTGTTCTTTGCCGGCCTGTATTTGCTGGGGGGCGGTTTGGGGCCGGTGGTGGTGGGGGGCTTGTCCGATCATTTCGCCCATGCGGCCATGTATGCCGAAGGTGCGGCGCAAATGACCGAAGCCTTCAAGGCCGCGGGGCTGCACGACGCCATGTACCTGATTCCAGTGGCGCTGTTCCTGACTATGCTGTTTCTGTTCCAGGCCTCCCGTTGTTTTGTCCGCGATGCCCAGCGCATGAAAGATGGGTTGGCGGCGGTGCAAGTACCGCTTGAGGACGCCATCGCCGGCAAGCCCGCTCACACGTGACGGAAGGTGCACACGAGCCCCTGTAGGCGCCGGTTCGTCGGTGATCAGCCACCCAATAAAAAAGGCCCGCATTGCGCGGGCCTTTTTGTTCATCAGGGCAGGGAGGGTGATTAACCCGCCACCAGCACCCGAATCGCTTCCAGTCGCAGTGCGGCTTTTTCCAGCATTGCCAGGCCCTGCTCCTGTTGTTGACGCAGCGCTACCAGCTCGCTGTCGCGTACGGTCGGGTTGACCGCTTGCAAGGCGGTCAGGCGCGCCAGTTCTTCGTCGGTGTCGGCGGCCAGGCGGCGTTGGGCTTCGGCTACGCGCTCGGCGTGACGTGGCGTGACCTTGGCTTCACCGGCGTTGATCCGTGGCGTCAGTTGGTCCCGTTGTGCCTGGATGAACTTGTTGGCGCTGGCCCGTGGCACGCTTTCCAACTGGTCATTCAGGGTCTCGAACGCCACCCGCGACGACAGGTCATTGCCGTTGGCGTCCAGCAGGCAACGCAGGGCGGCCGGCGGCAAGTAACGGCCCAGTTGCAGCGCGCGCGGTGCAACCACTTCACTGACGTAGAGCAGTTCCAGCAGCACGGTGCCGGGTTTCAGCGCCTTGTTCTTGATCAGCGCCACTGCGGTGTTGCCCATGGAGCCGGACAGCACCAGGTCCATGCCGCCTTGCACCATCGGGTGTTCCCAGGTGATGAACTGCATGTCCTCGCGTGATAGCGCCTGGTTGCGGTCGTAGGTGATGGTCACGCCTTCGTCGTCGCCCAGGGGGAAGCTGGCGTCGAGCATCTTCTCGCTGGGCTTGAGGATCAGGGCGTTTTCCGAGTGGTCTTCGCTGTCGATACCGAAGGCGTCGAACAGGGTTTCCATATAGATCGGCAGGGCGAACTGGTCGTCCTGCTCAAGGATCGCCTCCACTAGCGCATCCCCTTCACCCGCGCCGCCGGAGTTCAACTCCAGCAGGCGGTCGCGGCCGGTGTGCAGCTCGGCTTCCAGGCGTTCACGCTCGCCACGGGCTTCGTCGATCAGGGCTTGCCACTCGCCGTCGTCGGCGTTTTCCAGCAGCGGCAGCAGGCGCGGGCCGAACTGGTGCTGCAAGGCGTTACCGGTTGGGCAGGTATTGAGGAAGGCGTTCAGCGCTTCGTGGTACCACTGGAACAGGCGCTCTTGCGGGCTGGTTTCCAGGTACGGCACGTGCAGTTCGATCACATGCTTCTGACCGATCCGGTCCAGACGACCGATGCGCTGCTCCAGCAGGTCTGGGTGAGACGGCAGGTCGAACAGTACCAAGTGATGGGAGAACTGGAAGTTGCGACCTTCACTGCCGATTTCCGAGCAGATCAGCACCTGGGCGCCGAACTCTTCATCGGCGAAGTAGGCGGCCGCACGGTCACGCTCAAGGATGTTCATGCCTTCGTGGAACACCGTGGCCGGGATGCCGGAGCGCACGCGCAGGGCGTCTTCCAGGTCCATGGCGGTTTCCGCGTGGGCGCAGATCACCAGGACCTTGGTGCGCTTGAGCATTTTCAACTGGTCGATCAGCCACTCGACCCGAGGGTCGAATTTCCACCAGCGCTCTTCGTCGCTGGCTTCTGGCTGGGCCTGGAAGCTGACTTCCGGGTACAGCTCGGCGTGCTCGCCCAGGGGCAGTTCCAGGTATTCGTCCGGGCATGGCAGCGGGTAGGCGTGCAGTTTGCGCTCAGGGAACCCTTGCACAGCGGCGCGGGTGTTGCGGAACAGCACGCGGCCGGTGCCGTGGCGGTCCAGCAACTCACGCACCAGGCGCGCGCTGGCTTCGGTGTCGCCATCATTGACGGCGGTCAGCAGGGCTTCACCCTCGTTGCCGAGGAAACCATGGATGGTCTTGTGTGCCTTGGGCGACAGTCGACCTTTATCCATCAGTTCCTGTACGGCTTCAGCCACCGGGCGATAGTTCTCGCTCTCGGCGCGGAAGGCGGCCAGGTCGTGGAAGCGATTCGGGTCCAGCAGGCGCAGACGGGCGAAGTGGCTGTCCTGGCCCAGTTGTTCCGGGGTCGCGGTCAGCAGCAGCACGCCGGGGATGGTTTCGGCCAGTTGCTCCACCAGGGTGTATTCCGGGCTGGCCTGGTCTTCGTGCCACACCAGGTGGTGGGCTTCGTCGACCACCATCAGGTCCCAACCGGCCGCGAACAGTGCGTCCTGGGCCTTCTCGTCGTCCACCAGCCATTCCAGGGCCACCAGGGCCAACTGGGTGTCTTCGAAGGGGTTGCTGGCATCGCTTTCGATAAAGCGTTCTTCGTCGAACAGCGCAACCTGCAGGTTGAAGCGCCGGCGCATTTCCACCAGCCATTGGTGCTGGAGGTTTTCCGGCACCAGGATCAGGATCCGGTTGGCCCGGCCCGACAGCAGTTGGCGATGGATCACCAGGCCGGCTTCGATGGTTTTGCCCAGGCCCACTTCGTCCGCCAGCAAGACCCGCGGCGCGATGCGATCGGCGACTTCACGGGCAATGTGCAACTGGTGGGCGATAGGTTGGGCGCGCACGCCACCCAGGCCCCAGAGCGAGGACTGCAACTGGCGGCTGGTGTGTTCCAGGGTGTGGTAGCGCAGGGAGAACCAGGCCAGCGGGTCGATCTGCCCGGCGAACAGACGGTCGCTGGCCAGGCGGAACTGGATGAAGTTCGAGAGTTGGGTTTCCGGCAGGGTGACCTGCTCGTTCTGCCCATTGAGGCCGTGGTAGACCAGCAAACCGTCGACGTCGTCGACTTCTTGCACGGTCATTTTCCAGCCTTCGAAGTGGGTGATGCTGTCACCCGGGGAAAACTCACGCGAGTGAGGGGCGCATTCCGTAGCGCATACTGGCGTGTGTCGCCAGTGGCCGGATAGAGCACGGTCAGCAAGCGACCGTCCTGTGCCAGAACGGTGCCTAAACCTAGCTCGGCTTCGCTGTCACTAATCCAGCGTTGCCCCGGTTGATACTGCTGCGCCATGCTGCCTGACTCCCGCCTTGAAAAAGCCGACTATCTTAACGGAACGTGGCTCTGAGACCCAAGAACTCTGAGAAAAACACTTGGTTAAACGGTAGCGCAGGATCAGATTTATCCGGCCCAAGGGCACCTTTGGCTGACGATTGGGTCACAAGTTTGCGACAGATGGCTCAAGTCGCCCCCTATGCAGCCGACAGCTTGCCGACAGGAGACTAAAAACATGCTGCCACCGATGCTGCCCCTGAGCGCCGTGCCCGTTACATCCCAGCAGGATCCGATCCGACAGCGTCCGGACATTCCGCCGGTGGTGCCGGTACAGGAAAGCTCCAACGAAAGCACGATCGACCTGCAAAAGCGCGATGCTGAGCAGTCGGCCTTGCTGCTGCGCGAAGAACAGCGTCGCCAGCAGGAACGGCAGAAGCGCCAGCGCGAAGCCGAGGAAGACCCCGAAGAGCACCTGGCGGTGCCGGGTGACGAACTCAATGCCGACAACACCGTGCCGGTGATCCCATTGATCGAGGGCGCGCCGCGCCAGGGGTTGTGGGTGGACGTCGAGGTCTAGGGGCCTGCGGCTGCTCAAAGGCATGGAGCGAGGGATTTTATTGCCACGTGCAGGGTCCGATCACTGGTCAGGCGGCGCTTCACGCCGCATGATTGGCACACCTGCAAGGGCCGTAGGCTGTCTATCCCCAGCGCTGCGGCTGTCATTGAACCCAACGATGCCAAGCCAAACCATGAGCCAAGATGACAAGCTGATCGACCTGAATGCCGAACGTGCCAAGCGTGTGCACGACCTCAATGAAAAGCGTTTGAACGAAGTTCGCCAGGCCTTCGAGCAGGCAATGCCTTTGGGTAAAGCCAAGAAAAAGCCGAAAAACAAACCGAAAAAGCGCTGAGCAGGGCGCTTTTTTTGATTCAGATCAGTTATTCCCCCTTCCTCGTGCCCCGTCTTGGGCGTCATTGACGCCGGTCAATTTTCCCCACCGCCTGTTTGTTTAACTTAGCCCCATCGCAACAGGGCAAGAGCAGGAGGCCAGTCATGTTTTTCGACAATGTGGTGATCGCCGGAGTGCTGACTGTCGGCCTCATGGTTCTGTTTTTCGCAGGGTTTGGATTCTTCATCTGGAAAGACGCAAACAAGCGTAAGAAACCTTAAGTCTTTCCGGTACAACGAGCACGCAAGGCATTTTGGGCAACTTCGGTTGCCCTTTTTTTTGCCTGCCGTTTGGCCGTTACGAGACAAATATTCAGGCGTAAAAAAAGGTGCGACCCGCAAGGGCGCACCTTTTTTCGTGACCGCTGAAGATCAGGTGCCGAGGACGGTGGACGCCAGCCAGAACAGGCCGGCCGACAAGGCCACGGTGGCCGGCAGGGTCAGGACCCAGGCCAGCAGGATGGTCCGCACAGTGCCGCCTTGCAGGCCGCTTTTGTTGGCAACCATGGTTCCCGCTACACCCGAGGACAGCACGTGGGTGGTGGAGACGGGCAGGCTGAATACGTTGGCCAGGCCGATCAAGGCTGCTGCAGTGATCTGTGCCGACATGCCCTGGGCATAGGTCATGCCTTGCTTGCCGATTTTTTCACCGATGGTCAGGACCACACGTTTCCAGCCGATCATGGTGCCCAGGCCCAGAGCCAGGGCGACGGCCAGGATCACCCAGAACGGTGCGTACTCAGTGGTGGCGGTCAGGTCTTTGCGCAGCTTGTCCAGGTCGGCTTTTTCACGCGGGGCGAGACCCGGCAGCTTGCCGACTTTCTTCGCGGTGTCATCCAGGCACAGCAGGTAGCGACGCACTTCAATACGGGTTTCCGACGGCAGCGAATGGTAGTCGGCCACACCTTTGAGGCTGCCCAGCAGCGCAGTGATGGTCGGTTCGGTCTGCTGTGGGTTGCAGCGGAACTTGCCCGGCAGGTCGTCTTTCACGCTTTTGCCCAAGGCCAGGAATTCGCCCAGGGAATCATTGTTGCGCTGGTAGAACTGGCTGAGGTGCAGGGTGGCGTCGCGGGTGCGCTCGATCTGGTAGGTGGTGCTATTGAGGTCGAGCACGAACTGCGCAGGAACGATGCCGATCAGTACCAGCATGATCAGGCCGATGCCTTTTTGACCGTCGTTGGAGCCGTGGACAAAGCTCACGGCCATGGCGGAAATCACCAGTACCAGGCGGTTCCAGAACGGCGGGTGCTTCTTGTCATCGACCTTGCGGCGCTGTTCCGGGGTCTTGTGCATCTTCGAAATCGGACGCCACCACTTCAAGCCGATCAGCACCAGGGCGGCGATGATGAAGCCGGCCATGGGCGAGAACACCAGGGAAGCGCCGATATCGATCGCTTTCTGCCAGTTCACGCCATCGCCCAGGGGAATGTCGTTGAGCAGGGCATTGGCCAGGCCGACGCCCAGGATCGAGCCGATCAGGGTGTGGGAGCTGGACGCCGGAATGCCGAAGTACCAGGTGCCCAGGTTCCAGGCGATGGCCGCAGCCAGCAACGAGAACACCATGGCCAACCCGTGACCGGTGTTGACATTGATCAGCAACTCGACCGGCAGCAAATGGACGATGGCATAGGCCACGCCGACGCCGCCGAGCAACACACCGAGGAAGTTGAAGACACCGGAAAAGAACACCGCCAGGTGCGGTGGCATGGCTTTGGTGTAGATGACGGTGGCAACTGCGTTGGCAGTGTCATGAAAGCCGTTGATGAACTCGTAGGCGAGGACAAAGGCCAGGGCGAGCAAGAGGCTCACAAGCACCCAAGCATCCAGTCCGCTGAATAAATCGATCATGAAGGTTTTCTGACCCGGTCATAAGGGGGCGCGATTATGCCAGAAAACCCCGGTAATCAATGCATAAGGTGCTCGCCGGTAACATTTTTCAACGGAAAAATTGACCGGGAGGAGAGGATCCTGGGAATTTTCGAGGCTCGGATAAGCCATTGAATTCATTGACTGAACGTGCATCGAGCAGCCGATTTGCGAGGCGTGTCGCAGGTTCAAACGCTTGTATGAAATTTCAAGGTGCAAGCCTGTGGCGGGGCCCGGCCCGATTCTGTCAGGTCGCCGCGCCGCCAATCATCCGCCGGGCCGCTGGCTGTGGCCAGGCGGTGGGCGAAGCAGGCTGGAAAAAGATCAAGAGAGCGGCATCAAGGCTGTTCGGCCTTGAGTTCTTTCTCCATCTTTTGCAGTTCTTCGTTAAATGCCTGATCAAGAATACTGGCGCGTTTACGCCATGGTTTGCGTTCTGGTTCAGGTTGGGCGGCGTAGGTGGTGACTTCCCCGCCGTAAACTTCCTTGTAACGTTGTTCCTGGCGCTCAAGTTCCGCGCGCAGTTCGTCTTTCGTCACAGTGTTACCTAATTGAGTTGAGGTAAATTCCGGTGCTACACATTGCCTGTTGGCGATTAATCAGCGCTTGAGGATACGAGCCTGTTTAAAGGCCGAGCTCCTCGCGGTGAATCAACGACGCCCATGTTGCATGCGGCCACGCCACCGGATCAGAACAGCTGTCGTAGCAACAGTCTTGTTTGCTGGCAAACGCATTGGCCGGATGGAACATATAGGGTCAAGCGCTTGCGGCAGGTTCGTCATCTAAGTTTGAGTTGCCTGAGTGACACCCAGACCGGACAAGCAATAAGTCCCGGCGGGTCACCTGCTGCATTATAGCTATCAGGTTGAATAACTCTATTGCCGCAAAGTTAAAAAGTGGCAACTTCTGTGTGAGTATTTTGTGACGTCAAAGTTTTAATCGTTGAATGCTGGACTAGACCAACACCCATCAACGGTACTTTTGCCCTCAATAAGGCTGGCGGGTGAGGGGATGGAAAGCGTCACCTGAGTGGTGATAATCGGGTGTTGCGATTATCGGTCGCTGGTTCGATAATCGCCCGATGTGGGCGGTGCTGGCGTGTGCTACCTCTCCAGTACGCCCTGTCATACGGCAGAACTTCGTCGCAGAGAGCCTGAAATGAACGATCAAATGCGTAATTCCTTTGCCTCCGTGGCACCGCCGATTGTGGCCTCTCCAGCCAAGCGCATTCAGGCTCTGACCGGCGACCCTGATTTCATGACGTCCCTGGCTCGCGGTCTGGCGGTGGTCCAGGCCTTCCAGGAGCGCAAGCGGCACCTGACCATCGCCCAGATCAGCCACCGCACCGAAATCCCCCGGGCGGCGGTGCGCCGCTGCCTGCATACCTTGATCAAGCTGGGGTATGCCACCACCGATGGCCGCACCTACTCGTTGCTGCCCAAGGTCCTGACCCTGGGTCACGCCTACCTGTCGTCCACGCCCCTGGCGGTGTCTGCCCAGCCCTATCTGGACCGCATGAGCGAGCAACTGCACGAAGCCTGCAATATGGCGACCCTGGAAGGGGAAGACATTCTCTACATCGCCCGCTCGGCGACCACCCAGCGTCTGATCTCGGTGGACCTGTCGGTTGGCGGGCGGTTGCCGGCCTATTGCACGTCCATGGGCCGAATCTTGCTGGCGGCCCTGGATGACGCTTCCTTGCGTGAATACCTGGAGCACGCGGATCTGCAAGCCAAGACCAGCCGCACGCTGCACACCCCCGAGGCCTTGCTCGAATGCCTGCAACAGGTACGTCAGCAAGGCTGGTGCATCGTCGACCAGGAGTTGGAGCAGGGCCTGCGTTCCATTGCGGTGCCGGTGTATGACGCCTCGGGCCAGGTGTTGGCGGCGCTGAACGTCAGCACCCACGCCGGGCGGGTCAGCCGGGCCGAGTTGGAGCAGCGTTTTCTGCCGGGTTTGCTCAGTGCCAGTCGCGACCTGAGTGCCCAGCTGTTTGCTTAAGGTGTTCGATAAACGCACAAATACGCGCTTGGCGAATTGACGCTCTTTCCCTTGGCTCATTAATGTCGCGGCAGCGTCATCGGCCGTTAGTGCATGTCACCGGCGGCCAGTGGCGACCCGATAATAATGAAGAGGCCCATCCTCATGAACACAGCATCCCGGCGTCGTCGCCACGACCTGTTCTGCCGTCCCGCGCGAGTCGCCTGATTCCGCTATTCCCTTGATTGTTCGATGACCCGAGCCGTTGCGCCTGGCCTCTGCTCGCCCGCGTTTTTGTGTGGAAATAAAAATAATGACCCAGCCTCAATCCGCCAACTGCCTCGATGTGCAGTCCTTCATTAATACCCAGCCCTTGTCGCGTTATCAGTGGCGAGTGGTGATCCTGTGTTTCCTGATTGTCTTCCTCGATGGCCTGGACACAGCGGCCATGGGCTTTATCGCCCCGGCGCTGTCCCAGGATTGGGGCATCGACCGCGCCAGCCTCGGCCCGGTGATGAGTGCCGCGCTGATCGGCATGGTCTTTGGTGCCCTGGGTTCCGGGCCGCTGGCTGACCGCTTCGGTCGCAAAGTGGTGCTGGTAGGGGCGGTGTTGGTGTTCGGTGCCTTCAGTCTGGCCTCGGCCTACAGCAGCAACGTCGATCAATTGCTGGTGCTGCGCTTCCTCACGGGCCTGGGCCTGGGTGCCGGCATGCCCAACGCCACCACCTTGCTCTCGGAATACACCCCGGAGCGCCACAAGTCGTTGTTGGTCACCAGCATGTTCTGCGGCTTTAACCTGGGCATGGCGGGCGGTGGTTTTATCTCTGCCAAGCTGATTCCGGCCTTCGGCTGGCACAGCCTGTTGCTGATCGGCGGCATCCTGCCGCTGATTCTGGCAGCGGTGCTGTTGCTGTGGTTGCCGGAGTCGGCACGTTACCTGGTGGTGCGCAATCGGGGCACCGACAAGGTGCGCAAGACCTTGGCCCCCATTGAGCCGACCATCGTTGGCCAAGCCACCAGCTTCAGCGTGCCGGAACAGAAGACCGTCAAGGCTCGCAACGTCTTCGCGGTGATTTTCTCCGGCACCTACAGCGTCGGCACCTTGCTGCTGTGGCTGACCTATTTCATGGGTCTGGTGATTGTCTACCTGCTGACCAGTTGGCTGCCGACCCTGATGCGTGACAGTGGCGCAAGCATGGAACAGGCCGCGTTTATCGGCGCCTTGTTCCAGTTCGGCGGGGTGCTCAGTGCCGTTGGGGTGGGCTGGGCCATGGACCGCTTCAACCCGCACAAGGTCATCGGCACGTTTTACCTGCTGGCCGGGGTGTTCGCCTACGCGGTAGGCCAGAGCCTGGGCAATATCACCCTCCTGGCCACCCTGGTGCTGATTGCCGGTATGTGCGTCAACGGTGCGCAATCGGCGATGCCTTCCTTGGCGGCGCGTTTCTATCCGACCCAGGGCCGGGCCACTGGCGTTTCGTGGATGCTGGGCATCGGCCGTTTCGGCGCGATCCTGGGGGCCTGGATGGGCGCCACACTGTTGGGCCTGGGCTGGAACTTCGAGCAAGTGCTGACGGCGCTGGTGATTCCAGCGGCCTTGGCCACCGCTGCCGTGTTGATCAAAGGCATGGTCAGCCATGCGGATGCCACCTGATACGGGCTGCGACTGGTTGACCGGCCCTGTGCAGGCAAGTCCGCCCCGGCAATTCCTGCCGGGCCGGGCTTGCCCACAAGCTTTTATGGAGATAGATAGCCTTGCAACAATCCGTTCGATAAGCGAACGCTCAGTCGATTATCGGATTGTTTGGGCGTTTGCCCCGGCTTAATCTTCAGTACCTTTATCTTCAATTGCTTTGGCGTGCCCCTCGCGCCGTTTTTTTCAGCGGTCCGATAAACGTCGCAGACCGCCGTACTGACCGAGATCGAATTGACTGCCCTGCGTGACCTGGAAGCGCGGAATGCCGCCGCTCACGGCCAAGCCCCTGGAGAAGCCTGATGCGTGAAGTATTTATCTGTGATGCCATTCGTACCCCTATCGGCCGTTTTGGCGGTGGTCTTTCGGCCGTGCGCGCCGACGACCTGGCCGCCGCGCCGATCAAGGCGTTGATGGAACGCAACCCGTCGGTGGACTGGACAGCCGTTGACGAGGTGTTCCTCGGCTGCGCCAACCAGGCCGGTGAAGACAACCGCAACGTGGCGCGCATGGCGCTGCTGCTGGCAGGGCTGCCAGAGAGCATTCCGGGCGTGACCCTGAACCGTCTCTGCGCTTCGGGCATGGACGCCATCGGCACGCCTTCCGGGCCATTGCCAGCGGCGAGATGGAGCTGGCGATTGCCGGTGGCGTCGAGTCCATGTCCCGCGCGCCGTTTGTCATGGGTAAGGCCGACAGCGCTTTCTCGCGCAACATGAAACTGGAAGACACCACCATCGGCTGGCGCTTCATCAACCCGTTGATGAAAGCCCAGTACGGTGTGGATGCCATGCCGCAGACCGCCGACAACGTGGCCGACGATTACAAGGTGTCCCGTGCCGATCAGGACGCCTTTGCCCTGCGCAGCCAGCAACGTACTGCCGCCGCGCAAGCCGCCGGGTTCTTCGCTGAAGAAATCGTTCCGGTGCGCATCGTCCATAAAAAGGGCGAGACTGTGGTTGAGCAGGACGAGCACCCACGTGCCGATACCTCCCTGGAAACCCTGAGCAAGCTCAAGCCGGTCAACGGCCCGGATAAGACCGTCACCGCCGGCAACGCCTCGGGCGTCAACGATGGCGCGGCCGCCCTGATCCTGGCCTCGGCCGAAGCGGTGAAAAAACACGGCCTGACCGCCCGTGCCCGCGTATTGGGCATGGCCAGCGCCGGTGTCGCGCCGCGCGTCATGGGCATCGGGCCGGTGCCTGCCGTGCGTAAACTGATCGAGCGCCTGGGCGTGGCGGTCAGCGATTTTGATGTCATCGAACTCAACGAAGCCTTCGCCAGCCAAGGTTTGGCGGTATTGCGTGAGCTGGGCCTGGCGGACGATGCGCCTCAGGTTAACCCCAACGGCGGTGCCATTGCCCTGGGCCACCCGTTGGGCATGAGCGGTGCACGCCTGGTCTTGACCGCTTTGCATCAGCTAGAAAAGACCGGCGGCAAGAAAGGCCTGGCGACCATGTGCGTCGGTGTTGGCCAAGGGCTGGCACTGGCGATTGAGCGCGTCTGACGCGCTGCTTTATAAGAAGAGAGAGTTGAACATGACTGACAAGCCCGGTTACCGGCGCCCGCAAGCGGGCACTCAGCCTGATTACTTGCACCCTGAATACAAGTCCACCAACCTGCGCTCGCCGTCCCAGCCGTTGGTGTTCCTGCCCCATTCGCTGTCGGAAATCACCGGCCCGACCATCGGCGCCGATTACCTGCAGGACAAGGATAACGACCTGACTGCCCAACACGCTGCCGAGCCCCAGGGCGAACGCATCATCGTGCACGGGCGGGTACTGGATGAGAACGGCTTGCCGGTGCCGGGGATCCTGGTGGAGATCTGGCAGGCCAACGCCGCCGGTCGCTACAACCACGACCGCGACCTGCACGATGCGCCCCTGGACCCGAACTTCACCGGCACTGGCCGCACCGTCACCGACGCCGACGGCTGGTATCAGTTCCAGACCATCAAGCCCGGTGCCTATCCGTGGGGCAACCACCACAACGCCTGGCGCCCGGCGCATATCCACTTTTCGCTGTTCGGCCCGAGCATCCTCACGCGCCTGGTGACCCAGATGTACTTCCCGGGTGACCCGCTGCTGGCCTACGACCCGATCTACAACTGCGTACCAGACACCCGTGCCAAGGAACGCCTGATCGCCAGCTTCGACCTGGACAAGACCATCCCTTCCTACGCCCTCGGCTACCGCTGGGACATCGTCCTGCGCGGCCGCGATGCCACGCCGATGGAGAAATAACATGACGCTGACTGCGACCACTTCCCACACCGTCGGCCCTTACTACCACATCGGCCTGACCTGGCTGAACCGTGAAGACCTGACCCAACCCGAGACCTGGGGCGACCGCGTAGCGATCACTGGGCAAGTGGTGGACGGCAACGGTGACTTCGTCAACGACGCGATGCTGGAAATCTGGCAGGCCAACGCCGTGGGCAAATACGATCACCCCGAAGATGAACAGGACAAAGCCCTGGACCCGAACTTCCAGGGTTTCGGCCGCGTGCCGGTGGACGCCGAAGGGCGTTTCCGTTTCACCACCATCAAGCCGGGGACCGTGCCGGGCCTCAAGGGCAGCACCCAGGCACCGCACTTGGTGGTGCTGGTGTTCGCCCGTGGCCTGGTCAAGCACTTGCTGACCCGCATCTACTTCGATGCCGAGCCTGCCAATGCCAACGACCCGCTCTTGGCCTGCGTGCCCGAAGCGCGTCGCGGCACCTTGTTGGCCAAGGCCGATGCCGATGGCCAGTACCAGTGGAACGTGATTCTCCAGGGCACCGACGCTGAGACGGTGTTCTTCGATTATTGAGTTCGCTGGGTGTTGATTGCCGGCAAGCCGGCTGCTGCGAGCCCACGATCTCGTAGAAGCCGGTTTGCGGGCATCGCCTTGAGGCCAGAAGCGCTGATCGGCGCCTGGTCGATGGGCTTTGCGGAACGGGACTGTTGCTAAGTGTGTCTAGACTCACACGGTCCCCTCAGAGTGAAAAACCATGACAAGCACAACCAGTCACTACACCAGCGAGGAACGCAGCAAGAGGATCTTCGCGATCGTCGGTGCGTCTTCCGGCAACCTGGTCGAATGGTTCGACTTCTACGTCTACGCCTTTTGCGCCATCTATTTCGCCCCAGCCTTCTTCCCCTCCGATGACCCCACGGTGCAGTTGCTCAACACCGCCGGTGTGTTCGCCGCCGGGTTCCTGATGCGTCCCATCGGCGGCTGGCTGTTCGGCCGAGTGGCCGACAAGCACGGGCGCAAGAATTCCATGATGATCTCGGTGCTGATGATGTGCGCCGGCTCCCTGGTCATCGCCTTCCTGCCGACCTACGCCAGCATTGGCGCCTGGGCCCCGGCGCTGCTCTTGGCGGCGCGGCTGTTCCAAGGGTTGTCGGTGGGCGGCGAGTACGGCACCACGGCCACCTACATGAGTGAAGTGGCGCTCAAGGGGCAGCGTGGCTTCTTTGCTTCCTTCCAGTACGTGACCCTGATTGGCGGGCAACTGCTGGCAGTGTCGGTGGTGGTGATCCTCCAGCAGTTCCTCGACGAAGCGGAGTTGAAAGCCTGGGGCTGGCGCATTCCGTTTGTCATCGGTGCCATTGCGGCGGTGATCTCGCTGTTGTTGCGGCGCTCCCTGAAGGAAACCAGCAGTAAGGAAATGCGTGAAGACAAGGACGCCGGCAGTATTGCCGCGCTGTTCAAGAATCACTCCAAGGCCTTTATCACCGTGCTCGGCTACACCGCCGGCGGCTCGCTGATTTTCTACACCTTCACCACCTACATGCAGAAGTACCTGGTGAACACCGCCGGCATGCACGCCAAGACCGCCAGCTACATCATGACGGGCGCGCTGTTCCTCTATATGTGCATGCAGCCGTTGTTCGGCATGCTTGCCGACAAGATCGGCCGGCGTAATTCCATGCTCTGGTTTGGCGCCCTGGGCACCCTGTGCACGGTGCCGATCCTGCTGACCCTGAAAACCGTCACCAGCCCGTTCCTGGCCTTTGTATTGATCACCCTGGCGTTGGCCATCGTCAGTTTCTACACCTCCATCAGCGGCCTGGTGAAGGCCGAGATGTTCCCGCCGCAAGTGCGTGCGCTGGGGGTGGGCTTGGCGTATGCGGTGGCGAATGCGATCTTCGGCGGCTCTGCGGAGTACGTGGCCCTGGGCCTCAAGTCCCTGGGCATGGAAAACACCTTCTACTGGTACGTCACGGCGATGATGGCGGTGGCGTTTCTGTTCAGTCTGCGCCTGCCCAAGCAGGCGGCTTATCTGCACCACGATCTTTGACCTGTTCGCCGGCGCCCATGGTGGGCGCTGGCTTCCATAGGACTGTTTATGAGTACACCGGCGAGCAATCAGCTGTTTGATGCCTACTTCACCGCCCGCGACATGCGCGGCGTGTTTTGCGACCAGGGCCGGGTCCAGGCCATGCTCGACTTCGAGGCTGCCCTGGCGCGGGCTCAGGCCCGTGTGGGGTTGATCCCGTCGAGCGCGGTGGCACCGATCGCAGCCGCCTGCCAAGCCCAGCGTTACGATTTTTCGGCCCTGGGTGATGCGATTGCTACGGCGGGCAATTCGGCGATTCCCCTGGTCAAGGCCCTGGGCAAGCAGATTGCCCAGTCCGATGCCGAGGCCGAACGCTATGTTCACCTGGGAGCTACCAGCCAGGACGTGATGGACACCGGGCTGGTGCTGCAACTGCGCCGCGCCCTGGCATTGCTCGAAGCCGACCTGGAACGTCTCGGTGGAACCCTGGCCGCCCAGGCCAAGCGCTACGCGACCACGCCGTTGGCCGGTCGTACCTGGTTGCAGCACGCCACGCCAGTGACCCTTGGCATGAAAATCGGCGGCTGGCTGGGGGCGCTGACCCGCAGTCGGCAACGCCTGCAAGAACTCAAGCCACGGCTGCTGGTGCTGCAGTTCGGCGGGGCGTCCGGAACCCTGGCCGCCCTGGGTGACCAGGCCCTGCCGGTGGCCGAGGCCCTGGCCACCGAGTTGCAGCTGACATTGCCGGAGCAGCCTTGGCACACCCAGCGTGATCGCCTGGTGGAATTCGCCGCGGTGCTGGGCTTGATCGCTGGCAGCCTGGGCAAGTTGGGCCGGGACATCAGCCTGCTGATGCAGACCGAGGCGGCGGAGGTGTTCGAACCTTCGGCGCCGGGCAAGGGTGGGTCGTCCACCATGCCGCACAAACGCAATCCGGTGGGCGCAGCGGTGTTGATCAGCGCTGCGACCCGGGTGCCGGGCTTGGTGGCGACGATGTTCAGTGCCATGCCCCAGGAGCACGAGCGCAGCCTGGGGCTGTGGCACGCCGAATGGGAAACCCTGCCGGAGATTTGCTGCCTGGTGTCTGGGGCCCTGCAACAGGCGTTGCTGGTGGCTGAAGGGCTGGAAGTCGATGCCGAGCGCATGCTGCGCAACCTCGATCTGACCCAGGGCCTGGTGCTGGCCGAAGCGGTCAGCATTGCCCTGGCCCAGCGTCTGGGTCGCGAGACGGCACATCATCTGTTGGAACAATGCTGCAAACGCGCGGTGGCTGAACAACGCCATCTGCGTGCCGTACTGGGGGACGACCCGCACGTGACCGCCGAATTGTCGGCGGCCGAGTTGGACCGTCTGCTGGACCCTGCCCATTACCTCGGCCAGGCGCACACCTGGGTCGAGCGTGCCGTGGCCGAACATTTCGCGTTGAACGCCTGAAGGAGACTGCTGTGGGATTCGTACAACTCGCCGATGGCGAACTGCACTACTTGATCAACGAGCGGCAGAGCGAGGGTCCTGATGAGGCCCCGGTGCTGGTGCTGTCCAACTCCCTGGGCACCGACCTGCACATGTGGGACGCGCAGATTCCGGCGTTCACCGAGCATTTCCGGGTCCTGCGTTTCGACACACGTGGCCATGGCAAGTCCCTGGTCACCGAGGGCCCTTACAACATCGAACAGCTGGGGCACGACGTGCTGGCCCTGCTGGACGCCTTGAATATCCAGCGTGCGCATTTCTGCGGCCTGTCCATGGGTGGCCTGATCGGCCAGTGGCTGGGCATCAACGCTGGCGAGCGCCTGCACAAGCTGGTGGTGTGTAACACCGCGGCGAAGATCGGCGAGCCGGCCATCTGGAACCCACGGATCGAAACCGTGCTGCGTGACGGCCAGGCGGCCATGGTGGCCCTGCGTGATGCCTCGATCGCGCGCTGGTTCACCCCGGACTTCGCCGAAGCCCATCCGGACCAGGCCAAGCGTATCACCGACATGCTGGCGGCCACTTCGCCACAAGGTTATGCGGCCAACTGCGCTGCGGTGCGCGATGCCGACTACCGTGAGCAGGTGTCGGCGATCAAGGTGCCGACCCTGGTGATTTCCGGCACCGAAGATGCGGTGACGCCGCCGTCGGGCGGGCATTTCATCCAAGAGCGGGTCGCCGGCGCCGAGTACGCCGAGTTCTATGCTGCCCACCTGTCCAACGTTCAAGCCGGTGCCGCGTTCAGCGACCGGGTTGTGGAATTTCTGCGGGCTTGAGTGCCCCATTCAAGGAGCCCCTTGTGGACGAGAAACAACGTTACGACGACGGCATGCAAGTGCGTCGCGCGGTGCTGGGCGATGCCCACGTCGACCGCAGCCTGAGCACCCTGACCGAGTTCAACTCGGAGTTTCAGGAAATGATCACCCGCCACGCTTGGGGCGATATCTGGACCCGTCCGGGTTTGCCGCGGCACACCCGCAGCCTGATCACCATTTCCATGCTGATCGGCATGAACCGCAATGAAGAGCTCAAGCTGCACTTGCGGGCGGCCGCCAACAACGGCGTCAGCCGTGGCGAGATCAAGGAAGTGATCATGCAGAGCGCGATTTACTGCGGCATTCCGGCGGCCAATGCCACCTTCCACCTGGCAGAATCGGTGTGGGACGAGCTGGGCGTGGAGTCTCGCGAGGGCTGATTGCCCTGGCGCGTTAAAACACAAAGGCCAGCCCGGTAACGGGCTGGCCTTTGGCGTTTCTGCTGCTCGGGTATGGGCCGGAAGCGCCCCGCAGGACGCTCCGGCGCAACGTTACAACAGGCTCAGAGGGTAGCTGACGATCACCCGGTTTTCGTCGAACTCGTTGGTGCTGAAGTCGCGGCGCATGGTCGAGTTGCGCCATTTGAGGCTGAGGTTCTTCAGGGTGCCGCTCTGGATGGTGTAAGCCAGTTCCGACTCGCGGCCCCACTCCTTGCCGTCGGTAACCCCCCCAGTGTGCACGTTGCTGCCGCTGATGTAGCGGTTCATCAGGGTCAGGCCCGGAACGCCGAGGCCGGCGAAGTTGTAGTCGTGGCGCACCTGCCAGGATTTTTCCTGGGCGTAGTCATAGCTGGCGTTGTAGCTGTCGTTCGCCAGGGTGCCGCCGCTGGTGCCGTTGACGCGCATCCAGGCGCTGTCGCCGGTGAGTTTCTGCAGGCCGACATAGAAGGTGTTGCTGCCGTACTTGGCGGAGAACAGGCCAGACCAGGTGCGGTTGTCCAGGTTGCCGGCCAGGGCGCTGCCGTCTTCCTTGCCGTAGAAGTAGCCGAGGTTGGCGCCCAGGGTCCAGTCGCCCAACGGTTGGCTGTGCACCAGGTTGACGTATTGCTGGCTGTAGATGTCTTTCAGCTCGGCATTCCACACGCCGATCAGGGTGCGCTTGTCGTTGAAGGTGTATTCGCCGCCCTGGAAGTTGAAGCGATCGGAGGTGATGCCGGCTCGGCCGTTCATCGACATCTCGGTCATGCTGCTGTCGTTGCGCGGGCTGTTTTCGCGGAATTGGCCGCCGTACAGGGTCAGGCCGTCGATTTCCTTGGAGGTGATCTGGCCACCGCGGAAGGTTTGCGGCAACGAGCGGCCGTCATCGGAGCGCAGGATCGGCAGCACCGGCATCCATTCCCCGACCTTCAGTTCGGTCTGCGACAGCTTGGCCTTGAAGGCCACGCCCAGGCGGCCGAAGTTGTCGGCCGGGCGGCCGTCATTGTCGGTCGGCAGCAGTTGGGTGCCGCGGGTGCCTTTGCCGCCATCAAGTTTCACCGAGTAGGTGCCCAGTACGTCCATGCCGAAGCCGATGGTGCCCTGGGTGAAACCGGACTTGGCGTCGAGGATAAAGCTTTGCGTCCACTCTTCAGCCTTGCCCTGGGCGTTGTCCGGGTTGGTGAAGTTGCGGTTGATGTAGAAGTTGCGCAGGTTCAGGTTGGCCTTGGCGTCTTCCAGAAATCCGGATTCCTCAGCCATGACCGGTACGGCAGCGCTGGCCAGGGCCACGGCCACGAGGCTTGGCAAGAAGAGGTGTTGAGGGGCGGTGATTGGCTTCATGTTGTCGCTCTCTAATTGTTAGGGGTGCAGCACTGCACTGCGGCAAAAACACTTGTCGCAAGGGTTCGGAAGTAGGGGGGCAACGCTGACGATCAGCCGGAGCGGGCAGGGCGCTGGGTCATGGTGAAGAACCTGTTGTTATTGGTTTTTGTCAGTGCGGGGAATGGTGGTTTGCGCGAAGAGGCGTTTCAATCGGGGGGAAGCGGGTTTTGGGCGATAATCGAACACTACTGTAGGCGATGCTCCCCGCATAAAAAAACCCACCGCAAGGTGGGTTTTTCGGGTGGCCGCCAATCGATCAGAACAGTCGCAGCTTCGGCGCTTGTTCCGCCACCGGCTCGTTTTTCGCCGTCTGCTCGTTCCAGCCGCCGCCGAGGGCCTTGTACAGGTTGACCTCGCTGGTCAGCTGGGACAGGCGGTCGGTGATCAAGGCCTGTTGGGCGCTGAACAACGAACGCTGGGCATCGAGGAAGGTCAGGTTGCTGTCGACCCCGATCCGGTAGCGACGCTCGGCCAGGCGGTAGTAATCCTGGTTGGCGTTGACGAAATCACGCTGGGCCTGCAACTGCTGGTTGTAGGTCTGGCGTGCCGCCAGCCCATCGGAGACTTCCTGGAAGGCGGTCTGGATGGACTTTTCGTATTGCGCGACGGTGATTTCTTTCTGGATTTTCGAGTAATCCAGGCTGGCGCGCAGGCTGCCGGCGTTGAAGATCGGCAGGTTGATCTGCGGCTGGAACAGCCAGGTCCCCGACCCCCCCTTGAACAGGCCGGACAGGTCCGGACTCAGGCTGCCGGCGTTGGCGGTCAGGCTGATGCTCGGGAAGAACGCCGCCCGTGCCGCGCCGATGTTGGCGTTGGCCGCCTTGAGGCTGTGCTCGGCCTGGAGAATATCCGGGCGTCGTTGCAGCAGCTCCGACGGCAGGCCGGCCGGCAACTCGCTCAGCAGGTCGGCCGACAGTGGTTGTGCACCTGGCAGGTTGCCCGGAACCGCCGTGCCCAGCAGCAGGGTCAGGCTGTTTTCATCCTGGGCCACTTGGCGGGTGTAACGCGCCAGTTGCACCCGGGCATTTTCCACCGAGGTGCGCGCCTGGCTCAGGTCCAGGGCCGAGGCCACGCCGACTTCATTGCTGCGCGAGGTGAGCTTGAAGCTCTCTTCGTAGGCGTTCAGGGTGTCCTGGGTCAGCTTCAGCAGTTCCTTGTCGGCCTGCCAGGTCAGGTAGGCGTTGGCCACGCTGGCCACCAGGCTGATCTGGGTGCTGCGCCGAGCCTCTTCGCTGGAGAAGTAGGTCTGCAGGGCTTGCTCGCTCAGGCTGCGAACGCGACCGAACAGGTCCAGTTCGTAGGCGCTGATGCCCAGGGTTGCCGAGTACTGGCTGCTGATCGCCGCTTCGCCGGTCTGGGAAACCCGTGCCGGCGTGCGCTGGCGGCTGCCGCTGCCGGTCGCCGATACCGCAGGGAACAGGTCCGCCCGCTGGATCTGGTACTGGGCGGCATACGCGTCGATGTTCAAGGCCGCGACCTTGAGGTCGCGGTTGTTCTCCAAGGCGGTCTGAATCAATTGCTGCAGGGCCGGGTCATGGAAGAACTGGCGCCAGCCCTGTTCGGCGGCCGCCTGGTTGGCGGCCTCCGCTGGCGAGTAGGCCGGGCCTTGCGGGTACTGCGCCGCTACCGGCGCTTGCGGCTGCTGATAGTCAGGGATCAGCGAGCAACCACTCAGCACTGCCGCCGTGATTGCCAGGGAGAGTAGCGACTTGCTCATTGGCCAGCCTCTTTAGGAGTTTCAGTGGTGACGTTCTTGCGGCGGCCCATCGCGGTCACGATCACGAAGAACAGCGGTACCCAGAAGATCGCCAGAACGGTGGCGGTAATCATACCGCCAATTACCCCGGTACCAATGGCGTGCTGGCTGCCCGAACCGGCACCGCTGGAGATTGCCAGCGGCAGTACGCCGAGGATAAAGGCCATGGACGTCATGATGATCGGGCGCAGACGCATCCGGGATGCTTCGACGGCCGATTCGATGATGCCCTTGCCCTGTTCATGCAGTTCCTTGGCGAACTCGACGATCAGGATCGCGTTCTTCGCCGCAAGCCCCACCGTCACCAGCAAGCCCACCTGGAAGAACACGTCGTTGGACAGCCCGCGCAGGCTGGTGGCCATCAGTGCACCGAGAACCCCCAGCGGCACCACCAGTACCACCGCGATCGGGATCGACCAGCTTTCGTACAGCGCTGCCAGGCAGAGGAAGACCACCAGCAACGACAGGGCGTACAACGCAGGCGCCTGGGAGCCGGACAGACGTTCTTCATAAGACAGGCCGGTCCAGGCGTAACCGACGCCCGCTGGCAGTTTCTTGGCGATCTGCTCGACTTCCGCCATGGCGTCACCGGTACTGTAGCCAGGTGCTGGCGTACCGAGGATTTCCATCGCCGCTACACCGTTATAGCGCGAGAGTTTCGGCGAACCGAAGATCCAGTGGCCCGAGGCGATGGCCGACAGTGGCACCATTTTCCCGGAGTCGCTGCGCACGAACCATTTGTTCAGGTCTTCAGGGGACATCCGGCCTGCGGCCTCACCCTGGAGATAGACCTTCTTCACCCGACCACGGTCGATGAAGTCGTTGACGTAGCTACCGCCCAGGGCAATCGCCAGGGTCTGGTTGATGCTCGACAGGCTGATGCCCTGCGCGCTGGCCTTCTCGTCGTCGATGGTGAGTTCGTACTGCGGCTCATCGTTGACGCCGTTGGGGCGCACGCCTGCGAGGATCTTGCTTTGCGAGGCCATGCCGAGGAACTGGTTACGGGCCTCCATCAACTTGTCGTGGCCGACGCCGCCCTGGTCTTGCAGGAACACGTCGAAACCGGTGGCGTTACCCAACTCCAGGACCGACGGCGGCACGATGGCAAATACCATGGCGTCCTTGAAGGTCTGGGAGAAGTAGCCTTGGGCCCGCTTCGCCACTTCGAACACCGACTGCGACGCATCCCGCTCGTCCCAGGGCTTGAGCATCACGAACGCCAGGCCGGAGCTTTGGCCGCGACCCGCGAAGTTGAAGCCATTCACGGTGAACACCGACTTCACAGCCTTGCCTTCGCCTGGCTCGCCTTCCTTGTCGTTCAACAAGAAGATGCGCATGTCGTCGATGACTTTCTGCGTGCGTTCCGCTGAAGAGCCGACCGGCGTCTGCACCTGGGCAAAGATCACGCCCTGGTCTTCCTCGGGCAGGAACGCGCCGGAATCCGGGTGAACAGCCAGATCATGCCGGCGAAGATGATCACGTAGACCAGCAGCGACGGAAACTTGTGCTTGATCATGTTGCCGACGCCGCGCTCGTAGCTCAGAACGCCACGGTCGAAGTTACGGTTGAACCAGCCAAAGAAACCGCGTTTGGGTTGGCCGTGCTTTTCCGGGTCGATCGGCTTGAGCATGGTGGCGCACAAGGCCGGGGTGAAGATCAGGGCAACCAGTACCGACAGCGCCATCGCCGAGACAATGGTGATGGAGAACTGTTTGTAGATCACGCCCGTGGAGCCGCCGAAGAACGCCATGGGCAGCAGTACCGCGGACAGCACCAGGGCAATACCCACCAATGCGCCCTGGATCTGGCCCATGGATTTGACCGTCGCCTCCTTGGGCGACAGATGCTCCTCGGCCATGACCCGCTCGACGTTTTCCACCACCACGATCGCATCGTCCACCAATAGACCGATGGCCAGGATCATGCCGAACATGGTCAGGGTGTTGATGGTGAAACCGAAGGCCGCGAGGATGCCGAAGGTCCCCAGGAGTACAACCGGCACGGTCATCGTGGTGATGATGGTGGCGCGGAAGTTCTGCAGGAACAGGTACATCACCAGGAACACCAGGACGATCGCCTCGATCAGGGTGTGAACCACACCGGAGATCGATTCGGTCACCACGGGGGTGGTGTCATACGGGACCACGGCTTTCATGCCCGGCGGGAAGAACGGCTCCAGGGACGCGACCGTGGCGCGAATGGCCTTGGCGGTGTCCAGGGCGTTGGCGCCCGAGGCCAGCTTGATTGCCATGCCGGAAGCCGGTTTGCCGTTGAACTGTGCACTGATGCTGTAGTTCTGGCCGCCCAGCTCAACACGAGCCACGTCGCCCAGGCGAACCTGGGAACCGTCGGTGTTGACCCGCAGCAGGATCTTTTCAAACTGCTCGGCGGTTTGCAGGCGCGTCTTGCCGATGATGGTGGCGTTCAGCTGGGTGCCGGGCAGGGCAGGCAAGCCGCCCAACTGGCCGGTGGCCACTTGCACGTTCTGCGCCTGGATGGCGGTGCTGACATCCACCGGAGTCATCTGGAAGTTGTTCAACTTGGCCGGGTCCAGCCAGATACGCATGGCGTACTGGGAACCGAAGACCTGGAAGTCACCCACGCCCGAGGTCCGCGAGATCGGGTCCTGGATGTTGGAAACGATGTAGTTGGACAGGTCGTCCTTGTTCATGCTGCCGTCTTCCGACACCAGCCCGATCACCATCAGGAAGTTCTTCACCGACTTGGTCACGCGGATACCCTGCTGCTGCACTTCTTGCGGCAGCAGTGGGGTCGCCAGGTTCAGTTTGTTCTGCACCTGAACCTGGGCGATGTCCGGGTTGGTACCCTGGTTGAACGTCGCGGTGATGGTCATGCTGCCGTCGGAGTTACTGTCCGAGGCGACGTAACGCAGGTTGTCGATACCGTTGAGCTGTTGCTCGATGACCTGAACCACGGTGTCCTGCACGGTTTGTGCGGAAGCGCCTGGGTAGGTGACCTGGATATCAATGGCCGTTGGTGCAATGGCCGGGTACTGGTTGATGGGGAGCTTGAGGATCGATAGTGCCCCGACCAGCATGATCACCAGGGCAATTACCCAGGCGAAAATGGGACGGTCGATAAAGAATTTCGACATGAATTACTCCCCTTTGCCAGCGGCAGCAGCAGGAGCGGTGGTGCCAGCGGCCTGGGCGTTGGTGGCATCCTTGACTTGGACTTCGATGCCCGGCTTGATGAATTGCAAGCCTTCGGTGATCACGCGGTCACCGGCGTTCAAGCCTTTTTCCACCAGCCAATAGGCGCCGGCGGTGCGGTTGGCGACCAGGACGCGCTGTTCAACCTTGTTGTCCTGGTTGACCACCATCGCGGTTGGAATGCCCTTGAGGTCACGGGTCACACCTTGCTGCGGCGCGAGGATGGCCTTGGCGTTCACACCCGCCTGCAGCTGCGCGTGGACAAACATGCCCGGCAGCAGGGTGTGGTCTGGGTTGGGGAACACAGCGCGAAGTGTTACGGAACCGGTGGTTTCGTCCACGGACACTTCGGAGAACTCCAGCTTGCCGTCCTGGCCGTATTCGCTGCCGTCTTCCAGGGTCAGCTTGACCTTGGCGGAGTTGGCACCGGCTTTCTGCAACTGGCCACTTTCCAGGTCACGACGCAGCTTCAGCATCTCGGCGGAAGATTGCGTAACGTCGACGTAGATGGGGTCCAGCTGCTGGATCACGGCCATGGCGTCGGTTTGGCCGTTGCTGACCAGTGCACCTTCGGTCACCGAGGAGCGGCCGATGCGCCCGGAAATCGGGGCGAAGACCTTGGTGTAGCGCACGTTGATCTGGGCCGTCTGCAAGCTGGCTTCCGACTGCAGGCGGTTAGCCATTGCGGTGTCGTATTCCTGGCGACTCACGGCTTGCTCATCCACCAACTGCTTGTAGCGGTCGGAGATCGACTTGGTGGATTGCAGGTTGGCTTGGGCACTTTTCAGGGTTGCCTCATAGACCGACGGATCAATTTGGTAAAGCTGTTGCCCTTCCTTGACGTCGCCGCCTTCCTTGAAAAGGCGCTTGAGAATGATGCCGTTGACCTGAGGACGAACTTCGGCAATGCGGTACGCAGTGGTACGACCCGGCAGCTCCGACGTCAGGGTGAAGGCTTGAGGTTGTAGGGTGACTACGCCGACCTGAGGGGTCTGAGGGGCCGGAGCCGCCTCTTCCTTTTTACATCCGCTGAGCAGCGATGCCAGGGCGACGGCAGTAACCAGAGCGGTAACAGCTGGCTTGAGTTGCATGAAGATCCTCGGGTCAGGCACGCGAGATGCGCACAAGAAAAGTGGAAGGGTAAAAAAAGAGTGCTGAGTGGATAAGTAGCTTGCTAAGGAATATACTTACGTTCATGGTTGTTTGTAAATACCTTTCGGCTGCGTATCCACACGGTTACAGAGGCCGTTTCAAAGGTTGAATTGTAGGCTGGGTAAACGGCACCAGAGAGGCCGTTCCATATTTATTCAGAAGGTCTTCATGCATCGCTTGAGGATCCTGATCGAGGTTTGACTGCCATGGTCCGCCGTACCAAAGAGGAAGCTCAAGAAACCCGTAACCAGATACTCGAGGCGGCTGAAAAAGCCTTTTACGAGCGCGGTGTTGCGCGTACCACCCTGGCCGATATTGCGACATTGGCGGGGGTGACTCGGGGCGCTATTTACTGGCACTTCAGTAACAAGGCCGACCTGGTGCAAGCCATGCTCGATAGCTTGCGTGAGCCGTTGGATGAGATGGCCAAGGCCAGTGAAAATGTAGATGAGATGGACCCGTTGGGCTGCATGCGCAACCTGCTGATTCATTTGTTTCATCAAGTTGCCCTGGACCCGAAGACCCGACGCATCAATGAGATTTTGTTTCATAAGTGCGAGTTCACCGATGAAATGTGCGACTTGCGTCGTCAGCGGCGCTCGGCCAGCCTGGATTGCAACGTGCACATCGAACTGGCGTTGCGCAATGCAGTGAACCGGGGGCAATTGCCGAAAACCTGGACACGGCCCGTGCGGCTATCACCCTGCATGCCTTTATCGACGGCATGCTGTATCAGTGGCTGTTGGCGCCGGAAAGTTTCGCGCTGCACGCCGAGGCCGAACGCTGGATCGACATCGGCCTGGATATGCTGCGCGTGAGCCCTAGCCTGCGTCATTAAGACAACCTGTGAAATTGAGTCCAGGTGTGTCAACGCCCACCCCGCTGGAAGATCACTCCCCGTGCTCGCGTTGTTTCAATGGCGTGCTTTTATATACGTGCGGGCTCTATCTTGATAGATAGCGAGCTATGTATTTTGTAGGAAATTTGTGTCGAGCGTGTAAATGAGTGTGAGTGCCTCCGTCTTCAAGGGCTCCGAGCAGCCCATCAAAGGCATCGCCCTGATCTGTCTGGCGGTGTTGCTGTTCGCCAGCCACGACACCCTGTCCAAGTACCTGTCCGGCTTCTACCCCATCGTCATGGTGGTCTGGGCCCGCTACGTGGTGCATACCTTGTTGATGCTGGTGGTGTTCGTTCCGCGCAGCGGTTTTTCAGCAGTGGTGCGCACCAAGCGTCCCGGCCTGCAGTTGCTGCGGGCGTTGTGCCTGATCGGGACCAGCCTGTTCTTCACCACGGGCTTGCGCTACATCCCGTTGGCGGAAGCCACGGCGGTCAACTTCCTGGCGCCGCTATTGGTCACTGCTCTGTCCGTGCCACTATTGGGCGAGCGGGTCACGCGCAGCCAGTGGCTGGCGGTGTTGGCGGGTTTTGTCGGGGTATTGATTGTGGTGCGTCCCGGCGGCGCATTGTTCACGCCGGCGATTCTGCTGCCGCTGTGCTCAGCCCTGTGTTTCGGCTTCTATCAATTGCTCACGCGCAAACTCAGCGGCATCGATAGCCCGACCACCAGCAACTTCCTCACCGGGATTCTCAACAGTCTGATCATGAGTGCGCTGCTGCCGTTTTTCTGGAGCACTCCGAGCCTGCTGCACGGCCTGTTCATGATCGGCTTGGGGGCCTGTGGCATGCTCGGCCATATGTTGCTGACCCAGGCGTTTCGCCATGCTGCTCCGGCGATGCTGGCGCCGTTCAGCTACGGGCAGATTCTGTTTGCCGGTCTCTATGGCTACCTGATTTTCGATCACACCCCCGACACCTATGGGGTGGTCGGTATCACGGTGATTTGCCTCAGTGGTTTGGCGGTAGCCTGGGTACAACGCAAGACTTGAGTCGCTCGCTACCCTTTACCAGTGGCCACAAACAACAAAGCCCCGACTCGTTAGAGCCGGGGGCTTTTTCATGCCGCGCTGAACCTTACAACGTCGGGTAGTCGATGTAGCCGACCGGGCCCTGGCCGTAGAAGGTTTCCGGGTGCGGCTCGTTCAATGGGGCGTCGGCCTTCAAGCGTGCTGGCAGGTCCGGGTTGGCGATGAAGGGGACGCCGAAGGCCACTGCATCGGCCTTGCCGCTGGCCAGCCAGGCATTGGCGCTGTCTTTGGTGAAGCGTTCGTTGGCGATGTAAGGGCCGCCAAAGGCCTCTTTGAGTTGCGGGCCGAGGCTGTCGGCCCCTTCTTTTTCGCGGGAGCAGATAAAGGCGATGCCGCGCTTGCCCAGTTCACGTGCCACGTAGGTGAAGGTCTCTGCGAGGTTCTCGTCGCCCATGTCATGGGAGTCGGCGCGGGGTGACAGGTGCACGCCCACGCGGCCGGCGCCCCAGATTTCAATGGCGGCGTCGGTGACTTCCAGCAGCAGGCGGGCACGGTTTTCCAGGGAGCCGCCGTAGTTGTCGGTGCGCTGGTTGGTGCTGCTTTGCAGGAACTGGTCCAGCAGGTAGCCGTTGGCACCGTGGATTTCCACGCCGTCGAAACCGGCGCCTTGGCGTTTTCCGCACCCACGCGGTAGGCGTCGATGATGTCGGCGATTTCAGCGGTTTCCAGGGCGCGCGGGGTCGGGTAGTCGGACAGAGGGCGCACCAGGCTGACGTGGCCTTTAGGCTGCAGGGCACTCGGTGCGACCGGGGTTTCACCATTCAGGTAGGACGGGTGCGAGATACGCCCCACGTGCCACAGTTGCAGGAAGATCTTGCCGCCGGCGCCGTGGATGGCCTTGGTCACGTTGCTCCAGCCACGGACCTGGTCGTTGGACCAGATGCCAGGGGTATCCGGGTAGCCGACGCCCATCGGGGTGACCGACGTGGCTTCGCTGAGAATCAGGCCCGCGGAGGCACGTTGCACGTAGTACTCGGCCATCAGCGAGTTGGGCACACGGCCTGCGTCGGCGCGGCAGCGGGTCAGTGGGGCCATGATGATGCGGTTGGACAGCTCCAGGTCGCCCAGTGTGATCGGGTCAAAAATCGTCGTCATGAAGTACACCCTTCTTTAAATGAAATGAACGTATCAATGAGTCGCAGGCGCCAGGTCGGGGTTGCCGCCCTGGCGAAAGGTAATCAGCGTCACCAGCAGCGCGAGCACCGCCAGCAGGGCCGCCGCCAGTGGCACGCTGGTCAGGCCGAAACCGTGGGCGATGACGCTGCCGCCCACCCAGGCGCCCAGGGCGTTGCCGATGTTGAAGGCGCCAATGTTCAGGGTCGACACCAGGTTCGGCGCGGCCTTGCCGAAGCTCACCACGTTGACCTGCAGGGCCGGCACGGCGGCAAAGGACGCTGTGGCCCAGAGGAACAGGGTGATCTCGGTAGGAATCAGCGCGACGCTGGTCCAGCTCAGTACCGTGGACACCACCGCCATGGCGACGAAGACCCCGATCAGGGTGGCGCCCAGGCGTTTGTCCGCCAGCTTGCCGCCGATGATGTTGCCCAGGGTCAGGCCCAGGCCGATCAGCAGCAGGGTCCAGGTCACGCCGTCGGGCGACACACCGGTGACATCCCCCAGCAGCGGGGCGACATAAGTGAAGAGGGTGAACATCGAGGCGGCGAACAACGCGGTCATGCTCAGGGACAGCCAGATGCCAGCGCCCTTGAGGGCAGCGAGTTCCGAACGCATGTCGAGTTTTTCTTCATCGCGCTTGGCCGGCAGAAAGCGGATCAGGCCGATCAGTGCAATCACGCCGATCACGGTCACCGCCCAGAAGGTCGAACGCCAGCCGGCATCCTGGCCCAGGGCGGTGCCCAGCGGCACGCCGAGAACGTTGGCCAGGGTCAAGCCGGTGAACATCAAAGCCACCGCCGAGGCGCGTTTGTTGGCAGGCACCAAGCCGGCGGCGACCACCGAACCGATACCAAAGAAGGCGCCGTGGCACAGGGCCGTGACCACCCGGGCAAACATCAGCACGTTGTAGTCACTGGCCAGGGCGCACAGCAGGTTGCCGACGATAAAAATCCCCATCAACGCCACCAGGGCGGCCTTGCGCGGTAGCTTGGCCGTGGCCAGGGCCATGAAGGGCGCGCCGATGGCCACGCCCAGGGCGTACCCGGTCACCAGCCAGCCGGCACTGGGGATCGACACACCGAGGTCCTTCGCCACATCGGGCAACAGGCCCATGATGACGAACTCGGTGGTGCCGATGGCGAAGGCACTCAAGGCCAGGATGATGAGCGAGAGGGGCATTGATGGATCCTTGTCAGGTCAGAGCTCTTGGCTCATTTGCTTGAGGAATTGCTGGATGTTTTCCTCATTGCGTTTGAAAAAGTGCCATTGGCCGACTTTGCGGCTGCTGATCAGCCCGGCACGTTGCAAGGTGGACAGATGGGCCGACACGGTTGACTGCGACAGGCCGCAGCGCTGATCGATCTGCCCGGCACACACGCCGTGCTCGTTGCTATGGGACTGATCGGGGAATTCGACTGTCGGGTCTTTCAGCCAGTGGAGAATCTCTCGCCGTACAGGGTGCGCCAGGGCTTTTATTATTTCGTCGAGGTCAATGGACATGGCAGGGCTCGGTATCCGTAAAACGTTATATCGCGATAAGGCGAACTTTAAATCGGTACTTCGCGATATACCAATATGATTTTGGTCTTAAATCATGCTTTATCGGTATATCGAGTTATAACGATATGTTGGGCGCGGTGCTAAGCTGCGCGGATGAATTATCTCGGACATCTGCACCTCGGCGGCCAGCGCCCCGGCCAATTACTCGGCAGTCTGTACGGCGACTTTGTCAAAGGGCGGCTGCAAGGCCAGTTCGTCCCGGACGTCGAAGCCGGCATCCGCCTGCACCGCAGCATCGACATCTACACCGACAGCCACCCTTTGGTGGGGGCGGCGTTGTCGCGGTTTTCCCTGACCCGGCGACGTTACGCCGGCATTGTCCTGGACGTGTTTTTCGATCACTGCCTGGCGAGGGACTGGGCGCAATACGCCGACCGGCCGTTGGCACTCTTCACTCGCGATGTGTATCGGGTGCTGGCGGCGGAGCCCCAGTTACCGGGGCGCCTGGCGCAGATCGCGCCCCACATGGCGGCCCATGACTGGCTGGGTTCCTATCGGGATTTCGAGGTGCTGGAGCAGGTGTTGCAGGGCATCGCCCGGCGCTTGTCGCGGCCGGAGGAACTGGCGGCGGCCATGGGGGAGCTGGAGCGTTTGTACCAGCCGTTGAGCGAAGATTTTCGGGCCTTCTACCCGCAACTGCAGGCGTTCGCTGCGCAACATTCCACCCCGTTGTAGGCGTTGGCTTGCCAGCGAAGGCGGCCTGATGGGCGTTGTTTGCCTCAGGGCGCTCTTCGCCGGCAAGCCGGTTCCTATACGTTCAGGCGGCGATCAGTTCGCCGGCGCGACGCGGTTCGGCCGGTTGTGCCACATCGCCAAACAAGGCTTTCTGCACCGCCTGTTGTGCCTGGAATGCCAGTGCTGCGCGCTCCTGGCCCTGGCAGGCGATCGGCTTGAGCAAGTGGATGTGCACCTGGCCTTGATCGTTGGCGAACAGGCGCATCAGGTGTGACAGCAGGTCATCGTCGCCGATAAAGGGTGCCAAGGCATCGATCTGCCCGTCTCGCAGGTAACGAATCGCCACCGGTTGCAGCGCCACGTCGGCATCGATGGCGCTGGCCAACAGGCGCCCGTGGAAGGTGCGCAGGGCACGTCCGTCGGTGGTGGTGCCTTCGGGAAACATCAGCAAGGGATGTTCCTGCTGCAAGTGCCGGGTCATCTGTTTGCGGATCAGTTGGCTATCGCCCGAACCGCGACGGATAAACAGGCTGCCGGCCTTGGCCGCCAGCCAGCCCGCCACGGGCCAGGTGCGCACTTCGGCCTTGGACAGGAACGACAGCGGCGCCAGCATGCCCAGCAGGGGAATGTCCGTCCACGACACATGGTTGCTGACCCACAGCATCGGCTGTTCGGGCAACGGCCCATGGACCGTGACGCGAAAGGGCAGGGCATTGCTCAGGCGGGCCATGAAAAAGCGTGACCAGCGCTGGCGACGCACCATTGAGTGGGCGATGCCCAGGCGCTCGAACAGGCCGAACACACCGGCCATGCACAAGCCCAGGGCTACCACCAACAGCACTCGGGCGATGCGCCCGTAGACCCGCAGGCGGCTCATCAAACGGCCGCCTTGAAGTGGCGGGCGTAACGCGGGCACAACTCGTCGCGCTTGAGCAGGATGAACACGTCGGCCACCTGAAAGTCCTCATCCCAGCAGGGTTCACCACAGATTTTCGCGCCCAGGCGCATGTAGGCCTTGAGCAGGGGCGGCATTTCGGCGATCACGTTGGACGGCACATCCAGGTTCGGCAGCGGCTTTTTCGGTTCGGCCCGCAGGTGTTCGGTGCACAGGTAGCGTTCGCGCAGGCGCTGCATGATCGCCTGGGCCTGCACACCGCCGTCCTGCATCGGGATGCTCGCGCAGCCCATCAGGTAGCTGTAGCCGCCCTGGTTGAGCACTTCGGCCAATTCGCCCCAGAGCACGGCGATGGTGCCGCCGTTGCGGTACGCCGGGTCGACGCAGGTGCGACCGATTTCGAGGATTGGGCCCTTGAGCTGGAGCAGGCCGTGGAGGCTGAATTCTTCTTCGCTGTAGAAGCGTCCCAGGCTGCTAGCGGCCTGGTGGTCGAGCAAACGGGTGGTGGCGACCAGTCGACCGCTGTTCAAATCCCGCACACCGATGTGGCTGCAGTGAACATCATAGTCATCCATGTCCAGGCCCAGTTCCGCGCCTTTCAGCTTGGCGTTGAACTCGCCGCTGAACACGTTGAAGCGCAAGGCTTGAGCTTCCTCAAGGGCCTGGGCGCCAATCAGGCGTTCGGCTTGCAAGCGGCGTTCATGGCCGGTGTCGCTGATGCGGGCGATCTGAGTCATTGTGAATCTCCGTGCGGGCCACTGACCCGCCTTGGGTTGCAGCCGATCGACTTTGTTGTGCAAAGTCAGGCTATGTAGCCCCGGTGTCATCGCCATGAAGCTTTGGTGATGCTTGTATGACAGCCCCAGAGGAAGCCCCCATGCCTTGGCCAGCCCTGCTCAACTGCCGTGAACGCCTGCCCGTCCAAGCCGATCTGGCTGAAGCCTTTGCCGCGTTGTTGCAGCATGTGGGGCCGGTCACTCCCTTCGAGTTGGCGGTGCGCGGCGGGCGCTCGATGGCCACCCCGGGGCTGGCGTTCCTGGTGGGTTACCAGGCCGCCTTGCGCATGCTCTGGCCCAGTGCGCCGCCGGGCCTGGGGGCCCTGTGTGCCACCGAGCAGCGCAGCCTGCGGCCGGCGGACATGCAAACCCGTCTGCAAAATTTGCGACTGACCGGGCGCAAGGATTTCGTCACCGCCGGCGATGCGGCCGACTGGCTGCTGGTGGCGGCCCGCAGTGAAGGCCCGGAAGAGGCCCCGCGCCTGAACCTCGCCGTGGTGTACGCCGGCGACCCAGGCGTCAGCGTGGAAAAACTCCCGGCCTTGCCGCTGATGCCGGAGATCAGTCACGGCCGCCTGCTGTTGGACAACGCCTTCTGCGAGTTGCTGGCCGGTGATGGCTGGGACGCTTACGTGAAGCCTTTTCGCACCCTGGAAGACATTTATGTACTCAGCGCCATGAGTGCCTGGCTGTACGGGGTTGGCCAAGACTGTGACTGGCCGCAAGCCCTGCAACTGCAATTGCTGGCCTTGCTGGCGGGCTGCGCCGAAGTCAGCCGGCAGAACCCGTCGGCGGGCAGCGGGCATGTGCTGCTGGGAGGTTTGTTCGCCCAGTTCGATGGGCTTGCGCCGCAGCTGACCGCCGCGTTCGCTGCAGGGCCCGAAGAATGGGCCGGGTTATGGCGGCGAGACCAGGCGATCCTGGCGTTCGCTGCACCGGCCCGTGCCCAGCGTCTGGCCAAGGCCCTTGCCCGTTAACGAGCACTTGTTCAAGGCGCTGGCTAGTCCCGCCTGGCGCCAGCGCCCCTTGCGCTGCTGCAAAACTGTCATCTGGCCAGGCTAGTCTTGACGGTTGCCGCTTCCCGAGTGCCCACCATGGCCAAAGGCTCGACCCTATTGTTGATGCTGCTTCTATGGCTGCCCTGTGTCAGCCAGGCGCAAGAGTGGCCGGGTGTGCAATGGCCTCAGGGGCCGGCGCTCAGCGGCCCGGCACTGACTGCCCTGGAGGATTACGCCTTCCCGCCCCGGGATGACGTGACCCGCGCAGGCATTCGCAGCGACGCCTTGCTGGTGATCCAGGACGGCCGTCTGATCTATGAGCGCTACGCCGCGCCGACCACCGCCCAGACCCCGCACCTGACCTGGTCCATCAGCAAAAGCCTGATGGCGACCTTGCTGGGGGTGGCCTATGGCGAAGGGCGTTTTGCCCTGCAGGACAAGGCCGTCCGCTACTATCCCCCCCTTGCGCAGCACCCTGACCTGAGCCTGGCCGACCTGCTGCATTGGGCCTCGGGCCTGGATTGGCAAGAAGACTACGAGTACGCGCCCTTGCATTCTTCTGTGGTGGCGATGCTCTACACCCGTGGCTCGCAGGACATGGCGGCCTTTACCGCTGAGCGAGGGGCATTCGCCAAACCCGGTCAGGCGTTTCGCTATTCCAGTGGCGATAGCAACCTGTTGTCCGCCGCCTTGAAGCATATGCTCGGCGCCCAGGCGTACGCGGACTACCCCTGGACTGCACTTTTCGAACCCTTGGGCATACAGCACGCGGTCTGGGAGCGGGACGCCAGCGGCACTTTCGTCGCGTCTTCCTACGCGTACTTACGTGCCCAGGATTTGGCACGGGTGGGCTTGCTCATGCTGCGTGACGGCCGTTGGCACGAGCGGCAGTTACTGCCCAAGGACTGGGTGGCCTTCAACCGTGAGCCGTTCCCCGGCTACCAGGACGGCCAGGATGAGGCCGTGCCCGGCGGCCATTGGTGGCTCAATCGCTCATTGGCCGGGGCCCCTCGGCCCTGGCCCGATGCTCCGGCCGATACCTACGCTGCGTTGGGCCATTGGGGGCAGGCCCTTTATATCGTGCCCAGCGCGGGGCTGGTGATCGTGCGCTACGCCGATGACCGCGAGGGTGGCTATCAGCACAACCAACTGCTCAAGCGGGTGCTGGCCGCCGTTACGGCCCGGGTGCAGCCGTGATGGCGCGGACAGGGCAGCGATCTTGGCGTCGTCCTTTCAGCCTGGGGCTTCTGCTGTTGCTGGCGCTGCTGCTGGGCTGGGGCTGGCAGGAGCGAAAAGCCTTACAAGCCTTTCCCGATATTCTCAGTGCCTACACCGCCAAGGAGTACTGCTCCTGTCGCTACGTGATGCACAACCCGGCAGACAGTTGTCGGGCGTATGTGCAGCAGTACCTGCCCATCAGTCGCCTGGACGATGACCCCGAGCGGCGACAAGTCAGCGCCAGTGGCTTGGGCCGCAGCCACCGTGCGATCTGGCTGGACGAACGCCAAGGCTGCCGTTTGCAACCCTGAGTTCTCACCCCGGTATCGGGCGGCTTCGGCCAGTGGTTCCACCCAGCGGAACCACATTTGATTGTTCTCTGATCGACCTCGCGGTTAGCTGGCGCAGAGCGTTCACTACGCCTTGCGGCGCCCTGCAATGCTCCGAAAAAGAACGGGAATACACCCGCCCCCGAGGAGATTGGCCATGACCGAATACCCGCATATTGTTGCCTGGCTCGAGGACGTCGTCAGCGACCTGCGTGCCACGCGCCAAGACATTCACGCCCACCCAGAACTCGGCTTCGAGGAGCAACGCACCTCGGCCCTGGTGGCCCGCGCCCTTGAAGAGTGGGGCTATGACGTCCACACCGGGGTTGGCAAGACCGGCGTGGTGGGCGTGCTGCGCAATGGCAACAGCGCGCGGACCCTCGGTTTGCGCGCCGACATGGACGCTTTGCCCATCGTCGAGAACAGCGGCGTGCCCTACAGCAGCCGCCACCAGGGTTGCATGCACGCCTGTGGCCACGACGGCCACACCACCATGCTGCTTGGGGCCGCCCGTTACCTGGCCGCGACCCGGCTGTTCGAGGGCACCCTGAACCTGATTTTCCAACCGGCGGAAGAGGGGCAGGGCGGCGCCGAGGCCATGCTGGCCGACGGTTTGCTGGAGCGCTTCCCCTGTGAGGCGTTGTTCGCCATGCACAACATGCCGGGTTTGCCGGCCGGGCACCTGGGCTTGCGCGAGGGGCCGATGATGGCTTCCCAGGACCTGCTTGAGGTGGTGATCGAGGGAGTTGGCGGCCATGGTTCGATGCCGCACCTGAGTATTGACCCGGTGGTGGCCGCGTCAGCCGTGGTCATGGCCCTGCAAACGGTGGTGGCGCGCAATATCGATGCCCAGCAGGCGGCGGTGGTCAGCGTCGGAGCCTTGCAGGCCGGTGAAGCCGCCAACGTGATCCCGCAGCAGGCGTTGCTGCGCCTGAGCCTGCGTGCGCTGGACAGCGCGGTACGCGAGCAGATGCTGGAGCGGGTCAAGGCGATCGTCCAGACCCAGGCCGAGAGTTACGGCTGCAGCGCCCGGATTGTGCATCGTCCAGCCTACCCGGTGCTGGTCAACAGCCCGGCAGAGACCGAGTTTGCCCGCCAGGTGGGGGTGGCGCTGGTGGGGGCGGCAGCAGTCAACGGCAATACGCCGACGCTCATGGGCAGCGAGGACTTCGGTTGGATGCTGCAACGCTGCCCTGGCAGCTACCTGTTCATTGGCAACGGGCTGGCCCAGCCCATGGTTCACAACCCCGGATATGACTTCAACGACGACATCCTGCTGACCGGTGCCGCCTATTGGGCTGCCTTGGCCGAACGCTGGCTCAAGCCGGCCTGACACCCGGCTTGTTGCTGCCACCGAACCGGGCGCATGAGCATGCCCGATCCCTTCCCGAGCCTGCCCTTTGGCTCACGCGTGATTGAAGGTCAGCCCTATGAGTTCCACGACACCCTCTGTTTCCCGCAACCGCCAGGTGGTCGCGGCCGTGATCGGCAACGCCCTGGAGTGGTACGACTTTATCGTTTACGGTTTTCTCGCCAGCGTGATCGCCCGGCAGTTCTTTCCCTCCGATGATGAGTACACCTCGTTGCTGATGGCCCTGGGCACCTTCGGTGTGGGTTTTTTCATGCGCCCTGTGGGCGGTGTGCTGTTGGGCATCTACTCGGACCGCAAGGGGCGCAAGGCCGCGATGCTGGTGATCATTCAGTTGATGACCCTGGCCATTGCGCTGATTGTCTTCGCGCCAAACTACGCGGCCATCGGCCTTGGTGCGCCGTTGCTGATCGTGGTGGCGCGGATGCTCCAGGGCTTCGCCACCGGCGGTGAGTACGCCAGTGCCACGGCCTATCTGGTGGAGAGTGCGCCGCCGCATCGCAAAGGTTTGTACGGTTCCTGGCAGTTGGTCGGGCAGTGCCTGGCGGTGTTCAGCGGTGCCGCCATCGTGGCCCTGGTGACCCATTTCCTGCCCCCGAAAGCCTTCGAACTCTGGGGTTGGCGGCTGCCGTTTATCTTGGGCTTGTTGATCGGCCCGCTGGGCTTGTGGATCCGCAAATACATGGACGAGCCGCAAGCCTTTGTCGAGTCCCGCAAGGGGCGTCGGGGCAAAGGGCCGGGCCTGTTGCAGGTGCTGGCCGAGCATCGCCGGGCCATCCTGGTGTCCATGGGCCTGTGCTGCGGTGGCACCGTGGCGTTCTATGTGGTGCTGGTGAACATGCCGACGTTCGCCCACAGCAACCTTGGCCTGCCCCTGGATCAGGTGCTGCTGGTGCAAATGTTCGCCGTGGCCTTGATGACCCTGGTGATTCCCCTGGCCGGGGCCCTGTCGGACCGTGTGGGCCGGCGCCCGGTGCTGATGGCGTTTACCCTGGCGTTCTTTGTCATGGTCTACCCGCTGTACATCTGGGTCGCCGCAGCGCCTTCCATCGGGCGCTTGCTGGTCATGCAGTCCCTCTTGTGTGCGGCGATCGGCGGTTTTTTCGGCCCCGGGCCGACGGCGCTGGCGGAGCAGTTCCCGATTGCCGTGCGTTCCACCGGAGTGTCCGTGGCTTACAACGTAACCGTGATGCTCTTCGGCGGTTTTGCGCCGCTGATCGTCACGTGGTTGAGCCGGGTCATGGCCACGCCGGTGGCGCCTTCGTTCTATGTGTTGGCCACGTCGTTGCTGAGCTTGCTGGGGATCTATTGCATGCATGACCCAGTGGTGAGCGACGAGCCCGAGGCGCTGCCCCTGGGGGAGTCTTGAGCGATCCCGCCGGGTTGTCCTCCGTGGCTCGCGTTGGGCCTGGGCATCCGCCCGGGCCCACTGCCTGATCGAAGGTTACGATTGGCGCCGAGGCCCAGTGCCCAAGTGTTCCCTTTCGATGCACTCCAGCCTTGGGCGCACCGGCTAAGGCCAGTCCGGGTCGCTTCAGGCCTTGGGCAGCGACTGTAGCCGGGCTCTGCCGATCAGGTCTGCGGTAGGCTGGCGTGGAGTCGGCCTCCTGCTACAGCGGGCTGATTCCCGCCGTACGGCGTTTTCAGGTGGCCGTGCAATCAGCTGTAACCATGAGTGGACCATCGGGGGTGCCCAAGGGCCTGCATCTTGCTGCTGGAACTGTTCTTTTGTCTGCGGTCAGGGAGTGTGGAGTATGGCCAGCAAGGTGGAAACCGGCAGCGTGCGTTCGGTGGAGCGAGCCTTGGCGATTGTCGAGTTGCTGGGGCAGCATCAGGCGTTGGGGCTGGAGGAGTTGCACTACCTGACAAACCTGCCCAAGGCCACGGTTTCGCGCATGCTCATGACCCTGCAAGAGCAGGGCTGGGTCTACCGCGGCCTCAGTGATCGACGTTATCGCCTGTGTGCCAGGCGCCTGTTCGGGGATAGCCGGCAGCGCTTCAAGCATCACCTGGCGGAGCAGGCCACGCCCTGGTTGCTGGAACTGAGTGAGAGCACCGGGTTGGTAAGCGACTTGTCGAGTTTCGATGGCGAGCACCTTGAGGTCATGGAAAGCTCGGTGCCAGCGGTTTTGCGCAAACGTTACCCGAGCCATTGCCGAGTCGTGGGCCAGCACGCCAGCCTGTTCCATTCCGCCATGGGCAAGGCCTGCCTCGGTGCCCTCGATGGGAGCGAGGTGGAGCGCCTGGCACAGCGTGAGCGCGTGGCCCAGGAGGACCGGCACCAGGCCTGTGAGCAATCCCAGCACCTGGGTTTTGGCCAGCGCACCGAGGGCCACTGGGAATACCCGGTGCGCCTGCCGTTCCTGATCCGCGCGCTGGCCCTGCCGATTCAGCATGAGGGTAAGGTCGTTGGTAGCATCGCTTTGCACTGGCCGATGGATCTCTGCGGCGTGGAGCCGGTGCGCCAGCGTCATTTGGCGCGCTTGGCCGACACCATCGGGCAACTGCAGAGGAGCCTCGCCTGAACCTCATAACTTCGTCGTCAGCACGGCAAGTGCCAGGCTGTTTGATGTGTGCCCCTCATAGGCGGAGCCGAACGTTCTTGGCCGTTTAGTTTGAGGAACAGTTTTTTGAAGTCGCCGCGCTCTTGACCTTGGTCGAGGATAACGAGGGTCTTTATCGCGTAGCCGTGTTTGAGCGCGTTGCATAAGCCCTTGATCAAGTTTTCGCCGTAGCCTTTGCCCTCGTTGCTGGGCCCGAAGCGCTGATCGATAGGGGCATTAAGGCCAAAGTGGCTTAACCAGGCCGTCTTGGCGAATGGATCGACGTCAAGACCCTGAAGCTGTGCCAGTGGTTCGCCGTTGAACATGATGATCAGGTGTCCGAGAGACAGACTCTGTGAATGCTCGTGCAGGCTGGCATCAGGTTCGACGTATTTAGGGAACTTCCGCATAGGGCCTTCTTGCTCATGGCAGGCTTTGACGGCGTGGTTCAGTAGATGATTCTTCAGCTCTAAGCGGATCTCGTCGGGGTTGTAGTGTTTTTGTTTTTTTCTTGACCACAGCAGTTCTGTAAGTCCGTTCCGGACTTGGGCAAGTTGGTCTTTGATGCGGTGGATCCAGGTTCCCATGGGCTCATCCTTTTCCTTTGGTTGCCAACCCTATTTTTTGGGAGGGCCACCGTTACGTAACCATCCCCGGCGGCCGTTGTGATGTGCGAACTCTACTCGACAATCACTGGGCCCCCTAACTCTGACCTCGTTTGAGTTAATAGCTGGCTTTAAAGCCTGGCGTCCTTTTGTGAGCGCTCCACAGCCCTTCTGGTACTGACAGTATGAGTTGGCCGATCACCGGGTTTGCCAGGGTTCAGGCAGCCGGTTAAGGTTGGCGCCCACTGCCCAGAGGACCTTGCATGCCTACGTCGATTCGTCTCTTTCTCAGTCTGCTCGGGCTTTTGGCCCTGCCGGCCCATGCCAGTTGGTACCTGGACAACGAATCTTCCCGCCTGTCGTTCATCACTACCAAGAACGCCAACGTTTCCGAAGTGCATCGATTCCTGGTGCTGCATGGCAAGGTCGATGCCAAAGGTCAGGCCCAGTTGCAGGTCGAGCTGGACTCGATCAACAGCGGCATCCCTTTGCGTGATGAGCGCATGCGCAAGGAGCTGTTCGAGGTGGCGACCTTCCCGGAAGCCCTGATCAGCGCCCAGCTCAACCTGCAGCCGATCAATGACTTGGCCCCGGGGGCGCAGATTGAGTTGCTGCTGCCGGTGACGGTCGAACTCCATGGCCAGCAGCACACTTACAACGTCGAGTTGCTGGCGACCCGCCTCGACGACCGGCGCTTCCAGGTGGTGACCCTGGAGCCCCTGGTGCTGAATGCGGAAGACTTCAACCTGGCTCCTGGCCTGGAAACCCTGCGCAAGGCCGCTGGTTTGTCGGCCATCAGCTTTTCGGTGCCGGTGGGTGCGGTGCTGATTTTCACGGCGCGCTGATATGCGCGGCGCGGTGTTTCCCTGGCGTGAAGGCAATCGCTTCGAGTTGCTGATCGACGGCCCGGACTTTTTTCCACGGATGCTGGTGGCCATTGCCCGGGCCCAGCAACAGGTGGAGCTGGAGCTGTACCTGGTGGAGGCGGGCGCCTGTGCCGAAGCCATGGTCGTGGCCCTGGTCCAGGCCGCCGAGCGCGGCGTGCAGGTCCGTTGCCTGTTCGATGATTACGGCAGCCTGGCCTTTACCCTCAGCTTGCGCCAGCGTCTGACCACGGCCGGGGTCGAACTGCGTTTCTACAACCGTCTGCGCTGGCGCCAAGGCGCCCGCAACTTGTACCGCGATCACCGCAAATTACTGCTGGTGGACCAGTCCCTGGCGGTGGTGGGCGGCACCGGCGTGACCGACGAGTTCTGGAACCCGGTGCACAACAGCAGCGACTGGCACGAAGTCATGGTGCTGATCTACGGCCCGCTGGTGCAGGACTGGCAGCAGTTGTTCGACCGGCAATGGGAAGCCAACTCCCAGCGCAGCGCCTGGAAGCCCGATGCGCAGTTCGGCCTGCCACGCTTGCCCCGGCCGCCGCAGTCGGGCGAAGGCCTGGGTCGGGTGGCCTACGCCGACGCCCGCCAGCATCGGGACATCCTGCATTCGCTGATTCGTGCCCTGAACAGTGGTCAGCGGCGGATCTGGCTGGCGACGCCGTATTTCCTGCCCACCTGGTCGGTGCGTCGTTCCCTGCGCCGGGCGGCGGCCCGCGGGGTGGATGTGCGCCTGCTGCTGACGGGGCCGCGCACCGATCATCCATCGGTGCGCTACGCCGGGCATCGTTATTACCCGCGCCTGCTCAAGTCCGGAGTGCAGATTTTCGAATACCAGCCGTGTTTCCTGCACCTGAAAATGGTGTTGGTGGATGATTGGGTGAGCATCGGTTCATGCAACTTCGACCACTGGAACCTGCGCTTCAACCTGGAGGCCAACCTGGAGGCCCTGGACCCGCAATTGACGGCGGCGGTGGCGGCGAGTTTTACCGCCGACTTTGCGCAAAGCCAGAGCGTCAGCCTCGAGGCATGGCGCAGCCGGCCGTTGTGGCGGCGGGTCAAACAGCGGATCTGGGGCTGGGTCGACCGGGTGGTGGTCAACCTGCTGAATCGGCGGGGCTGATCGCTCCCACGCGCTGGGCGTGGGAGCGGGAGGGCTCAGAGCAGTTCGAAGCTCTGTTGTTCGACGTCCTGGGAGTCCAGGCCGATCTGCACATTGAAGTCACCCGGCTCGGCGGCGTACTTGAGCTGGGCGTTGTAGAACTTCAAATCCTCTTCGGTAAGGGTGAAGTGAATGACCTTCGTTTCACCGGCCTTGAGCATCACTTTCTGGAAGTTCTTCAGTTCCTTGATCGGGCGGATCATCGACCCGGCCACATCCTGCACATACAACTGCACCACGGTTTCGCCGTCACGCTTGCCGGTGTTCTTCAGGGTCACGCTGGCGTCGAGCTTGCCACCCTTGTTCAGGGTGGTGGACGACAACGCCATGTCCGACAGGCTGAAGCTGGTGTAGCTCAGGCCGTAGCCGAACGGGAACAGCGGGCCGGTGGTGTCATCGAAGTACTGCGAGGTGTAGTTGCCCGGTTTGCCCGGCGTGAACGGCCGGCCAATGGTCAGGTGGTTGTAGTAGGTCGGAATCTGCCCTACGGAGCGGGGGAAGGTGATCGGCAACTTGCCCGAAGGGTTGTAGTCACCGAACAGCACGTCGGCGATGGCGTTGCCGCCTTCGGTGCCGCTGAACCAGGTTTCCAGGATGGCGTCGGCCTGTTCGTTCTCTTCCAGCAGCGACAGTGGCCGGCCATTCATCAGCACCAATACCAACGGCTTGCCGGTGGCCTTGAGGGCCTTGATCAGCTCGCGCTGGCTGGCGGGAATGTGCAGGTCGGTGCGGCTTGAGGACTCGTGGGACATGCCCCGCGACTCGCCCACGGCCGCCACGACCACGTCCGAGGCCTGGGCCGCTTTCACTGCTTCGTCGATCATCTGCTGCGCCGGGCGCGGGTCATCCACCACTTCCGGGGCGTCGAAGTTGAGGAAGTTCAGGTAGTCCACCACTTTCTTGTCGGCGGTGATATTGGAGCCTCGGGCATACACCAGTTGGGCCTTGTCACCGAGGACGTTGCGCATGCCGTCGTACAGGGTCACCGATTGCGCCGGCACGCCGGCGGCGGCCCAACTGCCCATCATGTCGATCGGCGCCTTGGCCAGGGGGCCGACCAGGGCGATCTTCGCGGTTTTCTGCAGCGGCAGGGTCTCGTTCCGGTTCTTCAGCAGCACCAGGCTGCGGCGCGCGATGTCCCGGGCGTCGCTGCGGTGCAGGCGGCTTTCGGCGTTGGTTTCGACCGGGTCATCCTCGGCCTTGCCGATGCGCAGGTACGGGTCCTTGAACAGGCCCATGTCGTACTTGGCCGCCAGCACTTCACGCACCGCGTTGTCGATGTCCTTCTGTTCGATCTCCCCGGACTTGAGCAGCCCCGGCAGTTCCTTGCCGTACAGCGAGTCGTTCATGCTCATGTCGATGCCGGCCTTGATCGCCAGCTTGGCGGCTTCGCGCCCGTCCTTGGCAACGCCGTGGCGGATCAGCTCGATGATCGCTCCGTGGTCGCTGACGGCCAGGCCCTTGAAGCCCCAGTCCTTGCGCAGCAGGTCGTTCATCAGCCAGGTGTTGGAGGTGGCGGGCACGCCGTTGATCGAGTTCAGGGCCACCATCACCCCGCCCGCGCCGGCGTCGATCGCGGCGCGGTAGGGCGGCAGGTAGTCCTGGTACATCTTCACCGGGCTCATGTCGACGATGTTGTAGTCGCGTCCGCCTTCCACCGCGCCATACAGGGCGAAGTGCTTGACGCTGGCCATGATGCTGTCGGCGGCTGCCGGGGTGGCGCCCTGGTAGGCCTTGACCATGACTTTGGCGATGCGCGAGACCAGGTAGGTGTCTTCACCGAAACCTTCGGAGGTGCGGCCCCAGCGAGGATCGCGGGAGATGTCGACCATTGGCGCGAAGGTGATGTCCAGGCTGTCGGCGCTGGCTTCCAGGGCGGCGATGCGCCCGGAGCGGCCGATGGCGTCCATGTCCCAGCTCGAGGCCAGGGCCAGGCTGATGGGGAAAATGGTCCGGTGGCCGTGGATCACGTCGTAGGCGAAGAACATCGGGATCTTCAGGCGGCTGCGCATGGCCGCATCCTGCATCGGCCGGTTTTCCGGGCGAGTGATGGAGTTGAAGGTACCGCCGATACGCCCGGCGGCAATTTCCTTGCGGATCATCTCCCGGGGCATTTCCGGGCCGATGCTGATCAGGCGCAACTGGCCGATTTTCTCGTCGAGGGTCATCTGCTTCATCAGGTTGCTGATGAAAGCGTCCTTGTTCTCAAGGGGCACCGAAGTGGATTCGGCCAACACAGGGTGACTGGCCAGGCTGACCAGCAGGCCCAGCAAACACAGCTTCTTCATGAATATTGTTCTCAAAGGCTCAAGGCCGACGCTGGAGTGACGCGTCGAGCAGCCGAAATTTAGGGAGCGACTATTGTTGTTCAGATAAATCCCGCACACTTCCGAACTCTTTTTCGCGCTGGGCATCTTTTAGCCCATCGGCTCGACGCATTCCAGTGGCGCAGGCAGATTTTGCCGCCCTCCGTGAATTTAGCGAGCCACAGGATCCATTCCATCAGGTTGTGCAAGGAGCCCCACCCCCATGAACATCGGACTACGTCTGCGTTCGAGCTGGCCCGTCGCGGCCCTGATCCTGCTCAGCAGCTTGCTCAGCGGCTGCGGCATCAACAACATTCCGACCCTCGACGAGCAGGTCAAGGCCGATTGGGGCCAGGTGCAGAACCAGTACCAGCGCCGTGCCGACCTGATTCCCAACCTGGTGGAAACCGTCAAGGGCTACGCCAAGCACGAGCAAGACACCCTGACCGCGGTGATCGAAGCACGGGCCAAGGCGACGTCGATCCAGGTGGACGCCAAGACCCTGGACAACCCCGAGAAGCTCAAGCAGTTCCAGCAGGCCCAGGACCAGTTGAGCGGCGCCCTCAGCCGTTTGATGGTGGTGTCCGAGCGCTACCCGGACCTCAAGGCCAACCAGAACTTCCTGGCCTTGCAATCCCAGCTTGAAGGCACCGAGAACCGCATCGCCGTGGCCCGCCGCGACTTTATCCTCGCGGTGCAAAAATACAACACCGAGATCCGTACCTTCCCCGGCCGCCTGTGGCACAGCCTGATGTACAGCGACCTGCCGGTGCGAGAGTCCTTCGAGGCCATCACCCCCGACGCCGAGCAAGCCCCTAAAGTCAAATTCTGATGGCGCCGTTGTCGCGCCTGCTGCCCGGCGCGCTGCTGTCGACAGCGCTGACGTGGTCGGCGAGCTGAAACCGCGACCAAAATAGCCGAGGCTGCACCAGGCTTCGCAGTTTTGGCGGGGGCGGCGCTTCCGGCAGTTGGTCACAGGGATCACAACAGAGCGAGGTGCGGATGCGAGCGATTAAAGTGGGGCTGTTGCTGCTCTGGGTGTTCGCGGTCACGGCCCAGGCCGAACTGAGCTTCCCGACCCTGAGCGGGCGAGTGGTGGACAACGCGCAACTGATCGAACCGGCCACCCGCGCTCAACTGACCCAGGAGCTGCAAGCCCACGAGCAGGCCACCGGCGAGCAATTGGTGGTGGTGACCCTGGCGGACCTGCAAGGCGCCACCATTGAGGACTTCGGCTACCAACTGGGGCGTCATTGGGGCATCGGCCAGAAGGACAAGAACAACGGCGCGCTGCTGATCGTCGCCCGGGATGAGCGCAAGCTGCGTATCGAAGTGGGTTATGGCCTGGAGGATCGCCTGACCGATGCCCAGGCCTCGGTGATCATCAACCAAGTGATCACCCCGGTGTTCAAGACCGGGCAGTTCAGCAAGGGCATCAGCGACGGAGTATCGGCGATACTCCTGGTGCTCGGCGGTACGCCCCTGGATGAACCGGCGGCGGTGTATGGCGGCGACGCTGAGCAGTCGGATTTTGTCGAGCGCCACCCGCTGCTGTTCATCTTCCTGGTGATGCTGTTTATCCTGGCGATTTTTATCGGCCAACTGCTGGGGATCTTGCCCAGTGGTGGCCGTGGCGGTGGCGGCGGTTCCGGTGGCTCCCGGGGCGGGGGAGGGTTCAGCGGCGGCGGTGGCAGTTTTGGCGGCGGCGGGTCCTCGGGCAGTTGGTAACCAACAATAAAAGGCGGGTATTGAACGACATGGCATTACTGAGTGAGTACGAACAGCGGCAGGTCGCCGAGGCGATTGCTCGGGTCGAGCAGCAGACCGACGCCGAGCTGGTCACCGTGCTGGCCGCACGGGCCGATGACTACGCCTATATCCCGCTGCTCTGGGCCAGCCTGCTGGCGCTGATTGTGCCGGGCATCGTGCACTACGCCACCGGTATGCTGAATATGCACCTGTTGCTGCTGGCGCAATGGGCGACCTTTATCGTGCTGTGCCTGGTGTTTCGCATTCCCTCCATCACCACCCGCCTGATCCCGCGCTCGGTGCGCCATTGGCGCGCTTCTAACCTGGCTCGCCGGCAATTTCTCGAGCAGAACCTGCACCACACCGTGGGCAGCACCGGGATCCTGATCTTTGTCTGCGAGGCCGAGCGTTATGTGGAAATCCTGGTGGACGAGGGCATTTCCCAACGCCTGGACAACAAAACCTGGGACACTCTCATCAAGGCCTTCACCCAGCAGGTGAAGCAGGGGCAAACCTTGCAGGGCTTTCTGGATTGCATCGAAGCCTGCGGCGAAGTGCTCAAGGTGCATGTGCCGGTGACCCAGGTGCGAAATGAATTGCCCAATCGTCTGGTGGTGCTGGGCTGAGCTCAGCCCGCGCCGCCCCCTACAGGCCCCGTGATAAAGAGGGCCTGTTACCACGGTCCCGGGCGAATTTGGATCGCTGCTGTTTGAGCGTGATAGGTCGAAAGTAGTAGTTGGCCGAATAGCGCTTTTAAATATCGATGTACGCCATCTTCCTCAATGTTTATTCCCCTCACGTGCGTGTCATGAACAAGACTCGAACACACTTCCCATGTGATTAGCCCAGAACTTCAGTCTGGTTATTTACGACTAAAGTATCAATTCGATGATGGCGCTCGGTTAAGTCTCCATCGCCAATCCGTCTCCGGGTCTCTCACTCTTCTGCTGTGAATAACCGATTAAATCCGTCAGTAATAATTTACTTCTTATTCGATATTTGCATATAAATGCAAAAAACAATATTAGAAGCGAATAAGCATAGTGAGTATTCTTCGCAACGCTGGGCCAAGGCAGGCGAGGCCTCTGGGCTGCGGTTCGACGCGTGTTTGAGCCTGGGTGCCGGTGGGTTTGTGCAGTGCCGGTTGCCCGTGTTTCCGCCTGCGCGTTGAACGCTATTGGTGCAACTTCGGGCCAGGTTTTTTTCAGCTCGATCAACTAACGACTTGATAAGGCAGCGGACGACTAACCCTCGGGCTCTTTGGTCGTGGCCGGGTTTTGTGCGCGTTGCACAGAGGAACTTTGAATCGATCAAGTTCTGCTGGCGCGTGAGTATTTATAACGCTGATCAACTTTGGGTTTTGGGGGATACATGGGCATTCGCAAAAAGGTCGTGTTCAGCCTGGCGTTCACGGCATTGGCCTTGGCCGGGGTTGCCAATGGGGCGGACAGCCTGCGTATCGGCTATCAATTACCGCTCACCGGCAACACCGCCCAATATGGGCAGGACTTCAAGGTCGCCGCGCAAATTGCGCTGAAGGAATTCAACGCGTCCGGCCGGCTTCCAGTGCCGGTGGAAATTGTCTTCGAAGACTCCCGCTCCGATGCCAAGGAAGCGGTGTCGATTGCCCGTAAATTCTCCGACGACCCGAGCATCCTCGGCGTGCTGGGGGACTTCACCTCGACGGTGTCCATGGCCTCGGCCCAGGTCTATAAGCGCGCAGGCTTGTCCCAGCTGTCGCAGACGGCGTCCCACCCCGACTACACGAAAATTTCCCAGTGGCAATTCCGCAACATCACCAATCAGGATCAGGAAGGCCCCTACAACGCCGACTGGATCGCGGCCCAGGGTTACAAGAAGGTGGCGGTGATTGGCGAACAGACCGACTGGGGGCAGTCGGCGGTGCGGGCCTTTGAGAAAAAGGCCAAGGAAAACGGCATCGAGGTGGTGTTCTCCGAGTACTTCAACCGCGGCATTCCGGATTTTCGTTCGCTGATCACCAAGGTCGACCGGGCCCAACCCGATGCCATTTACGGCGCGATTTTCTATGAGGACGCGGCGCAGTTCCTCAAGCAGCTGCATCAGTTGGGGGTCAAGGCGCCAGTGTTCTCCAGCTCTGCGGCCTACAACGAGCAGTTGATCAAGCTGGCGGGCAAGGACGCCGATGGCTTGCGACTGACCTCGACCTTCCTGCCCACGGTGGACAGCGATAACGTGCGGCACTTTGTGAGCGAGTGGAAGGCGGCGCGCAATGGCGAGGAGCCCGGCCAGTTCCCGGCCCAGGCCTATGACGCCACCAACATCATGCTCGACGCCCTGGCCCGGGCCTATCCCGAGCCGACTAGGGACAAGGTGCGCCAGGCGTTGGCCGACACCAAGGACTTCCCGGGGGTGACCGGGTCCACCACCTTCGACGCCAACCGTGAGCCGCAAAAGTCCCTGGTCAAGGTGGAAGTGGTGGCCGGCAAGTTCGAGCCTTCGACCCACTGACCACCCCGGTGGCCCCGTGGTTGAAACCTTCAATCGCGTGGCCGCCGACGGCCCGGGCCACCCCGGGAACCTGGCGCGCCCACCTGTGCGCCGGGGAGCCAGCCCTACCTGTTCGAGGCGTTAGCCGTGATCGATTCCTATTATTTCCAGCTACTGGCCATCGGCTTGTCGCAAGGCATGACCTATGCGCTGGTGGCGATCGGTTTCACCCTGATTTTCGGCGTGCTCAATGCCGTGAATTTCGCCCACTCCGAGGTCTACACCATCGGCGCCGTGGCCGGCCTGTTTATCATCGGTGCCTACGCGCCGCCGCTGGCGGGCGTGATCCTGCTGGTGGCGGCGGTTGGAGCCTTGCTCGGCTTCGGCCTGGAGCGACTGGCGTTCAAGCCGTTCCGGCGTTTCTCCGACGAGGCGTCGCTGAAGTCCCGGGCCATGCGCGAGTCGACGCTGATGTCGTCTCTGGCGCTGTCCATCATCGTGCGTGAAGGCCTGGAACTGGGCATGGGCTCGCAGATGCAGCCGGTGCCCTTCGGCTACATGCTCAATACGCCCATTGCCTTGGGCAGCATTACCATCGTCAGCGGCGACCTGGTGATCTTCGGGGTCTCGGCGAGCATGCTGATCGGCCTGCAATGGCTGCTGAAAAAGACCCGCATCGGCCTGTCGATCCGTGCGGTGTCCAACAACCCACTGGGGGCCAAATACAGTGGCATCAACGTCGACCGCACCATTGTCAGCACCTTTATCCTCGGGTCGCTGATGGGCGCCGTGGCCGGCTTGCTGGTGGGCCTGTATTACGGTTCGGTGTTTCCTTCCATGGGCTTTGCCCCGGGGATCAAGGCCTTTGTGGCCATGGTCATGGGCGGCCTGGTGTCGATTCCTGGGGCGGTGATCTGCGCCCTGATCCTCGGGGTTTCGGAAAGCATGGCCACCACCGTGATGCCCTCTGCCTGGGCCGACCTGGTGCCTTATCTGTTCCTGATCCTGACCCTGGTCTTTTTTCCCCGGGGTTTGTTTGGTGGAGGGCGGGAACGTGTCTGAGCGATTCACTCCGCGCGCGGTCATTGCCGCGATCTTGCTGCTGGTGCTGGTGGCGGTGCCCCTGGCGCTGTACCTGCATGGCGGCGGCTATTACTACCAGTTGGCCAGCCTGGCGCTGATCTTCGCGCTGCTGGCCTCATCCCTGCACCTGGTGTCGGGCGTTACCGGCCTGCTGCACCTGGGCCAGGCAGCGTTCTACGGCGTCGGTGCCTATCTGGCGGCCCTGGCCGGGGTCGCCTACCAAGTACCGTTCTGGCTGGCCCTGCCGCTGGCGGGGCTGGGCTCGGCATTGATCGCCTTCCTGGTGGCGCTGCCCACTATGCGCCTGGTGAGCATTTACTTCGCCGTGGCGACCCTGGCCATCGGGCAGATGATTTACATCGTCCTGATGAATTGGGTCGAGGTCACTGGCGGGCCGAACGGCGTGACCCTGTTCTCGCCGATGAACCTGTTCGGCTACGAGGTTACCGACAACACCGGCATCTACTACGTGGTCGCGATCACCGTGTCGCTGTCGATCTGGGTCATCCACCGCCTCAGTTACTCCTACTACGGCAACGCGCTGCGGGCCCTGCGCGAGGATGACCAGTGCGCCGCGGCCATGGGCATCGATGCGGCCCGGCTGAAGACCGAGGTGTTCTCCGTGGCGGCGTTTTTTGCCGGTATTGCCGGTGCGCTCTGGGCCTACACCACGGGCTACATCTCGCCGAACGACTTCAAATTCTCCGAAACCATCCTGATCCTCGCCATGGTGGTGGTCGGCGGCCTGGGCAGCCTTCCCGGGGCGATCATCGGCGCGCTGTTGCTGGTTTTGCTGCCGGAAGCCCTGCGCGGTTTCGGCGACTTGCGCAACATCATCGTCGGCCTCGTCATGTTCTTCTCCATCCTGTTCCTGCCCAAGGGCCTGTGCGGCGAAGTGCCGGCGATTTCCCTGGCGCGCGGCTTGCTGGGCGGGGCCTGGAGACAACAGCAGGGTAAGAAGGTGGGCTGGAAATGAGGCTGCTTGAATTTACCGACCTGAGCCGACGCTTCGGCGGGCTGAATGCCATCGACCAGGTATCCGGGTACGTCGACCAAGGCGAACTGGTGGGGCTGATCGGCCCCAATGGCGCCGGCAAGACCACCCTGTTCAACCTGATCACCGGGTTTGTCCCGGTCAGTTCCGGCAGCGTGCGTTTTGCCGGGCGTGAGATCACCGACCAGGCGCCGCACTCGATTGCCCGGCTCGGCCTGTCGCGCACCTTCCAGAACCTGCGGATCTTTCCCAACATGACCGTGTTCGACAATGTCTCGGTCGGCGCCACCGGAGTGATCGGCCAGGGCCTGTTGGAGAGCATTTTTGCCCGGGGGGCGCGCAGTCGGCGGATCTCCGAACTGAGCTGGCAGGCCCTGGAGCGGGTTGGTTTACAGCATCTGGCCGACGAGTTGGCGGCCAATCTGTCTTACGGCCAGCGCAAGTACCTGGAAATTGCCCGAGCCCTGGCGATGCAACCGCAGTTGCTGATCCTCGACGAGCCGGCGGCCGGCCTCAACGACACCGAAACCGCCGAATTGGCGGCTTGCATCCGCCGTCTGCACGAGGAGGGGCTGAGCCTGATGCTGGTGGAGCACGACATGAACCTGGTGATGTCGATCTGTCAGCGGATCATCGTCCTGGCCTCGGGCAAGAAAATCGCCGACGGGCCGCCAAGCGCCATTCGCACTGATGCGGCGGTGCTGGAATCCTACTTGGGGACGGACTGGCAATGAGCATCCTTGAAGTACAGAACCTGAAGATCAACCTCGGCACCCACGACATCTTGCACGGCATCAGCCTGGCGGTGCCCGAGCGCAGCATCATCGCCGTGCTGGGGGCCAACGGCGCCGGCAAGACCAGCCTGATGCGGGCCATTTCTGGCATCTACCAGGCCAGTGGCGGCAAGGTCCTGCTCGACGGCCAAGACATCAACGGCCTGCCCAGCCACACGCGGGTGCAGCGGGGCATTTTGCAGACCCCGGAAGGCCGGCAGATTTTTTCCAACATGACGGTTCGGGAAAACCTGCTGGTGGGCGGCGGGCCTTACGGCATGCGCGAGGCCGAGTCGGTGCTGGATCTTTTTCCGGTGATCGGCGAGCGCCTCAACCAACTGGCCGGCTCGCTCTCCGGCGGTGAGCAGCAAATGCTTTGCATCGGTCGTGCGCTGATGCGTCGTCCGCGCATTCTGCTGATGGACGAACCCTCCCTGGGCCTGGCGCCCAAGGTGGTGGGGGAAATTTTCCGCCTGATCCAACACATCCGCTCCACCGGCCTCACCGTGCTGCTGGTGGAGCAGAACGCTCGGGCCGCGCTGCGGGTGGCCGACCACGCGGCGGTGCTGGAGGGCGGGCACATCACTTTTTCCGGGCCGGCCGAGCAAATCGCTGCCGACCCACGGATTGTCGAAGCTTACCTCGGAGGTCATTACCACCCATGACGAAGACAGCGTCCAACACCCTGGCCACTCAACGCCTGAGGGAAGAACTGGCCTACCTGAAACTGCCCCCGGCGGCCTGGCCGACCCAGGGCCAAAGCGTCGACGGCGAGGAGCTGGCCGATGTGGCGATTGTCGGGGCCGGCATGTTCGGCATCGCCGCGGCAGTGGCGCTGATCCTCAAGGGGGTGCAGAACATTCGCCTGTTCGACGACCAACCTCAGGGCCACAGCGGGCCTTGGACCACCTACGCGCGCATGCCCACCTTGCGCTCGCCCAAGGACTTGCCGGGGCTGGCCCTGGGCATTCGCGCCCTGACGTTTCGCGCCTGGTACGAGGCGGTCCATGGCGACGAGGCCTGGGAGGCGCTGTACAAGATTCCCAACGCCGTGTGGCAAGGCTATCTCGACTGGATCGCCGAGGCCTTCGACTTGCCCATCGAGTACCAGGCGCCGATCCGCAGCTTTTCGGTGGTGCCCGGGCAGGTCACGCTGTGGCGGGCTGACGGCGGCACTTTCAAGGCCCGGCGCCTGGTGATTGCCTCCGGGCGCGCCGGGGCGGGTGGGGCGAGTATCCCGGCGTTTGTCGACCCCGGGTTGTTTCCCCGCTTCGCCGCCCATAGTTGCGACCCGGTGGATTTTTCGGCCCTGGCCGGGCGTCATGTGGCGGTGATCGGGGCCGGCTCTTCCGCCTGGGACAATGCCGCCACGGCCCTGGAACACGGTGCTGCCCACGTCACCCTGTATGCTCGGCGCAACCATCTGCCGCAGATCAACAAGGCCCGGGGGTACGTTTACCCCGGGTTTATCGAAGGCTGGTCGGCCCTGGCGCCGGAGCAGAAATGGGCTGTCTCTTGCTACTTGGACGACACGCCGCCACCGCCGCCCCACGAGACGGTGTTGCGCACTCTGGCGGCGGCCGGCGGTGAGCGCTTGTCGGTGAATTTCGACTCGCGGTTCGAGGCCGTCAGCGAGGTCGACGGCCGGGTGCAACTGCAGCTCGGCGAGCGCAGCGACCAGGTGGACTTCTTGATTGTCGGCACCGGGTTTCGCGTCGACCTGGCCCGTGCGCCGTTGTTTGGCCAGGTGCTGGAGCGAGTGGCCTTGTGGCGTGATCGCTTCGCCCCGGCTGCCGAGCGTCCGCACCTGGGGTTGTTCCCGTGGCTGGGCAGGGGGTTTGAACTGGAGGAGCGGGGCAGGGCTGATGGCGATTCCGAGCTGAACCAGGTGCACCTGTTCAATCACGCCGCGAGCCTGAGTTTCGGCTCCATTGCCTCGGACATCCCGGCGATCTCGGCTGCTGCCGAACGTTTGGCCCAGGGCATCGTCACCCAACTGTTTTGCGCGGACTTCAGTGCCTATCAGCAGCGATTGCTGGACTGGGAGCAGGAGTGGGAACTGGAGAAAACCCCGTACTTCCACCCGCACCGCGGTCGCCAGGATCTGCCCTAACCCGCGATTTTACTCGGCGCCCGGCGGCTCCCGGGCAACCGGTCATTGGCTGCCGGCCGATAGCGGGCCGGGCAATGGCCGGCGACCTCGGTTGACGTTGGCGCTGGGGGCGCGGCGGAAAAAAGCGCCGTTGGTGCAATAACTCCGTGCCCCCTCGGCCCATTGCCCCTAAAATCTCCGGCACTTTTTTCTGTTCCGCACCGCTCTTCCCCCGAGGCACGCTCCCCCATGTCCGTTACCGCCCCCTCCGCCAGCCTCGCGCCGGATCATCACGCCCAGTTTCTGGCCCTGCTGGACACCAGCCTGGCGCAAAACGCCTTTATCAAGCTGGTGCTGGCCAAGTACGTGGGCGATGAAGCGGATTTGCAGCGGATCATCATCAAGCAACTGACGGTCAAGGAGCAGCCGTGCCTGTCCTTTGTCTATCGCTATAAAACCCGCGACATCACCAAGAATTTCTCCCTGGCTGACGGTGTGACGACCATCGCCGGGTTGTTGCCGGCGGCGTTCAAGAACGCTCACTTGCTGTCGCTGACCGATGAAGTGCAGCTCGAATACAGCAAGAAGGGTAAAAGCTCGTTGTTCAAGGGCAAGAGCCAGCAGCCGCGGGAAGTGCCGTCCGCCGAGCACAACCGCGAGAAGAATCGCTTTCTTGACCTGAGCCGGCCGTTTCTCGCGGACCTGGGGGTGACCAACAAGCAGCACGAGTTGATCCCGGCCATGTCGCGCAAGTGGAAGCAGATCAACAAATTCATCGAGGTGTTCAGCCACGCCCTGGGCTCATCGCCGATCAAGCTCGACCAGCCGGTGCGGGTCGCGGACTTCGGTTCCGGCAAGGGCTACCTGACCTTCGCCATCCACGATTACCTGCGCAACACCTTGCAGGCCGAGGGCGAGGTGACCGGGGTCGAGCTGCGCGAAGACATGGTGACGCTGTGCAACGCGGCCGCCGCACGCTTGGAGCACCCGGGGCTGGTGTTCAAGTGCGGTGACGTGCGCAGCGTGGCCCCCAGTCAGCTGGAAGTGATGATCGCCCTGCATGCCTGTGACATTGCCACCGACTACGCGATTCACACCGGCATCCGCTCCGGCGCTGCGATCATCATGTGCTCACCGTGCTGCCACAAACAGATCCGCCTGCAGATCCAGAGCCCGGCCTTGCTCAAACCGATGCTGCAATACGGCCTGCACCTGGGGCAGCAGGCAGAGATGGTCACCGACAGCCTGCGTGCGTTGTTCCTCGAGGCCTGTGGTTATGAAACCAAGGTCTTCGAGTTCATCTCCCTGGAGCACACCAACAAGAACAAAATGATTCTTGCGGTCAAGCGCGCCGAGCCGGTGGACCCGGCCCAGTTGCTGTTGAAGATCGAGGAACTCAAGGCCTTCTACCAGATCAGCGAACACTGCCTGGAAAGCCTGTTGCGGGCCGACGGCTACTTGAGCTGAACCCCGTCCGGCAGGCTGCCCGGTTGCGCCGGGCGCACGCTGGTCTTGCGCCCGAGAATCACCGTGATGATCACACCGCCGGCGAACAGCCAGGTGATCGGTTGCACCTGTTCGCCAAAGAACAGCGCGGAAAAGGCGATGGTGAAGAAGATCTGTAGCAGTTGGACCTGGCTGACCCGGGCAATCCCGCCCATGGCCAGCCCGGCGTACCAGGCAAAAAAGCCGAGGAACTGCGAAAACAGCGCGACGTAGCCAAAGGCCCACCAGGTTTTGCTGGAAATCGCCCCCTGATGCTGCGCTGCCAGGTACCACACCGGGCCGATCAGCAGCGGCGTGGACAGCACCAGCGCCCAGCAGATCACCTGCCAGCCGCCCATTTCCCGAGCCAGCCGGCCGCCTTCGGCATAGCCCAGCCCACCCACGGCAATCGCTCCGAGCATCAACAAGTCACCGGCCTGAATGCTGCCGGCACCGCTGATCAGCGCATAACCCAGCACCAGCGCACTGCCCAGGGCAGCACAGGCCCAGAAAGCCTTCGACGGCCGCTCATGGGACAGCCAGGCCGCATACAGCGCCACACACAGTGGTTGCAGGCCATTGACCAGGGCGCCATGGGAGGCGGGCAGGGTCTGCATGGCCCACGCCGACAGCACCGGGAAGCCGAGAATCACCCCAAGAATCACCAGGCTCAGGCCTTTGATCTGCTTCCAGGTCGGCCATTTTTCCCGCCGCCACAGCAACAGCAACGCCGCCGGAATCGCCGCCAACAGCGCACGGCCCAGGCCGTTGAGCAACGGATGGATCTGCTCCACCACAATGCGGGTGAAGGGCAGGGTCAGGCTGAAAATAACAACGCCCAGCAGGCCGAGGGCCATGCCGGTGTTTTCGCGGGAGGACATGAGGGCAACCACAATTGAGACGTAGGGGGCAGGTGGCGTCATATAGCCATAAAGGCCCACCGCGCCGCTGCTACAGCTGGTTACAGAGTTGGGGGTACAGTTGGGCGGTATCGGCAAGCTGTTCACTTACCGCTTGCAGCTCATCACTTGCTGCTGCCCCTGTAATACCCCCCTATTACCCGGCCCTCTGGTTTAGGACTACTTTGAATACTCCTGACGCCCACGTCTTTCCCTGAAAGGAGTCCACTCCATGGCCGCGAAAAAGATTCTCATGCTGGTTGGCGATTACGTCGAAGACTACGAAGTGATGGTGCCGTTCCAGGCGCTGTTGATGGTCGGCCACACGGTGCATGCGGTGTGCCCCGACAAGAGCGCCGGGCAGACGGTGCGCACGGCGATCCACGACTTCGAGGGCGACCAGACCTACAGCGAAAAACCGGGCCATCTGTTCGCCCTGAACTTCGACTTCGCCCAAGTCGAGGCCGCGGATTACGACGCCTTGCTGGTGCCGGGCGGGCGTGCGCCGGAGTACCTGCGCCTGAATGAAAAAGTCCTGCAACTGGTGCGAGCCTTTGACCAGGCCGGCAAGCCAATCGCTGCCGTTTGCCACGGCGCGCAACTGCTGGCGGCGGCCGGGATTCTCGAAGGCCGGGAATGCAGCGCCTATCCGGCCTGTGCACCGGAAGTGAAACTGGCCGGCGGCACTTACATTGATATCCCCGTGACGCAGGGCCACGTTCAAGGCAATCTGGCCACCGCCCCGGCCTGGCCGGCGCACCCTAGCTGGCTGGCGGGTTTCCTGGGCCTGCTGGGCACCCGGATCACCCTGTAAAACGAGGACCACGCCATGTGCGAGCTGTACGTCAAAGCCGACCCGATCCTCTACGAGTCCCGCTCTCGTTCGCTGCGTATCTGTGGAGTGGTCACCACCTTGCGCCTGGAAAACCAGTTCTGGGACATCCTCAGCGAGATCGCCGCCGTGGACGGCATGACCACCAACCAGTTGATTGCCAAGCTGTATGAAGAGGTCATGGACTACCGCGGTGAAGTGGTGAATTTCGCCTCCTTCCTGCGGGTCAGTTGCACCCGCTACCTCACCCAACGCCGTACCTGCGCCCCCGACCTCAGCCTGGTCCGCCGCCACACCCCTTCGTAGGAGCCGGCTTGCCGGCGATCCGGCCCTGAGCCTGGCGCCGCTCTTGGG
>NZ_JALQCW010000054.1 GCF_023241715.1 Pseudomonas morbosilactucae
GGGAGCTAACGCGTTCGGCGTACTCATGGTTCTGCTTGAGCTTGAAGAAGCCTTTGTTGTTGAAGTCGATCATGGGGCAGTCCTTGTTGGGCAGCGTGATGAACCAGGTGCGCAACATGATGCTGGTCACTGTCTGGGTGTTCATCGGCATCGAGGGTGCGAGCATCTTCTCGTCCCGGGCGGAAAAACGCTCGGACGTGGGCAAGGCCACCGTTATCGGCTTCATCACCGTGCTGCTGTTCCTGGTGCTGGTGAACGTGCTGTCCCTGGGGATCATGACTCAGCCGGAACTGGCCAAGCTGCAGAACCCGTCCATGGCCGCGGTGCTGGAGCACGTGGTGGGGCACTGGGGGGCGGTGCTGATCAGCGTCGGCCTGATCATCTCGTTGCTGGGAGCGTTGCTGTCGTGGGTGCTGCTGTGTGCGGAGATCATGTTCGCCGCCGCCAAAGACCACACCATGCCTGAGTTCCTGCGCCGGGAAAACGCCAACCAGGTACCGGCCAACGCTCTGTGGCTGACCAACGCCATGGTGCAGATTTTCCTGGTTATCACCCTGTTCTCGGCCAGCACCTACCTGTCGCTGATCTACCTCGCCACCTCGATGATTCTGGTGCCCTACCTGTGGTCGGCGGCGTACGCCGTGCTGCTGGCGGTGCGCGGTGAAACCTACGAACAAGCCCTGGGCGAGCGCAAGAAAGACCTGTTGATCGGCGGCATCGCGCTGATCTACGCGATCTGGCTGCTGTACGCCGGAGGGGTCAAATACCTGCTGCTCTCCGCCCTGCTCTATGCGCCGGGCGTGATCCTGTTCGCCAAGGCCAAGCTGGAGCTGCACAAACCGATTTTCACCCACGTCGAGAAGCTGATTTTCGCTGCGGTAGTCGCAGGTGCCCTGGTGGCGGCCTACGGACTCTACGACGGCTTCCTGACCCTGTAATACCCCCAATTGTGTCTCTGGAGGATCACGAGAATGACCACGGAAAAAGTGAAGTACGGCGTCCACTCCGAAGCCGGCAAACTGCGCAAAGTCATGGTTTGCTCCCCCGGCCTGGCCCATCAGCGGCTGACCCCGAACAACTGCGACGAACTGCTGTTCGACGATGTGCTCTGGGTCGCCCAGGCCAAGCGCGACCACTTCGACTTCGTCACCAAGATGCGCGAGCGGGACATCGATGTGCTGGAAATGCACAACCTGCTGACGGACATCGTTGCCATCCCCGAAGCCCTGGACTGGATCCTCGAACGCAAGATCACCGCCAATCAGGTGGGCCTGGGCCTGGTCAATGAAGTCGGTTCCTGGCTGCGCAGCCTGGAACCGCGCAAGGTCGCCGAGTACCTGATTGGCGGGGTGTCCGCCGATGACTTGCCCAACAGCTTCGGCGGCAAGACCATCGAGATGTTTCGCGATTTCCTCGGCCACTCCAGCTTTATCCTGCCGCCCCTGCCCAACACCCAGTTCACCCGGGACACCACCTGCTGGATCTACGGCGGCGTGACCCTGAACCCGATGTACTGGCCGGCACGACGCCAGGAAACCCTGCTGGCCAGCGCCATCTACAAGTTCCACCCCGAGTTCACCCACGCCGACTTCCAGATCTGGTACGGCGACCCGGACCAGCAACACGGCAATGCCACCCTTGAAGGCGGCGACGTAATGCCCATCGGCAACGGTGTGGTGTTGATCGGCATGGGCGAGCGCTCCTCACGCCAGGCCATCGGCCAGTTGGCACTGAATCTGTTCAAGCACAAGGCTGTGGAGCGAGTGATCGTCGCCGGCCTGCCGAAATCCCGTGCCGCCATGCACCTGGACACCGTGTTCAGCTTCTGCGACCGCGACCTGGTCACCGTCTTCCCGGAAGTGGTGAGCCAGATCGTCGCCTTCACCCTGCGCCCTGACGAAAGCAAACCCGGCGGCATCGACATCCGCCGTGAAGACACCAGTTTCATCGAAACGGTGGCCGCGGCCCTCAACCTCAAGACTCTGCGCGTGGTGGAAACCGGCGGCAACGCCTTCGCCGCCGAGCGCGAGCAATGGGACGACGGCAACAACGTGGTGGCCGTGGAGCCGGGCGTGGTCATCGGCTACGACCGCAATACCTACACCAACACCTTGCTGCGCAAGGCCGGGGTGGAAGTCATCACCATCAGCGCCGGTGAACTGGGACGGGGCCGCGGCGGCGGTCACTGCATGACCTGCCCGATCATCCGCGACCCGATCGATTACTAACCTTTTAACCCAGGCCGCCCCTTATCCCGTGCGCTGGGGGATAACCGAAACCCAAGGAGATCCAAAATGGCGTTCAACATCCACAACCGCAATTTGCTGAGCCTGGAACACCATACTCCACGCGAATTGCGCTACCTGCTGGACCTGTCCCGCGACCTGAAACGCGCCAAATACACCGGCACCGAACAGCAGCACCTCAAGGGCAACAACATCGCCCTGATCTTCGAAAAAACCTCCACCCGTACCCGCTGCGCCTTCGAAGTGGCGGCCTACGACCAGGGCGCCAACGTCACCTACATCGACCCCAATTCGTCACAGATCGGCCACAAGGAAAGCATGAAGGACACTGCGCGCGTGCTGGGGCGCATGTACGACGCTATCGAGTACCGCGGCTTCAAGCAGGAAATCGTCGAGGAACTGGCGAAATTCGCCGGGGTGCCGGTGTTCAATGGCCTGACCGACGAATATCACCCGACGCAAATGATCGCCGACGTACTGACCATGCGCGAACACGCCGACAAGCCGATCCACGAGATCAGCTACGCCTACCTCGGCGACGCCCGCAACAACATGGGCAATTCCCTGCTGCTGGTGGGCGCCAAGCTCGGCATGGACGTGCGCATCTGCGCGCCCAAGGCCCTGTGGCCCCATGACGACCTGGTGGGCCGCTGCAAAAAATACGCAGAGGAAAGCGGCGCGCGCATCACCCTCACCGAAGACCCGAAAGCCGCGGTCAAGGGCGTGGACTTCATCCACACCGATGTCTGGGTGTCCATGGGCGAGCCCGTGGAGGCCTGGGCCGAACGCATCGAGCAATTGCTGCCGTACCAGGTCAACGCCGACCTGATGAAGGCCACCGGCAACCCGCGGACCAAGTTCATGCACTGCCTGCCGGCCTTCCACAACAGCGACACCAAGGTCGGCAAACAGATCGCCGAGCAGTACCCGCACCTGGCCAACGGTATCGAGGTCACCGACGACGTGTTCGAGTCCCCGGCCTGCATCGCCTTCGAGCAAGCGGAAAACCGCATGCACACCATCAAGGCGATCCTGGTCTCGACCCTGGCTGACCTCTAACCCGACCCGTAGGCGCTGGTTTGCCTGCGATAACCGATCCCGCATGCCCATTGCCGGACGCGGGATCGCCGGCAAGCCGGCTTCTACATGCCTCTAGAAGGACTGCATTATGCGTATCGTCGTTGCACTGGGCGGTAACGCCCTGCTCCGCCGCGGTGAACCCATGACCGCGGACAACCAGCGCGCCAATATCCGCATCGCCACCGAGCAGATCGCCAAGGTCCACCCCGGCAACCAACTGGTGATCGCCCACGGCAATGGTCCGCAAGTGGGCCTGCTGTCGCTGCAGGCGGCGGCCTATACCCAGGTTTCGCCCTATCCGCTGGACGTACTGGGCGCCGAAACCGAAGGCATGATCGGCTACATCATCGAACAGGAACTGGGCAACCTGCTGGACTTCGAAGTGCCCTTTGCCACCTTGCTGACCCAGGTCGAAGTGGACCCCAAGGACCCGGCCTTCAAGAACCCGAGCAAACCCATTGGCCCGGTCTACGACAAGGACGAGGCCGAGCGCCTGGCCAAGGAAAAAGGCTGGGCCATCGCGCCCGACGGCGACAAATTCCGCCGAGTGGTGGCCAGCCCGAGACCCAAGCGCATCTTCGAGATCCGTCCGATCAAGTGGCTGCTGGAAAAAAGCAGCATCGTGATCTGCGCCGGCGGTGGCGGCATTCCCACCATGTATGGCGAAGACGGCAAGCTCAAAGGCATTGAGGCCGTGATCGACAAGGACCTGTGTTCAGCGCTGTTGGCCGAACAACTAGAAGCCGACCTGCTGGTGATCGCCACCGACGTCAACGCAGCCTTTATCGACTTCGGCAAGCCGACGCAGAAAGCCATTGCACAGGCCCATCCGGATGACATGGAGAAGCTGGGCTTTGCCGCCGGGTCCATGGGGCCCAAGGTCCAGGCCGCCTGCGAGTTCGCCCGGCACACTGGAAAAGTCGCGGTGATCGGTTCACTCTCGGACATCGAGGCGATCGTCCAGGGCAAGGCCGGCACCCGTATCAGCACCGCCCAGCCCGGGATCAGCTACCTGTAAAACAGCACCCAGAACCGCAGGGGCGGGCCCCGGCTCCGCCCCTCTTCACTGCCTTGAAGGAGAGACGCCTATGGCCACGTTCGAGCCCGGTCACCTGCATATCCAACGTGCACCTCTGCAACCCGGCGACTTTGGTTACGACATCAAGATCGACTACGAAGTGGTGCACGACCCCAAGGAAGGCAGCGCCATGCACTTCACCATGCACGGTGAAATCCAGGAAAAACCCTTCAAGGAAGAATTCACGCTGCCCAAGGACCTGGCCTACAACTTCGCCAGCGAAGCCTTCCATGTCGCGGTCAAGTACGGCATCCCGAAAAACGCTGACCTGCGCTCCATGCATGGTCACTACGACCGGATGTTCGAAGACATTCGCGAGCAACTTCACGCCAAGCCCGGCGACCCGGTCAAACCGGAACACCTGGAATAACCCCCGCAGCTGGCGCATGAGCCGGTCGGCGGAACACCGCGCGAGCGGCTCATGGGGTTGCGGCGATTTCGACTAAGGCTCTTGCCCAAGGCATACTGGCGCCCTTCAGTGGTCCAGAAACCTCAGTCGCCCCATGCGTATCCACGTCAGCTTTATCGACCGCGTCGGCATCACCCAGGAAGTCCTGGCCCTGCTCGGCGGACGCAACCTCAACCTGGATGCGGTCGAGATGGTGCCGCCCAACGTCTATATCGACGCCCCGACCCTGAGCCCCCAAGTGCTGGAGGAACTGCGCGACGCACTGTTCAGCGTGCGCGGCGTGCAGGCGGTGACGGTGGTCGACATCCTCCCCGGGCAACGCCGCCACCTGCAACTCGATGCCCTGCTGGCGGCGATGACCGACCCGGTGCTGGCCCTGGACAGCGCCGGCAAGGTGCTGCTGGCCAACCCGGCCCTGATCGCCCTGTGCGGCCGTGAGCCGGCGGGGGAAAGCATCGCTGAGGTGTTCAACGATCTGGCACTGCTCGACACCCTGCTGGAGCAGGGCTTTCGCCTGCCCCTGCGCGAGATCATCCTCGATGGCCAGACCCTGCTGCTGGATGCCACGCCGATCACCGACGCCGGTGCCCTGTTGACCCTGTACCAACCCAGCCGCATCGGCGAACGCCTGTCAGCCCTGCACCACGATCACGCCGAAGGCTTTGATGCCTTGCTCGGCGAGTCCCCGGCGATCCGCACCCTCAAGGCGCGGGCACAGCGGGTGGCAGCCCTGGATGCACCGCTGCTGATCCAGGGCGAAACCGGCACCGGCAAAGAGCTGGTGGCCCGTGCCTGCCACGCCATCAGCGCCCGGCACAGCGCCCCATTCCTGGCCCTGAACTGCGCGGCGCTCCCGGAAAACCTGGCCGAAAGCGAACTCTTCGGTTACGCCCCGGGGGCCTTCACCGGCGCCCAACGCGGCGGCAAACCGGGGCTGATGGAGTTGGCCAACCAGGGCACGGTGTTTCTGGATGAGATTGGCGAAATGTCGCCGTACCTGCAGGCCAAGCTCTTGCGGTTTCTCAACGACGGCAGCTTCCGCCGGGTCGGCGGCGACCGCGAGATCAAGGTCAATGTGCGCATCCTCAGCGCCACCCACCGTGATCTGGAAAAGATGGTCAGCGAAGGCAGCTTTCGCGAAGACCTGTTCTACCGCCTCAATGTGCTGAATGTCGAAGTGCCGCCGCTGCGCGAGCGCGGGCAGGACATTCTGTTGCTGGCCCGCTATTTCATGCAGCAGGCCTGCGCGCAGATCCAGCGCCCGGTGTGCCGCCTGACTCCGGGCACTTACCCGGCGCTGCTGGGCAACCGCTGGCCGGGCAACGTACGGCAATTGCAGAACGTGATCTTTCGCGCTGCGGCGATCTGCGAAAGCAACTTGGTGGACATCGGCGACCTGGACATTGCCGGCACCTCGGTGGCTCGGCAGAACGACGTCGAAGTCGAAAGCCTGGAACAGGCCGTGGAAGCCTTCGAGAAGGATCTGCTGGAAAACCTCTACGTCAACTACCCCTCGACCCGGCAACTGGCCAACCGCCTGCAAACCTCCCACACCGCCATCGCCCACCGCCTGCGCAAATACGGCATTCCCAACAAAGCCTGACTCAACCCGATTCACGTGGATCGGGTTGCAAATCCGCTCTGAAAGCGACGTTCACTGTACTGAAAGCGCTACAGCGGAACGATATCAATACACCCCGCCACAACCTGCACTCTCCAAGGCTTTGATCCACATGGACTTTTTTCTTGGGCTTCGAGCGTAGCGATTTCGCTACAGCTGCTTTCTTTGGCATGGCCCACAAAACACTCAAACCATTGATTTATAACGAATAAAAAACATTGGCCGCGTTCTTGCTATGGACATTGCCATTCAGCTCGGCCCTGCACGAGCATTTAATCGCGTCCACCAGACGAGTCTGGCCCTTGAGGAGTTCCCATGAGCGAGTTGCGTTTCACTGAAGATCACGAATGGCTGCGTACCGAAGCCGATGGCAGCGTCACAGTCGGCATCACGGCTTTCGCCCAGAACGCCTTGGGGGATGTGGTGTTTGTGCAACTGCCTGAACTGCAACGCTACGAAAAGGGCGCAGAAGCCGCCACCGTGGAGTCGGTGAAAGCCGCCAGCGGTGTGTACATGCCTTTGGACGGCGAAGTGGTCGCCACCAACCCGGCCCTGGAAGACAGCCCCGAGCTGGTCAATGAAGCACCACTGGGGGAAGGCTGGTTCTTCCGCTTCATCCCTGCGGATGCCGCCGCTGTCGGCCAACTGCTGGATCAAGACGCCTACGACCGTCTGATCAAAGCCAACGCTGACGCCTGAGGAGCCGCCATGACGATTAATCTGAGCACCGCCAACGAATTCATCGCACGCCACATCGGCCCGCGCCAGGGCGACGAGCAAGCCATGCTCAACAGCCTCGGCTTCGACTCCCTGGAAGCCTTGAGCGCCAGCGTCATCCCCGAGAGCATCAAGGGCACCAGCGTGCTGGAACTGGGTGCCGGGCAGAGCGAAGCCGATGCCCTGGCCGCGATCAAAGCCATCGCCGCCCACAACCAACTGTTCAAGACCTACATCGGCCAGGGCTACTACAGCTGCCACACGCCATCGCCGATTCTGCGCAACCTCCTGGAAAACCCGGCCTGGTACACCGCCTATACCCCTTACCAGCCCGAAATTTCCCAAGGCCGCCTGGAAGCCCTGCTGAACTTCCAGACCCTGATCAGCGACCTCTCCGGCCTGCCGATTGCCAACGCGTCCCTGCTCGACGAAGCCACCGCGGCGGCCGAAGCCATGACGTTCTGCAAGCGCCTGAGCAAGAACAAAGGCAGCCACGCCTTCTTCGCTTCTGTGCATTGCCACCCGCAAACCCTGGACGTGCTACGCACCCGTGCCGAACCTTTGGGCATTGATGTGGTGGTGGGCGATGAGCGCCAACTGACCGATGTCAGCCCGTTCTTCGGCGCCCTGCTGCAGTACCCGGCGAGTAACGGTGACCTGTTCGACTACCGCGAACTGACCGAGCGCTTCCACACCGCCAACGCCCTGGTCGCGGTGGCCGCCGACCTGCTGGCCCTGACCCTGCTGACCCCACCGGGCGAGTTCGGCGCCGACGTGGCCATCGGCAGCGCACAACGCTTTGGTGTGCCCCTGGGCTTTGGTGGCCCGCACGCGGCGTACTTCTCCACCCGCGACGCCTTCAAGCGCGACATGCCCGGCCGCCTGGTAGGCGTCTCGGTGGACCGTTTCGGCAAGCCGGCCCTGCGCCTGGCCATGCAAACCCGCGAGCAGCACATCCGCCGCGAGAAGGCCACCAGCAACATCTGCACTGCCCAGGTCCTGCTGGCCAACATCGCCAGCATGTACGCCGTGTATCACGGCCCCAAGGGCCTGACCCAGATTGCCCAGCGCATTCATCACCTGACCGCGATCCTGGCCAAGGGCTTGAAGGACCTGGGGCTTTCGGTGGAGCAGGCACACTTCTTCGACACCCTGAGCCTGCACACCGGTGCCCGCACCGTCACGCTGCACGACAAGGCTCGTGCCCAACGCATCAACCTGCGGGTCATCGACGCTGAGCGCCTGGGCCTGTCCCTGGACGAGACCAGCAGCCAGGCCGATGTTGAAGCCCTGTGGGGCTTGTTGGCCGACGGCCAGGCGCTGCCGGATTTCGCCGCCCTCGCCGCCTCCGTGGCCAGCAGCATTCCGGCCACCCTGGTGCGTCAGTCGCCGATCCTCAGCCACCCGGTGTTCAATCGCTATCACTCGGAAACCGAGCTGATGCGCTACCTGCGCAAGCTGGCGGACAAGGACCTGGCCCTGGATCGCACCATGATCCCGCTGGGCTCCTGCACCATGAAACTCAACGCCGCCAGCGAAATGATCCCGGTGACCTGGGCCGAGTTCGGTGCCCTGCACCCGTTCGCGCCAGCCGAGCAAAGCGCCGGCTACCAGCAACTGACCGATGAATTGGAGGCCATGCTTTGCGCCGCCACCGGCTACGACGCCGTGTCCCTGCAGCCCAACGCGGGCTCCCAGGGCGAGTACGCCGGTCTGCTGGCCATCCGTGCCTATCACCAAAGCCGTGGCGATGACCGTCGCGATATCTGCCTGATCCCGTCTTCCGCCCACGGCACCAACCCGGCCACCGCCAACATGGCCGGTATGCGCGTGGTGGTCACGGCGTGCGACGCCCGTGGCAACGTGGATATCGAAGACCTTCGCGCCAAGGCCATCGAGCACCGCGAACACCTCGCCGCTCTGATGATCACCTACCCCTCGACCCACGGCGTGTTCGAAGAGGGCATCCGCGAAATCTGCGGGATCATTCACGACAACGGCGGCCAGGTGTACATCGACGGCGCCAACATGAACGCCATGGTCGGCCTCTGCGCCCCGGGCAAGTTCGGCGGCGACGTGTCCCACCTGAACCTGCACAAGACCTTCTGCATTCCCCACGGCGGTGGCGGTCCGGGCGTTGGCCCGATCGGCGTCAAATCCCACCTGGCGCCCTTCCTTCCTGGCCACGCGGCCATGGAACGCAAGGAAGGCGCGGTGTGTGCGGCACCGTTCGGCAGCGCGAGCATCTTGCCGATCACCTGGATGTACATCCGCATGATGGGCGGTGCCGGCCTCAAACGCGCCTCGCAGTTGGCGATCCTGAATGCCAACTACATTTCCCGGCGCCTGGAAGAACACTACCCAGTGCTCTACAGCGGCAGCAACGGCCTGGTGGCCCACGAATGCATCCTCGACCTGCGCCCCCTGAAGGACAGCAGCGGCATCAGCGTTGATGACGTGGCCAAGCGCCTGATCGACTTTGGCTTCCACGCACCGACCATGTCGTTCCCGGTGGCCGGCACCTTGATGATCGAGCCGACCGAGAGTGAGTCCAAAGAAGAGCTGGATCGCTTCTGCGACGCCATGATCCGCATCCGCGAAGAAATCCGCGCGGTGGAAAGCGGCGCCCTGGACAAGGACGACAACCCACTGAAAAACGCGCCACACACAGCCGCCGAACTGGTGGGCGAATGGTCCCATCCGTACAGCCGCGAGCAGGCCGTCTACCCTGTGGCATCGCTGATCGAAGGCAAATACTGGCCGCCGGTTGGCCGGGTCGACAACGTGTTCGGCGACCGCAACCTGGTGTGTGCGTGCCCGTCGATCGAGAGTTACGTGTAAAGCAGTTGCAAGCGGCAAGTTTCAAGCTGCAAGTTAGAAGCCCAATGGCGCTTTCTTGCAGCTTGTCGCTTGCTGCCGCCCACATAACAAGAAACCGGAGAACTCCCATGTCCCTGAGTGTGTTCGACCTGTTCAAGATTGGCATCGGCCCCTCCAGTTCCCACACCGTTGGCCCGATGCGCGCGGCAGCACGCTTTGCCGAAGGCTTGCGCCGGGATGGGCTGCTGGCCAGTACTCAGTGCGTCAAAGTCGAGCTGTACGGCTCACTGGGCGCCACGGGCAAAGGCCATGGCAGCGACAAGGCCGTGCTCCTGGGGCTGGAAGGTGAACACCCGGACACCGTGAATACCGAAAACGTCGCCACCCGCCTGCTGGATATCCGCAGCAGCGGCCGCCTTAACCTGCTTGGTGAACACACCATTGTGTTCAACGAGAAAGAACATCTGGCAATGATCCGCAAGCCGCTGGCCTATCACCCCAACGGCATGATCTTTCGCGCTTTCGACGCCGCCGGCATCCAGGTCCGCAGCCGCGAGTACTACTCAGTCGGTGGCGGTTTTGTCGTGGATGAAGACGCCGCCGGCGCCGACCGCATCGTCGAAGACGCCACGCCCCTGACCTTCCCGTTCAAAAGCGCCAAGGACCTGCTGTTGCATTGCAGCACCTACGGGCTGTCCATCAGCCAGGTGATGCTGACCAATGAAAGTGCCTGGCGCCCGGAAGCACAAACCCGCGCCGGCCTGCTGCATATCTGGCAAGTCATGCAGGACTGTGTGGATGCAGGTTGTCGCAACGAGGGGATTCTGCCCGGCGGCCTCAAGGTCAAACGCCGCGCCGCAGCCCTGCACCGGCAATTGTGCAAGAACCCCGAGGCGGCGCTGCGCGATGCCTTGTCGGTGCTGGATTGGGTCAACCTCTATGCTCTGGCGGTCAATGAGGAAAACGCCAACGGCGGGCGCGTGGTCACCGCGCCCACCAATGGTGCAGCCGGCATCGTCCCGGCGGTGCTGCATTACTACATGCGCTTTATTCCCGGTGCCAATGAAGACGGTGTGGTGCGGTTTCTGCTCACCGCGGCCGCCATCGGCATTCTCTACAAGGAAAACGCCTCGATCTCCGGCGCCGAGGTCGGCTGCCAAGGGGAAGTGGGCGTTGCCTGTTCCATGGCCGCGGGTGCCCTCTGCGAAGTTCTGGGCGGCACTGTGCAACAAGTGGAAAACGCTGCCGAAATCGGCATGGAACACAACCTGGGCCTGACCTGCGACCCGATTGGCGGGCTGGTGCAGGTACCGTGCATCGAGCGCAATGCCATGGGCTCGGTCAAGGCGATCAACGCCGTGCGCATGGCATTGCGGGGCGACGGGCAGCATTTCGTCTCCCTGGACAAGGTCATCCGCACCATGCGCCAGACCGGCGCCGACATGAAAAGCAAATACAAGGAAACCGCCCGCGGTGGTTTGGCCGTCAACATTATCGAGTGCTGATGCGGGTAACGCCGGATCGCGCCTATTTTCAGGAGCTGAACATGTCCACCGAATCACTGTTGAAAACCCCGCTGCACGCCCTGCACCTTGAGCTGGGCGCACGCATGGTGCCGTTCGCCGGCTACGACATGCCGGTGCAGTACCCACTGGGCGTGATGAAAGAACACCAGCACACCCGCGAGCACGCTGGGCTCTTCGACGTGTCCCACATGGGGCAGATCCGCCTGAGCGGCGCCAACGCTGCCCAGGCCCTGGAAACCCTGGTGCCGGTGGACATCATCGACCTGCCCGTGGGCATGCAGCGCTACGCCATGTTCACCAACGACCAGGGCGGCATTCTCGATGACCTGATGGTCGCCAACCTGGGGGACGATCAGCTGTTTTTGGTGGTCAACGCCGCCTGCAAGGATCAAGACCTGGCCCACCTGCGCCAGTACATCGGCGAGCAATGCGAGATTCAGCCACTGTTCGAAGAACGCGCCCTGCTGGCTCTGCAAGGCCCGGCAGCGGTCACGGTGCTGGCGCGCCTGGCCCCTGAAGTGGCGAGCATGACCTTTATGCAGTTCAAGCCGGTCAAGCTCCAGGGCATCGACTGTTTCATCAGCCGTTCGGGCTACACCGGCGAAGATGGATTCGAAATCTCCGTACCCGCGGCCGCTGCCGAAGCCCTGGCCCGCACCCTGTTGGCTGAGCCGGAAGTCGCGGCCATTGGCCTGGGCGCCCGCGACTCCCTGCGCCTGGAGGCCGGCCTATGCCTCTATGGCCACGATATGAGTAGCGACACCACGCCGATCCAGGCCAGCCTGCTTTGGGCCATCTCCAAGGCACGTCGCGCCGATGGCACACGGGCAGGTGGCTTCCCCGGCGCCGAGACGATCTTTGCCCAGCAGCAAGCTGGCGTGGGCCACAAACGTGTAGGCCTGTTGCCACAGGAGCGCACACCTGTGCGTGAAGGCGCAGAGATCGTCAACGAAGCGGGAGCGGTGATTGGCCGTGTTTGCAGCGGCGGTTTCGGGCCGACCCTGGGCGGCCCGTTGGCCATGGGTTACGTCGACAGCCAATACTCGGCACTTGATACGCCGGTGTGGGCAATTGTTCGTGGGAAAAAGGTATCAATGCTTGTAAGTAAAATGCCATTTGTAGCTCAACGCTACTATCGAGGCTGACGGACTGTTTCTATAAGTAACGCGACCGCGTTAAAAGTGCACTAATCTGTAACGCGACCGCCATAAAACAGTGCATATTTTCACAATCGAACTGTACTTATAACAGTCCCATACAATTGAACGACGCTATCGAATAAGCCCCGCCCTCCAGCCTCGGCAAACCTCATCAAGCTGAGTAAAACCGGGGGGTTCGCGGGGCTTGTTTTTTCTCCCGTAGTTGGCGTAGAGTTTCCCCACTGTGTTTGCATGGGTCGCTTGGAATCGTGACCTGGGCAGTAGCCAACAAGTTTGCTACAACCCGTTCGACGTCTCTTACTTTCCTGCAACCCAGCCCAGTACTCTTTCATGAGAAAGAGACTGTCATTAATTTTTAGTGTCAAAGGAAATAAGAAATGTCCCAACGTCAGAGCGGTACCGTCAAGTGGTTTAACGACGAGAAAGGTTTTGGTTTTATCACTCCAGAAAGCGGTCCGGATCTGTTCGTGCACTTCCGCGCCATTCAGGGCAACGGCTTCAAAAGTCTGAAAGAAGGCCAGAAAGTGACCTTCATCGCTGTGCAGGGCCAAAAAGGCATGCAAGCAGACGAAGTACAAGCTGAAGCTTAATCGTCTGTAACGAAAAAGCCCCTGATGCTGACATCAGGGGCTTTTTTGTGCGCGCAATTCCGTAAAATGGCTTCTTTTTTCTCGAGAGCCCGTCATGCCGAAACCTCTGCTAAGCCCCCAAGGCGAGTTTCCTGCCGCCGGCCTGGGCCGTCGCCTGGCAGCGATGTTCTATGATTTTCTGCTGTGCACGGCCCTGCTGATCGTCACAGGCGGCGTCTACAAGCTGATTCAGATGCAGATCATCGGCGAAAGCAAAATGCGCGCACTGACCGAATCCGGCGCCCTGGACGGCGATCCGCTCTACTCCACCGTGCTACTGCTGATGCTCTTTGGTTTTTTCGCCAAGTTCTGGACCCATTCCGGGCAGACCCTGGGCATGCAGGTCTGGGGCATTCGCGTACAGAACGCCGATGGCAGCCGTATCAGCCTGTGGCAGGCGCTGTTGCGCTTTATGGTGTCGATGGCGTCGTGGCTATGCGCGGGGCTGGGATTCTTCTGGGTCTTGGTGGACAAGCAACAGCGCGCCTGGCACGACATCTATTCCGACAGCCGAATCGTGCGTATCCCCAAACAGAAAAAATAACCCGCCGCTTACAAAAAACGCCCCGAACTGTCGGGGGCGTTTTCATTGGTGCGGACAAAAACCGATCAGGCGTTGCCGGCCAGCTTCATCCGCGCGGCCTGAGTGAAGTCCAGCATGCGTTTGAGCGGGCGAATCGCCTGGGGAATCAGCGCCGGGTCGACGAAGATTTCATTGCTACCCTCACGCAGGCACTGCAGGGTGCGCTCCAGGGTGTTCATGGCCATCCAAGGGCAGTGGGCACAGCTACGGCACGCTGCGCCGTTACCCGCTGTAGGGGCCTCGATAAACACCTTGTCGGGGCACAGCTGCTGCATCTTGTAGAAAATGCCGCGGTCGGTGGCCACGATAAAGGTCTTGTTCGGCAGGCGTTGTGCCGCTGCGATCAATTGGCTGGTGGAACCCACCGCATCCGCCAACTCGATCACCGAAGTCGGAGACTCCGGGTGCACCAGAATCGCCGCATCCGGATAGAGCGCCTTCATGTCTTCCAATTGCTTGGACTTGAACTCCTCGTGAACGATGCAGGCACCGTCCCAGAGCAGCATGTCGGCGCCGGTCTGGCGCTGAATATAGGTGCCTAGGTGCTTGTCAGGGCCCCAGATGATGGTTTCGCCGTTATCCATCAGGCTTTCGACGATTTCCAGGGCACAGCTGGAGGTCACGACCCAATCGGCCCGCGCCTTGACCGCTGCGGAGGTGTTGGCATACACCACCACCGTGCGCTCGGGATGCTGGTCACAAAACGCCGAGAAGTCCTCCACCGGGCAACCCAGGTCCAACGAACAGGTGGCCTCCAGCGTCGGCATCAACACACGCTTTTCCGGGTTGAGGATCTTGGCGGTCTCGCCCATGAAACGTACGCCGGCCACCACCACGGTCTTGGCCGGATGAGCGTTGCCGAAGCGGGCCATTTCCAGGGAATCGGAAACACAGCCACCGGTTTCTTCGGCCAGGGCCTGAATCACCGGATCGCAGTAGAAATGGGCAACCAGCACCGCATCCTGAGCCTTGAGCTCAGCAGCGATAGCGGCGCGCAAATGGGATTCTTCGGCCGCAGTCAGTGGTTTGGGCTGCTTGGCGTCGAGGTGGGCTTGAACCAGAAGGCGTTCAGAAATTTGCGTCATGTTCGCAAGACCTGCAGGCGCTAGGGGCGCGAAAGTCGAGTGTACCACCGGCTCCGGACCGTTCAGAGGCCCCGCCGGGAGAGTGAGTTCATCAGGCACGGACAGCATTGAAGCTGAGCAAGGCTACAGAATATACCCGTTAGGCAACAGTGCATTCTAAGCAGTACCCGCGGCACAGGCACCCGAGTGAGACGCTACAAAAACTCGGGGCAAAAAAAAATCCGGAAATCCGCATTTTCATGGGCCTTCCAGACTTTTAAAACAGCTAAAAATGGTGGGTCGTGTGGGATTCGAACCTACGACCAATTGGTTAAAAGCCAACTGCTCTACCAACTGAGCTAACGACCCGCTGTGTGGTGGCGCGTATAATACTGATTTCTAACGGGAATTCAACACCCAATATGAAAAAAATCAGAAATAACGTGTTGGGTCACTGATTCCGGCCGCAGCGAAGCCTTCAGCACGCAGGCGGCAGCTGTCGCATTTACGGCACGCACGCCCTTGATCGTCCGCCTGATAGCAGGAAACTGTCAGGGCGTAATCGACCCCCAACCCTACCCCTGCCTTGACGATGTCGGCCTTGCTGAGGTTCTGCAGCGGTGCCTGAATGCGGAACCCCTGCCCTTCTACACCGGCCTTGGTCGCGAGGTTAGCCATACGCTCGAACGCCTCGACAAACTCAGGACGGCAATCCGGGTAGCCGGAATAATCCACGGCGTTTACGCCGATAAAGATGTCACGAGCCCCCAGGACCTCCGCCCAGCCCAGGGCCAGGGACAGGAACACGGTATTGCGAGCCGGTACATAAGTGACGGGAATGCCTTCGCTGGGCGCCTCAGGCACATCAATGGAGCTGTCCGTCAGGGCTGAACCGCCGATACCGTCCAGATTGAGACCAATGACCTTGTGCTCGATCACGCCCAAATTTCGCGCTACACGCTCAGCAGCCTGCAACTCGGCACGATGGCGCTGACCGTAGTCAAAGCTCATGGTGTAGCAGCTGAAGCCTTCGGCCCGGGCCATTGCAACCACCGTCGCCGAATCAAGGCCGCCAGATAGCAGGATCACTGCACGCTTTTCGCTCGTAGCTTGATGCGGTTGTTGATCAGTCATTTCAGCGCCCCGGCTCATCATTCCAGAGGTATTTATGCAGCTGCAATTGCAAGCGTACTGGCAAGTTGTCAGCGACCACCCAATCAGCCAGGTCACGAGCATTCAAGTCGTGATGGCTAGGCGAAAACAACACTTCGCCAGCCCGTTGCTCGAGGCCGAACTGGATCAGCTTGGAAACGGCCCAGTCATAGTCCTCACGGGAGCAGATCACAAACTTGACCTGGTCATTGGGTGTCAACAGCTCGATGTTCTCGTAGCGGTTGCGGTGCGCCTCTTTCGAACCCGGCGTCTTGAGATCCAGCACGCGGCTCACGCGAGGGTCCACCGCTGAAATATCCAGGGCGCCACTGGTCTCCAGCGACACCTCATAACCGGCATCACAGAGTTGTTTGAGCAAAGGAATGGCATTGGGTTGCGCCAGTGGCTCGCCACCGGTCACGCAAACGTAACGCGGGCGGAAGCCGGCAACCTGCTCAAGGATGTCCTCAAGGGTACGGATAGTGCCGCCGCTGAACGCATAGGCACTGTCGCAGTATTGGCAACGCAACGGGCAACCGGTCAGGCGCACAAATACAGTGGGCAGGCCAGCGGTCCGAGTTTCACCCTGCAACGAGTAAAAAACTTCGGTAATTCTCAATGTGTCTTGCATAGTCGCCACGGGCGTAACAGCTAAACAGGCTGTCCGCCTCCGTCAGGCACTTCAAGAAACCCCGCCAACGCGCAGATCTCAGGAAGCGTGTTTCATAAAAAGGGCGTGGATTCTAACGAAAAAACCCGCGACAAGCGCGGGTTTCTTCAAAACGGCTCAAGCTCGATTACATGCGTTGCAAATCGCGCTGAGCCAACTGAGCAGCGGAAGTACCCGGATATTGGGCTACCACCTGCTGCAGAATGCCTTTGACCCGGTCGGCATGACCCAGGCGGCGCTCTACATCAGCCAATTTGTACAGCGAGTCCGGCACCTTGGCGTGCTTAGGGTAAAGCTGGGAGACTTTGGCAAAGGCCTGGCCAGCACCTTGCAAGTCACCCTTGGCCAAGTTCACCTCACCCAACCAGTACTGGGCATTGCCCGCGTATTGGCTGTTGGGGTACTTGCGCAGGAAGGCCGAGAAAGCCTGGCTGGCCTTGTCGAAATCCTTGGCTTTGATCAGGTCGAAGGCAGCATCGTAATAGAGCTTTTCCTTCGCCGGGTCAGCCGGTTCGCTGCTCGCCGCTGGAGCCTGAGCAGGGGCTCCGGCAGCAGCACCGGCGGCGCTCATGTCGCCACCGGTTGAAGAATTATCAGGAGTGGCGGCAGGTGCAACACCGCTTCCAATGCGCCGATCAAGATCCTGGTAACGCTCCAAGTTTTCTTGCTTCATGCGCGAAACATCATTTTGCAGTACTTCGATCACACCTTGTTGCCGTGCGATTTGCTCCTGCATCTGCTGCAGTTGCTGGAACAGCTCGCCCTGTGCCGAGACAGGGGTCGAAACCCCTCCCCCGGCATAGGCGCCGTTCGTGCCATAACCCGCTGGCGGATAACTGCTCCCGCTATTGTTATAGCCGGAGTTGTTATCGACCACAGGAACCGCAGCCTGCGCCGCAAGCGGCGCGAGGCTGAGAGCCAAAATAGTTACAGCACGACGGCACGTTCGCATGACGAATTACTTACGCAGTTCGACGCGACGGTTTTGAGCCCAGGACTGCTCGTCGTTGCCGGTAGCAACTGGACGCTCTTCGCCGTAGGAAACCAGTTCCAGCTGAGCTGGGGAAACACCTTGCAGTACCAGGTAGCGCTGAACGGCTTTCGCACGACGCTCGCCCAGTGCCATGTTGTACTCACGAGTACCACGTTCGTCGGTGTTGCCTTCCAGAACAACGCGAGCGCCGTTTGCTTTCAGGTCTTTGGCGTGAACGTCCAGAGCGCGCATGGCTTCTGGCTTCAGGTCCGAGCTGTCGTATTCGAAGTAGAAAGTGGTGATAGCGCGCAGAGCAGCTTCTTCGCTCAGGGAGCCGTCAACAGCACCAGTGTTAGCGCCGTAACCGGCGTTTGGATCAACAGCGCCTTCGCCAGCGTTGTCGCCGCCTTTGGACGAGCAACCTACAGCTACAGCCATGGCCAGAGCCAGAGCAGCGAACTTACCAAACTTCAGCATTTCCATCGTGAAACTCCTAATGAACCCCAGTGTGTTAAGTAAAACGTGTAGCGCCGCCGCGTCAGTTCAGGTAAGGGGACCAGGAAGGTTCTCTGACTTCGCCTTGAGCGGTAGGAAGTGGGAGTCTCACTCGTCCATTGATAGAGACGAGCATCAAGACTCCCCGGCCTTGCTGGCGGGTGGCGTAGATTACCATGGTGCCGTTGGGCGCAACAGTAGGCGACTCATCAAGTGTGCTATCTGTAAGGATTTTTACGCTTCCACGTTGCAAATCCTGAGCCGCCACCTTGAAGTTAGTGAAGCCATCCTGCCGGTGAATCATCACCAAGGTCTTCTCGTCCGCCGAAAGTTTCGGGTTGGCGTTGTAGTTACCGATAAAGGTCACACGCTCCGCACCGCCGCCACCTGCGCTGGTTTTGTAGATCTGTGGCTTACCGCCACGGTCCGATGTGAAGTAGATGGTCGAGCCATCCTTGCCCCAGAACGGTTCGGTATTGATGCCCGGGCCGCTGGTCACGCGATTGATCTGGCGCGAGCCTAGATTCATCACATAAATATCCGGATTACCGTCTTTGGACAGTACAAATGCCAGGCGCTGGCCATCTGGAGACCAGGCCGGAGCACCGTTAAGACCTTCAAAGTTAGTGATCTGCTCACGACGACCAGTGTCGATGTGCTGAACGAAGATCCGCGGACGCTTCTGCTCGAACGACACATAGGCGATGCGCTTGCCATCCGGCGCGAAGCGCGGCGACAGGATCGGCTCACGGGATTGCAGCAGGGTCACGGCACGCGCACCGTCATAATCCGAACGCTGCAGGGTGTAGCGAGTGTTTTTCTCGGAAAAACGCTCAGCCGTCACGTACAGCATGCGCGTCGAGAAAGCACCCTTGATGCCTGTGAGTTTCTCGAACGACTGGTCGGCAATGTAGTGCGACATGTCACGCAGTTGATCGGTGGTACCCGACACGCTGCCGGTCAGCACTTGCTGCTCGGTGGCGACGTTGAACAGCGCGTATTGCACCTGCAGGCGACCGCCCGCTGGCACGATGCTGCCGACCATCACGTATTGCGCGCCCAAGGCCTTCCAGTCACGGAAAATGACTTCGCTGGCCTGAGTCGGCAGGCTGATCATGTTCTGCTTCGGAATCGGCGCGTAGTAGCCGGAGTTGCGCAGGTCATCACCGATGATCTGTGCCATATCGTCTGGCAGCACGCTGCCGCCCTGCCAGCCGAAAGGCACAACGGCAATAGGCGTGGCTCGGTCACTGCCACTGGTGACCATAATGTTCTTTTCATCCGCTGCCGCTATCCCTGCCATACAGCAAATAACGACAAGCATTCCTCGAAGAAGGTTTCTCACAAGGCTAGATCCTCAGGTGTGAATGTCATCTTGAATGAACGATAGGGAGCGAAATCACTCGGTTTCATTCCCTGCATTTCTGTCAAACGCCCAATGTTCTTGACTGCCGCCACCGCCGAAGCGTCGAACGGACCATCACCACTAGGCTTGGCCACGGACACCGAAGTCACCGTACCATCGGGCAACATGCCGATTTGCAACACGACCGTCATGCCTTTGCGTGCCGAAGGAGGACGTGCCCACCCTTCTGCCGCACGAGCACGAATCAGATCATCGAAACTGCCCGCGACTTCATCGCCCTGCTCATCGGCCAAGGCCTGCTGGCGCTGCGGCGTGTCGGAAAGCAAGTCAGCCAAGGCCTGGGCCTTTTTCTCTTCGGCTGATTTACGCGCGGCTTCCTGCGATTTTTTCTTCGCAGCATCGGCAGCGGCTTTCTTCTTCGCGTCTTCGGCGACTTTCTTCTTCGCCTCGTCAGCTTCAGCTTTCTTCTTGGCGTCTTCCGCGGCTTTTTTCTTCGCGTCTTCTACGATCTTTTTCTTCGCGTCTTCAGCGGCCTTTTTCTTGGCCTCTTCTTCAGCGGCTTTCTTGGCTTCTTCTTCGGCCTTTTTCTTGGCTATATCAGCCAATTGTTTCTCTTCGGCCTTTTTCGCTTCCGCGGTCTTCTTGGCGTCCTCGGCTTTCTTGGCTTCATCAGCCTTTTTCGCTTCGTCCGCTTTCTTGGCCTCGTCAGCCTTTTTCGCTTCCTCGGCCTTTTGAGCCGACTCTTCTTTCTTTTGTTCCGCGGCCTTTATCGCTTCCTGCTCGACCTTCTTCTGCTCCATCTGCTCGACTTCGGTCTGGCGCGCGGCGGATTTCTTCGCCTCACCCGCAATCTTCTGATTGGTCTGGGTAGTCGCCTGACTTTTCGATTTCAGCTGATACAGGGTCGCCTGGACGATCGGCTTGGCCGGCGGCAACTCCGGGGTCATGGCAAAACTGACGAACAGCATGCCAAACACCAGGATGTGCAACGCTATCGCCCAGACACTAGGCCAGAAGTAGCTTTCCGAGGCGGACGGCTCTCGCTGTTGGTGCATCAGGGCGCCTCGGTAATCAGGCCAACGTTACCAACGCCGGCTTTCTGCAGGCCGCCCATGGCACCCATCACGGAGCCGTAGTCGACGGATTTGTCACCGCGAATGAACACCTGGGTGTGCTTGCCGCCTTCGTTACCGGCGCGAATGATCTTGGTCACCGCGTCAGTCATCTGGGGCAAGGTCATCGCCTTGTCCTGTTGCTTCTCGGTATCGACTTCGCTGCCAAGGTTCCAGTAATAGGTTTTGTCAGACTTGATCGAAATGGTCAGGACCTGGGTGTTGTTGTCCTGCGGCAAGGCTTCGCTGGAAACCTTGGGCAGATCGACTTTCACGCCCTGATTGAGCATCGGCGCGGTCACCATGAAGATAACCAGCAGTACCAACATCACGTCGATGTAGGGCACCACGTTCATCTCGGCAACCGGCTTGCGTTTTTGGCGAACTCGGGCCATGGGGTTTACCTGCTCACTCTTCGCTGGTGTGCACTTTACGGTGCAGGATCGCCTGGAACTCGTCGGCGAAGGTGTAGTAACGGCTGATCAGGGTCTCGCCACGCGCGGCAAAGCGGTTGTAGGCGATAACCGCAGGGATAGCGGCGAACAGGCCGATCGCCGTGGCGATCAGGGCTTCGGCGATACCCGGAGCCACGGTGGCCAGGGTGGCTTGTTGCGCCTGGGCCAGGCCGCGGAAGGAGTTCATGATCCCCCATACGGTACCGAACAGGCCGATGTACGGGCTGACCGAACCGACGGTGGCAAGGAATGGCAGGCTCTGCTCGAGCTTCTCTTCCTCGCGGGAGATGGCCACGCGCATGGCACGGGCCACGCCTTCCATGACCGCTTCCGGATCAACACCCGGCTGCTGGCGCAGGCGGGAGAATTCCTTGAAGCCGGCACGGAAAATCTGCTCTACGCCGGAATCCGGATCAGGGTTGCTGCCAGCCTGACGATAAAGCTTGGACAGGTCGATGCCGGACCAGAAGCGCTCTTCAAAGCTCTCCAGGGCACGTCGACCGGCACGCAGCAGGTTGCTGCGCTGAAAGATCATGATCCATGAAGTCACCGATGCGGCTACCAGGGTCAGCATTACCAACTGCACAACGACGCTGGCATTGCTGACCAAGCTCCACATGGAGGAATGGTCGACGACGTTAGCTTCCACGCTTTATCTCCTGCTCTGAGTGTGTACCCGCGTCGCTCTCGCCGGCAAAGGCCGTACGTAGAGCTTCTGGAATGGCGCGGGGTTTGAAATTGTCGGCGCGCACACAGGCCACCAAAAACTGCCCTTCGCAGAGCAGTGCATTGTCTGTCGAACGCCTGACCTGCTGGGTGAAACGCAGGCTGACGCGATTCAATTCGGTGACCTGGGCACTGACCAAAAGCTCGTCGTCCAGTCGCGCCGGCGCGTGGTAGCGCGCTTCGCTGGAATGCACGACGAACAACAGGTTCTCCCCTGCCAGCTGCGATTGGGCAAAGCCCAGGTCTCGTAGCCGCTCGGTTCGAGCCCGCTCCATAAACTTAAGGTAATTAACGTAATACACGATGCCGCCGGCATCGGTGTCCTCGTAATAAACGCGACAACGATGTGCGAACGACTCAAGCCCGTTTTGCGCGCGCATACTCTAGTGCTTACTCCTCAGGTTGCCAATCCAGCCAGGCAACTGTTTTTTCATTCTGGAACGACTTTCTTGCGAAACCTTGGCCATGCCAGCCCTAGGACAGCACAAACCGCGAATAAATCGGTTCAACAACAGGTCATTAATCGTCCACGGCATCAAGGAATTCGTCTACCACGGGCATCTCTCCCAATCGTGACGGGATGTTAAGACCGAAGTGCAGGTAAGCATGGCGGGTGACCACACGCCCGCGAGGCGTGCGCATGATGTAACCCTGCTGGATCAGGTAAGGCTCGAGCACGTCCTCGATGGTGTGACGCTCCTCGCTGATGGCCGCCGCCAGGCTGTCCACGCCCACCGGGCCACCGTCGAATTTCTCGATCATGGTCAGCAGCAAGCGCCGGTCCTGATGGTCAAAACCCCGCTCATCCACATCCAGCAGGTTCAACGCCAGGTCGGCAATCGGCTTGGTGATATGGCCCTTGGCCCGGACTTCGGCGAAGTCCCTTACACGGCGCAACAGGCGATTGGCGATCCGAGGGGTGCCACGGGCACGCCGCGCCACTTCGAACGCGCCTTCCGGGTCCAGGGGCAGGCCGAGAATCGCCGCAGAACGACTGACGATCGTGGCCAAGTCTGCGGTGCTGTAGAACTCCAACCGCTGGACAATGCCGAAGCGGTCACGCAGCGGATTGGTCAGCATGCCGGCGCGGGTGGTGGCGCCCACCAGGGTAAAGGGCGGCAGGTCGAGCTTGATCGAGCGCGCCGCCGGACCTTCGCCAATCATGATATCGAGCTGAAAGTCTTCCATCGCCGGGTACAACACTTCCTCGACGATCGGCGACAGCCGATGGATCTCGTCGATAAACAGCACATCATGGGGCTCGAGATTGGTCAGCAACGCCGCCAGGTCACCGGGGCGTTCCAGCACTGGGCCCGAGGTGCTCTTGATCGACACGCCCATTTCCTGAGCGATGATGTTGGCCAGGGTGGTCTTGCCCAGCCCCGGCGGGCCAAAGATCAGGGTGTGATCCAGGGACTCGTTACGCCCACGGGCAGCCTGGATAAACAGCTCCATCTGCTCACGCACGGTCGGCTGGCCAATGTATTCGGCCAGGCTGACGGGACGAATTGCCCGATCCTGGACTTCTTCGCGGTCACGGGGGCCCGTGGCGGCGATCAGACGATCAGCTTCAATCACTTAAATCATTCCCTTCAGGGCACGGCGGATCATGTCTTCGCTGCTCAAACCTTTTTCCTTGATGGCCGACACGGCTTTGCTGGCTTCCTGAGGCTTGTAGCCCAGGGAAATCAGCGCGCTGACCGCGTCCGACTCGGCACTGGCCACCGGCGCCGGTGCATCCGGCTGGTTTGGCACCAGGGCGAACATGCTCGGCACGGCTTCCCAGGCCTTGAAGCGGTCCTTGAGTTCTACCAACAGACGTTCGGCGGTCTTCTTGCCCACGCCCGGCACCTTGGTCAGGGCCGACGTATCCTGGGCCTGCACACAACGCACCAACTCATCCACCTCAAGACTCGACATCAGCGCCAGGGCCAACTTGGGCCCTACACCATTGAGACGGATCAACTCGCGAAAAAAGTCTCGCTCGCGCTTGGTGCTGAAGCCGTACAACAATTGGGCGTCTTCGCGCACCACCAAATGGGTGTGCAAGGTCAGGGGCTCGCCGACCGACGGCAAGCGATAAAGGGTGGTCATCGGCACTTCCACCTCATAACCCAGACCGTTTACATCAAGAATCAGGTGCGGCGGCTGTTTCTCAGCCAAGTTGCCGCGCAAGCGTCCAATCACGTTTCAGATCCTTAAACCTTGGCCAGATCAGGGCTGGCGGGTAACGGAGCGAGCGCGGCCGCGGACAAACAAGGCCAAAACGCTCAACTCGAAAAAAGACTGCGCTGATGCTATCAGAGACGCAGGCGACCGCCACGACTGCGTGCCGTGCCCAGGCCGTGGGGCAACAGGCTGGAGCGTGTATGTGCATGGCAAATGGCGATGGCCAGGGCATCGGAGGCGTCGATTTGCGGTTTGGCAGTCAGCCTGAGCATGTGCATGACCATCATCTGCACCTGCTCCTTGTTGGCTGCACCGGTGCCGACCACGGCCTGCTTGACTTGGGTGGCGGTGTATTCGGCGATCTCCAAGCCTTCCTCGGCGCCGGCAACGATCGCCGCGCCACGGGCCTGGCCCAGTTTGAGGGCCGAATCGGCATTTTTCGCCATAAACACCTTTTCAATGCCCATGGTCACCGGACCGTAGGTCTGGATCACCTCACGCACGCCGCGGTAGACAATCTGCAGCCGCTCGGCCAACTCGCCGGCACCGGTACGGATGCAACCCGAGGCCACGTAGACACAGCCACGCGGGGTCTGTTGCACCACGCCAAAGCCGGTGATGCGCGAACCGGGGTCGATACCTAGGATTAAAGTCATAACGCCTGCAAGTAGGTGAAGAAGAGCCAGCATAAAACATGCAGGGCAACATGAAACCCTGTAGGAGCCGGGGTTGCCGGCGATGAGGCCCTTGAGGTCGCCATCGACGGCAAGCCGGCTCCTACGGTGGGGCGGTGCTCTACTTAGGAGAGCTGTGCGGCTACGTCTTCTGGGATGTCAGCGTTCGAGTAAACGTTCTGCACATCGTCCAGGTCTTCCAGCATATCCAGCATCTTCAGCACCTTCTGCGCACCGTCCAGGTCCAGCTCCGCGCTGGTGGTCGGCAGCATGACGATTTCCGCGTCGATGCCCTTGAAGCCCGCAGCTTCCAGCGCGTTACGCACGGCATAGAACCCGGCGAACGAAGTAAACACGTCAATGGAGCCGTCTTCGTTGGTCACTACGTCGTCGGCATCCGCCTCCATCGCCGCTTCCATCAAGGCGTCTTCATCCACGCCCGGAGCGAAGGAAATCTGCCCCTTGCGCTCGAACAGATAGGCCACCGAACCGTCGGTCCCCAGGTTGCCACCGCACTTGCTGAACGCGTGGCGCACTGCTGCCGCCGTACGGTTGCGGTTGTCGGTCATGCACTCGACCATCACCGCCACGCCGCCCGGGCCATAGCCTTCGTAGGTCAGTTCGACCATGTCGTCGGTATCAGCCGCACCGGCTCCGCGGGCCACGGCCCGGTCGATGATGTCGCGGCTCATGTTGGCGCCCAGGGCCTTGTCCAGCGCCAGGCGCAGGCGCGGGTTGGAGCCCGGATCACCGCCACCCTGGCGAGCCGCAACCGTTAGCTCACGAATCCACTTGGTGAAAATCTTGCCTTTCTTGGCATCCTGACGCTCTTTGCGGTGCTTGATGTTCGCCCACTTGGAATGGCCAGCCATAACACAACTCCGAAATTCTTATAGAAACCTTTCAATCCCGCCCCAGGCAGGACTTCTCTCTTTAACACAACACCCTTGTTGAAACGCAAAGGCGCATCCGAAGATGCGCCTTTTAGACTGCGTACAACCTTAACGCGCTTTCACGCAGCAGCCTTACTCAGCCTTCGGCGTCTCGCGCAGACGGATGTGCAGCTCGCGCAGGGCCTTGGCATCCACCACACCTGGAGCCTGGGTCATGACGTCCGCAGCACTCTGGGTTTTCGGGAAGGCAATCACTTCACGGATCGATTGGGCACCGGTCATCAGCATCACCAGGCGGTCAAGGCCGAAGGCCAGGCCACCGTGGGGCGGCGCGCCGTATTTCAGGGCGTCGAGCAGGAAGCCGAATTTCTCTTCCTGTTCCGCTTCGTTGATACCCAACAGGCGGAATACCGCTTGCTGCATTTCCTTGCGGTGGATACGGATCGAACCGCCACCCAGTTCAGTGCCGTTCAGCACCATGTCGTAGGCACGGGACAGAGCGCCAGCCGGGTTGGCTTCCAGCTCTTCGGGGGAGCACTTCGGCGCGGTGAACGGGTGGTGCAGCGCGGAGAAGCTACCGTCGTCATTCTCTTCGAACATCGGGAAGTCGACGACCCACATCGGCGCCCACTTGCAGGTCAGCAGGTTCAGGTCGTGGCCGAGCTTGATACGCAGCGCGCCCAAGGCTTCGCTGACGATCTTGGCTTTGTCTGCGCCGAAGAACACGATGTCGCCGTCAACTGCACCGACGCGATCAAGGATCACGTTCAGGTTGGCTTCCGGGATGTTCTTCACGATCGGCGATTGCAGACCGTCAACACCGGCAGCGCGCTCGTTGACCTTGATGTACGCCAGGCCCTTGGCACCGTAAATGCCGACGAACTTGGTGTAGTCGTCGATCTGCTTGCGCGGCATGCTCGCCCCGCCTGGAACGCGCAGAGCGGCGATACGGCATTTAGGGTCGTTGGCCGGGCCGCTGAACACCTTGAAATCAACTTCTTTCAGTTGGTCGGCAACGTCCACCAGTTCCAGCGGAATACGCAGGTCTGGCTTGTCGGAACCGTAGCGGCGCATGGCTTCTTCGAAAGTCATGTGGGGGAATTCGCCGAATTCCAGATCCAGCACTTCCTTGAACAGATTGCGGATCATTTGCTCGGTGAGGCCCATGATCTCTTTTTCATCGAGGAAGCTGGTCTCGATGTCGATCTGGGTGAATTCCGGCTGGCGGTCGGCGCGCAGGTCTTCGTCACGGAAGCACTTGGCGATCTGGTAGTAACGGTCGAAGCCGGCCACCATCAGCAGTTGCTTGAACAGCTGCGGCGATTGCGGCAGGGCAAAGAAGCTACCGGCGTGGGTGCGGCTAGGCACCAGGTAGTCACGGGCACCTTCCGGCGTGGCACGTGTCAGGATCGGCGTTTCAACGTCGAGGAAGCCGTTCTCGTCGAGGAAGCGACGGATGCTGGTGGTCATGCGCGAACGCAGACGCAGCTTCTCGGCCATTTCCGGGCGACGCAGGTCAAGGAAGCGATAACGCAGGCGGGTTTCTTCGCCAACGTCAGAGAACTCGTTGAGTGGGAACGGCGGGGTTTCCGACTCGTTCAGCACTTCGAGCTCGTAACCCAGCACTTCGATCATGCCCGACGCCATGTTGGCGTTGGTGGCACCGGCCGGACGCAGGCGAACCTTGCCAGTGATCTTCACGACGTACTCGCTACGCACGCGATCGGCGGCGGCGAAGCTCTCGGCGCGGTCCGGATCGAACACCACCTGGGCCAGACCATCACGATCACGGATATCGAGGAAGATCACCCCGCCGTGGTCGCGGCGACGGTGAACCCATCCGCAAAGGGTGATTTCCTGACCTTCCAGGGTCTCGTTCAGTTGGCCGCAATAATGGCTGCGCATCATGGTAGTGGTTTCACTTCTCGTAATTCGAAATTCGATTGGAGGCCTTGCGCACCTCGAGGTGCCGGATAGTGCAAGAACTCGCGCGTGTCGTTCAACTTAGTCAGCTTTGTCGCCACCGGCCAAATTCTTCTTGGAGCCGGTCTTGAAGTCGGTCTCGTACCAACCGGTGCCGCTGAGGCGAAAACCCGGCATCGAGAGCATTTTTTTCAATTCAGGCGCCTGGCAGGCAGGGCAGTCGACCAGCGGCGCGGCGCTGATCTTTTGAATGGCTTCCAACTGATGACCACAGGAAGCGCATTGGTAGTCGTACATGGGCATGGTGGGGCGTCTCGGCGATCAGATTACTGCTTTAACTAAAGCCAGAGCCCACGCCAAAGCTCGGGCTACCTAGCAAAGAGCGGGATTATATCCATTAAATCGGCCCTGTGCAGCCGTATGACTCTATAGAAGAGGTTCGCCAGTAACAGGTCGCGATTCGGCCCATGCGCTGACGCTGCGCCGCAAGCACCGGGGCGCTTGCGGCGAACGATGGAACACGGAGGTGATAGCTTTCAGCGATCAGCGATTGTCCAGCAAGGAACGCAGCATCCAAGCGGTTTTTTCGTGGACTTGCATACGCTGGGTCAGCAGGTCGGCGGTCGGCTCGTCACTGACCTTGTCCAGCAGCGGGAATATGCCCCGGGCAGTGCGCGTCACGGCTTCCTGGCCACTGACCAATTGCTTGATCATTTCCTCAGCGCTGGGCACGCCCTCCTCTTCCTTGATCGAAGACAGACGGGCGTAGATGGAATAGGCGCCCGGCGCGGGGAAACCCAGGGCACGAATACGCTCAGCAATCAGATCAACGGCCAAGGCCAGCTCGTTGTATTGTTCCTCGAACATCAAATGCAGGGTACGAAACTGAGGACCGGTGACGTTCCAATGGAAGTTATGGGTTTTCAGATACAGCACGTAGGTGTCCGAAAGCAGGCGAGAAAGGCCGTCTACGATGGATTTGCGGTCTTCTTCGCTGATACCGATATCAATAGCCATGTCTATCTCCATTAGCAGAATGAATTCACCCAACCCGGGCACTCTAGCAAGACTCCGGGGAGCTCGCTGCAACGAACACACGGGGGCACTGCGGTCGATTGTCCAACCCTACCCGCCCTCGCCACCCTGCCCGGGAGAGTTCTGACCGCACTGAAAAACAGGCGTTCCCATACAAAACCGGCGCCATCCGTCTAGATCAAGCCTTTGCACGATTCTCCGAAATTCCGCCACAACACCCGCTACTTTTCCTACGCAATCCAACACAGCGCTTGATTTGAGAAGGCTTGGGCTTTGCTGTTAAATAGAGCCCGTGTCGTTGTTGCCTATTTCTCGGTGACCGCGCATAGGCTGATACCGCGTACGTGCCTACCGCCTCACATTGTTCAGAAGCGAACCGTGCGTCATCAGCTCCTCCTTGTGATCCTTCTTAACGTGAGTTACTCAAAATGTTGAAAATCGTCCACCTGCTAACAGGCGCCGCAGCGTTGCTGCTGTCCTTTATCCCCAGTCTGAGATCCGAAGCCATCCCCTACCTGCAACAACCTGACGCGCTGTTCCTGGCATTTTTCGGCCTGCTCAACCTGATCCTGGCTCCGGTCATCCCCTACTGGAACAAAGGCCCGCGTCATCAACTGCAGAACCTGGTCAGTGCCCTGCTGGTACTGGCGGTGGTCTTGCAAACCCTCACCCTGCTTGCCCCCATGCCAGTGATTGGCGGCCAACCTGCGGTCTTGCTCAGCTTGCTGACGGCCATCCTTGCGGTTGCCCTGCACTTGGTCATCAACCTGTACAAGTCCTCACCCAACAGCTCGCCGTCGCAAAACTACGACATGAGCAACCGCGATACCGGCACCGTGAAGTGGTTCAACACCTCGAAAGGCTTCGGCTTTATTTCCCGTGATTCCGGCGACGACATTTTCGTGCACTTTCGTGCAATTCGCGGAGAAGGCCATCGCGTGCTGGTGGAAGGCCAACGTGTCGAGTTCTCGGTGATGAACCGCGACAAGGGCCTGCAAGCTGAAGACGTGATCGCCGCCCTGCCGCGCCGCTGATTCAGCCCATAAAAAAACCGCGCCACGGCGCGGTTTTTTATTGTCCAGGGATAAGCAAACTCAGGCTCACCCTCAGTAATGGGGCGGTGGTGCCTCTTCCTCAAAAGACTCGAACTGCCCCACCATCTCTTCCTGACGCTTAAGCAGCGCCGCCATCTGCAGCTGCAGGCGATCGACGACCTTCTGCTGCGACACCAGCACATCGTTCAAGGCTTGAATGGTGTCGTCCTGAAAGGCCAGGCGGCTCTCCAGATCGGTCACACGCTCATCCAGACTCATGATTCAACCCTCCAGAAACTTGAAGTCATCGGCCAGTACCAGGCGCAGCCTTTCGCGAATGACGGCAACTTGCTCGGCACTGTAAGGCTTCGCCGGATGTTTACCCCAAACCGGTGCGGGCCATGCAGCATCGTCGCGCTTACGCACAATGACGTGCATGTGCAATTGACTCACCACGTTGCCCAGAGTTGCCACGTTCAACTTGTCGGCGTCAAAAGAGTCCTTGAGCAACTCGGCAAGTGCCGTGGTCTCAAGCCACAACTGTTGTTGATCCGCCGCGTCCAGCTGGAAGAGTTCGCTTATATCCTCCCGCCGTGGCACGAGGATGAACCATGGATAGTTCGCATCATTGGATAGGAGTAACCGGCACAGTGGAAAATCACCGATGGGCAATGTGTCTTGTTGAAGCCGTGAATCTAAAGTGAACACCGCGTGCACTCCCCCTCAGTTCATCACATTTCAGCTTGGCGCCCAGCGCAACAGGCAATGGGCCAAACGACAGACGCGCAGCATACCTGCGAATGCCCGGCGGTTCATGACCCATGACCCTGCGTCGCACCGCTCGCAGAACGGGCGTACTGACAAGGGCCGGATGGCGCACCGCAAAAAACGCCCCACACACGGACATTTTCCAATGCGACGCACTGTTTACGGGCGCGCAACTCTCACCCCCTCAGAAACTGACCGGTCGACCGCTCAGCGATCAGTTCCCTGCTGGCCGGCCGCTGTACGGAAACCGTACAGTACTGCATTTTTTCTGCACCAAAACCGCACAGTAGGTCTACGCTAAGCACCTTAAGCATCCGTGCACTACTCACTGCAGGGTGTTAACCGGTAACGTTTTTGACCACAGGGGACGGATCGCCCCACGCACAACACGAGGGATACCGTGACGTCAAGCCAATCAAAACGCACTTAAAACTCAAGCCTTATGCGGTTTTTGCAGGCCCATAGGGTCGTCGAGAAAAAATATTCGGTTTTTTTCGATTTGTGCACGCTTGTTGCATTCTCCCCAACATCGTCTAAAAGACCCTCGTCGAAAGTGAGCGTCTTGAAGACAAATAATAATAGTGGCAAGGCTGCCCTTGGGTGATTTGAGTGCTTGTGTAGAGGTTGTTTCTACCTTTCTCGCACCGTCAAAGACAGCACTGAAGTTGTCGGGCGCGTTACAACCCGACTGCAAAATAGCGACATGAATCAAGCCATTTGCGACATGGTCGTAAAGAAGCTGAAAGGATAGATACTCAAGTATCGCCAACATTGTCAGCGTGATATAAGTTTGCGCCGACACAAAAAGAAAGAGCCGCCCAGATAATAAAACAGGTGGGACGGCAGTACTCTTCTAAAAACCAAAGGAGCAAATCACGATGCGCGTGATGAAGTGGAGCATGATCGCCCTGGCTGTTTCTGCAGGCACCTCGCAGTTCGCAATCGCGTCCTCTCAGGACGACGCAAAGGGCTTTATCGAAGACAGTACCCTGACCGCGAAAACCCGCGCGATGTACATGAACCGTGATTACAAAAGCGGTGCCGGCAACGTCGCTAAGAAAGATGGTAGCCCAGGCTTCGAAAGCGGCTATCGCCAAGACACCGGTGTCAGCGAACTGCTGAACTACCAGTCGGGCTTCACTCAAGGCACCGTAGGCTTCGGTATCGATGCCATGGCCATGGGCAGCGTCAAGCTTGACGGTGGCTCGGGTCGTGCAGGCAACGGTCTGTTCGCCAAGGACTCGTCCGGCGATCCTGAAAAAACCCAATCCAAAGCGGCAGCCGCAGTCAAACTGCGCGTTTCCGACACCGTACTGAAGTACGGCAACCAATTCGTATCCAGCCCGGTTTTCACCACCGACGACGGCCGTCTGCTGCCTGAAGTCGCCACCGGCACCTTGATCACCAGCAACGAGATCAAAGGCCTGGAACTGACCGGCGGTCGCTTCACCGCAGTGAGCGGTCAGACCTCCATGGGTCGCGACACCATCAACGGCACAGGCCTGACTTCGGTGAACCTCGCCGGCGCCACCTACTCTGGCCTTGAGAACTTCGTATTCGCTTTCCACGCTTCCGACGTTGAAGACTACTGGAAGAAGCAATACGCCAACGTGAACTACACCCTGCCGTTGAGCGAGAAACAATCGCTGAACTTTGACTTCAACGCCTATCGCAGCAACGACGAGGGTAAAAAACTCGGCGGCGATCTGGATAACCGCGTATGGAGCCTGGCAGCAGCGTACAGCATCGACGCGCACAAATTCACCGTGGCGTACCAGCAGTCCTCGGGCGACACCGGCTACAAATACGGTGTTGACGGCGGCGGTACCGTTTACCTGGCCAACTCCGTGCAAATCTCCGACTTCGTCGGCGAAGACGAGAAGTCCTGGCAAGCTCGCTACGACATCAACATGGCCTCCTTCGGCGTACCAGGTCTGAGCTTCATGACCCGTTACACCTACGGTACCGACGCCACTGTTCGTAATGCTCTCGGCGCAATCACCACCGACGGCACCGAGCGCGAGTGGGACTTGGAAGCCAAGTACGTGCTGCAAGAAGGCCCGGCCAAAGACCTGTCCTTCCGTCTGCGTAACGCCATCTACCGTGGCAGCAACGCCGACTACCGTGCAACCAACTACGACAACCTGAACGACCTGCGTCTGATCGTGGAATACCCACTGAGCATCTTGTAATTCAGTGGTTGTCCGCAGGTAGAGCATTGCTCTAAAACAAAACCGCTCACCCTAATCCGGTGAGCGGTTTTTTTATGGGCGCCTTACAGCAATACAAAGGCAACGACTAATTAGGAAGCTAACAACTTAGCCAAACCGTCAGTTCTCGATGTAATAACTAACAACATCGGCTCCGGCAAAGAGTCGGTATTTATTGAAAGTGACAGAAATAAAACAAGGGGCCTAAGCCCCCTGAATGAATCCCCCATACTTGACCGCTCGGGCAAGTTATTAGAGCGACTTACTGCGGTGCAGCTTTCTGGACAACACGGATGACCCGCTGTGGAAACGGGATATCAATTCCTGCAGCCCGCAGTCGATCACGGGACAGCTCGTTGAAGCGGAACATCACGTCCCAGTAGTCCGCAGTCTTTACCCAAACCCGCAGCGACAAGGTGATCGCACTGTCACCCAGGGTCGAGACCACTGCCACGGGCGCCGGATCGGCCAGTACTCGCTCATCCTGAGCCAGCTCCAGCAGGACTTCCCGAGCCTTTTGCAGGTCGGCGTCGTAATCCACGCCCACATCAAACACCACCTTGCGCGTCGGCTGACGGTTGTAGTTGGTGATGATGCCGTTGGACAGGTTGCCGTTAGGCACGATCACCGTCTTGTTGTCGCCGGTGCGCAACACAGTGTGGAAAATTTGAATGCTGTCGACCGTACCGCTGATGCCCTGGGCTTCGATCCAGTCACCGATACGGAACGGACGGAACAACAGAATCAGTACCCCGCCGGCGAAATTCGCCAGGCTACCTTGCAGGGCCAACCCAATGGCCAGGCCTGCCGCACCGATTGCGGCCACAAAGGAGGTGGTCTCTACACCGATCATCGAGGCGACGCTGACAATCAGCAGCACCTTGAGAATGATGTTGGCCAGGCTGCTGATAAACCCCTGCAGGGCCAGGTCGGCATTGCGCAGCGCCAGCAACTGACCGACTTTATGGGTCAGCTTGTTGATCAGCCACCAACCGATGGCCAGGGTAATGACCGCCAGCAACACACGGCTGCCGTACTCCATGATCATTGGAATCCAGGCTTGGGAAGCCTTGACCAGGTGATCCACTTCAGCGTTCAAATCCATCTATTTCTCCTGATTCCCGGGGGCCCGGCTGATATGTCTGATCGACAGAACGATCAAGTTCCAGGGAGCTTGATCGTTTCTGCCACTGCTCGGGCCTCGGACGCCAATAAGCCCTGGAGGTTCCCGCAAGCAGCCAATCAGTCGCGGAAGTTATTGAATTGCAGGGGCATACCAAACTCTTTGGCCCGCAGCGCCGCAATGGCCTCTTGCAGGTCATCGCGCTTCTTGCCGGTGACTCGGACCTGCTCGCCCTGGATCGCGGCCTGGACCTTGAGCTTGGCGTCCTTGATATGGGCGACGATTTTCTTCGCCAGCTCTTTATCGATGCCTTCCTTGAGGGTCGCCTCTTGCTTCATCAGCTTGCCCGAGGCGTAGGCGTCTTTGACTTCAAGGCACTGCACATCGATCTTGCGCTTGACCAGGGACAGCTTGAGGATCTCGATCATCGCCTCCAGCTGGAACTCGGCTTCGGCAGTGAGGTTGACGGTCAGTTCCTTTTCCTTGAACTCGAAGCTGCCTTTGCCCTTCAAGTCATAACGACGGTCCAGTTCCTTGACGGCGTTTTCCACCGCGTTGGTGACTTCGTGTTTGTCCAGTTCGGATACCACGTCGAACGACGGCATGTACTCTCTCCAAATAAAAGGGGGCGCTACTCATGACATCGAGCACGCCCGGCTTGCGGTTAAAATCCGCGCTCATTATAACGGGTCTTTCCCCTCCTTCACTGCGAGCCGCCGATGCGCCTGCCAAACCGAGTAAAAAGCTGATGTCGACCACCTGGCACGTACTCGGCGCCGGCTGCCTTGGAACCCTATGGGCAACCCGCCTGGCCCGCGCCGGCCTGCCGGTGCGGCTGATCCTGCGCGACAGTAGCCGCCTGCTGGCCTATGAACACGCCGGCGGCCTGACCCTGGTGGAACAAGGTCGCGCCAGCCAGTACCCGATTCCCGGCACCACCCTGGACAGCCACGAGCCGATCAGCCGCCTGCTGGTGGCCTGCAAGGCCTATGACGCCCAGGCGGCGGTGGCGCAACTGGCCCCGCGACTTGTCCCTAATGCGGAAGTGATCCTGTTGCAAAACGGCCTCGGCAGCCAGGACGCCGTCGCGACCACCGTGCCTCAGGCAAGATGCATTGCCGCCTCCAGCACTGAAGGGGCCTTTCGTGAGGGCGATTGGCGAGTGGTCTTTGCCGGGCACGGTTACACCTGGCTCGGTGACGCCGCCCACCCCACCCCACCGATCTGGCTGGATGACCTCACTGCCGCCGGTATTCCCCATGAGTGGAGCACCGACATCCTCACCCGCCTGTGGCGCAAACTGGCGCTCAATTGCGCGATCAACCCCCTGACCGTGCTGTACCACTGCCGTAACGGGGAGCTGCAGCAGCATCACTGCGAGGTCGCCACCCTGTGCGCCGAACTCACGGAGTTGCTGGAATGCTGCGGCCAGCCTGCCGCCGCAGAGCAGTTGCAACAGGAGGTCGAACGGGTGATCCAGGCCACTGCGGCCAATTACTCCTCGATGTACCAGGATGTGGCCAATCATCGCCGCACCGAAATCAGCTACCTGTTGGGCCACGCCTGCCAGAGCGCCGACCGTCATCAGTTGCAACTGCCCCATTTGCAGCAACTGCGACTGCGCCTGGTGCAGCACCTGCAACAGTGCGGATTGCCCAGCGACTGAGCAGCGGCTACGCTGCCCACTTGCTCCTTTCCTGCGATATAGCCGATGCCATTGCGCCAGCGTCTCGAAAATCTGCCGGTCGGCCAAAAACTCTTGGCCGCCCTGCTTGTTCTGCTGACCACCGTGCTGTTGGTCGCCAACCTGACCTTTATCAGCGCCGCTTACTGGATCTCCCAGGAAAGCATGGCACCCCAGGCCTTGCAGACCATTGGCCGCCTCGTATCGAATCCAACCCTGGCCATCGAAGCCCTGGACTCGCCGCAGAACGCGGAAAAACTCCTCGATGAGCTCGACAGTTACACACCCCTGCGCGCCGCTGCCCTGTATGACGGCAAAGGCCTGCGCCTGGCTCAATTGCAACACGGCGAACACCTGAAGCTGCCGGAGCGCTACCGGCACATCGAAGCCTGGCAGTTGACCGAGTTTCGCAGCAACCAGGTGATTACCCTGCCCCGCCCCGGCCAGGCGCCGGGGCATCTGTTGCTGGTGGCCACCAGCGAGCTGCCCATGGCCTTCTACACCGGGACCCTCACTGCCAGCCTGGGCATCCTGATCTTCAGCGTACTGCTGTGGCTGCTGATCGCCCGCCAGATCAAACGCCTGATCACCCAGCCGATCCACCAGCTCGAAGTGTTGTCGCGGCAAGTGACCCGGGAAGAGAACTACGCGCTGCGTGCATCCCGGGGCAACCACGACGAAATCGGCAGCCTGGCCGAGGCCTTCAACACCATGCTGTCGCGAATCGAAGCCCGTGAGCAACAGCTCAAACGCGCCCGTGACGACTCCCAGGCCGCCTATGACCAGGCCCAGGGGCTGGCGGAAGAAACCCGCCACACCAACCGCAAGCTGGAGCTGGAGGTTCAGGTGCGGAGCAAAATCGAGAAAAAACTCACCGGCTTTCAGAACTACCTCAACAGCATCATCGACTCCATGCCGTCGGCCCTGATCGCCCTGGATGAGCAGCTTTACGTCACCCAGTGGAACCAGGAAGCCAGCGCCCTGTCCGGCACCCGCCTCGACGAAGCCCTGAACCAGCCGATCTTCCTTGCCTTTGAACCGCTCAAGCCGTTCCTGCCCCAACTCAAGGAAACCGTGGAGCAGCACACCGTGACCAAGGTCGAGCGCGTGACCTGGTTCAAGGACGAAGAAGCCAAGCACTACGCCCTGACCTTCTACCCCTTGATGGGCGGCGCAGGGCGTGGGGTGGTGATCCGTATCGACGACATCACCCAACGCCTGTCCCTGGAAGAAATGATGGTGCAGTCAGAGAAGATGCTTTCGGTGGGTGGCCTGGCCGCTGGCATGGCCCATGAGATCAACAACCCCTTGGGCGCGATCCTGCACAACGTGCAGAACATTCGCCGACGCTTGTCGCCAGAACTGCCGAAAAACCTCGAACATGCCGAGCTGGTCGGCATCGAACTGGACAGCGTCAACCGCTACCTGGAGAGCCGGGAAGTGCCACAACTGCTCGACGGTATCCAGCAGGCCGGCGCTCGGGCAGCGAAGATCGTCACCCACATGCTCAGTTTCAGCCGGCGCAGCAATCGGCAAATGGCCCCTTGCGACCTGCCGGCGCTGATCGACCAGGCGGTGGAAATCGCCGGCAACGACTTCGACCTGGCCATCGGTTTCGACTTCAAGGGCCAAGCCATCGTGCGCCAGTTCGACCCACAACTGGGACCGGTGCCTGGAACGGCCAACGAACTGGAGCAGGTGCTGCTCAACCTGCTGAAAAACGCAGCCCAGGCCATTCACCAGCGCGAAGACGATCGCGAGCCCGGGCGCATCATCCTGCGCACCCGCCTGAACCCGCCCTGGGCGGAAATCCAGGTCGAGGACAACGGCATCGGCATGAATGAGAACGTGCGCAAACGCACCTTCGAACCCTTTTTCACCACCAAGGAAATCGGCCAGGGCACCGGCCTTGGCCTGTCCGTGTCCTACTTCATCATTACCAACAACCATAAGGGACAGATGGAAGTGCAATCGACTCGCGGCCAGGGCACCTGCTTCACCTTGCGCCTGCCGCTGGCCGGCGCCCATCCGCTGCCCCAAGCACCGCAACCACTGGAGGGCTAAACATGGGCTTTCGCTTGTCGAAAATTTATACCCGCACCGGCGACCAAGGCGAAACCGGGCTGGGCGACGGCCGCCGTGTGCCCAAGGACCACCCGCGGATCGAAGCCATTGGCGAGGTCGATACGCTGAACAGCCAGCTCGGGTTGTTGCTGGCAGGCCTGGCCGAACACAGCCGCGCTGCGGGTGATCTGGACGAAGTACTGGAGGTGTTGAGCCCTTGCCAGCACCGGCTGTTCGACCTGGGTGGCGAGTTGGCGATGCCGGAGTATCAGGCACTCAACGGAGCAGAAGTGGAACGACTGGAAGCGGCCATTGACCGCTGGAACGAGGAATTGGGGCCACTGGAAAACTTCATCCTGCCCGGCGGTTCGACGCTGATTGCCCAGGCCCACGTCTGCCGCAGCCTGGCTCGCAGTGCTGAACGCCGCTGCCAGCATTTGAATGCGCTGGAGCCTTTGCAAGGGGTTGGGCTGGCTTACATCAATCGCCTGTCGGACCTGCTGTTTGTCGCGGCACGCATGATCGCCAAGCGCCAGGGCATTGCCGAAATCCTCTGGCAAGCCGCCGCCAAACCCTAACCCCCGCCCTGTCGGACCTGCGGTGTGCCGCAGCACGCCTGATTGCCTGTAGAAGCCAGCGCAGTCAAAGCCAGCGCCGACAACATCAGTCTCGACGTTTTCTTCAGTCCTGGGGCCAGAAGGCGCGGATTCCGGCTACGCCTTGAGCGCCGGCTGCCCAGGCCTGCTGGCACTCGGCAGGTCCCACGCCGCCCAGCAGATACACCGGCTTGTTGAAGCCACTGATCAACTGTTCAGCCTGCTCCCAACCCAGGGGCTGGGCGTCTGGGTGGGTCTGGGTCGGTTGCACGGGTGACAGGGTGACGAAGTCCACGTCCATCTGCTGCGCCAGGGCCAACTCCTCAGCGTTATGGCAGGAAGCCGCCAACCAGCGATCCTTGCCAAAGGGCCGGCCCGCGCTGGCGTACTTGCGCAACTGGGCGGAGGTGATGTGCCAGCCCGCCGACGGAAAATCCCCCAGCCACTCGAACGGACCCTTGAGCATCAACTGCGCCTTCCCGGCGCACAGGCCCACGGCATCCACCGCCAAGTCACGGTACTTCGGGTCATAACCACCGGGAGCACGCAACTGAATCAGCTTGCTGCCCTGGGCAATGGCCTTCTGCATACCGCGCAACAAGGTCGGGGTTTCCAGGCCTTCCGGGGTAATCAGGTAATGCGCGGGTAAACGCGCGGCGGCGACAATCGGTTGATTGGCCGCGGGGAATTCATAGTCGGCCAGTTCACGAGGGCTGACCCAAGCAAGGGGTTGCCCCTCTGCGCCGTGGGGCTCGCCACTGAACGCCGAGACTTCCCAGACATCCAGCAACACCTGTTTGTCTGGGTAATCGTGTTGCACCTTGATCAGCGGACGCGCCGTCTGCACGGCAATGCCCAACTCTTCCTGCAGCTCACGGGCGAGCGCCGCTTGTACCGCTTCTCCGGCCTCGACCTTGCCCCCGGGGAATTCCCACAGGCCACCTTGATGCTGGGTATCGGCACGCCGGGCAATCAGGATATTGCCGCTGGCGTCACGGATAACGGCCGCAGCCACATGTACTCGTTTCACCGCACTGTTTCCTCTGATCCGGCATGGGGCCCAGCCCTCACGGGCCAGGCGTTGATAGGTGCGCCCTCGCCCGGCAAGCCAGCTCCTGCAGGCGCGGAGCGGCGTTGCCGGGAAGGGGCTTAAGTGCGGTATTCGGCGTTGATTTTCACGTATTCGTGGGACAGGTCGTGGTCCAGATGGTTTCGCTGCACGCGCCACGACCGAGCTCGATACGAATAGTGATCTCTTCCCTGCTGCATCACCCGCCGCCCCTTG
>NZ_JALQCW010000055.1 GCF_023241715.1 Pseudomonas morbosilactucae
GGCCGGCCCAGATGTACAGGGTGATCAGCGCCCAGAAGTGCACGATGGACAGGCGATAGGAGTACACCGGGCGCTCGGCCTGCTTGGGCACGAAGTAGTACATCATCCCCAGGAAGCCCGCAGTGAGGAAGAAGCCCACGGCGTTGTGGCCATACCACCACTGGACCATGGCGTCAGTCGCCCCGGCATACACCGAGTAGGACTTGGTCAGGCTCACTGGCAGTTCCAGGTTGTTGACGATGTGCAGGATGGCCACGGTGATGATGAAGCCGCCGAAGAACCAGTTGCCCACGTAGATATGCTTGGTGTTGCGCTTCATGATCGTGCCGAAGAACACCACGGCATAGGCGACCCAGACGATGGTGATCAGGATGTCGATCGGCCATTCCAGCTCGGCGTATTCCTTGGAGCTGGTGTAGCCCAGCGGCAGGCTGATGGCCGCTAGCAGGATCACCAGTTGCCAGCCCCAGAAGCAGAACGCGGCGATTTTCGGCGCGAACAGCTGGGTCTGGCAGGTGCGTTGCACCGAGTAGAAGGAGCTGGCAAACAGTGCGCAGCCGCCGAAGGCGAAGATCACCGCGTTGGTGTGCAGCGGGCGCAGACGGCCGAAGCTGGTCCACGGCAAGTCGAAGTTGAGTTCAGGCCAGACCAACTGGGCAGCGAGAAAAACCCCGAGCCCCATGCCGACGATGCCCCACACCACCGTCATAATGGCGAATTGGCGGACCACCTTGTAGTTGTAGGCGGTACTGATAGAAGTGTTCATGGTTCCCCATCCACGGTTCAGCTGAAGTGAAAGCGACTGCGCACGGCAAGGCGCGCTCACTTCTTCTGGAGTTATAGGCAGACTAAAAGCGAGGCAAGCATGGACAAAGAGCACAAGGCCAGTATTGACGGGGATCAATGGGGGCAGTGCGTGGCGGAACGGGGGTGGTTGTGGGATGTCGCGCCGCCGGCAGCGGGGGCTGTGCCGCTGACCCTGATCCTGGCCCACGGTGCCGGCGCGCCGATGGACAGCGGGTTTATGAATGACATGGCTGTGCGCCTTGCGGAGCAGGGCGTGAGCGTTTTGCGCTTCGAGTTTCCCTACATGGCGCAGCGGCGGATCGACGGTGGCAAGCGCCCGCCCAACCCGGCCCCCAAGCTGCTGGAATGCTGGCGCGAGGTGTATGCCCAGGTGCGACCTCATGTCGCTGGGCGCCTGGCCATCGGCGGCAAGTCCATGGGCGGGCGCATGGCCAGTTTGCTGGCCGATGAGCTGGGGGCCGATGCTTTGGTTTGCCTGGGCTATCCCTTCTATGCCGTGGGCAAGCCGGAGAAGCCGCGAGTGGCGCACCTGGCCGAGCTGGCTACGCCGACCCTGATCGTGCAGGGCGAGCGTGATGCCTTGGGCAACCGAGAGGCCGTGCAGGCCTACTCACTGGCGCCGAGTATCGAGCTGCACTGGCTGACGGCGGCCGATCATGACCTCAAGCCCCTGAAGGCCTCCGGGTACAGCCATGAGCAGCACCTGATGTCCACGGCGGCCAAGGTTGCCGCATTCCTGGGGGCTGCGCGCTGAGCGGCGTGGGTTCTTTTTCGTAGGCGTGGGCCTGGATGACGAATCCGCTGTTCGAGCCCTGAGGCGGGTGAGGTCGAGAGCGTTCGCGACCTCACTCGCTTCTAAAGGGGGGAGGCGGCTCGCGAGAATAAAAAAACCGGAAGCGCAGGCTTCCGGTTTTTTTGTCGCCGGCCCAGGGGTCAGCGGTTGAAGCGTTCCACCAGCGAGTACTGGGTGTTGGCGGTGCGGGTCAGTTCCTCACTGAGCAGCGCCGAGTGCTGCGCCTGTTCCGAGGTCTGGTCCGCCAGTTGGGCGATGGTGCTGATGTTGCGACTGATCTCCTCGGCCACCGAGCTTTGCTCCTCGGTCGCGGCAGCGATCTGGGTGGTCATGTCGGTGATGTTGGCCACGGCCTCGCTAATACCCACCAGAGCCTGGTCGGCTTCCAGCACCCGAGCCACGCCTTCTTCGGCCTGGCGATGGCCGGCGTCCATGGTCTGCACGGCGGTGCTGGCGGTCTGCTGCAGCTTGGCAATCAAGGCGTGGATCTGCCCTGTGGACTCACTGGTGCGTTGCGCCAGTTGCCGCACTTCGTCGGCCACCACGGCAAAACCACGGCCCATTTCCCCGGCCCGAGCGGCTTCGATGGCGGCGTTCAGTGCCAGCAGGTTGGTCTGGTCGGCAATGCCCTTGATCACGTCAACCACGCCGCCGATCTCATCGCTGTCCTTGGCCAGTTGTGTCACGGTCAGGCCGGTTTCGCCCACCACCACCGACAAGCGCTGGATGGCTTCACGGGTTTCCCCGGCAATGTCACGGCCGCGCCCGGTCAGGCGGTTGGCTTCCTGGGTGGCATCGGCGGTGCGTTGTACGTGGCTGGCCACTTCCTGGGTAGTGGCGGCCATTTGATTGACGGCCGTGGCCACTTGCTCGGTCTCGACCCGTTGACGCTCCAGGCCCGTGGAGCTGTTGTGGGCCAGGGTGTCGGATTGCCGTGCTTGTTCGGTGAGGTGCTCGGCAGTGTCCTGCAGGCGTGTCAGGCAGGTTTTCAGACGGGCTTCCTGGCTCAGGATCGACATTTCCAGGCGCGCTTGAGCGCCGCGGCTGTCGGTGTACATCTGGGCGATCAGCGGATCGGACGTGGTCTGTTCGGCCAGGCGCAGCAGGCGCTTGATGCCGCGCTGCTGCCAACTCAGGCCCAGCAGGCCCAGGGGCACGGACAGGCCGGCGGCGAGGGCGAAACCCCAGTGCGAGTTGAGCCAGACGCCAATCAGGAAGCTCAGTTGGCTGACCAGGATAAACGGCAGCCAGTCCTGCAAAACCGGCAGCCATTTGTCGCGTTTCGGAATCGCCGACTTGCCCTGGTTGATGCGCTGGTAAAGCGCTTCGGCGCGTCGGATCTGCTCGGCCGTGGGTTTGACCCGCACCGATTCGTAACCGACCACCTGATTGCCGTCGAACACCGGAGTCACATAAGCGTTGACCCAGTAATGGTCACCACTCTTGCAGCGGTTCTTGACAATGCCCATCCATGGCAAGCCTTGTTTCAATGTGCCCCACATGTGCGCGAACACCGCAGGTGGCACGTCGGGGTGACGGACCAGGTTGTGCGGTGCGCGAACCAGTTCCTCGCGGGAAAACCCACTGATCTCGACAAATGCATCGTTGCAGTAGGTGATCACGCCTTTGGCATCGGTAGTGGAAATCAACCGTTGTTGAGCCGGGAAGGTCCGTTCGCGCTGAGTGACAGGCTGGTTATTACGCATGGTTTTTCAATCCGCAAGGCTTTGAATGGTTGTCGGCCGCGCTGGCTGTTTATTGAAATTATTTTTCCATAATCAGCCGCAGGTCTCATTGGCGGGAAGTGCAGCTTGCAAAGATAACGAACAGCGTTTCTCACGCGTTAACGAGGGGCGTAATCATTGAGGTTCTGGCTCAACAGTCAATACTACTGAAGTACTGCTTTGGCCCTGCCGACGATGGGCAGTGCGGTCGCTGGGGTCAGGTCGCCAGCATGGGGTAGGTGAACAGGGCGAAGTGCAGGAGGTTCAAGCCGACATGGGTGGCGACGGCCGCGCCCAGGCCGCCGAAACGATAAGCCAGGCCATAACCGACGCCAGCGATGCCGGCCAGCAGCGCCCATGGCCAACCCGCTCCCAGGTGCACCAGGCCGAACAGCAGGGCCGAGGTTGCCAGTGCCAGGTTCTGGCCGTAGGGCAGGTGGCCCCAGCGCCGGCTCAAGCCGCCTTGGATGTAACCGCGAAACAGCGTCTCCTCTACCAGGGTCACCAGGAGCAGATTGTTCAGCAGCCACAGCCAGGCCTGGTCCGGCCATTTCGGCGCCCAGTGGATGATCCCCAGCAGCAGCGCGCCGCCCAGGGCGCCGACGGCGCACAGAAGCAGGGCCAGCGCCGTGGCGTACAGCGACAGGCGCAGGGAGTTGCGACCGACAATCCACGGGCAGGCCAGCAGCAGCCAAAAGCCGATCAGTGGCTTGTCCAGGTTCAGGTACATGGAAAAAGGCACCGCGTCATCCGTCAGGCGCTCGGGTCCGATGCCCCGACCGTTCTCGAATCCAGGCAGCCAATGCAAAGCCAGGCCCAACGCCAGCAACACGAACAGGCCGTGGCCGAGGTAGCGCAGGTAACGGCGGCGCTGCTGGCGTACGGCGGCCCCGGCGCTCAGCAGTAACAGCAGAGGAAGTACGGCCTGCCAGCCCAGTTGGCCGTACGTCAGGGCCAGGATGTAGCCACCACTGAGCAGGGCCAGGTACAGCCAGGGCAATCGGGGCATGTTCAATCCTTGGGCAGGGCGCGGTAATGAGCGGGGCGGGCAGGCGGTCTGGGGTGCGCCAGTATATCGACGGGGCAGCCTAACGAAAAACACCGCCCGAAGGCGGTGTTTGGGGTTGCGAGGGGGGGTTAGGAGGCTATCAGTTGGCGCAGCACGTAATGCAGGATGCCCCCGGCCTTGAAGTACTCCACTTCATTGAGGGTGTCGATGCGGCACAGCACCTCGATCTTTTCCTGGCGGCCATCCTCACGGGTGATCACCAGGGGCAGGTTCATTCGCGGAGTCAGTTCGACCCCGGTCAGGCCCTGGATCTCCAGGGTTTCCTTGCCACTGAGCTTCAGGCTTTTGCGATTTTGGTCGAGCTTGAACTGCAACGGCAGCACGCCCATGCCCACCAGGTTGGAACGGTGAATGCGCTCGAAACTCTCGGCGATCACCGCCTTGACCCCCAGCAGGTTGGTGCCCTTGGCTGCCCAGTCGCGGCTGGAACCGGTGCCGTATTCCTGCCCGGCAATCACCACCAGCGGCGTGCCTTCGGCCTGATAGCGCATGGCCGCGTCATAGATCGCCAGCTTCTCGCCGCTCGGTACATGCAGGGTGTTGCCACCTTCTTCGCCGCCGAGCATTTCGTTGCGAATTCGGATGTTGGCGAAGGTGCCGCGCATCATCACTTCATGGTTGCCGCGCCGTGAACCGTAGGAGTTGAAGTCCCGGGGTTCCACGCCTTTTTCCCGCAGGTAGCGGCCGGCTGGGCTGTCGGCCTTGATGTTACCGGCCGGCGAGATGTGGTCGGTGGTCACCGAGTCGCCCAGCAGGGCAAGGATGCGTGCGCCCACCACGTTCTCCACCACCGGCGGCGGACCGTCGATGTCATCGAAGAAAGGCGGGTGCTGGATGTAGGTGGAATCGTCCTGCCAGACGTACGTCGCGGCCTGGGGCACTTCAATGGCTTGCCATTGCTCGTCGCCGGCGAACACCTCGGCGTATTCCTTGTGGAACATGCGGGTGTTGACCTGGGCCACCGCAGCGGCGATTTCCTGGCTGCTTGGCCAGATGTCCCGCAGGTACACCGGTTGCCCACCCTGGCCTTCACCCAGGGGCTCGCTGCTGATGTCGATGCGCACCGTGCCGGCCAGGGCGTAGGCGACCACCAGCGGTGGCGAAGCCAGCCAGTTGGTTTTCACCAGGGGGTGGACCCGACCCTCGAAGTTGCGGTTGCCCGAAAGCACCGAGGCCACGCTCAGGTCGGCTTTCTGGATGGCTTTTTCGATGGGCTCCAGCAACGGGCCGGAGTTGCCGATGCAGGTGGTGCAGCCGTAACCCACCAGGTCGAAGCCCAGCTCATCCAGGTAGCGGGTCAGGCCGGCAGCGTCGTAATAGTCGGTCACCACCTTGGAGCCGGGTGCCAGGGAACTCTTGACCCAGGGCTTGCGTTTCAGGCCCTTTTCCACGGCCTTTTTCGCCAGCAGCCCGGCGGCCATCATCACGCTGGGGTTGGAAGTGTTGGTGCAGGAGGTGATGGCGGCGATCACCACCGCACCGTGTTTCAGGCGATAGGTCTGGCCGTCGACGTCGTAGTCGGCTTCGCCCACCAAGTCTGCGTTGCCCACGGCCACTCCACCGCCGCCCTCACTTTCCAGGCGGCCTTCTTCCTTGCTGGTGGGTTTGAATTGCAGGGCCAGGAAGTCACTGAAGGCTTGGCCGACATTCGGCAGCGCGACCCGGTCCTGGGGGCGCTTGGGCCCGGCCAGGCTGGCTTCGACGCTGCCCAGGTCAAGGCCCAGGCTGTCGCTGAACACCGGCTCCTTGCCCGGCAGGCGCCACAGGCCCTGGGCTTTGCTGTAGGCCTCCACCAGTTTGACCACCTCTGTGGGGCGTCCGGACAGGCGCAGGTACTCCAGGGTGACGTCGTCCACCGGGAAGAAACCGCAGGTGGCACCGTATTCCGGGGCCATGTTGGCGATGGTGGCGCGGTCCGCCAGGGGCAGGTCGGCCAGGCCGTCGCCATAGAATTCGACGAACTTGCCGACCACGCCCTTCTTGCGCAGCATTTGCGTGACCGTCAGTACCAGGTCGGTGGCGGTGATGCCTTCCTTGAGCTTGCCAGTAAGCTTGAAGCCGATGACCTCCGGGATCAGCATCGACACCGGTTGGCCGAGCATGGCGGCTTCCGCCTCAATCCCGCCCACGCCCCAGCCCAGCACACCGAGGCCGTTGATCATGGTGGTGTGGGAATCGGTGCCTACCAAGGTGTCCGGGAAGGCATAAGTGCGGCCGTCTTCGTCCTTGGTCCAGACGGTGCGGCCGAGGTATTCCAGGTTGACCTGGTGACAGATGCCGGTGCCGGGTGGCACCACGCTGAAGTTGTCGAAGGCGCTCTGGCCCCAGCGCAGAAAGGCGTAGCGCTCGCCGTTGCGTTGCATTTCGATGTCGACGTTCTGCTCGAACGCCTGGCTGCTGGCGTACTTGTCCACCATCACCGAGTGGTCGATCACCAAGTCCACCGGCGACAACGGGTTGATGCGCTGCGGGTCGCCCCCGGCCTTGGCCACGGCGGCGCGCATGGCGGCCAAGTCGACCACGGCCGGCACGCCGGTGAAGTCCTGCATCAACACCCGCGCCGGGCGGTACTGGATTTCGCGATCGGAGCGGCGCTCCTTGAGCCAGGCGGCCAGGGCCTTGAGGTCGGCGCCGGTGACGGTCTTGCCGTCCTCCCAGCGCAGCAGGTTTTCCAGCAGGACCTTCAGTGACATGGGCAGGCTGTCGAGGTCGCCCAATTGCCTGGCGGCTTCCGGCAGGCTGAAATAGTGATAGGTCTTGTCGTCGATCTGTAATGTTTTAAGGGTTTTCAGGCTATCGAGGGACGGCATTGAATGACTCCTTTGGGCCCGCACGGCTACGGACCTGACGAGACGGACAGAGCTTTTAACCTAGCCCTGTTTGGTACACATGACTAATCACTGGACTCTATGGGCAAGTCCAAGGTTCCGAACTCGGCTATCATGCGCCGGTTTTCGTGACAGGCTTTGCTACAGGGCAAGTTTGCGCATCGATCGTTGCCCAGGAGATTCCATGAACACCCTCTTTATGCATTGCCGCCCCGGTTTTGAAGGCGAAGTCTGTTCAGAGATGGCTGACCACGCCGCGCACCTGAACGTGGCCGGGTACGCCAAGGCCAAGCCGAGCAGCGCTTGTGCCGAGTTCGTCTGCACCGAGGACGATGGCGCCGAGCGCTTGATGCGCGGCCTGCGCTTCGCTGACCTGATCTTTCCCCGGCAATGGGCCCGTGGGGGCTTTATCGAGTTGCCGGAAAGCGACCGCATCAGCGTGATCCTTGAACACCTGGCCGGCGTGCCCACCTGCGGCAGCCTGTGGCTGGAGGTGGTGGACACCAACGACGGCAAAGAGCTGTCGAACTTCTGCAAAAAATTCGAAGGACCGCTGCGCAAGGCCCTGACGGCTGCCGGCAAGCTGGTGGAGGGCTCGGCCGGGCCGCGCTTGCTGCTGACCTTTAAAAGCGGTCGCGAAGTCTTTGTCGGGATGGCCGAGGCTGACAATTCGGCGATGTGGCCGATGGGCATTCCCCGTTTGAAGTTCCCCCGCGAGGCGCCCAGCCGTTCGACCCTGAAGCTGGAAGAGGCCTGGCACCACTTCATTCCCCGCGACCAGTGGGACGAGCGCCTGCACGGCGACATGACGGGCGTCGACCTGGGCGCTGCTCCGGGCGGCTGGACCTGGCAGCTGGTGAATCGCGGCATGCTGGTGACCGCCATCGACAACGGCCCGATGGCCGAGAGCCTGATGGACACCGGGCTGGTCCAGCACCTGATGGCCGATGGCTTCACCTTCAAGCCCAAACAGCCGGTGGACTGGATGGTCTGCGACATCGTCGAGAAGCCGGCGCGCAATGCGGCCCTGCTGGAAACCTGGATCGGCGAGGGCCATTGCCGCGAGGCGGTGGTCAACCTGAAGCTGCCGATGAAGCAGCGTTACGCTGAGGTCAAGCGCCTGCTTGAACGCATCGAGGACGGTTTCAAGGCGCGAGGCATTCGTGTGGCCATTGGTTGCAAGCAGCTGTATCACGACCGCGAGGAAGTCACCTGCCACCTGCGCCGCCTGGACCTGAAAAAACCAAAATCCCTGTAGGCGTCGGCTTGCCGGCGACAAGCCTTGTGTGGCGTCGAGGGCGCCATTGCTGGCGAGCTAGCGTCTACATAGGCTGGCGGTGTTGCAACAGATGACCGGATGGCGCCATTGCGCGACAATGCCCGCCAGTTTCAGGAGTGAGTTATGAGCCAAATCATTGATACGCCGGTTGACGGCACCCTTGACGCCACGGGCCTCAATTGCCCGGAGCCGGTGATGATGCTGCACCAGCACATCCGTGACCTGCCGTCGGGCGGGCTGTTGAAGGTGATCGCCACCGACCCGTCCACCCGCCGCGACATTCCCAAGTTCTGTGTGTTTCTCGATCACGAACTGGTGGCGCATCAGGAAGAGGCCGGTACCTACCTGTACTGGATTCGCAAGAAGCTCGCTTAACCCGCTGTACGGCTGATGCGGATCCGCTTGCGCGCGCTGCGTGTCAGGCGGATCGACAGCATCAGCGCCGCGCAACTCAAGCCGACAATCAAGCCTTCCCAGAGCCCGCTCGGGCCACTGGCCGGACCGAAATAATCGGTCAACCCCAGCATGTAACCCACCGGCAAGCCGATGCCCCAGTAGGCAAACAGGGTCAGGATCATGGTCACTCGTGTGTCCTGATAGCCGCGCAAGGCACCGCCGCGGTGACCTGGATCGCGTCCGAGAACTGGAACAGCGCCGAGTACACGATCAGCATCGACGCCACCTGGATCACCCGCGGATCGGTGGTGTAGATGGTGGCGATGGGCTCGCGCAGCAACAACATGACGGAGGCGGAGATGCAGGCATAGGCCAGGGCCGAGCCCATGCCCACGCCGGCGGCGAAACGTGCCTCGCGAGGTTCGTTGCGCCCCAGGGCCTGGCGACCCGCACGGTCACGGCCATGCCCAGTGAGTAGGGGATCATGAACACCAGGGAGCTGACGTTGAGGGCGATCTGATGGCCGGCCACCACGGTGGCGCCGAGGCTGCCGATCAACAGGGCGATCACCGCGAAAATACTCGATTCGGCGAACACCGCGATGCCGATCGGCAAGCCGATGCTCAGCAGGCGCTTGATCACCGCCCATTGCGGCCAGTCGAAGTGGCTGAACAGGGCAATGTTGCGATAGGCCGGGGCCCAGCGGGTCCAGCAGGTCATGCCCAGGAGCATCGCCCACATCACGATGGCGGTGGCCCAGCCACAGCCCACGCCGCCCATGGCCGGTACACCGAAGTGGCCGTAGATGAACACGTAGTTGATGGGGATGTTCAGCGCCAGGCCGCAAAGGCCCATGACCATGCTGGGCCGGGTACGCCCCAGGCCGTCGCTGAAGCAGCGCAGCACGTGATACAGGGCCACCGCCGGCAGGCCGCTGGCGATGCCGCGCAGGTAGCCCATGCAGGGTTCGATCAACTGTGGGTCGACCTTCATCAGGTGCAGGATCGGCTCGGCGCTGAACAGCATCAGCGTCGCCATCAAGCCCACCACCAGGGCCAGCCACAGGGCCTGGCGCACGATGGGCGCAATCTCACAGTGGCTGCCGGCGCCAAAGCGCTGGGCCACTTTCGGCGTGGTGGCCAGCAAGGTGCCGGTCATCAGCAGGAACACCGGAATCCAGATCGAGTTGCCCAGGGCCACGGCCGCCAGGTCACGCGGGCCGACGCGGCCGGCCATCACCGCATCGACGAAGCCCATGGCGGTGGTCGCCAGTTGGGCAATCATGATCGGCAGTGCCAGGTTCAGCAGATTGCCGAGCTCGCGGCGCACCCGGGCCGGGCGATTGAGCGAGGGGGCAGCGAGGTGTTCAGTCACGGAGTTCACGGAGGCAGGCGTCCCTAGGTGTGTTGCGCAGGACGCGACATTGTACGCGTTGACACCTCGGTCAGGAAAATATCCCGTGTTGTGAATGTGTAAGCGATAAAAAGCACCCTGCGGACAGATCGCGCGCTGGCCCCGAACCGCTGACAACGCCTACACTGCGGCTCCGCTGAAGGAGCCTGCCATGCTGATTGTTGCCGACGAAAACATCCCCTTGATCGAAGCTTTTTTTGCCGGTTTCGGCGAGATCCGCCGTTTCCCCGGCCGTAGCATCGATCGCGCCATGGTCCAGGACGCCGATGTGCTACTGGTGCGCTCTGTGACTCAGGTGGATCGAGCCCTGCTCGAAGGCAGCAATGTGCGCTTCGTCGGCACCTGCACCATTGGCACCGATCACCTGGACCTCGACTATTTCCAAGAGGCCGGCATCACTTGGTCCAGCGCGCCGGGCTGCAATGCTCGGGGCGTGGTGGATTACGTGTTGGGCAGCCTGTTGACCCTGGCGGAGATCGAGGGCGCCGACCTCACCCAGCGCACCTATGGCGTGGTCGGTGCCGGCGAAGTGGGCGGGCGCTTGATCACGGTCCTGCGTGGCCTGGGTTGGAAGGTGCGGATCTGCGACCCGGCGCGACAGGCGGCGGAAGGCGGTGATTATGTCAGCCTGGAGCAGTTGATCGAGCAGTGCGATGTGATCAGCCTGCACACGCCGCTGAATAAAGGCGGCGACTCGCCCACCTGGCATTTGTTCGACCGGGCTCGCCTGCAGCAACTGCAGCCCGGCACTTGGCTGATCAACGCAGCCCGTGGCCCGGTGGTGGACAACCAGGCCTTGCGCGAGGTGTTGCTGCAACGCGAAGACCTGCAAGCGGTGTTGGATGTGTTTGAACACGAGCCCAGCGTGGACCGGGCGTTGGTGGACCTGTGCGTCTTGGCCACGCCCCATATCGCCGGTTATAGCCTGGATGGCAAGCTGCGTGGCACGGCGCAGATTTACCAGGCCTATTGCGCGTTCGCCGGCCAGGCCGAGCAGGTCAACCTGGATCAACTGTTGCCCGCGCCCTGGGTGCCGGAAATCAGCCTTAACGCCAATGCCGATCCGGCTTGGGCGCTGGCCACGGTTTGTCGTGCGGTGTATGACCCGCGTCGTGACGATGCCGACTTCCGACGTAGCTTAGTGGACGACGTTGCTGAGCAGCGCAGCCGTTTTGACGGGTTGCGCAAGCATTACCCCGAACGGCGGGAAATTGATGGGCTGAAGGTACGGGTGCACGGCGAGTCGTCGGCATTGCGCCAGATCGTCACCGCCTTGGGTGCCACACTGGAGGGCTGAGCGCCCGGGCTTGGTAGGCGTTTGGCTGGCGCGCAGCGGGCATAAAAAACCCGGCAGCCGGTGCCGGGTCAAGGGGACTGAGGCGCGGTGTCAATCTTGCTTGGCAGGCTTGACCAGTCGCTTCTCCAGTTCGCGGCAGGCGTCCTGGATCATGTTTTCAGTGATGGGCACTTCGCGACCCTGGGCGTCGATGATGGCGCAACCCAGAGACTGCTCGGGTTGGGTGCGGATCACTTGAATCTTGTCGTCGCTGCTGTGTTGCAAGGACATGGCCTGTCTCCTCATCAGGTTGTGTGCTTACTCTAGGACCGTCACGTGAACAGGCTGTGACAACCTTCTACAACGCGGGTACGGCAGCTTCACTCCACCAGAAATACGCGGGGGCCGCCAGCCGGACTTTAGACCAATAACCTCTAGGCTCTAGCGTCAGCGGTCATATCCAAGCTGACTCACAGGTATTTACCAAAGTTCCTGCGCATTGCCCGGTGTAGGCTGGGCGGGGTTTTCCCCCAGGCGCTTCAATGGATGAATTTCATGCTCTCTTCCCGTCAACGCCGGGCCATTGGCCTGGCCAGTCGTTTTCTTGCTCCTTATCGTTGGCAGGCACTGGGCGCGTTGTTGGCGCTGGTGGTGACCGCCGGCATCACCTTGTCCATGGGGCAGGGCATTCGCCTGCTGGTGGACCAGGGCTTCATGACCCAGTCGCCGCATTTGCTCAATCAATCCATCGGCCTGTTTTTGCTGCTGGTCCTGGCACTGGCAGTGGGCACCTTTGTGCGGTTTTATCTGGTGTCCTGGATTGGCGAGCGCTGCGTGGCGGACATTCGCCGGCAAGTCTTCAACCACCTGATCTACTTGCACCCGGGGTTCTACGAAAACAACCGCAGTTCGGAAATCCAGTCGCGGCTGACGGCCGATACCACCTTGCTGCAATCGGTGATCGGCTCGTCGCTGTCATTGTTTCTGCGCAACGCGCTGATGGTGTTGGGCGGCATCGTGCTGCTGTTTATCACCAACCCCAAACTCACCAGCATCGTGGTGGTGGCCTTGCCCCTGGTGCTGGCGCCCATTCTGATTTTCGGCCGGCGGGTACGCAGCCTGTCGCGCTTGAGTCAGGACCGCATCGCCGATGTCGGCAGTTATGTGTCCGAGACCCTGGGGCAGATCAAGACCGTGCAAGCCTATAACCACCAGGCCCAGGACGAGCGCCGGTTTGCCCTGACCGTGGAGCAGGCGTTCGAGACGGCGCGCAAGCGCATCGTCCAGCGTGCCTGGCTGATCACCCTGGTGATCGTGCTGGTGCTGGGGGCGGTGGGCGTGATGCTCTGGGTTGGCGGCATGGACGTGATTGCCGGGCGCATTTCCGGCGGCGAACTGGCGGCCTTTGTGTTTTACAGCCTGATCGTCGGCAGCGCCTTCGGCACCTTGAGCGAGGTGATTGGTGAATTGCAGCGGGCGGCGGGTGCCGCCGAGCGGATTGCCGAGTTGTTGCGCTCGGAGAACATCATTCAAGCGCCGCCCACGGGCCTGGTGGCCTTGCCTGAGCGGGTGAGTGGCGACCTGGTGTTGGAGGATCTGCGCTTTTCCTACCCCTCACGCCCGGAAAGCTTCGCTGTCGATGGCTTGAGCCTGACCATCAAGGCCGGTGAGACCGTGGCGTTGGTGGGCCCTTCAGGCGCGGGCAAGTCGACCCTTTATGATCTGCTGCTGCGTTTCTACGACCCGCAGCAGGGGCGAGTCCTCTTGGATGGCGTGCCCCTGACTCAACTGGACCCTCTGGATCTACGCCGCTGTTTCGCCCTGGTGTCGCAAAGCCCGGCGCTGTTCTTCGGCAGCATCGAAGAGAACATTCGCTACGGCAACCCAGGCGCGACCCTGGAGCAGGTCGAAGAGGCGGCAAAGATTGCCTACGCCCACGAATTCATCCAACAGATGCCCCAGGGCTATCAGACGCATCTGGGGGATGGCGGCCTGGGCCTGTCCGGCGGCCAGCGGCAACGCCTGGCGATTGCCCGGGCGCTGTTGGTGGATGCACCGATCCTGTTGTTGGACGAGGCCACCAGCGCCCTGGATGCCCAGAGTGAGCATCTGATCCAGCAAGCCTTGCCCAGCTTGATGAGGAACCGTACCACCCTGGTGATCGCCCATCGCCTGGCCACGGTGAAGAATGCCGACCGGATTGCGGTCATGGATCAGGGCAAGCTGGTGGCCGTGGGTACTCACCAGCAACTGATTGCCAGCAACCCGCTGTATGCGCGCCTGGCGGCCCTGCAGTTCAGCGACGGCTCTCAGCTGCCTGTGTAGGCGTCGGCTTGCCGGCGAAAGCGGCCATCGTGCTGGCGCAGAGTTCGAAGGCGTCTTCGCTGGCCAGCCAGCCCCTGCGTTGGGTCGTTGCCCAATAAAAAAGCCCGCATCGCTGCGGGCTTGTCGAGGCTGGTTTCACTGATCGTCGAAGTAGCGCTCGTGCCAGTCCACCAGCGGCTGGGGCGAGTTGAGCTTCTGTCCGTAAATCACCGAGTAGGACAGTACGTTCTGCACGTACTGGCGGGTCTCGTCGAAGGGAATGCTTTCCACCCAGACATCGAAACTCAGGTGGTCGGCGCCCTTGAGCCACTGGCGTACCCGGCCAGGGCCGGCGTTGTAGGCCGCCGAGGCCAGTACACGGTTGCCGTTGAACTGGCTGTGGACTTGGCTCAGGTAGGCGGCGCCCAGCTGGATGTTCTTGTCCGGGTCCAGCACTTGCTGGGGCGATGCCAGGGGAATGCTGAACTTGCGTGCGGTTTCCTTGGCGGTGCCGGGCATCAACTGCATCAGGCCGCTGGCGCCAACACCGGAGCGGGCGTCGTCCATAAAGGCGCTTTCCTGGCGGGTAATGGCGAACACCCAGCTGGAATGCAGGCCACGGACCTTGGCTTCACGAACCAGCGTGTCGCGGTGAGCCATGGGGAAGCGGATGTCCAGGTCGTCCCAGTACTGGGCCTGGCTGATGGTGCGAATGGCCGGGAAGTACCACTTCAGGTCATAAGCCAGCTTGGCCTGGGCGACCATCTCGTCGCGGTTGAAATGCCGGCTGACGTGGTACCACTCGCGGCGCCCGTCGACGATCTGCCCGCGTGCATGGAACTCCAGGGCTCGGCGCACGCCTGGGGTATTGCGCACCTTATTGACCAGCGCCTGGCTCAGCACCAGCGGCTTGTTGGTCAGTTGGTAAGGCGCCTTGGCGTGATCGGCTGCAAGGAAACCATAGAAGTCGCGCTCACGGGCCAGGTTCTTGAACAGTGCCAGGGCTTGCGGGTTCTGCGGTTCGGCCAGCTCCAGGCTGCGGGCTTGCCAGTAGCGCCAGCGGTTGGTGGTGGCCAGGTCCTGGGGCAGTTTGCGGGTCAACTGATAAGCGTCTTCCCAGCGTGCCAGGCGCAGCAGCAGGCGCAGGCGCCATTCGGAAACCGTGTTGTCCCGCAGTTCGGGGTCGTATTGGGTCATCACGCCCAGGGCGCGGCTGTCGAAGCGCTTGGCCAGGGTCAGGCCGATCTCGCGGGCGATCGCCACTTTTTCGTCACGGGAGAAGTGCATGCTGCTGGCGTAGCCGTCGAGCAGGCCCATGGCCTTGTCCGGGTCCTGGCGTGCCAGGCGGCGCAGGCCGAGCCCGACCACGTCGGACATGGCATCGTCCGCCGGGGTGAAGCGCGACGGCTGGCTCAACAGCTCGGGCTTCTGGGCGACGTCGATTAGCAGGCGGCCCTGGGGCGCCAGGCTGGTCATGCTTTTGACCAGGCTGTTGGCCAGCGCGTAGTTACGGGTTTCGGCGGCCAGTTTGGCGCGCTGCCAGCGTTTCTGTTCGGTGAGTTGGCCTTCAGCGGCCCATTGGGCGAACAGTGCATCGCAGGCGGCGGGTTGGGATTTGCCGGTCAGCCAGAGTTTTTCCGTGGCGGCGTAACCTTCTGCCTTCAGGTTATGGCCCAGTTGGTATTGGGCGTTCAGGCAGTCCAACTCAGTGAAGTTAAGTTTCGGGTCGTAGTACTTGACGAAGGTGGCCCAGTCGCCACGTTCGGCCAGCCAGCGCAACCAGCGCAGTTTCATCCAGTTGGCCTGGGGCAGGTCGCCGTGTTCAGCGAGGAATTTCTCAATTTCTGCATTGCTTGCGGACTTCAGCCGTGCGGTCAGTTCGTCGTAGGCCAGGTAGGGTTCCAGGGGGTAGTCACTGAGGACCTGGGCGTAACGGAAATACGGCGCGGAGTCGCCTTTGGCCAGGGCGCGCTTGGCCTCATCGTAATATTGGCGTTGGAGAGACAGGTCGGCCGCCTGGGCGGAATGAACGGCAGCGGTGGAGATAAATAGACAGGACAAAAAACTGAAAAGGCGACTGCGCATGAGACATCCGGGCAGAAAAATCATGACAAGTGCCGACGGAGTCAGCACTGATTGCCGTCTAGCTTAGCCTTTTGCCAGCAACCGGCGAAAGCTTTGCCGCCCCGCGGGCCGAAGTTCGCCACAAATGTTGTTCCGGGTGCTTCAGCGGCGAAAATGCCGGCCTGCTGCAGGCGCAAGTCAGGTAGAATGCGCGCCCGGTTTTTGGAGAAGATCATGACCCTGCTCAAATTCAGCGATGTGTCCCTTGCTTTCGGCGCTATGCCGTTGTTGGACAAGGTGTCCTGGCAGATCGCCCGTGGTGAGCGGGTGTGCATCATCGGCCGTAACGGCACAGGCAAATCCAGCATGATGAAGCTGGTCAAGGGCGATCAGAAGCCCGATGACGGCTCCGTGTGGCGTGCGCCCGGCCTGAAGATCGGCGAATTGCCGCAAGAACTGCCAGTGGCCGACGAGCGGACCGTGTTCGACGTGGTGGCTGAAGGCCTGGACGGTGTTGGCGCGTTGCTCGCCGAGTATCACCACCTGGCGCAGAACTGCGTTACCGAAGAGGACCTGGACAAGCTGATGCACGTCCAGCAGGACCTCGAAGCCCGTGACGGCTGGCGTTTGCAGCAACTGGTCGACAGTACACTGAGCCGCCTGCAACTGCCGGCCGACAAGACCCTCGCCCAGTTGTCCGGCGGCTGGCGTCGCCGCGTGCTGCTGGCCCAGGCCCTGGTGTCCGAGCCGGACCTGTTGCTGCTCGACGAGCCCACCAACCACCTGGACATCGGTGCCATCGCCTGGCTGGAAGAGGCGCTGAAGGATTTCCAGGGCGCTGTGCTGTTTATCACGCACGACCGTTCCTTCCTGCAAAACCTGGCGACCCGCATCCTCGAACTGGACCGTGGTGGCCTGATCGACTGGAACGGCGACTACGCCAGCTTCCTGGTGCACAAGGAAGCGATGCTGGCGGCGGAAGAAACCGCCAACGCCTTGTTCGACAAGCGCCTGGCCCAGGAAGAAGTGTGGATCCGCCAGGGCATCAAGGCCCGGCGTACCCGTAACGAAGGCCGCGTACGTGCGTTGAAAGCCCTGCGGGTTGAACGCAGCGAGCGTCGCGAGCGCACCGGCAAGGCCAATATCCAGCTGGAAACCGCCGACAAGTCGGGCAAGCAAGTGATGGTGCTGGAAAACGTCAGCTTCCATCACCCGGACGGCCCGTTCCTGATCAAGGACTTCTCCATGGTCCTGCAGCGTGGCGACCGTATCGGTTTGCTGGGCGCCAACGGTACCGGCAAGACCACCTTGCTCAAACTGATGCTCAGCGGCCTGCAGCCCACCAGCGGCAAGGTGGAAGAGGGCACCAAGATTGACGTGGCCTACTTCGACCAGTTGCGCCACCAGTTGGACCTGGAAAAGACCGTGATCGACAACGTCGCCGAAGGTCGCGACTTTATCGACATCGACGGCCAGAGCCGCCACGTACTCAGCTACCTGGGCGACTTCCTGTTCAGCCCGCAGCGTGCTCGCACGCCGGTAAAAGCCTTGTCCGGTGGTGAGCGTGCGCGCCTGCTGCTGGCCAAGCTGTTCAGCAAGCCGGCCAACCTGCTGGTACTCGACGAACCAACCAACGATTTGGACGTGGAAACCCTCGAGCTGCTGGAGGAGGTGCTGTTGACCTTCAATGGCACCGTGCTGATGGTCAGCCACGACCGGGCATTCCTCGACAACGTGGTTACCAGCACCCTGGTGTTCGAAGGGGAAGGCAAGGTGCGTGAATACGTCGGTGGTTACCAGGACTGGCTGCGCCAGGGTGGTTCGCCACGGCTGTTGGGCGTGACCGAGAATAAATCGGGCAAGGCCGAGCTGAATTCGGCGGTGGTAGCTCCTGTCGCAACGCCTGCTCCGGTTGCGGCCCAGGAAGCACCGGCGAAGAAGAAGCTCAGCTACAAGTTGCAGCGCGAGCTGGAAGCCCTGCCAGCGCAGATCGAAGCCATGGAGCAGCAGATTGCTGCGGTCGAGGCCGAGATGGCGGATGGCGGTTTCTATCAGCGTCCGGCGACCGAGACGGCGGCGGTGATCGCTCAGTTGGAGCAGTTGAACGCCGAGCTTGAGGTCATGGTCGAGCGTTGGGCCGAGCTGGATGCCTGATTGACTCTGTGCTGATAAAAAAGCCCGACGTTGATGTCGGGCTTTTTTCTGCGGCCGTGTTTGCTTAGCGCTTGGCCAGGTGCACGGCCAGCACGTCGCAGGGTGCGCCATGCAGCACGTCATTGGCGGTGGAGCCCAGCAGCAGGGCCAGGCCGTGGCGGCCGTGACTGCCGACCACGATCAGGTCGCAATGCTGCTCTTTGGCCAGGTGATGGATTTCCTGACGCGGCTGGCCGTAGGTCAGGTGGCTGAACTCCTTGGTCAGCTCCGGGTATTTGGCGATCAGTCGGTCGAGGCGCTCCTTGGCCTGGTCGAATTGCTGTTGCTGGAGTTGGGACAGGTCCATCGGCACGTCGCCGCCAAAGGCCATGGCCATCGGCTCGACAATGTGCACCAGGGACAATTTGGCCCCGCTGGCGACCGACAGTTCGCGAGCGCGGTGGATAACAGGATCGCACTCTTCGGTTAGGTCTACAGCGACCAGAATATGGTTGTAGGACATGAGGTGCTCCTCCTGAGGATGGCGATAGCTTCAAGTATGGCTGGTTTCAAGCGCGTTGGTTCCGGTGTGGCCCAACGCGCTCATCAAGAATCGGGAGTACAGATATGACGGTCTGGATAGTGGTGTCAATCCTTGCGGTGGTGTTAAGCCCTCTGGCATGGCTGCGTCCTTCGCGCCGCCAGAGCGGCCAGATCGCCATGCGCATGGAGGCGCGGCGCATGGGGCTGGCCATGCAGCTGGCGCCCCAGGAGTGGCCGCACTGGCTCGGGCAGGAGCCGCCGAACCCCTGTCCGCAGTACCATCGCCCGCGCCGCAGTGCTGCGGCGGCGTGCTGGAGCTACTGGCAAATCGCGCCGGGGGAGTGGGTCAATCAATGGCGCGAGCCTTGCGAGGATCAGGCATTGCTCGCTCAGTTAAGCGTGCTGCCGCCGACAGTCTTCAAAGTCGAGGCAGATAAACAGATGATCGCCCTGTATTGGAATGAGCGCGGCGAACTGAGTGTCTTGCAGGATATTGCCGAGTTGCTCAAAGCCCAGGCTTGAGCTGCAAGGGTGGGCGCTGCAATGGCGCCGCCCGAAATAGCAGGCAATAAAAAGCCCGACATCATCATCGGGCTGGGATTGGCCAGGCAGGCCGGTAATCTGTTTGCGGCAACCCAGGGCGCACCGTGGGGTTTTGTGTGTCGCTGATCCTACGCTTTGCATTCGACAAAAGCGCGTACATTTTTCTCTCAAGCTTTTCGCCAGCTTAGGCTTCAATTGCCTTCATGCAAGGCGAGTTAGGGCGAACTTTCTAATTATTGATTCTATGAATGGTTAAAAATGCGCGCGCGTGTTGGTGCTCGGGGCGTTGCCGAGATGACTGCAAAGTCGCGTTTCAAACAGCCTTTTGTACGATTGACAATTGGCGGATTTTCCCTGAATGTGGCGTACCCAAATCAAACGGGCGTATGAAATGAGCGTTTGCATGGCAAATGGCTCTGTACAGAATCCCGACTATCGCGTTGGCGGGTGTGCCTTGCGGATTGGCCTGAGCATCGACGAAAACGTCCGTGCCGAGCCAGAAGTTAGCGTCCGACGTGTACTGTTCAGCTTCCATATCGTGGAGATCAGTTGATGATTTACGAAGGTAAAGCCATCACGGTTAAGGCTCTTGAAAGTGGCATCGTCGAATTGAATTTCGACCTCAAGGGTGAGTCCGTCAACAAGTTCAACCGTCTAACCCTGAACGAATTGCGTCAGGCTGTTGACACCATCAAGGCAGATGCTTCGATCAAGGGTGTGATCGTCAGCAGTGGCAAAGACGTGTTCATCGTCGGCGCCGACATCACCGAGTTTGTCGACAACTTCAAGCTGCCGGATGCCGAGCTGGTGGCGGGCAACCTCGAAGCCAACAAGATCTTCAGCGATTTTGAAGACCTCAATGTTCCGACCGTTGCCGCGATCAACGGCATCGCCCTGGGTGGCGGCCTGGAAATGTGCCTGGCGGCGGACTACCGCGTCATGGCTGCCAGCGCCAAGATCGGCCTGCCGGAAGTCAAGCTGGGCATCTACCCGGGCTTTGGCGGGACCGTGCGCCTGCCGCGCATCATCGGTGCCGACAACGCCATCGAGTGGATCGCCGCCGGCAAGGAAAACCGTGCTGAAGACGCGCTGAAAGTCGGCGCAGTCGACGCTGTGGTCGCTCCGGAAAAACTTCACGAAGCCGCCTTGGCCACCGTCAAGCGTGCCATCTCCGGCGAGTTCGACTACAAGGCCAAGCGCCAGCCGAAGCTGGAAAAACTCAAGCTCAACGCCATTGAACAAATGATGGCGTTCGAAACCGCCAAAGGTTTCGTGGCCGGCCAGGCTGGCCCGAACTACCCGGCGCCAGTCGAAGCGATCAAAACCATTCAGAAAGCCGCCAACTTCGGTCGCGACAAGGCCCTGGAAGTGGAGGCTGCCGGTTTCGTCAAGCTGGCCAAGACCTCGGCGGCGCAAAGCCTGATCGGCTTGTTCCTGAACGACCAGGAACTGAAGAAAAAGGCCAAGGCCTACGATGAAATCGCCAAAGACGTGAAGCAGGCCGCGGTACTCGGCGCCGGCATCATGGGCGGTGGCATTGCCTACCAGTCGGCGTCCAAAGGTACGCCGATCCTGATGAAAGACATCAACGAACACGGTATCGAGCAGGGCCTGGCGGAAGCCGCGAAACTGCTGGTCGGTCGCGTTGATAAAGGCCGCATGACTGCCGCGAAAATGGCTGAAGTGCTCAACGGTATTCGTCCGACCCTGTCTTACGGCGACTTCGGTCACGTCGACCTGGTGGTCGAGGCGGTGGTCGAGAACCCTAAGGTCAAGCAAGCGGTATTGGCTGAAGTCGAAGGCCAGGTCAAAGAGGACACCATCCTCGCATCCAACACCTCGACCATTTCCATCAGCCTGCTGGCCAAGGCCCTCAAGCGTCCGGAAAACTTCGTCGGCATGCACTTCTTCAACCCGGTGCACATGATGCCGCTGGTGGAAGTCATCCGTGGCGAGAAGTCCAGCGAACTGGCCGTGGCCACCACCGTTGCCTACGCCAAGAAAATGGGCAAGAACCCGATCGTGGTCAACGACTGCCCGGGCTTTTTGGTCAACCGCGTGCTGTTCCCTTACTTCGGCGGTTTCGCCAAGCTGGTCAGCGCCGGCGTGGACTTCGTGCGTATCGACAAGATCATGGAAAAATTCGGCTGGCCCATGGGCCCGGCGTACCTGATGGACGTGGTCGGCATCGACACCGGCCACCACGGCCGCGACGTCATGGCTGAAGGCTTCCCGGACCGCATGAAGGACGACCGTCGTTCGGCCGTGGACGTGCTCTACGAAGCCAAGCGCCTGGGTCAGAAAAACGGCAAGGGTTTCTACGCCTACGAGACCGACAAGCGCGGCAAGCAGAAGAAAGTCGCCGATTCGTCGGTGCTGGAAGTGCTCAAGCCGATCGTCTACGAGCAGCGTGAAGTCACTGACGAAGACATCATCAACTGGATGATGATCCCGCTGTGCCTGGAAACCGTTCGTTGCCTGGAAGACGGCATCGTCGAAACCGCAGCTGAAGCCGACATGGGCCTGGTCTACGGTATTGGTTTCCCTCCATTCCGTGGCGGTGCGCTGCGTTACATCGATTCCATCGGTGTCGCCGAGTTCGTTGCCCTGGCCGACCAGTACGCCGACCTGGGCGCGCTGTACCACCCGACCGCGAAGCTGCGTGAAATGGCCAAGAACGGCCAGAGCTTCTTCGGTTAAGCGCCCCCACTAGAGAGCGAGAGTGAACATATGAGCTTGAATCCTAGAGACGTCGTGATTGTCGACTTCGGTCGTACTCCGATGGGCCGCTCCAAGGGCGGCATGCACCGCAACACCCGCGCCGAAGACATGTCGGCGCACCTGATCAGCAAGCTGCTGGAGCGCAACGTCAAGGTCGACCCCAACGAAGTCGAAGATGTGATCTGGGGCTGCGTCAACCAGACCCTGGAGCAGGGCTGGAACATCGCACGCATGGCGTCGCTGATGACCCAAATCCCTCACACCTCGGCCGGTCAGACGGTCAGCCGCCTGTGCGGTTCCTCCATGAGCGCCCTGCACACCGCTGCGCAAGCGATCATGACCGGCAACGGTGACGTATTCGTCGTGGGCGGCGTCGAGCATATGGGCCACGTGAGCATGATGCACGGTGTCGATCCGAACCCGCACATGTCCCTGTACGCGGCGAAAGCCTCGGGCATGATGGGCCTGACCGCAGAAATGCTCGGCAAGATGCACGGCATTACCCGTGAACAGCAGGACGCCTTTGGCGTGCGTTCCCACCAACTCGCCCACAAGGCGACGGTGGAAGGCAAGTTCAAGGACGAAATCATCCCGATGCAGGGTTACGACGAGAACGGTTTCCTGAAGCTGTTCGACTACGACGAAACCATCCGTCCGGAAACCACCCTGGAAAGCCTGGCGGCCTTGAAGCCGGCCTTCAACCCTAAGGGCGGCACCGTGACAGCCGGTACATCGTCGCAGATCACTGACGGTGCCTCGTGCATGATCGTGATGTCGGCCCAGCGTGCCCAGGACCTGGGGATCCAGCCTTTGGCGGTGATCCGTTCCATGGCCGTGGCGGGTGTGGACCCGGCGATCATGGGCTATGGTCCAGTACCGGCGACTCAGAAAGCCCTGAAGCGCGCGGGTCTGGGGATTGCCGATATCGACTTCTTCGAGCTCAACGAAGCGTTCGCTGCACAGGCCCTGCCAGTGCTGAAAGATTTGAAAGTGCTCGACAAGATGAACGAGAAGGTTAACCTGCACGGCGGTGCGATTGCCCTGGGGCACCCATTCGGTTGCTCCGGTGCACGGATCTCCGGCACCTTGCTCAACGTGATGAAGCAGAATGGCGGCACCTTCGGTGTGTCCACCATGTGCATTGGCCTCGGCCAGGGCATTGCCACCGTCTTCGAACGCGTTTAAGCGTTCGCTCGATGGAAGCCGGGGCCCAGTGCCCCGGTTTTTGTTTTTCTGACGATTTATTTGTTTTTATTTTGAAAAATTTTGCACGAGGGCCAGAGCATGAAGTTACAACCCGGGCTCTATCAGCATTACAAGGGGCCGCAGTACCGCGTTTTCAACGTGGCGCGGCACTCGGAAACCGAAGAAGAAGTGGTCTTCTACCAAGCCCTGTATGGCGATTACGGCTTTTGGGTGCGTCCCTTGAGCATGTTCCTGGAGTCGGTCGAGGTTGACGGCGAACAGGTCCCACGCTTTGCTTTGGTGCAGGCCGAAGCCAGTCTTTTTTCACCGGCTTGAGCGCTGGTCGCGCGGAACCCTGCGCTTGACCTCACCTTGTTGCCACTATATATAGCGGTGCCGCGTCAGGCGCCAACCGCCTTTCACTTCTCGAATTCAGGAATTTTCTGATCCATGGGCAAATCGCTGGTCATTGTGGAATCCCCGGCTAAGGCCAAGACCATCAACAAGTACTTGGGTAACCAATACGTGGTGAAGTCGAGTATCGGCCATATCCGAGACCTGCCCACCAGCGGTTCGGCCAGTGCCGCCAAGGAGCCTGCCGCCAAGCGCGGCAAGGCCGCTGCGGGCGAGGCACCGGCCCTGTCGCCGAAGGAAAAGGCGCGCAAGCAGCTGGTTTCGCGCATGGGTGTCGATCCGGATCACGGCTGGAAAGCCAAGTACGAGATCCTTCCCGGCAAGGAAAAGGTCATTGAAGAGCTGCGCCGCCTGGCCAAGGATGCCGACACCATCTATCTGGCAACGGACTTGGACCGCGAAGGGGAAGCCATTGCCTGGCACCTGCGGGAAGCCATTGGCGGTGACGACAGCCGCTACAAGCGCGTGGTGTTCAACGAAATCACCAAGAAGGCGATCCAGGAAGCCTTCTCCCAGCCCGGCGAGCTGGATATCAACCGGGTCAATGCCCAGCAGGCTCGACGCTTCCTCGACCGCGTAGTGGGTTACATGGTTTCGCCGTTGCTGTGGGCGAAAATCGCTCGTGGCCTGTCTGCCGGCCGTGTGCAATCGGTGGCGGTCAAGCTGGTGGTGGAGCGTGAGCGCGAGATTCGTGCGTTCAACCCTGAAGAGTACTGGGAAGTCCACGCCGACCTGGGCACCGCCAAGGGTGCCAAGGTGCGCTTTGAAGTGGCTCGGGAAAACGGCGAAGCCTTCAAGCCGCTCAACGAAGCCCAGGCCATGGCGGCCCTGGAGAAGCTCAAGGCTTCTGCCTACACCATCGCCAAGCGTGAAGACAAACCGACCAGCAGCAAGCCGTCGGCACCTTTTATTACCTCCACCTTGCAACAGGCTGCCAGTAACCGTCTGGGCTTCGGGGTGAAGAAAACCATGATGATGGCCCAGCGTCTCTATGAAGCCGGCTACATCACCTATATGCGTACCGACTCCACCAACCTCTCGGCCGATGCCGTGGCGATGGCACGGACGTATATTGAAAGCGAGTTCGGCAAGAAGTACCTGCCGGAGAACCCCAACGTCTACAGCAGCAAGGAAGGTGCACAAGAGGCTCACGAAGCGATTCGTCCTTCTGATGCCAACACCGAGCCAAGCAAGCTGTCGGGCATGGAGCGTGATGCTGAGCGTCTCTACGAGCTGATCTGGCGCCAATTCCTGGCGTGCCAGATGCTGCCGGCGCAATACCTGTCGACCACTGTCAGTGTCGCGGCCAGCGGCTTCGAGCTGCGGGCCAAGGGCCGCATCCTCAAGTTCGACGGCTACACCCGTGTGATGCCGCAAATCAGCAAGCCGGGCGACGACGATGTGTTGCCAGACATGGCCCAGGGCGAAGTCTTGAAGCTGATCAAGCTCGACCCGAGCCAGCACTTCACCAAGCCGCCGGCGCGTTACTCTGAAGCCAGCCTGGTCAAGGAGATGGAAAAGCGGGGTATCGGTCGTCCGTCGACTTACGCAGCGATCATTTCCACCATTCAGGATCGCGGCTACGTGGCCCTGCACAACCGTCGTTTCTATTCGGAGAAGATGGGTGACATTGTCACCGAGCGTCTCTCCGAGAGTTTCTCCAACCTGATGGACTACGGCTTCACTGCCGGCATGGAAGAGAACCTCGATGACGTCGCCCAGGGCGAGCGTGATTGGAAGAACGTGCTCGACGAGTTCTACGGCGACTTCAAGAAGAAACTTGAAGTGGCGGAAGGTGCCGAGACCGGCATGCGCGCCAACCAGCCGGTGATGACTGACATCCCGTGCCTGACCTGTGGCCGTCCGATGCAGATTCGTACAGCGTCCACTGGCGTATTCCTCGGCTGCTCGGGTTATAGCCTGCCGCCGAAAGAACGTTGCAAGGCCACCGTCAACCTGGTGCCGGGTGACGAGATTGCTGCGGACGACGAAGGTGAATCCGAATCCCTGGTGCTGCGCGGCAAGCATCGCTGCCCGATCTGCAGCACGGCGATGGATGCCTACCTGCTGGACGAGAAGCGCAAGCTGCACATCTGCGGTAACAACCCGGATTGCGCGGGCTACGAGATCGAAGAGGGCAGCTATCGCATCAAGGGTTATGAAGGTCCGAGCCTGGAATGCGACAAGTGCGGCAGTGAGATGCAACTGAAGACCGGCCGTTTCGGCAAGTTCTTTGGCTGCACCAATGCGACCTGCAAGAACACTCGCAAGCTGCTGAAGAGCGGTGATGCGGCGCCGCCGAAGATGGACCCGGTGAAGATGCCTGAGCTGAAATGCGAAAAGGTCAACGACACCTACATCCTGCGTGACGGTGCTTCGGGTCTGTTCCTGGCAGCCAGCCAGTTCCCGAAAAACCGTGAGACTCGGGCGCCTCTGGTGCTGGAGCTGATCCCGCACAAGGATGAGATCGATCCGAAGTACCACTTCCTCTGCGAAGCGCCGAAGAAGGACCCGGATGGCCGTCCGGCGGTGGTGCGTTACAGCCGCAAGACCAAAGAGCAGTACGTGCAGACCGAAGTCGACGGCAAGCCGACCGGCTGGCGTGCGTTCTACGACGGCGGCACCTGGAAGGTCGAAGACAAGCGTTAAGGTTGGGTGACGGGGGAGGCCACTTCTCCGGCGCCTGAAGGCCGCATGCAGCCGATGTGCTGCATGCGGTTTTTTTTGTCTTGCGATTGGTCAAGTCCATCCATGACACTGTGCCACCCAGCGTGCCGTTTTACTTTTTGTTGTGGAGGCTGCCGTCATGGCCCACGAACTCTATACCCGTACCAATCAGAAAATTTACTTTGCCGGCTTGTCCCTGGAAGCCTTGGCTCGAGCTGAAGAGGGGCGGGCGATGACTGCTCAGGCTCAGGTTCAGGCTGGTCGGGAATCGGTGCTGTTTCATCTCTATGGCGCGCTGCTTGGGCTTTGCCATGAAATTGCCGGGTTTTACCGCCTGCCCCAGGCCAATGCGCCCCGTGCGGAGCTGATCCTTACCCAGGAAGTGCTGGATCATCTGGCAATTCCGGAGCTGGCCGAGCTGGTGGAGTTGGCCCATAACTCGGAAACCTGGCTGGCCAAGCTGCTGGCGGCCTACGCTGCGCTGTTCCAGCCGCCCCGTGCCCCGCACAAGCCCAAGGGCGATGTAACGCAGCCGTTGATCATGGCGGTCAACCTCGATGAGGAAGAGCCGGAACAGGCACTGAGCCGAGAAGAGTTGGAGAGCTGGCGGCAAAACCTCAAGGCCCTGGCGATTCGTTTTCGTGATGGCTTGAACGAGTGCTGAGCCTGAGTGCCGGTTGGTCCGGGCTTCGAAGATTTGATCAAGGATGAGTCATGTTGTTTTTCCAGCGCGATCAAGAGCTGATCCGCTTACTGGGTTCCTGCCAGGTGCAGGTCTCCCGGGCCCAGTCCAATGCCGACTTGCTGCAGGTGCTCGACCGGCTTGAAGCCTTCCCAGGTGGCCTGGAGTTTGATCACGCGCAGCCCAAGCTGCTGCTGGTTCTGGCGTTCGTCTCGCTGGTCGTCTCGTACCTGATGGACGGCATGGGGTGGATGGGTTGGGTCGCCATAGGCTGCTGCTTTGCCAGTTTTCTGGTCAAGCGAGGGCGCTTGTCTTCGTTGGGTGATTTGTCGACCAAGATCGGCCGCCAGTGCTCGCTGTTCAGCAACGGGTTGAGCGAACCCGAAGGCACTGCCGATTGGTGTTTCAAAAAGCTGAGCAGCGAGTTCAGTGATTACCAGCGCGGGACTGAGCGTCGCGATATCGTGACGTCTGCCCAGGGTGTCTTTCAGGGAGCCCTGCATTCGTTGGCGTTCGAATATCACCATCTGCGCTATGTGAATCTCCGCAAGGATAAAGGCGGTGGCGAAGAGGCTTTTGATCGCTACAGTCTGGTGCTGGACTTTCCCTGGGTGAAGGGGCTGTCGGCTCGGACCGACGTGGTGGGCGCGCCATTGGCGGGCAAGGGTTTCGAGACCACGCTCGACGACTTTAATCGGACCTTTCTTTTGCAGGGTCGCCGCGAGTTGGATTGTGCCAAGTTCGCCACGCCCACGACCCTGCTCTTTCTGATGGCGCTTTCCCGTCGGCTGAGCAAGGTGAACCTGGAATTCTCCGAGCAGGGGCGGTTATGCCTGAGCTTCAACAATGATGAAGTCATGGCTTATGCCTATCCGGGATCTCTGGCTGATCTCCAGGCCTTTCGTGAGCAAATCAAAGCGGGTATTGAGTTGCCAGGGCTGAGTCCGCTGTTGGAGTTGGTGCATCAGTTGGCAGAGTTGCACGACAATAATTTTGATCTTCCTTCGAAGGTCGCTGACAAGATGGAGCAGTAAGCAATGGAGTTGTTGTTGGTAGTGGTCGTGGGCCTCGGGGTTGTTGTGTATCTCAGCTACAACAGAATCATCGCGGCCCATAACCGTGTGCAACGCGCCTGGTCGGACGTGCTGACCTATGAGCGCCAAGCCATCCGGGTGCTCGATATGCTCGAGCCCAAAGTGGCGGGTTTTCAGGAGTATGAAAGCCAGTTGTTGACGCAGATCGTCGAGTTGCGCACGGCCATCTCCCGCCTGCCTTCCATGGCGGATGGGGCAGCGCTGACTCCCGTTGATCAGGGGGCAAAGGCGCTGCTGGGGGGCTTGGATGTGGCTTTCGAGGCCTATCCGGAATTGAAGTCTGCGGAGCTGATGAATGGCTTGCTGCGGGAGGTGGCGGAGCAGCAAGGCAACGTGGGTGCCGCCATTACGCTGTTCAATCTGAACGTGGAGAACTTCAACAACAGCCTGCAGCTGTTCCCGGGCTCTTTGGTCAATCAGATCACCCTGAAGAAGTCGCCAGTCACGCCTTTTTCGGACAGTCAGGCGTCAGCATCCTTCGAGTACAAGCCGAACTTCTGAGTCAGTCTGAAGGCTCGATACAAGCGGATGCGGGGTGGGTTTACCCAGGAAAGAAACGAGAGGCGCCGGGGTTGCTAGCGCGTGGATCGTGCTCAAGATCCCAAGCGAGGGCATAGCGATGACTGATATAATCTCGGCCTTTCGTGGAGAACAGACTTTTATGCCAACGTCCTTTCTAGAAATTGTCGAGTTGCCAGACGGTCGTATCGAGCTGCGCAGGGCTGAGGACGAGGGTTCTCTGGTTACTTTGGATTTCTCCGAGGACGCCAAGGCTTTCCTGCAGGGGCAGCATGTGGAAGTGGCCAAGGCCATGTTGAGCGTCGGCGTGCAGATGGCCGGACGTTTGGTTGAAGGTGAAATCGATAAGGAAGAGGGGCCGCGGGTTCTTCACTGAGTCCGCTGGTCGGTTTTTTTGCAGTCGTTTTTTGCTTTGTTTCGGCTTCTCAATCCTCGAGAAGCCTCGTGTCATTCCGCAGCATTCCCGTTTCAACCCAATCGAATATTCAGGCTCTGTGCGTCGCCCGTGCGCGCTGCGCTGATGAGTTGCTGCTTGGCGCTGTTGTTCAGCGGATTCAGCCAGCTAACGACCGTATGACTGCGCCCCAGGCGCAGGGCTTCGCAGGTCAACTGCTGGGCGCTTTGAGTGCCGCGAGGATGCAGCAGCAGGATGCGTTCGCGATTCAAGCCGGCATCGCGCAGCCAGGTTTGGGTCAGGCTCGACGGTGGGGCAATCAGGGTCAGCCAGCGGGCGTCTTGCTCTTCGCTCAGTTCCCGAAGAATGGGGGCCAGCAGGCTCAGGCAGTTCCCCGCAGCACCGCGTAACGACAGTTCACTGAAAACTTCCGGATCATTGTTCCAGGGTTTTTCGGTCACTTCTTTGAGGATCGGCGCCAAGGGTTGGGCCAGGAATGCCTCGAACAGCGACAGTTGTGCTTGCTGTGGTGCGTGTGGGAACTGCATAAAGCCTCCTTTAGCGGCGAATCACGCCGACACTCAAGCCTTCGATCACCAGTTCCTGATCTTTCAGGTTGACTTCGATAGGGGCGAACTCAGGATTTTCGGCAAGCAGCCAGACTTTGCTGCCTTCGCGCTTGAAGCGTTTTACGGTGACTTCATCACCAATGCGCGCCACGACCACCTGGCCGTTGCGAGCCTCGCGCGTGGTGTGAACGGCCAGCAGGTCACCGTCGATGATGCCGATGTCCTTCATGCTCATGCCGTGCACCCGCAGCAGATAATCAGCGCGAGGATGGAAGAAGGCCGGGTTGATGTTGCAGGACTCTTCGATATGTTGCTGGGCCAGGATCGGAGCGCCGGCGGCGACGCGGCCAATGATCGGCAGCGTGGAGTCGTCGGCCTTGGCTTCGAAACCCGGGATGCGAATCCCGCGGGAAGCGCCCGGGGTCATCTCGATTGCGCCTTTGCGGGCCAGCGCCTTGAGGTGCTCTTCGGCGGCATTGGGGGACTTGAAGCCCAGTTCCTGTGCGATTTCCGCACGGGTTGGCGGGTAGCCATTGTCTTCAAGGCAGCGTTTGATAAAAGCCAGAATCTCAGCTTGGCGGGGCGTCAGTTTTAGCATGTCGATCGCTCTGTCTTTTTATACAGTGACTGGGATTATATACAGTGAGTCGCGCTTGGCAATCCTCCTTTTTTCCGGGGCCGCCGGACGGTTCTTGAGGGGTTGTTCCGGCCCGGTTTGGCAGGGCTGGCTACAGCGGGCTGCAGGTATGGTTAAATAGCGCGCCAGTGGGGCCTGAAGCTGGCTGACAGGCTTGACATTGCAGGGGCTGAAACGTATGTTTCAAACAAGTGTTTGTCAGGCGGAGTAGCCATGGCCCAGTCGGAAACCGTTGAACGCATTCTCGATGCTGCCGAGCAGTTGTTCGCGGAAAAAGGTTTTGCCGAAACCTCATTGCGGCTGATCACCAGCAAGGCCGGGGTCAACCTGGCGGCGGTGAACTATCACTTCGGTTCGAAAAAGGCCCTGATCCAAGCTGTGTTCTCGCGCTTCCTCGGGCCTTTTTGCATCAGCCTCGATCGTGAGCTGGAGCGGCGCCAAGCCAAGCCGGACAATAAGCCAAGCCTGGAAGAGCTGCTGGAGATCCTCGTCGAGCAGGCTCTGGTGGTGCAGCCTCGCAGTGGCAACGACCTGTCTATTTTCATGCGTCTCCTGGGGCTGGCTTTCAGTCAGAGCCAGGGGCATTTGCGGCGTTATCTGGAAGATATGTACGGCAAGGTGTTCCGCCGTTACATGCTGCTGGTCAACGAAGCCGCCCCGCGCATTCCACCGATCGAGCTGTTCTGGCGCGTACACTTCATGTTGGGTGCGGCGGCTTTCAGCATGTCCGGGATCAAGGCGTTGCGCGCCATCGCCGAAACCGATTTCGGGGTCAATACCTCCATCGAACAGGTGATGCGCCTGATGGTGCCGTTCCTCGCTGCCGGCATGCGTGCCGAGACCGGCGTGACCGACGATGCCATGGCCAGCGCCCAGCTTAAACCTCGCAGCAAGTCGGCTCCGGCAGTCGCCAAAGCCTGATGCCACGGGTGGGCGCGCCAGCTTACATCCGCTAAGCTAGCCGCCCATGTCGACTCTCGCTCCCTATCCCTTTGTACGCCCCTCACCGTGGGTCATTCGCCTGGCTATGCCTGTGGCGAATTTTTCCTGCGCCTGTGCTGGGCCCATGGGCTTGGCCGTTCGGTGCGAGCCCCTCGTTATTAAGGAAATTCTATGACCGCTGGCCTGCAAGGCTCCTTGATGGTGGACGTCGCTGGTACCTGGCTGACGGCTGAAGATCGACAACTGCTGCGCCAGCCCGAAGTGGGCGGCCTGATTATTTTCGGCCGCAATATCGAGCATCCGCGCCAGGTGCGAGAGCTGTGTGCAGCGATTCGTGCAGTCCGTCCGGACCTGTTGCTGGCCGTGGACCAGGAGGGCGGGCGGGTTCAGCGTCTGCGCCAGGGTTTTGTCCGGCTGCCGGCCATGCGTGCGCTGGCAGACAATCCCAATGCCGACTACCTGACCGAGCAATGCGGCTGGATCATGGCCACGGAAGTCTTGGCGATGGGTCTGGACCTGAGTTTCGCTCCCGTGCTGGACCTCGACCATCAACGCAGCGCGGTGGTGGGGTCGCGGGCATTCGAGGGCAACCCTGAGCGTGCCGCCGAGCTGGCCGGAGCGTTTATCCGTGGCATGAACAGTGCCGGCATGGCTGCCACGGGCAAGCACTTTCCCGGGCACGGTTGGGCCGAAGCCGACTCCCATGTCGCCATTCCCAATGATGAGCGCAGCCTGGACGAGATCCGCGCCAAGGACCTGGTGCCCTTCGCCCGCCTGAGCCAACAGCTGGCGGCGGTGATGCCGGCCCATGTCATCTATCCCCAGGTCGATTCCCAGCCTGCCGGCTTTTCCCGGCGCTGGCTGCAAGACATCCTGCGGGGCGAGTTGCAGTTCGACGGGGTGATCTTCAGCGACGACCTGTCCATGGCCGGTGCCCATGTGGTGGGGGATGCGGCGAACCGCGTCGAAGCCGCCTGGACGGCTGGTTGCGACATGGGCTTGGTGTGCAATGACCGTGCTGCGGCCGAGCTGGCCCTGAGTGCGGCCCAGCGTCTGAAGGTGACGCCTGCACCGCGAATCGCCCGGATGCGCGGCCAGGGAATAGGCTCGTTGGAGTACAAGCAGGACCCCCGTTGGCTGACGGCGCTGGGTGCCCTCAAAGATGCCCAACTGATTGATTAAGGACGCCTTGCCATGACGGTCTACGCAATTATCGGCGGCACCGGCCTGACCCAGTTGGAAGGGTTGAACATTCGCCAGTCTCTGGCCCTCGACACGCCTTACGGTGCGCCGTCAGCCGAGGTTCAGATTGGCGAGTACGCCGGTCGCGATGTGCTGTTTCTGGCTCGTCACGGCCACCCCCATCGTTTCCCGCCTCACCAGGTGAACTACCGGGCCAATCTCTGGGCGCTGAAGCAGGCCGGCGCCCAGGCGATCCTGGCGGTCAACGCCGTGGGTGGCATTCATGAAGCCATGGGCATCGGGCATTTTTGTGTGCCTCACCAGTTGATCGACTACACCAGCGGCCGCCAGCACACCTACTTTGCTGATGATCTGGAGGCGGTGACGCACATTGATTTCAGCCACCCCTACAGCGAGTCTCTGCGCCAGCAACTGATCGCCGCCCTGGCGGCCGAAGGCTGCGCCCACAGCGCTCAGGGTGTGTATGCCTGCACCCAGGGGCCGCGCCTGGAGACGGCCGCAGAAATCACCCGCCTGGAGCGCGACGGCTGCGACATTGTCGGCATGACCGGGATGCCCGAAGCCGCTCTGGCCCGTGAGTTGGAATTGGATTACGCCTGCCTGGCGCTGGTGGTCAATCCGGCCGCGGGCAAGTCCACGGTGTTGATTACCATGGCTGATATCGAGCGCGCACTGCAGGAAGGGATGGGGCGGGTCACGGCGACTCTGGCACGGGTACTGGCAGCAAACGCCTAATGCCTTTCAGCCAGGGGCGCCTCTTCCCCTGGCTGCCGGTGCGGGTTCAGCGTGTGGACTTCTTGTCCGGCAAGGGCGCGAACAGCGCTTCGATATCGTCATTCTGCAGTTGCCAGTCCCCGGCCTTGCGCCCATCCAGCACGCCGGCCGCCAGGTCGGACTTCTCCTGTTGCAGGTGCTGGATTTTCTCCTCCACCGTGCCGCGTGCAATCAGCTTGTAGACGAACACCGGTTTTTCCTGGCCGATGCGATAGGCGCGGTCGGTGGCCTGGTTTTCCGTGGCCGGGTTCCACCACGGGTCGTAATGGATCACCGTGTCGGCTTCCGTCAGGTTCAGGCCTACGCCGCCGGCTTTCAGGCTGATCAGGAAGATCTGCCGCTTGCCGCTCTGGAAGTCCCGGACCGGCGTGCGTCGATCACGGGTCTGGCCGGTCAGCAGGGCATAGTCGATGTGGCGACGTTTCAGCTCGTCTTCGATCAGGCTCAGCATCGAGGTGAATTGGGAAAACAGGAGGATTTTCCGGCCTTCCGCAAACAGTTCTTCGAGCATTTCCATCAGGCTGTCGAGCTTGCCCGACGAACTGCCGCGAGGCGGCGGCGTGTCGCTGACCAGGCGCAGGTCGCAGCACACCTGGCGCAGCTTGAGCAGGGCTTCGAGGATGATGATCTGACTGCGGGCCACGCCTTTGCGGGTGATTTCGTCGCGGACTTTCTTGTCCATGGCCAGGCGCATGGTTTCGTACACATCGCGCTGCGCCTCGTTGAGTTCGACCCAGTGGATAATCTCGGTCTTGGGCGGCAACTCGGTGGCCACCTGCTCTTTGGTGCGGCGCAGCAGGAAGGGTTTGATCCGGCCATTGAGGTGCTGCAGGCGCACTTCGCTTGCGTGCTTCTCGATCGGCACTCGGTAGTCGCGGTTGAAGCTTTTCACATCGCCGAGCCAACCCGGGAGCAGGAAGTGGAACAGCGACCACAGCTCACCCAGGTGATTTTCCAAGGGCGTGCCGGACAAGCACAGGCGTTGCCGGGCGTTGAGCTCGCGAGCCGCTTGAGCGGCCTTGCTCGACGGGTTCTTGATGTACTGCGCTTCGTCCAGGATCAGCACATGCAGCGGCTGGGCGGCCAGCAGTTCGACGTCCTTGGGCAGCAGGGCGTAGGTGGTCAGCAGCAGGTCGTAGTCGGCCAAGTTCGGGAAGTGCTTTTTGCGCCCGGCGCCGTACAGCGCCAGGACCTTGAGCTGCGGGGTGAAGTGCGCCGCTTCGTCCAGCCAGTTGGGAATCAGGCTGGTGGGCATCACCACCATGCAGGGGCGATCCAGGCGCCCGGCGTTTTTTTTCGCTGAGGATATGGGCCAGGGTCTGCAGGGTTTTGCCCAGGCCCATGTCGTCGGCGAGGATGCCGCCCACTTCCAGTTGGCGCAGCGACTGCATCCAGCTCAGGCCTTCCAGTTGGTAAGGCCGCAAGGTGGCGTTCAAGCCTTGTGGCGCGGGTGCCGAGTAGTCGCGGATGTCCCGCAGGCGCTGGGCGAAGGTGCGGATATGCTCGCCGCCTTCCCACAGCAGGGGCAGCGCTTCCAGCGGGTTGAGGCGGGTGGCGTCGGCGCTGCTCAGGCGCAGGGTGGTTTCCCCGGGTTCTTGCAGATAGAACTCGCCGAGGGTGGCCAGTACCGGCTTCAGTCGGCCATAGGGCAGGGCCACTTGCAGTGGGCCGTGGGGTGAATTGGGACGATTGGGAATGTTCACCAGGATCAGTTCGTCGTCACGCCGCTTGGCCAGGCGCTCCGGGTTGAGCAGCTCCGTGTGCGAGCGCATCAGGTTGAGCAGGATCGGCAGCAGGCTCAGGCGCTCGCCATTGACGATGATCCCCAGTTCCAGGTCGAACCAGTCCCGCTCCGGCGCGGCGTCGACGGTGGCGTACCAGTCGTCCACGGTGGTCAGGTCGAAACCGAAATCGTCGTCGATCTGCAGCTCCCAGCCTCGGGTGCGCAGGGTCGGCAGCTCATTCAGGGTAAAGGTCAGCCAGGCGCTGTCATTGACCATTTCAAAGAGTTCGCCGGCACTTTCCGGCAGCGCCTTGCTTTGTCGGGTGGCGATCTTGAAGCTAAGGGCGCGCAGCTGTTCGCGGTAACCCTGTTCCACTTCCGGCTGGCGCTTGATGCGCAGGGTCTGGTGTTCCTGGCGCACGATGATGTCGCTGTTTTTCTGCCCGCTGGCGTACTCGTCCAGGTAGTTGAAGGACAGCGCGGCACGGTGCTGGATATAGCGTTGCATCTTGCCGTTGCGCGGCTCGAAGGCGCTGAATTCAATGCTTGCCAGCCACAGTCGCGGGCGCGGCTGCACCGTGTCGACGATCTGCTGGGGCAGGCTCGGCGGGGTGCGGTTCTCCAGGACAGCCTGAAGTTTTTCCAGCAGTTCAGCGTCTTTGGCGGCGGCCGGGTAGGCCAGGGTTTCCTGGACTTGCAGCAGCACCGCGGCCACGTGTTTGCAGTTGCTGCGCACCGGGCAGGTGCATTGAGTGTCGAGCAGCAACAAGGCGCCTTTGGAGGACTCCCGCAGGCTGATGGTCTGGCGGTAGACGTTGCCTCCCGAGCCCTCGCAACTGGCGGTGATGGTGCTGTCGCCCACCTGGACGATCCGCACGCGGTTCTCCAGGGCGTAGCGCCGGCCGCGCTCCAGTGCTTGCTCTTTGAAGCGATTGACCCAGGAAGGCGCCAGGGGTTTGGTCAGGGGCGGGGTCATAAGGACTTCAATCAGTCCGGTATTTCAACGGGCGCCTGGCTCGGGGCGGGCCTGGACAGCGAGGTGATTTTGATCAGCAGCGCCAAGTGGCCGTTGTCCAGGTAATTGAGTTGGCCGTTCTTGGTGTGGCTTTCCTGCTTCAGGCGCTCGCTGGCGGTAATCAGGCCGTTGGCGTCGATCTGGTTGACCCAGAAATCGGCGGCCACATCGGTAAAGCGCCCGAGTTTCAGGCCCAGGGTGCCTTCGATGGGGTACTGGCCGAATTGCTCCTGGCCGTCGCTGAGGGCCACTTTGACCGGGGTTTCCCCCAGGCTCTGCTGCCAGGCCTTGTGCATCAGTACGCTGTAGTCCCCGCTGGCGCCGAGCTTGTCGGCAATGCCGCCCAGGGCCGGGCTGCGCTGGCTCTCGGCAGGCAGGCGCTGAGCGTCGGCCGCCCAGTCCTCGGGCGCGGCGCGGCTGAGGATGGCGGGCACGGCGTTCTGCCGCACGAGGATCATTTCCACCTGGTACAGGTCGTCGGCAACGGCCAGGGGCGCGATCAGGGTCAGCAGCAGGGGCAGCGAGCGAAACAGGCGCATTGGGCGTCCTTCAAGCAGATTTCGGGGTGAGGCGCTCAAACAGCGCCTCCAATGTATTAAAGCGTTCTTCCGGACGCTCCATGGGCACCATGAATTTGAACTGGGTTGCGCCTTCGAACTTGTAGCGCTTGGGCTGGCCCTGGATCAGTTTGATCAGCGCTAATGGGTCCACCGGGGTGTCGGCGGCGAACTCAATGCGTCCGCCCTGGGGGCCGCCATCGACTTTCTTGATGCCCAATTGCTCGGCCTGCAGTTTCAGCAGGGTCAGGCGCACCAGGTTCTTGGTCGGCTCTGGCAGCAAGCCAAAGCGATCGATCATCTCCACTTGCAGGTCCTTCAGGCCATCCTCGTCGGTGGCCGAAGCGATGCGTTTGTAGAGAATCAGCCGCGCGTGCACGTCCGGCAGGTAGTCCTCTGGAATCAGTGCCGGCAGGCGCAGGTTGATTTCCGGACCGCCGCCCAGAGGCTGGTCGAGGTTCGGCTGTTCGCCCTTGCGGATGGCTTTCACCGCGCGCTCGAGCATCTCCATATAAAGGGTGAAACCCACGGCCTGGATCTGCCCGCTCTGGCCGTCGCCCAGCAGTTCGCCAGCGCCACGGATTTCCAGGTCGTTGGTGGCCAGGACAAAGCCGGCCCCCAGGTCCTGGGTGTTGGCGATGGCTTCCAGACGCTTTTCGGCGTCCGGAGTGATTTGCTGGCGCGGTGGTGTCAGCAGGTAGGCGTACGCCTGGTGGTGACTACGGCCGACCCGGCCGCGCAACTGGTGCAATTGGGCCAGGCCGAACTTGTCGGCGCGCTCGATGATGATGGTGTTGGCGCTCGGCACGTCGATGCCGGTCTCGATGATGGTCGAGGCGATCAGCACATTGAAGCGCTTGTGGTAGAAGTCACTCATCACCTGTTCGAGTTCGCGTTCGCGCATCTGCCCATGGCCGATGCCGATCCGTGCTTCCGGCACCAGTTCGGCCAGGTCGGCGGCACATTTCTCGATGGTCTTCACGTCGTTGTGCAGGTAATAAACCTGGCCGCCACGCAGCAGCTCACGCAGCAGGGCCTCTTTGACCGTGCTCTTGTTCTGCTCCATGACAAAGGTGCGCACCGACAGGCGTCGCGCCGGCGGCGTGGCAATGATCGACAGGTCGCGCATGCCCGATACCGCCATGTTCAGCGTGCGCGGGATCGGCGTGGCGGTGAGGGTGAGGATGTCCACCTCGCTGCGCAATGCCTTGAGCTGTTCTTTCTGGCGTACGCCAAAACGGTGCTCTTCGTCGATGATCACCAGGCCGAGGTTTTTGATCTTGACGTCGTCCTGCAGCAGCTTGTGGGTGCCGATGACGATGTCGATCTTGCCTTCTGCCAGGTCCGCCACCGCAGCATTCACTTCCTTGGCCGATTTGAAGCGGCTCATCACTTCCACGGTCACCGGCCAGTCGGCGAAGCGGTCGCGGAAGCTGTTGTAGTGCTGCTGGGCGAGCAGGGTGGTGGGCACCAGGATCGCCACTTGGCGGCCGCCGTGCACGGCAATGAACGCCGCGCGCATGGCCACTTCGGTTTTGCCGAAGCCCACGTCGCCGCACACCAGGCGGTCCATGGGCTTGGGCGCGAGCATGTCGGCGCGCACCGCTTCGATGGTGGTCTGCTGGTCCGGGGTTTCTTCAAACGGGAAGCCGGCGCTGAAGGTGGCGTAGTCGGCTTTCGGGTCGGCAAAGGCATAGCCTTCGCGGGCCGCTCGGCGGGCGTAGATGTCCAGCAGTTCGGCGGCCACATCGCGCACCTGTTCGGCGGCTTTGCGCTTGGCTTTCTGCCAGGTTTCCGAGCCCAGGCGGTGCAGTGGGGCCAGGGCGTCGTCGCTGCCGGTGTAGCGGGCGATCAGGTGCAGGTTGGCCACCGGCACGTAAAGCTTGGCGCCCTCAGCGTATTCCAGGGTGAGGAATTCCGCGGCCTGGTTATCGATTTCAAGGGTCGCCAGGCCCAGGTAGCGGCCGACACCGTGGTCGATGTGCACCACCGGCGCGCCTTCGCGCAGCTCGGTGAGGTTCTTGATCACGGCGTCGTTGTTGGCGTCGGCGCGTTTTTCCCGGCGCCGGCGCTGCATGACCCGTTGGCCGAACAGCGGGCTTTCGGCCACCAGGGCCAGGGCCGGGTCATCCAGCAGCAGGCCTTCGTCCAGGGGGGCGATGGTGATGGCCAGGCGGTCTTTGCCGGTGACGAAATCCGGCCAGCTGTCGACCGTCTTGGGCCGCAGCTTCAAGCGTTCCAGCAACTCCAGCAGCACTTCCCGGCGGCCGGCGGATTCGGCGGTAAACAGCACGCGCCCGGGGAATTCGTCGAGGAAGTTCGCCAGCGCCGCCAACGGCTGGTTGGCCTTGGCTTCGATGGCCAGGTTCGGCAGCTCTTGGGCCGGGAAGCGTTCGCGGCCGACGCCGGTTTCCAGGTCTTGCTGGCTGGCCACCACCCGTGGCCAGTTCTTCAGCCGGGCGAAGCAGTCCTCCACCGGCAGGAACAATTCCGCCGGTGGCAATAGAGGCCGGGAAGGATCGATGCGCCGCTCTTCATAGCGGTTGCGCACATCGTTCCAGAAGTTTTCCGCCGCCTGCTCGATACCCGGCAGGGAGAACACCTGAGTGTCCTGGGGCAGGTAGTCGAACAGGGTCGAGGTGTCTTCGAAGAACAGCGGCAGGTAGTACTCGATGCCGGCCGGCGTGATTCCGCTGCTCAGGTCCTGGAAGATCGGGCAGCGGCGGAAGTCCACATCGAAGCGTTCGCGGAAACGCGCCTTGAAGCGGGTGACCGCCTCTTTCTGCAGCGGAAATTCCTTGGCCGGCAACAGGCGGATCGACTCGACCTTGTCGATGGAACGCTGGTTTTCCGGATCGAAGGTGCGCAGGGTCTCGATTTCATCGTCGAACAGGTCGATGCGATAGGGCAGTTTGCTGCCCATCGGGAACAGGTCGATCAGGGCGCCACGCACGGCGAACTCGCCATGCTCGTAGACCGTGTCCACGCAGCGGTAGCCGCTGGCTTCGAGGCGAGTGCGCATCTGCTCCACATCGAGCTTCTGCCCCACATCCAGCACCAGGCTGCTGCCCAGCAGGAACTGGGTCGGCGCCAGGCGGTGCAGGGCCGTGGTAATCGGCACCACCAGCACGCCGTGCTCCAGCTCCGGCAGCCTATAAAGGCTGGCGATGCGTTGGGAAATGATGTCCTGGTGCGGCGAGAACAGGTCGTAGGGCAGGGTTTCCCAGTCGGGAAAGTGCAGCACCGGCAAATCCGGGGCGAAGAAACCCAGCTCCTGCTCCAGCCGCTCGGCGCTTTGGCTGTCGGCGGTCAATAGCAGGGTGAAACGCTTGGCGGCGCTGGCCGCTTCGGCGATGGCCAGGCTCAGCGCGGCACCGGGCAGGTTGCCCCAATGCTGCTTGCCGGAGGCGGTGGGGAGTAGCGGTAGACGCAGGACGGGCACGGAAGGTTGAGCTCCAAGCGTTGCGACAAAGTCGGCAATTGTAGCGGGGGCGGGTGCCGGCTGTCAGTGGCTGATGCGTCTATTACGCCGGTTGGGGCAAATGTAGTGGCAATGACAAAAAAAGCGCCGGTTCGGAGCTAAATGTAGTGCCGAATCGGGGTTGGGTTACGGAGGGTTACAGACAAGGTGCTGAGCTGTTCAAAAAATTGACGCTCCTGGAGGCCCCGGTTTTACTGGCTTTTAGCGCGGTGTTATTTTTTTGCAAGGGTTTTTGTTACTGATCCCACGACAGGCGCGCATTGCTACGGGAGGGACACGGCGGCATAATGTAGCCCCTTTTTTCTGCCCCTACATGTGGAAGGTTCCCGTGACTCAGAAGCCCGACCAGTGTCTTGGTGAATGGATCGACCGTGAAGCACTCGCAGAAGCGATGATTCCGCTTATCGGTCAGCTGTACCGCAATAACAATGTGGTCAGCTCGATCTATGGCCGCAGCCTGATCAACCAGTCTGTCATCGCGATTCTCAAAGCTCACCGCTTTGCTCGCCACCGTTCCGCCGACGACAGCGAACTCTCCGTCCACGAAACATTCCCACTGCTCAAAGCCATGAGCGAGCTCAAGCTCGGCGCGGCTTCGGTAGATTTGGGCAAGTTGGCGTTCAAATTCCGCAACGAAGGCAACGGCCGCACCGCCGAGCAGTTCGTCCGCGAAGAAATGGCTGACGTGGTTGGCCAGCAAAACGCTTCCGCACGCAAAGGCACCGACGTTGTGCTCTACGGCTTCGGTCGTATCGGCCGTCTGCTGGCGCGCATCCTGATCGAAAAAACCGGTGGCGGCGACGGCCTGCGTCTGCGTGCCATCGTGGTGCGCAAAGGCGCCGACAACGACCTGACCAAGCGCGCCAGCCTGCTGCGTCGCGACTCGGTGCACGGTTCGTTCAACGGCACCATCACTATCGATGAAGAAAACAACACCATCACCGCCAACGGCAACCTGATCCAGGTGATCTACGCGAAGAACCCGACCGAGGTGGATTACACCCAATACGGGATCAAGAACGCGTTGCTGGTGGACAACACCGGTGTATGGCGTGACGCCGACGGCCTGGGCCAGCACTTAGCCTGCCCGGGTATCGATCGCGTGGTGCTGACCGCTCCCGGCAAAGGCAAGCTGAAGAACATCGTTCACGGCATTAACCACGCCGAAATCACCGCTGACGATAAGATCGTTTCCGCGGCGTCCTGCACCACCAACGCCATCGTGCCGGTGCTCAAGGCCGTCAACGACAAGTTCGGCATCATCAACGGCCACGTTGAAACCGTTCACTCGTACACCAACGACCAGAACCTGATCGACAACTTCCACAAAGGCGATCGCCGTGGTCGTTCCGCTGCGCTGAACATGGTAATCACCGAGACCGGTGCTGCCACCGCTGCTGCCAAGGCCCTGCCTGAGCTGGCCGGCAAGCTGACCGGTAACGCGATCCGTGTTCCGACGCCGAACGTGTCGATGGCCATTCTCAACCTGAACCTTGAGAAAGCCGCCACCCGTGAAGAGATGAACGAGTACCTGCGCTACATGGCGCTGCACTCCGATCTGCATAAGCAAATCGACTTCGTCAACTCGCAGGAAGTGGTGTCCACCGACTTCGTTGGCTCGCGCCACGCCGGTGTAGTGGACGCTGAAGCGACCATCTCCCAAGACAACCGCGTTGTGCTGTACGTCTGGTACGACAACGAGTTCGGTTACAGCTGCCAGGTGATTCGCGTGATGGAAGACATGGCCGGTGTAAACCCGCCAGCGTTCCCGCGCTAAGCCTTAGCCGCTTATGAAAACGCCCCGACTTGTCGGGGCGTTTTTTTTGCGGTGATGCAGGACAGGCGAAGCGTTGGCGAGGGTTTTATATCGTTTTAATCTGGGAAATGGTTTGCTCAGAACCCACTTCGCAGTTGCTGCTTTATATCGATTGGGTATTTATAAAAAAACGCCGATTAAAAATAAGTACTTGTCGCGGTTCTGTTGTTTTGTTTATTTGTTGGATCCAGGTTATATGTCGGCATCTAATTGGCGCCATTAATTTGATCGGTGGCCAGTGCTTGACACTGCTTGGCGGCTGAACTTAGTGTCGCCTCTGACAACGCCCGGCATGCCCCGGGACAGAGATGTCAATGTGCCTTGTTCTGTTGATCAGGCGCACTTCCTACTTCCTGCCAGTATTGAGTTTACGAATGTCATAGACAGTGCACTTGCCTGTTCTGACCTTATATAGCTCCCCAAAAAGACGGGAATCTCATTCCTGCTCATCTCATAAGAATCACCACTAAGCCAACGGCTGTTTTGGGTTGTCTGGTGTATTGATTTTATTTTTCTGATAACGCCTGCCTGATGCATGTGCGGTTCTGGAGTGTTGTTGCCTGCCATTGGCGAGCAACTACCACAGGCTGTGTTTATGGGTTTAGTGGGAGCGTCAGACATGGTGCAAGCAGGCTCAAAGTTCTTTTCGCTATCCCTGTTGCCCCGCTTGGTGGGGTTGGGGGTTCTGGCTTTTATTCTCTGGCTGTTGCTGTCCACCCTGTTGATGCCGCTGGTATCGGCTTCGGCCACCCGGGCGATCCTGAATGCGCCGGTGATTTTGCTGACGACACCCATCGACGGTGTGGTCAGTGCCCTTAACGTCAAATCCGGCAGCGCCTTCACCCGAGGGCAAAGCATCGCCCTGGTGGAAAATCCGCGGGCCAATCAGGAAACCCTGCTGACCCTGCGCACCCGCCGCCTGAGCCTTGAGCAGCAGTTATCCTCATCACGCAGCCAGTCAGAGCACGACCAGCAGTTCTACCAGGCCCTGGAGAAAACCAGCCTGGAGTACCAGTCGGCTTTCCACACCCGCCAGCTCTACACCCAGAAAGCCCTGCGCGCCGAAAGCAGCGCCGCCAGCGCCCGTTTGCAGGACGCCCGGGAGACAGTGGAGCGCAACCTCGAGCTGTTCCGCCAGGGTGCGGTGAGCGGGGCGATGGTGGCTTCGTCGAAAGCCCAACTGGCTTCGCTGCAAGGCGCCGCCGAGTCGATTCGCTCGCAGTTGGGCATCAGCAGTGGTGATCTGAACGCGGCCAATCAGCAGGTCTACCTGGACCCCGACCAACTGCGCATGTTCGATCTGCGGGCGCAAATGGTCACCTTGAAATTGAGCCTCGAAAACCAGGCGCGCAACCGCGAGACCCTGGAGCAGGAACTGGAGCAGCTCGACGCCTTGATCGAGGCCGAGAACACCCGGGTGAAACTGATGGTCGGTTACGACGTGGTGGCTTATGCGCCGGGCACGGTGCAGGAGTTGCTGGCCCCCCAAGGCACCTTGGTGCGTGCCGGCGCCACCTTGCTGCGTGCCACCAACTGTGGGGAAAGCTATGTGATTGCGGTATTCCCCGAGCGCATGGCCAGCAAGATCGACCGCGACAGCGTGCTCACGGTGCGGATTCGCGGCTTGTCGGAGCCGTTGAAGGCCAAGGTGGCGCAACTGTTGTCCAGCTCCTCGGACATTCAGGCTGGCACCTACAGCGTGCCGTTTCCTTATGCCGAGCAGAATTCGGTCTACGTGGTCGGCACCTTTGCCGAGGACCTCAGTGAGGCGCAGCGGGCGATGGTCTGCAAGCCGGGGCTGTGGGCGTCCGCCGAGGTATCGGGCCCATGAGCTGGCGCCTGATCTGGCCGGTTCTCGCGGGGGTGCTGCTGATGCCGATGACCAGGGCCGGCTGGGCCGAACCTGGGCGCCTGCAGTTGGCGGACCTGACCTGCGCAGCCCTGGATAGTGCGGTGCAGGCCCAGGGCAACGGGCCGCTGCTGCTGGCCAGCTACCCTGCGCTGGACCTGCCGCCGACCTCGATCCTGGCGTTGCGCGGGGTGGCGTTCACCTACGACAACGCTCTGGCCAGCATTGCCCTGTTCGCGTGCGGCAAGCCGGGGCCGGCGCGGCAGATTGCCGATGCCCTGGCCTTTGCGGTGATGCACGACCCGGAATATCAGGACGGGCGCCTGCGCAATGCCTATGCCTCGGGGCCCGTGGCCACGCCCGCGATGCGCTTGCCGGGGTACTGGAGCGTCGAACTCAATGCCTGGAGCCAGGATGCCTATCAGGTCAGCAGCGCCACCGGCAATCAGGCCTGGGGCGCGCTGGCGCTGTTGGAGGCCTATCGCCAGACCCGTGAACCGAGCTACCTGGCGGCCGCGCGCCGCTTGCTGGACTGGGTGCGGCAGAACACCTACGACTCGCGGGCTCCGGCGGGGTTTAGTGGTGGCTTGTATGGCTACTTTCCCCGGCAAGTGCGTCAGGGCTGGAAGTCCACTGAACACAATGTCGACCTGGTGGCGGCCTGGCACGCCTTGGCGCAGTGGGTGCCTGATGCTGACGCCAGCGCTCAGGCGCAGATCGCCCGGCAGTTTGTGCAAAGCCAATGGGACGAGACCCAGGGCCGCTTTTTGATCGGCACCGGTGAAGATGGGCAAACCTCCGATCGTCTGCGCTCCGGCCTGGATGCGCAGATCTGGCCGCTGCTGGCGGTGCCCGAGCCCCCGCAGGACTGGCGCCGGGTGTTCGCGTTTATCGACCGTGCCCATCGTTTCGGCGAAGGCTACGGCTTCAACCGCGACCCAGACGGCCTGTGGACGGAGGGCACCGCCCAGGCTGCGGCGGTGGCGCGGCTCAGTGGCCTGCAGGGCCAGGCCAGCCCGCTGTGGCGGGTGCTGTTGGCGCAACAGGCCAGCCAGGGCTGGCTGTTTGCAACACCGCAAGCGCGTATCGGTACCGGGCTGGCCATAGGTCCGGACTCTGTCGGCAATGACTTTTTCTATTACCACCTGCCTCACCTGGGTGCCACGGCGTGGGCGGCGATTGCCGCGACCGGTGTCAACCCGTTTACCGGATCACGAGAGGCTGACTGACATGCAGGCACTGGACTCGCTGCAACTTGTGCAAATCAACGCCTGGACCCTGGCGGCAGTGGTGCTCTTCAGCTGCTTGACCCGCCGCGAGCAATGGGGCGCGCGGGCCGGGTTCGGCGCGCTGACGGCGTTGCTGCTGGTCAACTATGCCGTGTGGCGAGTGCGCGAGACCTTGCCCGACAGCGGCTCTGGCTTTGCCACGGTGTGGGCATACGCCTTTGTGTTTTTCGAGATGCTGGCCATCGGATACACCCTGTTTTCCATCCTGGTGATGCTCTGCCGCTCTGATCATCGGGCCGCCGCCGATGCCGGTGAGCAGCGTTTGCGGGCGGCGGGGCGCGGGGTGCCAGCGGTGGATGTGTTTATCGCCACCTATAACGAAGGCCTGGAGATCCTGGAAAAAACCATCATTGCCGCCCAGGCCATCGACTACCCGAATTTCACCCTCTGGGTGCTGGACGATACCCGTCGCGACTGGCTGCGCGACTACTGCGCCGAAGTGGGCGTGCACTATGCTCGGCGCCCGGACAACACCCACGCCAAGGCCGGTAACCTGAACAATGGCTTGCGTCAGTCCGCGGCCTTGAGCAATGCGCCGTACATCTTGGTGCTGGATGCCGACTTCGCCGCCCAGCAGCCGATACTCATGCGTACCCTGGGGTTGTTCGATGACCCTCGGGTCGGCCTGGTGCAGACGCCGCAGTTCTACTACAACCCCGATCCGATCCAGCACAACCTCGGCTCCTCGATGTGCTGGGTGGACGAGCAGCGGGTGTTCTTCGATGTCTTTCAGCCGGCCAAGGATGGCTGGGATGCGGCGTTTTGTGTGGGCACGTCATTTGTGGTGCGGCGTGACCTGATCAACCAGATCGGCGGCTTTCCCACCGGTTCGGTGTGTGAGGACATCTACACCACCTACCGCTTGTTGCAGCAAGGCTACGTGACGCGCTGGCTCAATGAGCGGCTGTCCATTGGCCTGTCGGCCGAAGGCTTGACCGAGTACATCAACCAGCGCTCGCGCTGGTGCCTGGGGACTGTCCAGGTAGCGCTGCTCAAGGACGGCCCGCTGCGCGGCCGGGGCTACAGCCTGAACGATCGACTGCATTACCTGCATGGCCTGATGCACTGGTTCTCCAAGCCGTTCATCTTGATGATGCTGGTGTCGCCGGTGCTCTACTGGTACTTCGGCATCGCCGGGTTCTATGCCACGCCTGGGGATTTCCTGGTCCATGGCCTGCCGGCGTTGATCGCCTTCTGGGGCTACGGCACCTGGGTCACCGATCGGCGCACGTTGCCGGTGTTTACCGAGGTGACGCAGATCGTCGCCTCCCTGGCGGTCACCGCGACCCTGGCCAGCGCGCTGCTGCGACCGTTCGGGCGGCCGTTCAAGGTCACTGCCAAGGGCCTGGACCGGACCCACACCGTTGTCCACTGGAAGTTGTTCGGTTTTTTCCTGACGCTGACTCTGCTGGCCCAGGCCGGGGCCTTTATCGCCATCAGCACGGCCGCTTCCTTCGACGGCAACATGCTGTTCAACCTGTGCTGGACCGTGGTGGCGCTGATCTACAACCTGGCCACGCTGGTGGCCTGCGTGGACCGTCCGCGGTTGCACGGCGAGGAGCGGTTCCCCTTCGACAAGCCCACGGGCTTGCGCCTGGCGGATAAAGTCCTGCCTGGGCGCCTGCTGGATATTTCCCTGAGCGGGGCCTCGCTGTCCTGTGCCTTTGCTCGTTCGATCAAGCCTGGCGTCAAGGGCCAGTTGTGGATCAACAAGCTCGGCTGGCTAGGGTTTGAGGTGATGCGCAATCACGGCAGTGACCGGCTTGGCGTGCGATTTGTCGAGTTGAACGAGGGCTTGCGGCAACGCTTGATTGCCCGTCTGTTCAGTGATGCCAGCATCAATGTGGTCAGCAAGGCGGAGCCGGCCCAGGCCTTTGGCACCTTGTTGCGACGGGCGCTGGTTGGGGAAAAAGCCACTGCGCCAATACCTGCGCGTGCGCCTCGGGCGGTGCCCGCCAGCGTGTTGCCGGTTGTGCATGCGCGGCGCTCGGCCAGGCGACCGCTGGCGCCGATGGTCAATCTCACAGGGGGTGTGTGGGGCGCGTTGCTGGCGCCGTTGCGTGCCTTGCTCGGTCAGCGTTTCTAGAGGTGAACCATGCACACTTGCCTTGCTTCGACCTGCGTGATGTCCGTGCTGTTCTTGACGGCCTGCTCCCTGGAGCCCACCTATGAAAAACCGGATGCGCCGATCGACGAACAATGGCCGGCGGCGTCCCTCGACAGCTGTTGCAACGCCAAGGAGGCGTTCGACCGGGACTGGCATGGGTTTATTCTCGACCCGCGCCTGCGCTCGCTGATTGAGTTGGCCCTGGATAACAACCGTGGCTTGCGCCAGTTCGCCGCCAGTGTGGAAGAGGCCCGGGCCGGGTACGCGGGGACCCGCTCGGGGTTGTTTCCGTCCCTCGGCATCGACAGTTATGCCGGGCGCAGCAAGTTGCCGCCGCTGGTACGAACCCCGGGCGGTGGCGACAGCGCCGGCAGCATCGCCAATACCTTTCAGGTCGGCGCGGGTTTTACCTCGTACGAGTTGGACCTGTTCGGGCGCATTCGCAGCCAGAGCAACGCCGCCGGGGCGCGTTTCGAAGCCTCGGAAGCGGACTATCAGACGGCGCGCCTGGCGTTGATCGGCGAAGTTGCCAGCACCTGGCTGACCCTCAAGGCCAGCCAGAACCTGCTGGACCTGGCCCAAAACACCTATGACGCGCAGAACCGCTACGGCGAGCTGTTGCGCAAGAGTTTCAACCTGGGCTCCAGCGCCCGCATCGATGTGCACCAGGCGGATGCGCAAACCAACACCGCGGCGGTGCAGGTCAATACTTATCGCATGCAGGTGGCGCAGAACCTCAATGCGTTGCGGGTGCTGGTGGGCCAGCCGGTGCCGCCGGCCTTGCTGCCGACAGGGTTGCTCGGCGAGTCCCTGGCCACGGCCGATGTGCCGGCCGGCTTGCCGTCGTCATTGTTGGAGCGGCGGCCCGACATCATGGCCGCCGAGGCGCTGTTGCGCGCGGCCAATGCAGACATCGGTGCCGCTCGTAGCGCTTACTTTCCGACGTTCTCCCTGACCTCGGCGCTGGGCAGCCTGAGTGGCGACTTTTCCCGCTTGCTGAGCGGGCCGGCGCAGTTCTGGTCGGTGGCCTTGGCCGGCTCCCTGACCCTGATCGACGGGGGCGCGCGGCGGGCGCAGGTGGATGCCAGTCGTGCGCGCTTCCAGGGGCAGGCTGCCGCTTACGAAGCCACGGTGCAAAACGCCTTTCGTGAGGCCGCCGATGCGTTGAACGCACGCCAGGAAATGCTTGCCCAGGTCGCGTTTCAGAAGCGTCTGGTCGGTGACTATCAGGAAGCCCATCGGCAGTCGCGACTGCGCTTCGAGGGTGGCCTGGACAGTTATTTTTCCACCATGGATGCCCAGCGTTCGCTGTTCGAGGCCCAGCAGAAATGGTCACAGATGGAGCTGGCGAGGGAGATCAATCAGGTCAGCCTGTACAAGGCTCTGGGGGGCGGCTGGAGTCAGTCGCTGAAGGTTGCCGGAACGACAGGGGCCGGGCCGCAACGGCTCAGCCCCTGAAGACGCTGGTCAGGCGTTGCTGACGGTGGCCGCCTGGGCGGTGCGCAGCGCATGGCGGTTGCCGCGGAACAGCACCAGGGTGGCGATCAGCCCCAGCACCGCTGCGCCGCTGAGCCAGATACCGGGCGCGGCCTTGTTATCCAACACGTGGATCAGGTACGTGCAGGCCGCCGGCGTGAAGCCGCCAAAGGTCGCGGTCGCCAGGCTGTAGGCCAGGGAGAAACCGGTGGTGCGCACTTCCACTGGCATGATTTCGGTGAGGGCCACCACCATGGCGCCGTTGTACGAGCCATAGAGGAAGGACAACCACAATTCCACCAGCAGCAAGTGGCTGAAGCTCGGGTTGACCACCAGCCAGGACAGGGCCGGGTAGGCCGTCAGGATCGCCAGGATGGTTGCGCTCAGCAGCAAGGGCTTGCGCCCGATCTTGTCGGAGAGGGCGCCCATCACCGGCAGCCAGAAGAAGTTCGACAGGCCGATGCACACCGTTACCAGCAGCGCGTCGAGGTCCGACAGGTTCAATTCGGCCTTGCCGAAGGTCGGGGTGTAGGCCGTGATCAGGTAGAACGACACGGTGGTCATCACCACCAGGGCCATGCCAGCCAGGACGATGCCGAAGTTCTGACCGATCGAGCGGATGATTTCCTGCAGGGTAGGGCGATGTTTACGCGCTTCGAACTCCGGGGTTTCTTCCAGAGAACGGCGAATCATGAAAATCGCCGGAACGATCATGCAGCCCACCAGGAACGGCACGCGCCAGCCCCAGTCGCCCATTTGCTCGGGGCTCAACCAATGGTTCAGGCCCACGCCCAGCAACCCGGCGAAGACCACCGCCGCTTGTTGGCTGGCGGACTGCCAGCTGACGAAAAAGCCTTTGCGACCCGGGGTGGAAATTTCTGCCAGATAGACCGAAACCCCGCCCAGTTCAACGCCTGCGGAAAAGCCTTGCAGAAGGCGCCCGAGCAGCACCAGCAGCGGTGCGGCGACGCCCAGGGTGGCGTAGCCGGGCACACAGGCGATGAGCACGGTGCCGGCGGCCATCAGCATCAGGGTGATGATCAGGCCCTGACGCCGGCCGTGGCGGTCGATGTAGGCACCGAGGAAGATCGCCCCCAATGGGCGCATCAGGAAGCCGGAGCCGAAGGTCGCCAGGGACAGCATCAACGACGCGAAAGCGCTGTCGGCCGGGAAGTAGGCCTTGGCAATGGCCGTGGCATAGAAGCCGTAGACCATGAAGTCGAACATTTCGAGGAAGTTACCGCTGACAACGCGAAAGATCGCCTTGCCTTTGCCCGTGGTCGTGGACATTTTTTTCACTCACTTTGGCTGTCTTGTTAGCAATCCATGGTCGTTACTCGTCCTCACTGCAACGTTGCGGCGCAGGGCTGCACGGTGGAGTATATTTGTAACAATATGTGTAGAGGAGCGTTCAGGCAATAAAAACCGTTAGCTACCTAGTGATTGGTCCAGTGCGCGAGTTAGAGCGGTTAGTGGCGAAATAGCGGGGCGGAGCCGGCTTCCGTTTGTCGCATAATGGCCAGTGTTGCAACATCAGGGCCGTGGCTTTCGGCCCCTGTACGGGAGAGCGGGTCTTGGTGGTTGAGCAAGGGTGGCGAGGGGCGGTTCTCGCATGGCTGGCGGTGTTGCTCGGGGGCTGCGGCCAGGGCGCGTCCCTGGAGCAGATCGGCGGCCCGACCATGGGCAGCCACTATTCGGTCAGCTACGTCCGGGAGGCCGGGTTGGCCGCTCCCGGCGACGTGCAGGGCGAGGTGGAAAAGATCCTCGCCGAGGTCGGCCAGCAGTTATCCACCTACCGCAGCGATTCGCTGATCGAGGTCTTTAATCGGTTGCCGGCCAACAGCTGCCAGGCGATGCCCGAGCCGGTGCTGCAATTGGTGCGGGTGGGCGAGGGGTTGTCCCGGGAGAGCGCCGGCGCTTTCGATTTGACGGTCGAGCCGTTGCTCAACCTGTGGGGTTTTGGTCCGCAAGGGCGCGAGGAACAGGTTCCGAGTGCGGCGGCCCAGGCCGAGATGCACCAGCGCGTCGGGCACGGCCATCTGCGTATCGACGGCGATCGGCTGTGCAAGGATGCGGCGGTGGAAGTGGACTTCAACAGCATCGCCGCCGGCTACGCCGTGGACCGAATCGCTGCCAGGCTGGTGCAGATGGGGATCGCCAATTACCTGGTGGAAGCCACCGGCGAACTCAAGGCCGCCGGCAGGAAACCCGACGGTGCGCCTTGGCGCATCGCCCTTGAGGAGCCTCGGGATGATCGGCAGGTGGCGCAGCGGATCATCGAACTGGACGGTTATGGCGTCTCCACCTCGGGGGATTATCGCCATTACTTCGAACAGGGTGGCCAGCGCTATTCACACACCTTCGACGCCCGCAGCGGCAAGCCGGTGAACCACGCCCTGGCCTCGGTCACGGTGATTCATCCTTCGGCGCTGATGGCCGATGGCTTATCCACCTTGTTGCTGATTCTCGGCCCTGAGCAGGGTTGGGATTACGCAGAAAAGCACGATATCGCAGCATTTTTTGTGATTCGTGCCGATACAGCTTTCGTCACACGCAGCAATCCACCCTTCGAGCGCCTGTTTGGCGGGCCAAGGCCCTGATTCTGTGCGCCTCCGTGCGGCCTGTAGTGAAGGCAAAAGTAGCCTACGACGCGACCAAGGGTTAATGTGCGCGGCGTTGACGCTTCTATAGACTGTGCCCGGGTTCGTGACCGAGCCAAATTGATCCTTCATGCCGCTGGCCGCGGCATGATTTAGCCGGAGGCGCCAGAAGGGTGCCTCGGCCTGTTCTGAGGAGTACGCATGGCTGTCTACAACTACGACGTAGTGGTGCTGGGCTCAGGCCCCGCTGGAGAAGGTGCGGCAATGAATGCCGCGAAAGCAGGACGCAAAGTGGCGATGGTCGATAGCCGTCGCCAGGTCGGCGGTAACTGCACCCACCTGGGTACCATTCCGTCCAAGGCCCTGCGTCACTCGGTCCGCCAGATCATGCAGTTCAACACCAACCCGATGTTCCGGGCCATTGGCGAGCCGCGCTGGTTCTCCTTCCCGGACGTGCTCAAGAGCGCCGAGAAGGTCATCTCCAAGCAGGTGGCCTCGCGCACCGGTTACTACGCCCGCAACCGGGTCGATGTGTTCTTCGGTACCGGCAGCTTCGCCGACGAGCAGACCATTGAAGTGGTTTGCGCCAACGGTGTAGTGGAAAAGCTGGTGGCCAAGCACATCATCATCGCCACCGGTTCGCGTCCTTATCGCCCGGCCGATATCGATTTCCACCACCCGCGTATCTACGATAGCGACACCATCCTCAGCCTCGGCCACACCCCGCGCAAACTGATTGTTTACGGCGCCGGGGTCATTGGTTGCGAATACGCTTCGATCTTCAGCGGCCTTGGGGTGCTGGTGGAGCTGGTGGATAACCGCGGCCAGTTGCTCAGCTTCCTGGATTCGGAGATTTCCCAGGCCCTGAGCTACCACTTCAGTAACAACAACATCACCGTGCGCCACAACGAGGAATACGACCGCGTTGAAGGCCTGGACAACGGCGTGATCCTGCACCTGAAGTCCGGTAAGAAGATCAAGGCCGACGCCTTGCTCTGGTGCAACGGCCGGACCGGCAACACCGACAAGCTGGGCATGGAAAACATCGGGGTCAAGGTCAACAGTCGGGGCCAGATCGAGGTGGACGAGAACTACCGCACCTGCGTCCCGAACATCTACGGCGCCGGTGACGTGATCGGCTGGCCAAGCCTGGCCAGTGCCGCCCATGACCAGGGTCGCTCGGCGGCGGGCAGCATCGTCGACAACGGCAGCTGGCGTTTCGTCAACGACGTGCCGACCGGGATCTATACCATTCCCGAGATCAGCTCGATCGGTAAGAACGAGCAGGAACTGACCCAGGCCAAGGTGCCTTACGAAGTCGGCAAGGCCTTCTTCAAGAGCATGGCGCGGGCGCAGATTGCCGGCGAGCCGCAAGGCATGCTGAAGATCCTGTTCCACCGTGAAACCCTGGAAGTACTGGGTGTGCACTGCTTCGGTTACCAGGCGTCGGAGATCGTACACATCGGCCAGGCCATCATGAGCCAGCCGGGCGAACTCAACACCCTGAAGTACTTCGTCAACACCACCTTCAACTACCCGACCATGGCTGAAGCCTATCGGGTAGCGGCGTACGACGGCCTCAACCGGCTTTTTTGAGCGGCTCCGGCCGGTGGCCTGAGCCGGCCGGGGAGACCGATTTCAGTAATTCTCGAGGGTGGCAGTGGCCAAACCGGGAAAGTCTGTAATCAGGCTATCTACGCCGAAGTCGGCGAGCCTGCGCATCAGCGCGGGTTCGTTGACGGTCCATACCGACACATGCAAGCCCTGGCGCTGCGCCCGTTGCAGGCGCTCCGGGGTGCACAGCGTCCAGTTCAACGCCAGAATCTCGCAGCCATAGCTTTGCGCGACCTTCAACGGGTCGAGCCAGGCGTATTCGGCGACCAGCCCACGGGACAGGTCGGGGGTCAGGTCGACCGCCGCCTTGAGCACTTCCCGGGAGCTTGAGGTCACGGTGACTTTGTCCAGCAGGCCGAAGCGCTGGGCCATCTCGCGAATCGCCAGCACGGTGGTGGCGGCGCGGGTGCGGGAGGCGCTCTTGACCTCCAGTTGCCAGTGGTCGAAGTCGCACTTCTCGAACAACTCTTCCAGGCGTGGAATGGGGCAGGGGTTGATCCAGCCCGGGCCGCCCTTGCGCGCGTCGTAGGTCACCAGTTCGGCTGCGCTGTGCTCCACTACCTTGCCGCGGCGTTCGGTGGTGCGTTTCAGGGTCGGGTCGTGGATCACCATCAGCTCGCCGTCCTTGGACAGGTGCAGGTCGAGCTCGCAACGGCGCACGCCGTGTTTAAGGCACTCCTGAAAGCTGGTCAGGGTATTTTCCGGTGCTTCGCCTTTAGCGCCGCGATGGCCATAAATCAGGGTCACGTTTGCTCCTTAACGCAGAGGGTTACAGCAGGTGTTCTTGGGGG
>NZ_JALQCW010000056.1 GCF_023241715.1 Pseudomonas morbosilactucae
CACGGTGGGCTTGAGGGTTTTACCGGTACGGGCGGCAAAGGCCTTGGCCAGGCCAACGAAAATCTCCCAGTCGTGCAACGCGCCTTCGGGCTTGGGCAGGATCGCCCGATTGAAACGGCTGACATTACGCACCGCGAACATGTTGAAGGTGGTGTCGTAGTGATCGTTCTCCAGGGCCGACGTCGAAGGCAGGATCAAGTCCGCGTAACGAGTGGTCTCGTTGATGTACAGGTCGAGGCTGACCATGAACTCGAGACCGTCCAGGGCCTGCTCCAACTGCCGACCATTGGGGGTGGACAGCACCGGATTGCCCGCCACGGTAATCAGGGCGCGCACTTGGCCCTCCCCTTCGGTGAGCATTTCCTCCGCCAACGCCGCCACCGGCAACTCGCCGCCATACTCGGGGCGCCCGGAAACCCGGCTTTGCCAAACGTTAAAGTGCCCGCCCGAAGTCGCTGCCACCAGGTCCACCGCCGGCTCGGTGCACAGGGCCCCGCCGACTCGATCGAGGTTGCCGGTCACCAGGTTGAGCAATTGCACCAACCAGTGACACAAGGTGCCAAAGGCCTGGGTCGACACGCCCATGCGCCCGTAGCACACGGCCTTGTCCGCCCCGGCGAAATCCCGCGCCAACTGGCGAATCTGCTCGGCGGGAATGGAGCACAGGGGGCTCATGGCTTCCGGACTGAACGTGGAAATCGCCTGACGCACCTCGGCCAGGCCATCGACTTCAAGGTGGCTGTCGCGGGTCGGTCCTTCCTCGAAGATCGTGTGCAAAAGGCCAAACAGCAACGCCACATCGCCACCGGGCCGGACAAACAGATGCTGGTCGGCAATCGCAGCCGTTTCACTGCGGCGCGGGTCGACCACCACCACTTTTCCGCCTCGGGCCTGGATGGCTTTCAGGCGCTTCTCCACGTCCGGTACGGTCATGATGCTGCCGTTGGACGCCAATGGATTGCCGCCGAGGATCAACATGAAGTCGGTGTGGTCGATGTCGGGAATCGGCAGCAACAAACCATGGCCGTACATCAGGTAGCTGCTCAAGTGCTGGGGCAGTTGATCCACCGACGTCGCAGAGAAACGGTTACGGGTCTGCAACAGGCCCAGAAAGTAATTGCTGTGGGTCATCAGCCCGTAGTTGTGCACGCTGGGGTTGCCCTGGTAGGTGGCCACCGCATTGTTGCCATGGCGCTCCTGAATCTGCGCCAGGCCCTCGGCCACTTGGCTGAAGGCGTCTTCCCAAGCGATCGGCTGCCACTCGCTGCCGACCCTGAGCATGGGTTGGCGCAGGCGATCCGGGTCATTCTGAATGTCTTGCAAGGCCACCGCCTTGGGGCAGATGTGGCCGCGACTGAAGCTGTCTTGCGGGTCGCCCTTGATCGAGGTGATCTGCAGTTGCCCCGCAGTTTCAGTGGTTTCGATGTTCAGGCCGCAGATGGCTTCGCACAGATGGCAGGCACGGTGGTGGAGAGTCTTGGTCATGGCCAGTCTCTATTCTAGGAAGGGCGGCCAGCGCCCGGCCGCGAGAAGAAAACTATGATCCCGGGCCCGCCACGACACCAGAGACGTTCGTCCTGTGAATCGCAGAGCATCAGGCTTGCCGATAGCGGCCCATGGCGTGTTGCGTGAGAAAATGTTTCAAGCTGCCGCCGCGAACGATCCCTGCTGGCTGGGCCTTGGCCCACCGTTCAAAAACCGACCACACCCCCATTGCGCGCGCCCTAGTCGATTGCCAAGGCCCTTGGGGGCAGTGTACAAATGCCGGGCTGCTGTCAGGAAACCGGCTGTCATAGCGCTAGCGCACTCGCGCCCTAGCCTCTCTGAGTTCCCCTAAACGCCGTAGCCCTATTGGTAAGACGCGACATTTAATGTCAATATCGCGCCTTCCCCTATTTCGTCGCCCCGTGCGGCTTTCGCCGCAGGTCTCGCCCGTTTTCCTTATAAACAAGGCTTTGAGTATCTGCGGTCTGTTGCAAAAGGTAGTTAATGATGAGCGCAAGGCACTTTCTCTCCCTGATGGATTGCACGCCCGAAGAGCTGGTCAGTGTGATTCGTCGAGGCATCGAGCTGAAGGACCTGCGTAACCGCGGCGTACTCTTCGAGCCATTGAAAAACCGCGTGCTCGGCATGATTTTCGAGAAGTCGTCGACCCGTACCCGGCTGTCCTTCGAAGCCGGCATGATCCAGCTCGGCGGCCAGGCCATCTTCCTTTCCCCGCGGGACACCCAACTGGGTCGCGGCGAACCCATCAGCGACTGCGCCATCGTCATGTCGCGCATGCTCGACGCTGTGATGATCCGCACCTTCGCCCACAGCACCCTGACCGAGTTTGCGGCCAACTCCCGCGTACCGGTGATCAACGGCCTGTCCGATGACCTGCACCCCTGCCAGTTGCTGGCCGACATGCAAACCTTCCAGGAACATCGCGGCTCGATCCAGGGCAAGACCGTGGCCTGGATCGGCGACGGCAACAACATGTGCAACAGTTATATAGAAGCAGCGATCCAGTTCGACTTCCAACTGCGCATCGCCTGCCCGGAAGGCTATGAACCCAACCCCGAATTCGTCGCCCAGGCTGGCGATCGCGTGACCATCGTCCGCGATCCAAAGGATGCCGTGACCGGCGCCCACCTGGTCAGCACCGATGTCTGGACCTCCATGGGCCAGGAAGAAGAAACCGCCAAGCGCCTGGCTCTGTTCGCACCGTTCCAGGTGACCCGCGCCCTGCTCGACCTGGCAGCCGAGGACGTGCTGTTCATGCACTGCCTGCCGGCCCACCGCGGCGAGGAAATCAGCCTCGACCTGCTGGACGACCCGCGTTCAGTGGCGTGGGACCAGGCCGAAAACCGCCTGCACGCACAAAAGGCCCTGCTCGAATTTCTGGTCGAGCCGGCGTACCACCACGCATGAGCCAGCCATTACTGCTGAACCTGCGCAATCTGGCATGCGGCTATCAGGACCAACGGGTCGTACAGAACCTTAACCTGCACCTCAATGCCGGGGACATCGGTTGCCTGCTGGGGTCCTCGGGCTGCGGCAAAACCACCACCCTGCGCGCCATCGCCGGCTTTGAGCCGGTGCACGAAGGTGAAATCCAGCTAGCGGGCGAGACCATCTCCAGCGCCGGTTTCACCCTGGCACCGGAGAAACGGCGCATCGGCATGGTGTTCCAGGACTACGCGCTGTTTCCCCACTTGAGTGTGGCGGACAACATCGCCTTCGGTATCCGCAAGCATCCACAGAAGGACCGCGTGGTCGAGGAACTGCTGGAACTGGTGAACCTGAAGAACCTCGGCAAGCGCTTCCCCCACGAACTCTCCGGCGGCCAGCAACAACGGGTCGCCCTGGCCCGGGCCCTGGCCCCTGAGCCGCAGTTGCTGCTGCTCGACGAACCCTTCTCCAACCTCGATGGCGAGCTGCGACGCAAGCTCAGCCATGAAGTGCGGGACATCCTCAAGGCCCGTGGCACCAGCGCAATTTTGGTGACTCACGACCAGGAAGAAGCCTTTGCTGTCAGCGATCACGTCGGGGTATTCAAGGAAGGCCGCCTGGAGCAGTGGGACACGCCCTACAACCTCTATCACGAACCACTGACACCCTTTGTCGCCAGCTTTATCGGCCAGGGTTACTTTATTCGCGGCCAGTTGAGCAGCCCGGAGTCGGTGCAGACCGAACTGGGTGAGCTGCGTGGCAACCGTGCCTACACCTGGCCCCAGGGCGGCGCGGTGGATGTACTGCTGCGCCCGGACGACATCGTCTATGCGCCGGACAGCGCGCTCAAGGCACGGATTGTCGGCAAGACCTTCCTCGGCGCCTCGACCCTGTATCGCCTGCAACTGCCCACCGGCAGCCAGCTGGAGTCGATCTTCCCAAGCCACGCCGACCATGGCGTCGGCAGCGATGTGGGCATTCGCGTCGCCGCCGAACACCTGGTGCTGTTTCAGGCTTCCGGCAGCACGGCCGCGCAAATCCCTAAAAGCGAATCAGGGGTGCGCCGCTACAGCAGCGCCCACTGAGGCTGAAGCGGAGCTGGCCTACCGGCTCCGCGGCAACCTTATCCCAGCAATAACGTGCCGCTGGCCACCCGCGTGGCATGCCCGCCGATCCTCACCCGCTCCCCCTGTAACCGACAAAACAATGCCCCGCCTCGCGCAGAACGCTGATAGGCGGTCAGGCTCAGTTTGTCCAACCGTTGGGCCCAGTAAGGGATCAGGCAGCAGTGGGTCGAGCCGGTGACCGGGTCCTCATTGAGACCGATGGCCGGCGCGAAGTAACGGGAAACGAAATCGTGCTGCTGCCCCTGGGCCGTGACAATGACCCCGGGCCACGGCAGCGCCGCCAGTGCCGCCATGTCTGGCCGGCAATCCAGCACCGCCTGCTCGGACTCCAGCACCACCAACAGCTCATTGGCCGCCAGCAGCTCGACCACTGCCACACCCAAGGCCTTGGCCACGCCCTCAATCCCGTCAACCGCCCGCGGCGTCCTCCGCGGGAAGTCCAGCCACAGGAGCCCGTCTTCACGACTGACGCTCAAGGGGCCTGACTGGCTGTTGAACTCAATGCGCTGCGCCGACTCGCCGTACACTTCGAACAGCACATAGGCGCTGGCCAAGGTAGCGTGGCCGCACAGGGCGACTTCAGTGGTCGGGGTGAACCAGCGGATCCGCCAGCCCTCGGCTTCACGCACGACAAAAGTGGTTTCCGACAGGTTGTGCTCAGCGGCGATCTTTTGCATCAACTCATCGCTGAGCCAGGCCTCCAGGCGATAGACCATCGCCGGGTTGCCACCGAAGGGCTGATCGCTGAACGCATCGATTTGATGAAACTCAAGCTGCATAGGGTTTCTCCTTGAACATACGGCGGCCAGCATGAAGGCCGAGCGCCCAAACAGGACAGACACAGAGCAGCGGATTTTTTTCCATACAGCAAGGGAGAGACGTCAGGCGCGCCCGATGTCGGCGAAGGTCGCCTGGGTGTGCTCCGCCAGCACCGACGCCGCCAACTCCACTTCCAGGCCCCGGCGCCCGGCGCTGACAAAGATGCTGGCAAACGGCTGGGCGCTGTTGTCGATAAAAGTCCGCAGGCGCTTCTTCTGGCCCAGCGGGCTGATGCCCCCCAACAAATAGCCGGTGGCACGTTGCGCAGCAGCCGGATCGGCCATTTCGGCTTTCTTGACCCCGGCAGCATGGGCCAGGGCCTTGAGGTCCAGGCTGCCAACCACGGGCACCACGGCCACCAGCAATTCGCCCTTTTCACTGCTGGCGAGCAAGGTCTTGAACACCTGGGCCGGATCGAGGTTGAGCTTTTCCGCCGCCTCAAGACCATAGGACGCCGCTTTGGGGTCATGTTCGTAACTGTGCACGCGATGTTCGGCGCGAACTTTTTTCAGCAGATCCAGTGCAGGGGTCATGACAGCTCCAAGCGAGGGATAAAGAAGAAAAATACCGGACCGCGATTTTAGGTGATCCCAAGGCAAAACGCTCTAACTCAAGCCTTGTTAGCCAGGGGGCTGGAGGCTGCCAGGGGCATGGCCTCCTGCCACCCGCGATCGCCCCTTTAGCGGCGGGCGCGATCATTCACCGGGTTGATTGCTACAAAATGACTGACGGTTCACTTTCGACCTTTGACAGCAGTGTTTCTTGTCTATATTTTTTCGTTTGTGAATATCGTAGGGTGTTCACCGCAGCACGCGGCAACACGCCGACGCCAGGATGGGGATTCTGGCCGAGGTCAATATCGAGCTCAGCCTCCTGAGCCAGAGCGCCAGACAACAACAAAAACCGAGGTTTCAATGACAACTGCTCTACAACAACCGTCGCTATCGGGCCAGTGCATGGCCGAGTTTCTGGGCACCGCCTTATTGATCTTCTTCGGCACCGGTTGCGTTGCCGCGCTCAAAGTCGCGGGTGCCAGCTTCGGCCTGTGGGAAATCAGCATCATCTGGGGGATCGGCGTGAGCATGGCGATCTACCTCACTGCCGGCGTGTCCGGCGCGCACTTGAACCCTGCCGTGAGCATCGCCCTGTGCCTGTTTGCCGACTTTGAAAAGCGCAAACTGCCCTTCTACATCCTGGCGCAAATCGCCGGCGCCTTCTGCGCGGCGTTCTTGGTGTATACCCTCTACAGCAACCTGTTCTTCGATTTCGAACAAAGCCATCAAATGATCCGAGGCTCCCAAGCCAGCCTGGAATTGGCCTCAGTGTTCTCCACCTACCCGCATCCGTCCCTGTCCACGGCCCAGGCGTTCCTGGTGGAAGTGGTCATTACCGCGATCCTGATGGGTGTGATCATGTCCCTGACCGACGACAACAACGGCCTGCCCCGTGGCCCGATGGCCCCGCTGCTGATCGGCCTGCTGATTGCCGTAATCGGCAGTGCCATGGGCCCGCTGACCGGCTTTGCGATGAACCCGGCTCGTGACTTCGGTCCTAAACTGATGGCGTTCTTCACCGGCTGGGGTGAAATCGCCTTCACCGGCGGCCGTGACATTCCATATTTCCTGGTACCGATTTTTGCTCCGATCCTCGGTGCCTGTTTGGGTGCGGCAGCGTATCGCGGGCTGATTGCCCGTCATCTGCCCAGCGCCCTCCCTGCTACAAAGGATGCAGAAGCGGCCACTGACGGCAAAGTAAGAACTTCTTGAAACCGCGGCGCGAGGTCCTGCCCACTTCGACCTTGCGCCCCACATCACTCCCTTATTTCGTCCAAGGCAATCGACATGACCGACATCCAGAACAAGAACTACATCATTGCCCTCGATCAGGGTACGACCAGCTCCCGGGCGATCATTTTCGACCGCGACGCCAACGTGGTCTGCACCGCCCAGCGCGAATTCGCCCAGCATTACCCACAAGCCGGCTGGGTCGAACATGACCCGATGGAAATCTTCGCCACCCAAAGCGCGGTGATGGTCGAGGCCCTGGCGCAAGCCGGCCTGCATCACGACCAGGTGGCCGCCATCGGCATCACCAACCAGCGCGAAACCACCGTGGTCTGGGACAAGAACACCGGCCGCCCGATCTACAACGCCATCGTCTGGCAGTGCCGCCGCAGCACCGAGATCTGCCAGCAGCTCAAGCGCGACGGCCTGGAAGACTACATCCGCGACACCACTGGCCTGGTCACCGACCCCTACTTCTCCGGCACCAAGCTGAAGTGGATCCTCGACAACGTCGAGGGTAGCCGTGAACGCGCGCGCAACGGCGAACTGCTGTTCGGCACCGTCGACAGCTGGCTGATCTGGAAATTTACCGGCGGCAAGACCCACGTCACCGACTACACCAACGCCTCGCGCACCATGCTCTTCAACATCCACACCCTGGAGTGGGACGCGAGGATGCTGGAGGTGCTGGATATCCCACGGGAAATGCTCCCGGAAGTGAAATCCTCTTCGGAAATCTACGGCCGTACCAAGAGCGGCATCGCCATCGGCGGTATCGCTGGCGACCAGCAAGCGGCGCTGTTCGGCCAGATGTGCGTGGAACCGGGCCAGGCGAAAAACACCTACGGCACCGGCTGCTTCCTGCTGATGAACACCGGCGACAAAGCGGTGAAATCCAAGCACGGCATGCTCACCACCATCGCCTGCGGCCCTCGCGGCGAAGTGGCGTATGCCCTGGAAGGCGCGGTCTTCAACGGCGGCTCGACCGTGCAGTGGCTGCGCGACGAACTGAAGATCATCAACGATGCCCATGACACCGAGTACTTTGCCGGCAAGGTCAAGGACAGCAACGGTGTGTACCTGGTACCGGCCTTTACCGGCCTCGGCGCCCCCTACTGGGACCCCTACGCCCGTGGCGCGCTGTTCGGCCTGACCCGTGGCGTGCGCGTGGACCACATCATCCGCGCCGCCCTGGAATCCATTGCCTACCAGACCCGCGACGTGCTCGACGCCATGCAACAGGACTCCGGCGAACGCCTCAAAGCCCTGCGCGTGGACGGCGGCGCAGTGGCCAACAACTTCCTCATGCAATTCCAGGCCGACATCCTCGGGACCCAGGTCGAGCGCCCGCAAATGCGCGAAACCACGGCCCTGGGCGCAGCCTATCTGGCGGGCCTGGCCTGCGGCTTCTGGGGCAGCCTGGAAGAGTTGCGCGGCAAAGCGGTGATCGAGCGCGAGTTCGAACCCCAACTGGCCGAAGCCGAGAAGGAAACCCTCTACGCCGGCTGGAAAAAAGCCGTCAGCCGCACCCGCGACTGGGAACCCCACGACGACGCCAAGTAAGCCAAGGGCTGGCGTGTAACTGGTCGGGAGCAGCTTCCTGCGGCATCATGGGCAAATTTTGCACGGCAGCCCAAAGGAAGCCCCATGAATCTGCCTCCCCGCCAGCAACAAATCCTCGATCTGGTCCGCGAACGCGGCTATGTCAGCATCGAGGAAATGGCTCAGTTATTCGTCGTGACCCCGCAAACCATCCGCCGCGATATCAACCAGCTGGCGGAAGCCAACCTGCTGCGCCGCTACCATGGCGGCGCTGCTTATGACTCCAGCGTGGAAAACACCGCCTACGCGATGCGCGCCGATCAGATGCGCGATGAGAAGCAACGCATCGGCGAAGCCATCGCCGCACAAATCCCCGATCACGCCTCGCTGTTCATCAACATCGGCACCACCACCGAATCCATCGCCCGGGCGCTGCTCAATCACAACCACCTGAAGATCATCACCAACAACCTGCACGTGGCGTCGATGCTCAGTGCCAAGGATGATTTCGATGTGCTGCTCACCGGCGGCACAGTGCGCCGCGACGGCGGTGTGGTGGGCCAGGCCAGCGTCGACTTCATCAACCAGTTCAAGGTCGACTTCGCCCTGGTGGGCATCAGCGGCATCGATGAAGACGGCAGCCTGCTGGACTTCGACTACCAGGAAGTACGCGTCTCCCAGGCGATCATCGCCAATGCCCGGCAAGTGATCCTGGCGGCGGACTCCAGCAAATTCGGGCGCAACGCCATGATCCGCCTGGGACCGATCAGCTTGGTGGACTGCCTAGTGACGGACCAGCAGCCCGTACCGGCGTTGGTGCAATTACTCAATCAGCACAAGGTTCGCCTGGAAGTGGTTTAACGCCAGCACCGCCGCCATCGCTGGCACGCCAGCGCCTACATGGGAATGCCATTGCTGCAGGAGCCCGGCTTGCCGGCGATGGCGTCCGCAAGATCGCTATCGCCGGCAAGCCGGCCCCACCGCCTTTTGTTCACAAATTTTCATTTGCCCGCCCTTCGATCAGTTTTTTCAATCGAAGTCGGGTGGCTGTGCCTGCGTTTATCAGCTACCATTTTCGGAAATGAACATTAATGTTCGAATTCCAAGACAAAGAAATTGCGAGGCCAGCCGATGAACCCTTCTACCTTGCCTGCCCCACCGCTTGCCGAAGTCTATGATGTTGCCGTTATCGGCGGCGGGATCAATGGCGTCGGCATTGCAGCAGACGCAGCCGGTCGCGGTTTGTCGGTGTTCCTTTGCGAAAAGGACGACTTGGCCAGCCACACCTCTTCGGCCAGCAGCAAGCTGATCCACGGTGGCCTGCGCTACCTCGAACATTACGAATTCCGCCTGGTGCGCGAAGCCTTGGCCGAACGGGAAGTACTGCTGGCCAAGGCCCCGCATATCGTCAAGCCCATGCGTTTCGTCCTGCCTCATCGCCCCCATCTGCGCCCGGCCTGGATGATTCGTGCAGGGCTGTTCCTGTATGACCACCTGGGCAAGCGGGAAAAACTGGCCGGTTCCAAAAGCCTGAAGTTCGGCGCCGACAGCCCGCTCAAGGCCGAGATCAGCAAAGGCTTCGAATACTCCGATTGCTGGGTCGACGACGCACGCCTGGTGGTGCTCAACGCCATGGCCGCGCGGGAAAACGGCGCCCATGTCCACACCCAGACCCGTTGCGTCAGCGCCCGCCGCATTAAAGGCCTGTGGCACCTGCACCTGGAGCGCAGCGATGGCAGCCTGCTGTCGATCCGCGCCAAGGCCCTGGTCAACGCCGCCGGCCCCTGGGTCGCCAAGTTCATCAAGGATGACCTGAAGCTGGATTCGCCCTACGGCATCCGCCTGATCCAGGGCAGCCACCTGATCGTGCCCAAACTCTATGAAGGTGAACACGCGCACATTCTGCAAAACGAAGACCAGCGCATCGTGTTCACTATTCCGTACCTGAACCGCTTCACCCTGATCGGCACCACCGACCGCGAATACACCGGCGACCCGGCGAAGGTGAGCATCACCGACGGCGAGACCGACTACATCCTCAAGGTGGTCAACGCGCACTTCAAAAAGCAGCTGAGCCGCGACGACATCGTGCACACCTATTCCGGCGTTCGCCCCCTGTGCAACGACGAGTCCGACAACCCGTCCGCCGTGACCCGGGACTACACCCTGGCCCTCTCGGGCAACGCCGACGAAGCGCCACTGCTCTCGGTGTTCGGCGGTAAGCTGACCACCTACCGCAAGCTGGCGGAATCGGCCTTGGCGCAACTGGCGCCGTACTTCAAGCACGCCAAGCCAAGCTGGACCGCCCAGGCCACCCTGCCCGGCGGTGAAAACATGAGCACGCCCCAGGCCCTGGCCGAGGCGCTGCGACAGAAGTTCGAATGGATCCCCAGTGAAATCGCCCAGCGCTGGGCCAGCACCTATGGCAGCCGCACCTGGCGCATGCTCGAAGGCGTGGAATCGCTGAACGATCTAGGCGAACACATCGGCGGTGGGCTTTACACCCGCGAAGTCGATTACCTGTGCAGCGAAGAATGGGCGACCACTGCGCAAGACATTCTGTGGCGCCGCAGCAAGCTGGGGTTGTTCACTACTCCGACCGAGCAAGAAAAGTTGGCGGCTTATCTGGGTAAGGTTGAGCAGAATCGCAAGATTGAAGCGGCGTGATCTGATCAGCGCTTGAATGAAAGCCCCTGAATTGTGAGATTCAGGGGCTTTTTTCTTGGGTCAGTCTCTAGTAGAGGGCTGGGGCGAGGGTCGACGTCAGCACGCCAAATGCAACAGCAGAAAATCAATAAACACCCGCGACTTGTGCGGCAAATGTGCAGTGTCAGGAAACACCACATGGATCGACTGCGCTGGCAGCGAGTAATCCGGCAACAAACGCACCAGACGTCCACTGGCGATGTCCTCTTCAACCAGCCACGCCGGCAACACCGAAACACCCAATGAGGAGAGCGTCATCGAACGAATCGCCGTGGATGAATTCGAGTCGAAATGGCTGATGCCACTGACCTCGATATCGCGTCCTGACCGATCGCGCAAAAGCCACTGCGTCGGCGCCTGCAAATTGCTGTTGGCGATCCACGGCAGGCTAATCAAATCCTGCGGTTCATTCACAGGATGGCGAGCGAGAAACGGTGCACTCGCCACCAACACAATCTCGTAATCCGCTAGCTTGCGGCACTTGAAAGCAGAATCCGTCAATTTTCCCAGACGGATCACCAGATCAAGTTTTTCCGCCAGCAGATCATTCAGCGATGAGTTGAAGTTGTAACTCAAACTGACTTCCGGGTATTGCTCGGCGAACAAGGGAATCAACGGCAGAATATATTTCTCGCCATACTCACTGGTCGAACTGATCCGCAACTTCCCGAAAACCCGATGACTGCCCTTCAGTACGTTATCAAAAGCACTGTCGATACCCGCGACGATGGCTTTGAACTCGGTATAGAAACTCTGCCCGGTTTCTGTCAGCGAAACCGCCCGGCTATTGCGGATCAGCAGCGTGACTGACAGCGCTTCCTCCAGCGCCTTGACGTGGAGGCTGGCCATGGCCCTGCTGATGTTCAGGTAACTCGCAGCCTTGGTGAAAGACCCCAGGTCAACGATAGCGAGAAAGGTCTGCACCCGATTTAAGTGCGTGTGCATGGCGCCATGACTCACTGTTCAATCCTTTCAAACATTGTGTTCAGCCCCATTGCATCGACGTCCGGAGTCTATCGCCCCTATGCTCGACGACAAAGGGGAAACAACATGAGTTATCGCTACAAAGTCGCATCTGTCTTCCTGATCGGTTTTTTTATCGACTGCATCAATATCTTCATGTCAGCGGTCGCGCTGCCCAGTCTGTCGGCGGCCTTGCACATCAGCAGCTCATCAGTGGCCTGGGTCGCCAATGCCTATGTTCTGGGGCTGACACTGATCATTCCAATCAGCACCTGGCTCTCCGGACGCTTTGGCAGCCGGGAAATGCTCACGCTTTCGATGCTGGTCTTCAGCGGATCGGCATGGATGTGCGGGGTCGCGAACAGCTTCCCTGAACTGGTGGCCTGGCGTTTCGTGCAAGGCCTCAGTGGCGGTTTGTTGATCCCGGTCGGGCAGGCACTGACCTTCAATCTGTTCCAGGGCGAGCAACGGGCGAAAATCTCCACGCTGGTAATGGCGGTCGCGCTGATTGCCCCGGCGATTTCACCGACCGTTGGCGGGATCATCGTCGACAGCACCTCATGGCGCTGGGTGTTCTTCAGCACTATCCCGTTTTCACTGATCGCCGCCGGGCTGGCGTGGTGCTGGATAAAAGAGGCCAGACCCACTCACCTGCCGCGCCCGGACTTCAAAGGCCTGCTGCTGGTCAGTGCGGCACTCGCCAGTTTGCTGATGGGCATGTCGCTGTATGGCGGCGACTATCCGGCGCTGGCGGCCATCGCGTGCATTGTGGCGGGCGTGATATTGATTGCCCTGTACCTGCAGCACTATCGCCAATCAAGCCACGCGATCATCGAACTGAGCCTGCTCAAGAGCAAAAGACTCAGCACCTCACTCTTCATCTATTACGCGATTCCCGGGGTGTTCACCGGGGTCAATCTGCTGAGCATTTTCTTCCTGCAAAACACCCTGCATTTCAGTGCCAGGCTGACCGGGATGTTTATGCTCGTCTACGCCAGCGGAGCCTTCATAGCCATGCTGGCTTGCGGCCGTGTCTACAACCGTGTCGGCGCCAGACGCCTGTTCACTTTCGGCATGCTGTTGCACAGCGCCGGCATTGCCACGTTGGTGGGGGTGAATCGCCCGGACGACCTCTGGCTGATCGTCGGTGCCTACATCTTGATGGGCATCGGTGGCGGCATCGGCGCCAACACTGCGCAGACCACATCGCTGATGGACTTCAGCAGCCGCGACACGCACAAAGCCAGTGTGATCTGGAACATCAACCGGCAGATGTCGTTCAGCCTCGGTGCGGCACTGTGCCTGATGATCTTCAACCTGCTGCTCAAGCCGTTGCAGCCCACTGCGGCGTATCACGCGAGCTTCGCCATTGCCGCGCTGATCGGCCTGCTGCCGCTGTTTCAAATGAGCCAATTGAACCCTGCCAAGGCACACCATGAACCACAACCTGATTGAACAAGCGCAACACAGCATTCACCACGTGCACCAACTGATTCACCGCGTGTTTACCGATGCAGATGGCACCGGCGAAACCAGTATTGCGCCACTGATGAGCGCCTTTGGCGAACATTTCAGCATGGTCACCACCTCAGCCGCGACCCTCGACCGCCAGCACCTGGAGCAACTGTTCAAAGGCGCGGTCGGCGGTCGGCCGAGGCTCGAGATCATCATCAGCGACTTGCGCCCGGTCTGGCAGCAAGGCGAAACGGTGGCCATCAGCTACACCGAAGTCCAGTGCACGCCTGAGCAGGAAAATACCCGGGTTTCGGTGGCCATCCTTCGGATTCACGCCGGGAGCGTGCAATGGCAGTACCTGCATGAAACCCCGCTCAACCAGAAAAATCGGAAATAACCTGCAACAGGTCATTCGGTTTTCCGAACACCGCCTCATGATCAGTTCGGTTAACCGGATCAACCACGGTGAAAAACACCTTAAAAAAAATTTAATATCCTTATTAATCAATGATTTAGTTATTAATGAGTAGTCTGGCACGACTCATGCTCTACACTCTTCGACGAATGTTTGATGAGCCACCCCATCAGAAGCCGTCAAGGCATTCGCTGTATAAAAGAGCCGTCGAATTGGCTTCATAAAAAAAACAAATGTCGAGGAAATATTGATGCGCATCGTTCCCCATCTGTTGGGCGCAGCTATCGCTGCCGCTCTGATTAGCACTCCAGTTTTCGCCGCCGAACTCACCGGCACACTGAAGAAAATCAAAGAGTCCGGCACCATCACCCTCGGACATCGCGACGCTTCCATTCCGTTTTCCTACATCGCTGACGCTTCCGGCGTCCCGGTCGGCTACTCCCACGACATCCAGCTGAAAATCGTCGAGGCCATCAAGAAAGACCTCGACATGCCGGACCTCAAGGTCAAGTACAACCTGGTCACCTCGCAAACCCGTATCCCGCTGGTGCAGAACGGCACCGTGGACGTCGAGTGCGGCTCCACCACCAACAACGTCGAGCGTCAGCAGCAAGTTGACTTCTCCGTCGGCATCTTCGAAATCGGTACCCGCCTGCTGTCCAAAAAGGACTCGGCCTACAAGGATTTCGCTGACCTGAAAGGCAAGAACGTCGTGACCACCGCCGGCACCACGTCCGAGCGCATCCTCAAGGCAATGAACGCCGACAAGCAGATGGGCATGAACGTGATCTCCGCCAAGGACCACGGTGAATCCTTCAACATGCTGGAAAGCGGCCGCGCCGTAGCCTTCATGATGGACGACGCACTGCTGGCCGGTGAAATGGCCAAGGCCAAGAAGCCGGGCGACTGGGCCGTGACCGGTACTGCACAGTCCTACGAAATCTATGGCTGCATGGTCCGCAAGGGCGACGCACCGTTCAAGAAAGCCGTGGACGACGCCATCGTTGCCACCTACAAGTCGGGCGAAATCAACAAGATCTACGACAAGTGGTTCCAGGCGCCGATCCCACCAAAAGGCCTGAACCTGATGTTCCCGATGAGCGACGAGCTCAAGGCCTTGATCGCCAATCCGACCGACAAAGCGGCTGACGATAAAAAGTCCTGATTCCTGACTAACCTTGTTTCCTGAAGGGCCAACCGGTCCTTCAGGAGTCTGTCACTACCTGCTGGCATTTTTTGGAAACACTCGAACCGGTGGTTGTCGAGCCGATCGCGTGTGCCTGACCGTCGAGGTCAGGTGGGAACGGACGTCCCCAGGCGGGTGCTTGTACATCGATCGATCAGAGGGGAGACCCTAATGAATTACAACTGGGACTGGGGCGTGTTCTTCAAGTCCACCGGCGTGGGCAGCGAGACTTATCTCGACTGGTTCATTTCCGGTTTGGGCTGGACCATCGGCATTGCCGTGGTGGCCTGGATCGTCGCGCTGATTCTGGGCTCGGTGCTCGGTGTCATGCGTACCGTACCGAACCGCCTGGTATCGGGCATCGCGACGGTGTACGTGGAAATTTTCCGTAACGTGCCGCTGCTGGTTCAGCTGTTCATCTGGTACTTCCTGGTACCGGACCTGCTGCCGGAGAACCTGCAGGAGTGGTACAAGCAGGACCTCAACCCGACCACCTCGGCCTACCTGAGCGTTGTCGTGTGTCTGGGCCTGTTCACCGCCGCCCGGGTTTGCGAACAAGTGCGTACCGGCATCCAGGCACTGCCTCGGGGCCAGGAATCCGCGGCCCGCGCCATGGGCTTCAAGCTGCCGCAGATCTACTGGAATGTGCTGCTGCCCCAGGCCTACCGGATCATCATTCCGCCGCTTACCTCGGAATTCCTCAACGTGTTCAAGAACTCCTCCGTGGCGTCCTTGATCGGCTTGATGGAACTGCTGGCCCAAACCAAACAGACCGCCGAGTTCTCGGCCAACCTGTTTGAAGCCTTCACCCTGGCCACACTGATCTACTTCACCCTGAACATGAGCCTGATGCTCCTGATGCGTGTGGTAGAGAAGAAAGTTGCCGTACCCGGCCTGATCTCCGTGGGGGGCAAATAATGGAATTCGATTTCAGCGGCATCATCCCCGCCATTCCTGGCTTGTGGAACGGCATGGTCATGACCTTGAAGCTGATGGTCATGGGCGTGGTCGGCGGCATCGTGCTGGGTACCATCCTGGCCCTGATGCGCCTGTCGTCCAGCAAACTGCTGTCCCGCGTGGCCGGCGCCTATGTGAACTACTTCCGTTCGATCCCGCTGCTGCTGGTGATCACCTGGTTCTACCTGGCGGTGCCGTTCGTACTGCGCTGGATCACCGGCGAAGACACCCCGATCGGTGCGTTCACCTCCTGTGTCGTGGCCTTCATGATGTTCGAGGCGGCGTACTTCTGTGAGATCGTGCGGGCCGGCGTGCAGTCGATCCCCAAGGGCCAGATGGCGGCTGCACAAGCCATGGGCATGTCCTACGGCCAGACCATGCGCCTGATCATCCTGCCCCAGGCCTTCCGCAAGATGACCCCGCTGCTGCTGCAGCAGAGCATCATCCTGTTCCAGGACACTTCGCTGGTCTACACCGTGGGCCTGGTGGATTTCCTCAACGCCTCGCGCTCCAGCGGCGACATCATCGGCCGCTCCAATGAATTCCTGATCGTTGCCGGTCTGGTGTATTTCACAATCAGCTTTGCCGCCTCGCTGCTGGTCAAGCGTCTGCAAAAAAGGTTCGCCGTATGATCTCTATCAAAAACATCAACAAGTGGTATGGGGACTTCCAGGTGCTGACTGATTGCAGCACCGAGGTCAAAAAGGGTGAAGTGATCGTGGTGTGCGGGCCGTCCGGCTCGGGCAAGTCCACCCTGATCAAATGCGTCAACGCCCTGGAGCCGTTCCAGAAAGGCGACATCGTGGTCGATGGCACATCGATCGCCGACCCGAAGACCAACCTGCCGAAACTGCGTTCGCGCGTGGGCATGGTGTTCCAGCATTTCGAACTGTTCCCGCACCTGACCATCACCGAAAACCTGACCATCGCGCAGATCAAGGTCCTGGGTCGCAGCAAGGAAGAAGCCACCAAGAAGGGCCTGCAACTGCTGGACCGTGTCGGCCTTTCCGCCCACGCCCACAAGCACCCGGGGCAACTGTCCGGTGGCCAGCAACAGCGTGTGGCGATTGCCCGCGCCCTGGCCATGGACCCGATCGTCATGCTGTTCGACGAACCGACCTCGGCGCTCGACCCGGAGATGGTCAACGAAGTACTGGATGTCATGGTGCAACTGGCCCAGGAAGGCATGACCATGATGTGCGTGACCCACGAAATGGGCTTCGCCCGTAAAGTGGCCGACCGCGTGATCTTTATGGACGCCGGCAAGATCATCGAAGACTGCCCGAAAGAGGAATTCTTCGGCGACATCAGTGCCCGCTCCGAACGTGCCCAGCACTTCCTCGAGAAGATCCTGCAGCACTAAACCTGTGCTCTTGTAGGAGCTGGCTTGCCAGCGATGGGGCCGCCGAGCGGGCTCCCCTATCGCCAGCAACGCGTCCATCGCCGGCCAGCCGGCTTCTACAGGCATCGCGCAGTGGTTGACCCAAGGCATCTGTGATGAAATGCGACCCCAATCTCTATCGCGCCGCGCCGCCATCACTCGCCGTGAAACCCCGTCTGATCCGCCACCTGTTCCTGCCGCCCCTGGTCATTCTGTTGATGATCGGCCTGGGTTATGCCGGCTTCCTGATCAGTGAGCACTACGGCATCCGCACCCTCAGCGAAAATGGCGAACGCCAGCTGGAACTCCACGCACGCGCAGTGGAAAGCGAGATCAGCAAATACACCTACCTGCCCAGCCTTCTGGAACTGGAATCCAGTGTTTCCAGACTGCTGGACGACCCGACCCCGGAGCACCGGCAAACGGTCAACGATTACCTTGAAGGCCTGAACCGGCGCAGCCGCAGCCGGGCCATCTACGTCATGGACACCACCGGCCGCGTACTGGCCACCAGCAACTGGCGCGACGTCGACAGCTACCTCGGTGAAGACCTGTCCTTCCGGGCCTATTTCCAAAACGCCGTGCGCGGCCAGGCTGGGCGTTTCTACGGCATCGGCAGCACCAATGGCGAACCCGGCTACTACCTGGCCCATGGCTTGGAAGAGCAAGGCAAGATCATTGGCGTGGCCGTGGTCAAGGTCCGCCTCGAAGCCCTGGAAGAACGTTGGCAGCGGGCGCGCCTGGAAGCCTTCGTCAGCGACGAAAACGGCATCATCATCCTGTCCAGCGACCCGGCGCGGCGCCTCAAGTCCGTGCGCCCCCTGAGCGATGAAACCAAGGAGCGCCTGGCCCGCAGCCTGCAGTACTACTGGTTCCCCCTCAACGAACTGCAACCCCTGGCCCGCGAACGCCTGGCCGAAGGCGTGGAGAAGCTGACCTTTCCTGCCAACAGCGAGCTGGTGTCCGATGAACAGGAAGTCAGCTACCTGTCCCAGACCCGGCCCCTGAGCGACACACCGTGGAACTTCACCCTGCTCACGCCGCTGCAGGACCTGCGTCGCGAGGCGGCCAACCAGGGCATCCTGGTGGCGGTGGCCTTTGCCCTGGTGGCGTTCCTGCTGATTGCCTGGAATGAACGGCGCAAGGTCCTGGCCACCCGCCTCGCCGCCCGGGAAGCCCTGCAAGAAGCCAACAGCCTGCTGGAGCGGCGGATCACCGAGCGCACCGCCGACCTGCGGGCCAGCAACGAACGGCTCAAGGGGCAGATCCGCGAACGTCGCCAGGCCGAAGAAACCCTCCGTCGGGCCCAGGACGAACTGGTCCAGGCCGGCAAGCTGGCGGCCATCGGTCAGATGTCCACCAGCATCGCCCATGAACTGAACCAGCCCCTGGCGGCCTTGCGTACCTTGTCAGGCAACACCGTGCGCTTCCTCGAACGGGGCGCCCTGGACACCGCCAGCGCCAACCTCAAGACCATCAACGAACTGATCGACCGCATGGGCCGCATCACCGCCAGCCTGCGCTCCTTCGCCCGACGGGGTGACGATCAGGGCGAAGCCAGCCTGGGCAAGGCGGTGGACGCCGCCTTGCAACTGCTCAACGGCCGCCTGGAACCCCTGCCCCTGCAACTGCATCGCGACTTCAGCGACCAGCCGCTGCAGATCGACCAGACCCGCCTGGAGCAGATCCTCGTCAACCTGCTGGGCAACGCCCTGGATGCCATGCAAGCCCAGCCCCAGCCCGAGTTGTGGCTGGAGGGCGAGATGCTGGACGGTAAATACCGCCTGCGGGTCCGTGACAACGGTCATGGCATCGACCCCGAGGCGCGCAAGCACCTGTTCGAACCGTTCTTCACCACCAAACCCGGGGAACAGGGCCTGGGGCTGGGCCTGACCCTGTCCGCCAGCCTGGCCGCCGCTGCCGGCGGCAACCTGGGGGTGGAACACCCGGCAAGCGGCGGCACCGCCTTTGTCCTCAGCTTGCCCCTGGTAAGCCCCACTCGAGCCGAGCCGATATGAACAACGAGCTTACTGTGCTGATCGTCGAAGACGACCCCCATGTGCTGCTGGGTTGCCAACAGGCCCTGGCCTTGGAGGACATCCCCTGCATCGGCGTGGGCAGCGCCGAAGAAGCGCTGGCCCAGGTCGGCGACAACTTCCCCGGCATCGTGGTCAGCGACATCCGCCTGCCGGGCATCGACGGCCTGGAACTGCTGACCCGCCTCAAGGCGCGGGATCGCAGTCTGCCGGTGGTGCTGATTACCGGCCACGGCGACATTTCCATGGCCGTGGGCGCGATGCAGAAAGGCGCCTACGACTTCATGGAAAAACCCTTTTCCCCCGAGCGCCTGGTGGACGTCGCCCGCCGCGCCCTGGAACAACGGGGCCTGGCTCGGGAAGTGACCTCGTTGCGCCGCCAACTGGCCGAGCGCGATTCCCTGGAAGGTCGGATCATCGGCCGCTCGCCGGCCATGCAGAACCTCCGGGAGCTGATCGCCAACGTCGCCGACACCTCGGCCAACGTGCTGATCGAAGGCGAGACCGGTACCGGTAAGGAACTGGTCGCCCGCTGCTTGCACGACTTCAGCCGTCGCCACAGCCATCAGTTTGTGGCGCTGAACTGCGGCGGCCTGCCGGAGAACCTGTTCGAAAGCGAAATTTTCGGCCATGAAGCCAACGCCTTCACCGGCGCCGGCAAGCGACGGATCGGCAAGATCGAGCATGCCCACGAAGGCACGCTGTTCCTCGATGAAGTGGAAAGCATGCCCATCAACCTGCAGATCAAGCTGCTGCGGGTGTTGCAGGAGCGCACCCTGGAACGCCTGGGCTCGAACCAGAGCGTGGCCGTGGACTGCCGGGTGATTGCCGCCACCAAGTTCGACCTCGACGAACTGGGCCGGGCCAACCAGTTCCGCAGCGACCTGTACTACCGCCTCAATGTGGTGACTCTGGAGCTGCCGCCGTTGCGCGAGCGCCGCGAGGACATCCTGCAACTGTTCGAACACTTCCTCCAGCAGTCGTCCCTGCGCTTCGATCGCACGCCGCCCGAGCTGGACAACCAGACCGTGTCGACCCTCATGAGCCACGACTGGCCGGGCAACGTGCGTGAGTTGCGCAACGTCGCCGAACGCTTCGCCCTGGGCCTGCCGGCGTTCAAGAAATCCGGCAGCCAGGCAGCGCAAGGGCTGGGCTTTGCCGAGGCGGTGGAGGCCTTCGAACGCAACCTGTTGAACGATGCCTTGCAACGCAGCGGCGGCAACCTGACCCAGGCCAGCCAGGAACTGGGCATGGCCAAGACCACGCTGTTCGACAAGGTCAAGAAGTACGGCCTGAGCCACTAACCCAAGGCGAGTCATTCATGGATCTATTGTTAAAGGCCGCCCTGGGCGCGGCGGTGGTACTGATTCTGGCGGCCCTGGCCAAGACCCGGAATTACTACATCGCCGGCCTGGTGCCGCTGTTCCCGACCTTCGCCCTGATCGCCCACTACATCGTCGGCAAGGGCCGTTCAGTCGATGACCTGAAGACCACCATCGTCTTCGGCATGTGGTCGATCATTCCCTACTTCGTCTACCTGGCCACCCTCTACGTGATGGTCGACCGCCTGCGCCTGGAAGCCTCCCTGGCCGTGGCCGCCGTGGCCTGGCTGATGGCCGCCAGCGTCCTCGTCAGCGTCTGGGTCCGCGTCCACGCCTGAGCCGACGCCCCCACCGCACGCCCTGTAGGTGCTGGCTTGCCGGCGATGCGTTGCTTCAGGAACGCCGTGCCTTGCGCCAGCAAGCTGGCGCCTACCAGGTGCTGCCCTTGGCTCCTGGCCCGGGCCTTGCATTTACCCCAAAAAGCCCGGCCAGCCTGCGTCTTAGCTTGATTGCGCAGTTTTCTGGAGGGCGCTGCCAGGGGTAAATCACACGTTGAACATTCTCGATCTCGACCACAGCCTCACCGCCCAGGACGCCGTCAGCCGACGCTTGGCCAACGGCCAGGCCCGGTGCCTGGACCTGCTGGACCTGGGTCCCAAACTGCGGCTCTGGTCCAGCGAACGGACCTACCGCCGCTTCAGCGAACGCCTGGCCCGGCGCCCGGAACACCAAGGGCCACGGCCGGAAATCTTCTTTGTCGGCTCCGGTGACTACCACCACCTGACCCCGGCCTTTCTCGCTGACCTCAAAGAGCCGATCAGCCTGATCCACTTCGACAATCACCCCGACTGGGTACGTTTGGCGCCGCGGCGGCATTGCGGTTCGTGGGTCAACCGAGCCCTGAAGCTGCCGCAGATCCAGCGCATCGTCACCCTCGGCCCGTGCAGCGAAGACCTGGACAACCCGCAATTGCGCGGCGGCAACCTTGCGGCCCTCAAGCACGGCCGGTTGCAACTCTTCCCCTGGCAACACGCGCCGTCCAAGGTCTGGGGCCGAATCGGCGACGGCGCCGGGCATCGGCAACAGGAAAACCACCTGTATTGGCACAACCTGGCGCAGCAGGACTGGCCGGCGTTTCTCGCCCGGATGATCCACAGCCTGCCCACCGACGCGGTGTGGATCACCATCGACAAGGACGTGCTGGCCAGCCAGGACGCCGCCACCAACTGGGACCAGGGCGGCATGCGCCTGAGCCACCTGCTGCTGGCCCTGCGCAGCCTGGCAGCGAGCAAGCGCATCCTCGGCATCGATGTCTGTGGCGAGTTCGCCGCGCCGGCCTTCAGCAATGCCTTGAAGCGCTGGGAGGCCCGCTCCGACCAACCTCCCGCCGGACGCTGGAGCCCGGCCGACCTGGATCGCAACTCACAGACCAACGAAGCCCTGATGAGCCTGTTCGAGGAGCTGTTCCCGTGAGCCTGACCGTGGTCTTGCTGGTGGCCTTTTCCATCCTTCTGGATGTGCTCGGCCAACTCTGTTTCAAGCTGGGCCTGGACCGCCTGCCGGAGCTGGAGGGCGGCTTCCGCCTCAATGCTTTCTGGGGCCAAGTGTTCAATGCGCCGCTGTTGTGGGCGGGAATCGGCGCTTACAGCATCGAGTTTTTCGTCTGGCTCGAAGCCCTGTCTCGGGCGCCGCTGAGCCTGTTGTTTCCAGCGGCAGCCCTGGCCTATTGCGGCGTGGTGCTGGCGGGCAAGGTGATCCTGGGCGAGACCGTCAGCCGCCGCCGCTGGCTCGGTACCCTGGTCATTACCTTCGGCGTGATGCTGGTGTGCCTCGCTGGCCACTGAACCTCGATCCACCCTTGAAAGGAAGGTTTCATGCATTCCCATACCCAATACGGCTGGCTCCACGGGCGCCTCGGCACCCTGGTGCTCTGGGCCCTGCTGATCGGTTTTGAAAGCGCCGGCCAGATCGCCACCAAAGTCGGCGGCGATCAACTGGGGCAGATGGATTTCAATCTGCAATGGCTGGCTGCCGTGGCACTCAACCCTGGCGTGTGGCTGGCCATCGCTTGCTACATCTGCGCGTTTTTTGTGTGGATGCTGATTCTCCGGCGCAGCAGCCTGTCCCTGGCGTTCCCCTTGAGCTCCCTGGTGTTTGTGGTGGTGTTGCTCGGTTCCTGGCTGGGCCTGGGCGAGCAGATCAGCCCGCTGCACTGGGTCGGCGTGCTGGTGATTATCGGCGGGATCGCCTTGCTGGCAGAGGGCGAGGAAAGCTGAAGCTCGACAGGGCCAGGTTCAGAACTTGAAGCTGATGGCGGTCTGCACCTGGCCCTGATTGACCTCGCCCCGGTCGCGAACAATGCTGCTGTCCGCCGCAGACCCCGTGAGGTGGATCCAGCTGGCGCTGGTCATCAGCGACCAGTTGCCACCCAGGGGGATTTGCAGGTTCTGGGTCAGGGTCAGGTTCTGCAGGCCACCACTGGCGTTGTACTGGCCGATCCCCGAAGCCCGGGCCTCTTCGCGGCTGACGCCGAAAAACGTCTGGGTCTGGCGGCCGTCGGCGAAATGCGCGGTGAGGTTGTTGCTGCCGATGATGCCTGCGCCCAACGGATAACCGATCTCACCGCCAATGCGCCCCAGCACCCCGCCCTGCTGGTCGCCACCGGCCACGGCATGGCCCAGGGAGGCGAACACCCGCCAGTAATCGTCCGGCGCGTACTCCATGAAACCGCCGACATCGGCCATGTTCGGCACGTCCCGCAGCCCGCGCAGATCACCGTTGGCGTTACGGCCCGGCAAGTAGTTGATGTAGGGCCCGGCGCTGAACCCGTTGCCCTTGAGCCCTTCCCACGTCAGGCCGTCGTCGCTGTTGAGGCTGACGTCGCCCCAGTCCAGGTCCACATAGGGCAGCGGCACGCTGTCATAGCGGCTGCCGCTGGGGTCGTGGGGTTGATAGCCCAGGCCCAGCCCCACTTGGCCGTTGAGGCCGTCCTCGGCACAAGCCGCACCGGCAACGCTCAAGGCCAGCAGGCCGACAAGGAATACGGGGAGGGAGAACCGAGGCATGGGGGCGTTTCCTTGTCTGGACATGCGCGCATCAATCACCAGAGCGCCCCCTGCACGCAAGCACTGATGTTGTTTGTAGCGAGCTACAAAATTTGTAGCCCGGCCTCGCAAAAATCCCCTGCCCGCCCCTCCAAAGCCCAGCCCCGCTGGGCCGCGAGCACTTGGCACAGTCCCTGCTCTAGCGGTTGGGCAAGCGCCCACAGCGCTCCTCTCCAACAGGTAACGGCACCAACAGGTAACTGCAGATGATGCACTGGCATATCGTATGTGACTTCGACGGGACCATCTCCCGCACCGACGTGATCGATAACGTCCTCCAACGCTTTGCCGACCCCAGCTGGGAAAGCATCGAGCAGCAATGGCTGGACGGTCACATCGGCTCCCGGGAATGCCTCAGCCGCCAACTGGCCCTGGTCAAGGCCTCCCCGGCCGAGCTGCTGGGCTACTTCGACAGCGTCGACATCGACCCCGACTTCCCGGACTTCGTCGACCACGTGCTCGGCCTCGGCGCCTCCCTCGAGGTGGTCAGCGACGGCATCGAGCAAGGCATCGCGCGGATCCTTGCGCGGCACTACGTGACCCTGTTGCCGATCCTCGCCAACCGCTTGCGCCAGGTCGACCACAACAGCTGGCGCATCGATTTCCCCTACGCCAGCGATGCCTGTCGCGCCGCGTCCGGCAATTGCAAATGCAAGTCCACGCCCAAGGGCAAGCGCGTGCTGGTGATCGGCGACGGCCAATCGGACATGTGCGTGGCCGCCACCGCCGACTTCGTCTTCGCCAAGGACCGCCTGGCCGACTACTGCGAACGCAACGCGATTCCCCATGCACGGTTCGACACCTTCGCCGAACTGCCGGCGCTGCTGGCAAGACTGCCGAACAGCGCGGCCAACGCCACCCACTTCTCCCTTGAAACTCAGGAACGCTTCCACCATGTCTGATATCCGCATCGCCACCGCCGAAGACCAGGTCCTTCTGGAAAAAGAAGCCAAGTACTGCTCCTACGGCGACACCGTGCATTACATCGAACCCCCACGCATTTTCAGCCGCTGCGAGGGCTCCTACGTCTGGGACACCAGCGACCAGGCCTACCTCGACCTGCAGATGTGGTACTCGGCGGTCAACTTCGGCTACGCCAACCCACGCCTGAACAACGCCCTGAAGCAACAGATCGACACCCTGCCGCAAATCGCCAGCCAGTACCTGCACAAAGGCAAGATCGAGCTCTCGGAAATGATCGCCGTGGACGCCAAGAAAAAGTTCGGCCTCGACGGTCGCGTGCACTTCAACGTCGGCGGCTCCCAGTCCATCGAGGACTCGTTGAAAGTGGTGCGTAACGCCACCAACGGCAAGAGCCTGATGTTCGCCTTCGAGGGCGGCTACCACGGCCGCACTCTGGGCGCGTCGTCGATCACCTCCAGCTACCGCTACCGTCGCCGCTACGGCCACTTCGGCGAGCGTGCGCAGTTCATCCCGTTCCCCTACCACTTCCGCGGGCCCAAAGGCATGACCAAGGAAGAGTACGGCAGCCACTGCGTGCAGCAGTTCGCCCGGTTGTTCGAGACGGAATACAACGGCGTCTGGGACCCGAAAGTCGGCCAGAGCGAATACGCCGCCTTCTACGTCGAGCCGATCCAGGGCACCGGCGGCTACGTGATCCCGCCGATGAACTTCTACAGCGAGCTCAAGCACGTGCTGGACCAGCACGGCATCCTGATGGTGGTGGACGAAATCCAGATGGGCTTCTACCGCACGGGCAAGCTGTGGTCGATCGAGCACTTCGACGTCAAACCCGACGTGATCGTGTTCGGCAAGGCCCTGACCAACGGCCTCAACCCCCTGGGCGGCATCTGGGCCCGTGAAGAGCTGATCAACCCCAAGGTGTTCCCGCCGGGTTCGACCCACTCCACCTTCGCCTCCAACCCCCTGGGCACTGCGGTGGGCCTGGAGATGTTCAAGATGACCAGCGAGATCGACTACGGCGCGATGGTCATGGAAAAGGGCAAGTACTTCCTGGCCGGCCTGCAAGACCTGCAGAAGCGCTACCCGATCATCGGCGACGTGGACGGCCTGGGCCTGGCCCTGCGCTGCGAGATTTGCACCACCGACGGTTTCACCCCGGACAAGGCGACCCTGGACTTTATGGTCGAGGAAGGCATGAAGGGCGACATCGAAATCAACGGCCAGCGCCTGGGCCTGATCCTCGATGTGGGCGGCTACTACAAGAACGTCATCACCCTGGCCCCGTCGCTGGAAATCAGCTACGCGGAAATCGACCTGGGCATCGCACTGCTCGACCGCCTGCTGCACCGGGCCATGCAACGATGAGCAGGGCTGGGATCGATCTGGGCGAAGGCGACGCCGGCTTCGTTCTCGGCACGGGGCCGGTCGGGGTCTTGTTGATCCACGGCCTGACCGGCACCCCGACGGAACTGCGTCGGGTGGCCCAGGGCCTGGCCAAGGACGGTACGTGCACCGTGTACGTACCGACCCTGCCCGGGCATTGCGGGGACAACAGCGACCTGCAGGCCACCGGCTGGCGGGACTGGTACGAAGGCGTGCGCAAGACCTTCGTCGGCATGCAGCAGCGTCACGAGCAAGTGTTCGTCGGCGGCCTGTCCATGGGCGCGGTGATGTCCATGTACCTGGCGTCCGAGCACCCGGGGCGGATCAGCGGCTTGCTGATGTATTCCACCACCCTCAAGTACGACGGCTGGAGCATCCACAAGCTGGCCTTCCTCACTCCGTTGCTGATGAAGATTCCCTTTGGCGTGCACATCTGCCGCTTCGAGGAAAAGCCGCCCTACGGCATCAAGAACGAGCGCCTGCGGGCCATTGTCGAGAAGCAGATGAAGGCGGGCGAAAGCAGCAACGCTGGGCTGCTGACCATGGAAGGCGTGACGGTGCGCGAGCTGCATCGGATGAACGCGGTGGTGAAAAAACGCATGCCGTCGATCACCACCCCGGCGCTGGTCCTGCACTCCCGCGAGGACGACATCACCAGCCGCTGGAACGCCGACTACGTGGAGCGCAGGCTCGGCGGCCCGGTGGTCAAGATCCTCCTCGACAACTGCTACCACATGATCACCGTGGACCTGCAATACCGCCGGGTGGTGGAGTTGAGCGCCGACTTCATCCAGCAGCGGACCCTCTCTGCCGCCCACCGCGACGACTATCGACAGTTGGCCTAGCGACCGTTGGCCCAGCTTAAGGACCCGATGTGATTACCGCCCATGCCTATTCCACTATCCAGGCCATCGAGCGCGGCGCCTGGAACGACTGTTTTCCCGGGGAGCTGGAGGATTGGGACTACTACCTGGCCGTGGAGCGATCCGCGATCGAGGGCTTCCAGTGGCGTTACCTGGCGCTGTACGAAGGCCCGACCCTGGTGGCCGTGGCACCGGCCTTCAGCACCCGCTACAGCCTCGACACCACGATCCAGGGTCCTGGTAAACGCCTCACCGAACGCCTGCAACAGTGGTGGCCGGGGGCATTGCAACTGCGCCTGTACGCCTTGGGTTCGCCGGTGGCCGAGCATTGCCACGCCGGCATCGCCAGCCACGTTGCAGCGCAGCGCCGTCCGGCCCTGCTGGAACAGTTGCTGCACCTGGCCCGCCAGGATGCCGAGCAAATGGGCATCGGCCTGTTGGCGGTCAAGGACGCCCCCGGTCACGACGAAGGCTGGGCCGCCAGTTGCCGGGCTGCCGGCCTGAACGTCATGCCGAGCCTGCCCAGCGCCCTGCTGCCGGTGCCCTTTGCCTCCATCGACGCCTACCTGGGCACCCTGGGCAAATCCACCCGCAAGGACCTGCGACGCACACTTCGCGCACCGGGGCCACGCATCGAATGGCGGCGCACCATCGACGATGTGCTGCCCGAAATCATGCGCCTCTACGAAGCCACCCTGGCCCGCAGCGACCTGCAGTTCGAACGCCTGCCGGCGGACTACTTCACCGGCGTGCTCGAACAGCTCCAGGAGCGCGCAGCCTGCGTGCTGTACTGGGTCGACGAGCAATTGGTGGCGTTCAACCTGGTTCTGCTTGACCGCCACCGGCTGATCGATAAATTCTTCGCCCACGATCTCGACATCAGCCGCGACCACAACCTCTACGTGCGCAGCTGGCTGGCCAATGTCGACTACTGTATTGCACACAAGATCGGGCGCTATGAGTGCGGCCAGGCCGGTTATGCCAGTAAGCTGCGGCTGGGTTGTTCGTTCAGCGCCAACCAGCTGTTTTTTCGCCACCGCAATCCGCTGCTCAACACCCTGCTCAAGCTTGTTAAACGGTGGGTCCGACCGGATCGGTCCGACCCCGCCCTGGCTGCTGCAATAAGCGAACGTTCATGACCCGAAAAGACCGCCGTGCCACCCGCCCCTTCGCCATTTCCCGCTGGAGCCTGCAGCGCAAGCTGGTCCTCGCGTTCTGGCTGGTCAGCGTGATCCCCACGATGATCGCGGCCGAGCTGGCGGCCGCCACCCTGTCGGAGATTTTCGACAGTAACGTGCGCATCTGGCTGCAGGAATCGACCAAGATCGTCGAGGATGAAATCAGCGAAATCATTCATGACAACAGCCGCGTCGCCCAGCTGTTCCTGCGCTATGCCCGCCCGCCCGGCGACCGCAACAGCGCCCGGCACGACAAGCTCACCGCCGACATCGCCGACGCCCTGGGCATCGACGTGGTGGCGCTGATCCGCAAAAGCGACCACAAGGTGGTGTTCAGCACCGCCCCCGACAACATCGTCGGGCAGATCAGCACCGACTCCCACGCGCTGCTGCAGACCTTGCAGGTCGCCGGCGTACCCACCGGCGCGGTGGTTTCGACCTTTGAAACCACCCTGGAGGGTGTCGACTACCAACTGCTGATTACCACCTACCTGGATGCCAGCTTCCTCACCAGCGTGGCCGACGTGCACTCCCTGGACCTGCGCCTGTACCTGGCCAAGGCCGACAACTTTTCGGAAATCTTCGCCACCCAGCGCTTCGAGGACCACCCGCAGCAGGTGCCGGAAAAAATCGAGCAGATCCTGCGCACCACTCACCAGCCCATGGAGCAATTCACCAGCCGCTACAGCGGGCTCTATCGGCCGATCCTGAATGACAACGGTGACCTGGTCGGGGTGATTTTCAGCGGCCTGCTGCGCCACAGCAGCCTGGTGGGGCTGGTCAACCAGAGCAACCTGTTCATCCTGATTTTCCTCCTCAGTTCAGCGGCGTCCCTGAGTGTCGGCTGGCTGGTTTCGCAACGCCTGACCCGGCCCTTGCGCGGCCTGTCCATGGGCGTCCAGGCAGTGACCGCCGGCGACTATCGGCAACGGGTGCCGGTGAGCGGCGGCGACGAGCTGGCGGAACTGAGCAGCACCTTCAACCACATGAGCGAGCGCCTCGGCGAACTGCAGCACCTGGAAGCCCAGTTGCGCCGCCGTGACCGCCTGCACGCCCTGGGGGAAGTGGCCATGGGCCTGGCCCATGAAATCCGCAACCCCTTGGGCATCATCAAGACCGCCACCCAACTGCTGCACCGGCGCGTCGACCTGCCCGAGAACGACAAGCGCCACCTGGAATACGTGATCAGCGAAGTCAGCCGCATCAATGACCTGATCACCGACTTTCTGGATTTCGCCAAACCCAGCGCACCGATCCGCGCGACCCAGGCGGCGCGGCCCTTGGTGGAAGAACTGCTGGGCTTCTGTGCCCCGGAACTGGCCAGCCACAACATCGACGCCCAACTCGACGACCAGGCCCCCGGCGCCACTCTGCACGCCGATGCCCGACAACTGAAGCAGGCCTGTCTGAACCTGATCCTCAATGCCATCGATGCCATGCCCGAAGGCGGACGCCTGACCCTGGGCATCGCCCAACAAGGCAACAACACCGTGATCAGCGTCAGCGACACCGGCCAGGGCATCGAGGCGGACATGCTTGAGCGTATCTTCACCCCGTTCGTCACCACCAAGGCGTCGGGCACCGGCCTGGGCCTGGCCAAGGTTTTCTCTATCATGGAAAGCCACGACGGCCACGTCGAATGCAGCAGCGAAAAAGATGCCGGCGCCACCTTCAGCCTGTACATTCCGGCCAACGGTGAAGAGCACGACGAGGACACTGATGACGCATAACCTGCTGGTGGTCGATGACGAACCCAAACTTTGCGACCTGCTGTCCTCGGCCCTGAGCCAGAACGGCGTGCAGGTGTTCACGGCCAGCAACGGCCTGCACGCGCTCAAGGTGCTGGAGCAGGAAGAGATCGACCTGGTGATCAGCGACTGGCGCATGCCGGGCATGGACGGGCCGCAGTTGCTGGCCGAGATCAAGCAGCGCTACCCGAGCCTGCCGGTGATTGTGATGACCGCCTACAGCACGGTGAAGAACGCCGTGCAGTCCATGCGCAATGGCGCCTTCGACTACATTGCCAAACCCTTCGACATCGACGAACTGGACATCACCGTCAGCAAGGCCCTGCAGTTTCGCGACATCCTCAAAGACAACCAGCGCATGCGCGCCGAGCTCGACGAACATCGGCAGATCGACAGCCTGGTAGGCGACAGCCCGACCTTTCGCCGGGTGCTGCAGGCCGTGGACTCGGTGCGCGAAAGCAATGCCACCATCCTCTTGACCGGGGAAAGCGGCACCGGCAAGGAGATGGTCGCCCGGGCCATCCACCAGCACGGCAACCGCGCCGACAAACCCTTTGTCGCGGTCAATTGCGCGGCGATTCCCGAAGGCCTGCTGGAAAGCGAGATGTTCGGCCACCGCAAGGGGGCCTTCACCGGTGCCGTGGCGGACCGGGTCGGGCGGTTCCAGCAGGCGGACAAGGGCACCCTGTTCCTCGATGAAGTGGGGGATATGCCCCTGGCATTGCAGGCGAAAATTCTCCGCGCCTTGCAGGAGCGCGTGGTCGAGCCCGTGGGCGACCCAAGGGCGCGCAAGGTGGATGTACGGGTCATCGCCGCCACCAACAAGGACCTGCTGCAAGCGGTGGCCGACAAAACCTTTCGCGAAGACCTGTATTACCGCCTGAACGTGTTTCCCATTCCCCTGCCCGCCTTGCGTGAGCGCACGGAAGACATCGCGCCCCTGGCCCGGCACTTCGCCCACACCCTGGGCGCCACCGCCGGCAAGCGCCTGAGCGGTTTCAGCGCCGAAGCCTTGCGGGTCATGAGCGAGTACCGCTGGCCGGGCAATATCCGCGAACTGCAGAACTGTGTGGAGCGCGCGACCATCGTGGCCTCGGGCACGCAGATTGAAGAGTGCGACCTGCCGGGTTACCTGTTCTCCACCCCGGTCACGAGCGCCGAAGCCAGCACCGCGGCGCTGGGCACCTCGAACGCCGTGCCCAGCGACCTGGAAGCGGCCCTGGCCGAGGTGGAAAAAGCCTACATCCTCGCAGCCCTGCAACAGAGCCAGGGGGTGCAAGCCGCGGCGGCGCAGTTGATTGGCATCTCCGAACGCAGCTTCTGGTATCGCCTGAAAAAGTTGGGGATTCAGGTGGACAAGATCGTGCGTTGACTCGGTGTCGGCGCAATCGCCGGCAAGCCGGCGCCTACAGCAGATGGGGAGGCTGTGGTGGGTCGATCTGCGCCCAGTGGGAACGGTCCTCGCGATGGCTTTGCAGGTAAGGCAGCACTGCCGCCAGCAACGGCGCCTTGAAGGCTTCCTGGAAACGATGGGCCAGGCCCGGAATCAACTTCAATTGGCTGCCCTGGATATGGGCGGCCAAATGCACCCCGTGCATCACCGGCAACAACGGGTCGGCAGTGCCGTGGACCACCAGGGTCGGCACCCGCAGTTGATTGAGCAGCGCGACGCGGCTCGGTTCGGCGAGGATCGCCATGATCTGGCGCTTCACCCCTTCGGGATTGAACGCTCGGTCGTAGGACACTGCCGCCTGATGCAGCAGCGCCTGGCGATCGTCGGTGATCTGGGGGCTGCCCAGGGCCGCGAGCAAATCCGCCTGTTGCTCCAGGGCCACTTCGCGGTTGGGCGCGCCACGCCGCGACAGTAATTGCACCAGGGCCGCATTCGGCGCCGGCAGGCCTTCGGCACCGGAGCTGGTCATGATCAGCGTCAGGCTTTCCACCCGCTGCGGGGCCATGGCCGCCAGGTGCTGGGCGATCATGCCGCCCATGCTTGCCCCCAGGACATGGAACTGCTCGACCTGCAGGGCATCCATCAGGCCCAGTGCATCGTCGGCCATGTCCGTGAGGCTATAGGGTGCGGCCACCGGCAAGCCGAGCTTGTAGCGCAGCACTTCGAAGGTCAGGTTGGCGTTGATCGGCGCCTGGCGCCAGGTGGACAGGCCGACATCGCGATTGTCGTAACGGATCACCCGAAAACCCTGCTGGCAGAGGGCGACCACCACTTCGTCGGGCCAGTGGATCAGTTGCCCGCCCAGGCCCATGACCAACAACAGGGCGGGGTCCGAATCACGACCGATGCTCTGGTAAGCCAGGCTGACCTGCTGCAGATCCACGTGCTGGGTCGGCACATTGACGTCACAACGCGAGGCAGCAAAAGACAACTGGCCGAGCAATAGCCCGGCCAGCAAGATGGCAATGGAAAAAAATCGTACCCGCATGAAAAACACCGAAACGCAGAACCCCAGTAGAGCGCGAGTCTGATGAACTTCGTTGCGGCGCGCTGCCACAGTTGCATGACAGTTTGATGAAGCCCGCTGAGCGGTCATCGGGCTTCATCGCCGGCAAGCCGGTGGCTACAGGGCCGTAAACATCAGGCCAGTTGGCTGCGCAGTTGGCGGGCCGCGGCCACCATGTTCACCAGGGCCGCTTCGGTCTCGGGCCAGGCGCGGGTCTTCAGGCCACAGTCGGGGTTGACCCACAGGCGCTCGGCCGGGATGCGCTTGACCGCCTTGCTCATCAACTTGACCATTTCAGCCGTGTCCGGCACCCGTGGCGAGTGGATGTCATACACACCTGGGCCAATGTCGTTGGGGTAGTCGAAGGCCTCGAACGCTTCCAGCAACTCCATGTCCGAGCGCGAGGTTTCAATGGTGATCACGTCGGCGTCCATGGCCGCGATGGACTCGATCACGTCGTTGAATTCGCTGTAGCACATGTGGGTGTGGATCTGGGTTTCGTCGCGCACGCCGGAGGCGCTCAGGCGGAACGCTTCCACCGCCCAATCCAGGTACTCCTGCCATCGCGAGCGACGCAGCGGCAGGCCTTCACGAAACGCTGCCTCGTCGATCTGCACGATCTTGATCCCGGCCCGCTCCAGGTCCAGCACTTCATCCCGCAGGGCCAGTGCCAGTTGCCGGGCCTGGACCTTGCGCGACACATCTTCGCGCGGGAAGGACCACATCAGCATGGTCACCGGGCCCGTCAGCATGCCCTTCATCACCTTGTTGGTGAGGCCCTGGGCGTAGTCGATCCAGTCCACGGTCATGGCCTTGGGGCGGCTCAGGTCGCCGTAGATGATCGCCGGTTTCACGCAGCGCGAACCGTAGCTCTGGACCCAGCCAAAGCGGGTGAACAGGTAACCGTCCAACTGCTCGGCGAAGTACTCGACCATGTCATTGCGCTCGGCCTCGCCGTGCACCAGCACATCCAGCCCCAGGCGCTCCTGAACCTGCACCGCATGGCGGATCTCGCTGTGCATCGCATCGGTGTAGTCATTGGCCGACAACTTGCCTTGCTTGTAGGCCTGGCGCGCCAGGCGGATGCCCGCGGTCTGCGGAAAGGAGCCGATGGTGGTGGTGGGGAATGCCGGCAGCTTGAGCCGCGCCCGCTGTTGCTCGATGCGCTGGGCAAACGGTGATTGCCGCTGGCTGTCTGCCGCGCTGATGGCCTCGACCCGGGCCTGCACCGGGGCCTTGTGAATCCGTGGCGACTCGGCACGGCTGGCTTGCACGGCGCGGCTTTCGGCCAGGGCTGCTTGCACCGCCGGTGCCTGTGGGTCGTTCAAGGCATCGCGCAGCACCGAGATTTCACCGCACTTTTGCACGGCAAAGGCCAGCCAGCTTTTCAGCTCGGCATCCAATTGATCTTCCCGGGCCAGGTCCACCGGGCTGTGCAGCAGGGAGCAGGAACTGCTGACCCAAAGGTTGTCGCCAAAGCGCTCGTGGGCCACTTGCAGTTGCGCCAGGGCACTCTCCAGTTCGCAGCGCCAGACGTTGCGACCGTTGACCAGGCCCACCGACAGAATCTTGTAGGTCGGCAGCCGGTCCAGCACCTGGCCCAGTTGCTCCGGGGCACGCACGGCGTCGATGTGCAAACCGTCCACCGGCAGGCCCACGGCCAGCCCGAGGTTGTCTTCCAAGCCACTGAAGTAGGTGGCGACGAGCTTTTTCAGCGGCGAATACTGAAGGATGTGGTAGGCCCGTTCGAAGGCGCTTTTCCATTCGATGGGCAAGTCCAGGGTCAGGATCGGCTCATCGATCTGTACCCATTCCACGCCTTGCGCCTTGAGGCGGTTGAGAATCTCGCCGTACAGCGGCAGCAGGCGCTCCAGCAGGTCGAGCTTGTTGAAGTCGTTACCCTTGGCCTTGCCCAGCCACAGGTAAGTCAACGGGCCGATGATCACCGGCTTGACCTGGTGACCCAGGGCGTGGGCTTCGTCGACCTCGTCGAACAGTTGGTTCCAGCTGAGGCTGAAGACTTGGTCGGCGCTGAACTCCGGGACCAGGTAGTGGTAGTTGGTGTCGAACCACTTAGTCAGCTCCTGGGCGTGCTGGGCCTTGGCATGCTCGCCGCAGCAGGCAGTCGAAGCGCCGCGCGCCATGGCGAACAAGGTGCCCAGGGTCGGCTGGCCCTGGACATCGAGGCTGCCGGCGAAACGCTCGGGGATCACACCGAAGGCCAGGGAGTGGCTCAGGACTTGGTCGTACCAGGCGAAGTCGCCCACCGGCAGCAGATCGATGCCGGCGCTCTTCTGCAACTGCCAATGCTTGGCCCGCAGTTCCCGGCCCACCTGTTGCAACGCCGCTTGGTCGAGGTCGCCCTTCCAGTGGGATTCGAGGGCTTTTTTCAATTCGCGGTCAGCGCCGATGCGCGGGAAACCAAGTGTGTGGGCCAAGGCCATGAGGTGTTCCTCCCTGTAAAAGATGGCGCTATTGTCGACAGCCAAGGCAACATGAGACAAACTCAACCTTTTCGTGTTGATCACAAAATTTACTCATGGAGAACCTGGTGCTCGAAATCCGTCACCTGAAGACCCTGCACGCCCTGCGCGAAGCCGACAGCCTGGTCGAAGCCGCCGAACGCCTGCACCTGACCCAGTCCGCCCTGTCCCACCAGTTCAAGGAACTGGAGGAACGCCTGGGCATGCCGCTGTTCGTGCGCAAGACCAAGCCGGTGCGTTTCACCAGCGCCGGCCTGCGCCTGCTGCAACTGGCCGACGCCACCCTGCCGCTGCTGCGCGGTGCCGAACGGGATATCGCCCGACTGGCCGGGGGTACGGCAGGGCGCCTGCACATGGCGATCGAATGCCACAGCTGCTTCCAGTGGCTGATGCCAACCATCGACCAGTTCCGCGATGCCTGGCCGGAAGTGGAGTTGGACCTGGCCTCGGGGTTTTCCTTCGCCCCGCTGCCGGCCCTGGCCCGTGGCGACCTGGACCTGGTGGTCACGTCCGACCCGCTGGAGCTGTCGGGCATCACCTATGTGCCACTGTTCACCTACGAAGCCATGCTCGCGGTGGCCAACCAGCACCGGCTGGCGAGCAAGGCCTACATCGTTCCGGAAGACCTGCTCAGCGAAACCCTGATCACCTACCCGGTGGAACGGGATCGGCTGGACATCTTCACCCGCTTTCTGGAACCGGCGGACATCGAGCCGGCCCAGGTACGCACCTCGGAACTGACGGTGATGATGATGCAGTTGGTGGCCAGCGGCCGTGGGGTGTGCGGCATGCCGCACTGGGCGCTGCATGAATACAGTTCACGGGGTTATGTGAAGGCCAAGCGCCTCGGGGAAAAGGGCCTGTTCGCCACCTTGTATGCGGCGATTCGCGCCGACATGCTGGATGCACCCTACATGCGCGACTTCCTGCTGACGGCCAAGGACACCTCTTTCTCCACCCTGGATGGGGTCAGCGCCGTGCGTTGATATTGCACCGCGGGGCGGGCCTCAAGACCCGGGGTCGGTATCGCGATCAAGGGTCTTTTTCCCGGTGATGAACGACGCGCTTTTGATCTTGCCCGCCTCCACCTCATAGATGGCCACGGTTTCCAGGGTGCCGCTGCCATCGGCAAAGGTCCGGCTGATCAACTGGTGGTCGATGACCACGTTGCCCATCACCGAACGCGTGATCAACACCGCCTGCAGGTTCGGTTCAAGGAAGCGCGCCTGTGCCCGCGCTCGCAGTTCTTCATGCCCACGGGCCAGCAAGGTGGCGGGGTGCTCGTACTGCCGCGCGTCGCTGGCATAAGTCGCCAGCCAGGCCTGCATGTCCTTGCGGTTGTAGGCGTGCAACTGCGCCTCGACCAGCGCTTCGGGAGAGAGAGAATCAGCCATCGATCAAGTCCTCGATCAGTTGCTGCGACGTTGTTCGAACATCAGGCGCACGGCCCACCCTGCCAGGACAAAACCCATGGAACAACGCTGCGGCGAAAGTCTGGTCGTCGTGGAGTGGGATCATGGCATTCCTTGGCGATGAGCTGGATCAGCCAACGGGGCTGAGGGACGCCCGATAAAACGGCAGGATCAGATCCCGTGTCAATGGCGCCAGGCACAAATCCCCGTCACCGGCCGATCGATCCAGCGCACTTCTTCAATCTCCGCCGCCGGCGTCACGCCCTGGTCAATGCGCAGTTCAAACAGCTCGGCTTCCACCACATGCCCCGGCTCATTGGCAGCCGGTGCGCAAAACTGCCCCAGGTAACGGGCCTGGGCCGGATCGATGCGCAGGCCCAACTCCTCTTCCAACTCCCGGGCCAGGGCACTGACCGGTTGCTCGCCGTGTTCAATCTTGCCCCCCGGCTGCATGAACGCCTGGGTGCCACGCTTGCGGACCAACAGGGTGCGGCCGTCCGGGCCCAACAGCAGCGCGGCAGCGATACGGATCAGATGAGTGGAGGGCACGGCGTTGGAAAGGGTCATGGGAAGCAGGGCCTTGAACAAAAAGGCCGTAAGCATCCCATGAGCGAGGCGCCAGCGTCACCCTGGGGAACGCCAACAGGCAACCCCTGGCAAGCAGCGGTTCAGGCCAGCCAACCAACGCTCAAAGGAAAACAGCAGGAAGGGTGATGCAGTCGACGATCGCTCCACAAGGGGAGCGATTGCCAGGCCGGGCCATCAGGCCGAGGGGCTTTTGCCGCTGGAGCCGAAACCGGCAAAACGCTTGTTGAAGCCGGCGATCCGACCTTCGGACTGGGTCTTGCGTTGCTGGCCGTGTACACCGGGTGGGAGGCGCTGGACACGTCCAGGGCGACGTAGGGATAGGTGTTGCCATCGACGTGCTGATGGGTGCGATCAGTGTCCACGGTGGAGCCGATCAGGAAGAACACATCGGCGGCGGTGTCATGGAACAGCACGGTGCGATAGGCGGGGTGGATATCAGGTTTCATGGGGGCCTCCAAAGGCAGGTTGGGGTCGACGCAAGCGTTATACAATAACATATCGAAATCAGCCAAACGAGAATTCATTGCGATAAGGACCTCGACAAAACCTCTAAAGCCCCCCCTGAAAAGCCCGATCTGCCTCGCAGCGGTTGCCCAAGCCGGGAGATCGCTCGTAAGCTCCGGTCTCTGCGACAACCGTGAAATCCATAAGAAACGCCTTCACAGCCAGCCGGGCGATTGCGCCGGGCACGGCTGTTATCGATGCCCTCCAGGGCACCCGCGTCTGCCCGAACTGATGAGTCCGACCCCAAGGAAACCGTATGAGCCTGTCACTCCTGAGCCGCTACGCCTTCTTTGCCGCCTGTGTGATCTTTACCCTCGCCAGCCTGCCTTTTCTTGACCACGATTGGCTCTGGCCGCTCACCCTTGTCACCGGCCTGCTCAGCCTGCTGGGGATTTTCGACCTGCTGCAAAGCCCTCACGCGGTGCGCCGCAACTACCCGATCCTGGGCAATATCCGCTACCTGGTGGAAGGCATCCGCCCGGAAATCCGTCAGTACCTGCTGGAGTCCGATAGCGACGCCCTGCCCTTCTCCCGGGCCCAGCGCTCCCTGGTCTATTCGCGGGCCAAGAATGAAAGCGCCGACAAACCCTTCGGCACCCTGATCGACGTCTATCAGTCGGGCTTCGAATTTATCGGCCACTCCATGCGCCCTGCGCCCCTGAGTGACCCCAGCGCCTTTCGCGTGATGGTCGGCGGCCCGCAGTGCACGCAGCCCTACTCGGCGTCGGTGTTCAACATCTCGGCCATGAGTTTCGGCTCGTTGAGTGCCAACGCGATCCGCGCTCTCAACCAGGGCGCCAAACTGGGCAACTTCGCCCACGACACCGGCGAGGGCAGCATCAGCCCGTACCACCGCGAACATGGCGGCGACCTGACCTGGGAACTGGGCAGCGGCTACTTCGGCTGCCGCACCGCCGACGGTCGCTTCGACCCCGAGCGCTTCGCCGTCCAGGCACAGAACCCGCAAGTGCGGATGATCGAAATCAAGATGAGCCAGGGCGCCAAGCCGGGCCACGGCGGCATCCTGCCCAAGCACAAGGTGACCCAGGAAATCGCCGACACCCGAGGCATCCTGATGGGCGAGGACTGCATCTCGCCATCCCGCCACAGCGCCTTTTCCACCCCCCTGGAACTGATGCAGTTCATCGCCCAGTTGCGTGAACTGTCGGGCGGCAAACCGGTGGGCTTCAAGTTCTGCCTGGGCCACCCCTGGGAATTCATGGGCATCGCCAAGGCCATGCTGGAAACCGGCATCCTCCCGGACTTTATCGTGGTGGACGGCAAGGAGGGCGGCACCGGCGCCGCGCCCGTGGAGTTCACCGACCACATCGGCGTGCCCATGCGCGAAGGCCTGCTGTTCGTGCACAACACCCTGGTGGGCCTGAACCTGCGGGACAAGATCAAACTCGGCGCCAGCGGCAAGATCGTCAGCGCCTTCGACATCGCCAGCGTGCTGGCCATCGGCGCCGACTGGGCCAACTCGGCCCGGGGGTTCATGTTTGCCATTGGCTGCATCCAGTCCCAGTCCTGCCACACCAACAAATGCCCCACCGGCGTGGCCACCCAGGACGCCCTGCGCCAACGTGCGCTGGTGGTGCCGGACAAGGCCCAGCGGGTGTTCAACTTCCACCGCAACACCCTCAAGGCCCTGGCCGAGATGCTGGCGGCCGCCGGCCTCGATCACCCCTCGCAGTTGGAAGCCAAGCACTGGTACGGCGCATGTCGGCCACCGAAATCAAGTTGTTCTCCCAGCTGCACGTATTCCTCAAGCCCGGCGAATTGCTCACCGGCGAGGTCAATGGCCTGTTCTACTCGCGCATGTGGCAATTGGCGCGGGCCGACAGTTTCGAACCCAACAGCGAAGCCGCTGCCTGATCAGCACCACCCCCAGCGCCCCGCATGGTGCGGGGCCTTGGCTCAAGGAAGAAGCATGCTTAAAGTCATCGCCGAAGATTTCATCCAACCCGAACACCTCGACACCGTGCGCCCGTGGTACGCCGAGCTGGTGGAGAAGACCCGCCAGGAACCGCTGTGCCTTGCCTACGATCTGTTCATTGACCAGAAAGACCCCGGGCACTTTGTCTTCATCGAGTTGTGGCCCGACCAGGCCGCCCTGGATGCCCACTGCCGCAGCGAACACTTCACCCGCCTGGTGCCGCAGATCAACGCTTACCAGTCCAAGGACTGCCGGGTGTTGCTGATGAATGAATTCTGACCCTGCCCCCACGTGCTGACCGGACCACCGAAAGCAGCCCCGTCCTGACCTTTCGGAGAACCCCCATGCCATTGCTGTCATTCGATTCACTGTCCGGCCAGTTGCCGACCACCTGGCGCTCGTCGCTGCTGGGCCAGGTGGGCCCGGCGCGTATCAAGGTGCTGCGCATGGACGCCCAGGCGTACCTCGAGGAAACCCACGACTACAACGAGGGGCTGCTGGTCACCAGCGGTTGCCTGCACCTGACCGTTGCCGGCGAGGAGGTGTCGGTGGGCCTCGGCCAGATGTACCTGGTCGAAGCCGGTGTGGCCCATGCCGTGCGGGCCGGCAGCCACGGCACGCTGGTGATCATCGATATCTGAGGCCTGATCGGCCCTCCTTAGCAGCCGGCTTGCCGGCGATCCAATAAAAAGCCCCGATCATTTGACCGGGGCTTTTTGGGGGCAGTGATGTTCCAGCGCGACGCTTACCGAGCGGAACGTACCGCGCCCTGTTGGGCCTGGCTCGGCTGCAGATTGAACACGTAGAACAGCAGCGTGAGCAGCGCCAGGAACGCCGGGCCGACGTACAGCGCTACGCGAGTGTCCGGGAAGTAGGCCATCAGCCCCACCACCAGCACCAGGAACGCCAGCGCCAGGTAGGAACTGACCGGATACAGCCACATGCGGTACTGCAAGCCGGCCCGTTCAGCCGGGCTCAGGCCGCGACGGAACTTGAGCTGGGCCAGAAGGATCATGGCCCAGGTCCAGATCGCGCCGAAGGTGGCGATCGCCGTGACCCAGACAAACACTTTCTCGGGCACCAGGTAGTTCAGCAACACGCCCAGCAGCAGGGCGAAGATCGACAGCAACAGAGCCCGACGAGGCACGCCGTTGCTTGAGGTCTTGGCAAAACCGGCCGGGGCCTGGCGTTCTGCGCCAGGCTGTAGAGCATGCGCCCGGTGCTGAAGATGCCGCCGTTGCAGGACGACAGCGCGGCGGTGATCACCACGAAGTTGATGATGCCGGCGGCGGTCTTGATCCCCAGGCGCTCGAAAGTCATGACGAAAGGACTGCCCTGGGTGCCGATTTCATTCCACGGGTAGATCGACAGGATCACAAACAAGGCGCCGACGTAGAACAGCAGGATGCGCCAGAACACCGAGCCGATGGCATTGGGAATGGTCTTGCGCGGGTTCTTCGCTTCGCCGGCGGTGAGGCCGATCATCTCGACGCCCAGGTAGGCGAACATCACCATCTGCAGGGACATCAGCACGCCGGTCACGCCGTTGGGCATGAAACCGCCGTGGGCCCACAAATGGGAGATGCCCAGGGCCACCCCCTCGTTGCCGAAGCCGAAGGCAATGATGCCGACGCCGCCGATCACCATGGCGATGATGGTGACGATCTTGATCAGAGCGAACCAGAACTCGAACTCACCGAACGCCTTGACCGCGATCAAGTTGATCGAGCCCATGCTCACCAGGGCCGCCAGGGCCCAGATCCAGCGCGGCACCTCGGGGAACCAGACGCCCATGTACACAGCCACTGCGGTGATTTCCGCCACACAGGTCACCAGCCACAGGAACCAGTAGTTCCAGCCCGTGAGAAAGCCCGCCAACGGGCCCAGGTAGTCTTGTGCATAACGACTGAACGAACCTGCCACCGGGTTATGCACGGCCATTTCACCGAGGGCGCGCATGATCACCAGGATCGCCAGGCCGCCAATGATGTAGGACAGCATGATGGCCGGACCGGCCATTTCGATGGCCTTGGCCGAACCGAGGAACAGGCCGACGCCGATACAGGCGCCCAGCGCCATCAGGCGGATATGCCGCTCCCCGAGTTCACGATGCAGCGGGCCGCCCTGAGCGGTCTCGCCATGGGGCAAGTGGTTGCCAACTGGCATAGGGATACAACCTCATTTTGTTATTGGATATGAACCACCGAGTCTTCGAGGCAGCGACGGATAATCGAAGCCTGCTCAACCGGGTCGGCCTTATGGGCCGGCTCGTCCGTAGGGCAACACCTACGAGATCAGCGGGGCGTGCAGTATAAAAAGCTCCCCACAGGGCTTTTCACTCTATAAACAGCTCAATGCAGAGAGAACTCTCGGCAAAGCCCCCTTCCACGGAGGCCCATTGCCTGGCTGTTGCGGCAAGTGCCCCACCGAGAGGGCGCGGAGTATTGCACGACAATGGTGCAGCGTCATGCCCCTACCTAGGCCGCATTTACCGCTCAAAACCGGTGGTTTCGGCCGCGTCCAACGGATCGCGCAGAGGCTTTGCACAATTTTTTCACCGCCTCCAACCAGCGACTAAGCTTCAGACAAGTCCGATCAATCTGCGTAAATGGATCAATCGACTATGGGCGCTTTATGGCAGTCAAACTCGCGTAGAACCGCAGTGCCAACCGAGAGTGTGGAAGAAGCGCCTTTACCCAAAAAATCCGCCCCCCGTCGTTACCGCTGGCGCTTGTTCTGGCTGCTGTTGTTGCTGGTCATGATTGCCCTGGGGTTTGCCGCGATGCGGGAAATGCGCAAGTCGACCCTGCAGGCCCGAACCTTCAGCCACCTCGCCGATGACTTGCGCTACAGCGTGCAACCCGGCCCCAGCGACGCGGTGCGCTATCCCGGTGCCGGCCCCTTCGACAAGCGCCTGGGCTACAGCGCCCTCGGCGAATTTCTGCCGCGCCTGCTCAAGCGCGGCTACCTGGTCGATGCCCAGGCGCATTTTTCCCCGGCCTTGATGGACTACAGCGAACAGGGTTTCTTCGTGCCCTACACCGAAAAGATCCAGGCCGGCCTGTCGATCACCGACTGCCGCGCCGCCCCGCTGTATCAGTTCAACTACCCGCAGCAGCTGTATTCGAGTTTTGCCGCCATTCCACCCGTGGTGGTGAACAGCCTGCTGTTCATCGAAAACCGCGACCTGCTGGACCCCAAGCAACCCCTGGCCAACCCGGCAGTGGACTGGCCACGCTTCGCCAAGGCGCCTGGTCGCAAGTGGCCAAGCTGCTGCACCTGCCCGGGCAAACCGCGGGCGGCAGCACCCTGGCCACGCAACTGGAAAAATACCGGCACTCCCCCGATGGCCTGACGGTGTCGGGCGGCGAAAAAATCCGCCAGATGATTTCTGCCAGCGTCCGCGCCTACCAGGATGGCCCGAACACCCTGGAGGCCCGGCAACGGATCGTCCGCGACTACCTCAACAGCGTGCCGCTCTCGGCGGTGCCTGGGCACGGCGAAGTGCACGGCATGGCTGAAGGGTTGCGGGTCTGGTACGGCGCCGATTTCAATCAGGTCAATCAGCAGTTGGCCAGCACCGCCAGCGATCCCCAGAGCCTGGCGCAACGGGGCCTGGCCCTGCGTGAAGTGCTGTCGCTGATGATCGCCCAGCGTCGGCCCTCCCATTACCTGTCCAAGGGCCGCGCAGAACTGGCGGAGCTGACCGACAGCCACATCCGCCTGCTGGCGCAGAACGGGGTGCTGGACGGCCCGCTGACCGCCGCCGCCCTGGCCAGCCAGGTCAGCTACCGCGACTGGCAGCAACAGCCCACCCTGCAACCGATCGAGACCAACAAGGGCATCAGCGTGGCGCGCAGCCGCCTGGCTGCCCTGCTCAATCGGCCCCTGTACGACCTGGACCGCCTCGACCTGTCGGCCACCAGCACCCTGCAGAGCGACCTGCAACGCCAGGCCACCGACTACCTCAAGCAACTGGCCGACCCGGCTTTTGCGGCGCAGATCGGGCTGCTGGGCGAACGCCTGTTGACCCCCACCAGCACCACCCAGGTGCGCTACAGCTTCACCCTGTTCGAACTGACGCCGGACGGCTCACGGGTGCGGGTGCAGACCGACAGCACTGACCAGCCCTTCGATATCAACGAGGGCAGCAAGCTGGAACTGGGCTCCACCGCCAAGCTGCGGGTGCTCACCACTTACCTGCAGATCATTGCCGAATTGCACGGGCGTTATGCCGCACAAACGCCGGCACAACTGAAGAAAGTCGAGGTGGCCGAACAGGACCGGCTCAGCCGTTGGGCCGTGGATTACCTGAGCCAGAACAGCGACCGCGACCTGTCGAAAATGCTCGATGCGGCGTTGGATCGGACCTACTCCGCGAGCCCCGGCGAAGCTTTTTTCACCGGCGGCGGGCTGCATCGCTTCCACAACTTCCGCAATGAAGACAACGGCCGTAACCCAACCCTGCGCGACGCCCTGCGTGAGTCCATCAACCTGCCGTTCATTCGCCTGATGCGTGACCTGGTGCGCTACAGCACCTATTCGGGAGACAACAACAGCGCCGAACTGCTCAAGGACGATGGCGACCCGCGCCGCCAGGAATACCTGGCCAAGTTTGCCGACCATGAAGGCACGTCGTTCCTTCTGCGGTTCTGGAAGAAGTACCGTAACAAAGACACCCAGGCGCGCCTGGACACCTTCCTCGACAGCATGCACCCGACGCCGATTCGCCTGGCGGCGGTGCATCGCTACCTGCTGCCCGATGCCAGCCAGGAAAGCTTCACGCGGTTTGTGCGCTCGCACCTCAAAGGCGCCAAGCTCACTGAAAAACTCACCGACGAGCGCCTCGACAAGCTATACGCCAGTTATGGCCCCGGCGCCTACGACCTGCCGGACCAGGGCTACATCGCCAAGGTCCATCCCTTGGATCTGTGGCTGCTGGGCTACCTGCTGAACCACCCCGAGGCGTCCTTCAGCGAGGTGGTCAAAGCCAGTGAGTTCGAGCGCCAGGAGGTCTACAGCTGGCTGTTCAAAAGCCGGCACAAGAGCGCCCGGGACAGCCGCATCCGCACCATGCTGGAGATCGAAGCGTTCCTCGACATTCACCAGCGCTGGCAGAAAGTCGGCTACCCGTTCGACCATCTGGTGCCATCCCTGGCCACGGCCATCGGTAGCTCCGGGGATCGTCCGGCGGCCCTGGCGGAACTGGTGGGCACCATCCTCAACGACGGTGTGCGCCTGCCCACCTTGCGCATCGACAGCCTGCACTTCGCCGCCGACACCCCTTATGAAACCCGGCTGCTCAACGACCCGGACAAAGGCAAACGGGTGATGCCCGTGGAAGTGGCCAGCGCCCTGCGTTCGGCCCTGTCCCAGGTGGTGGATGCAGGCACGGCGAAACGTGTTTCCGGCAGCTTCAAGCTACCCGACGGCACGGCCCTGGCCATGGGTGGCAAGACCGGCACCGGCGACAACCGCATCGAAGCCATCGGCGCGGGCGGACGCATCCTCAGTTCGAAATCCATCAACCGCACCGCCACCTTTGTGTTCTACATCGGCGAGCATCACTTCGGCACCCTCACCGCCTACGTACCCGGCGCCTCGGCCCAGGCCTTCAAGTTCACCTCGGCCTTGCCGGTGCAGGTGCTCAAGGGCATGGCCCCCATCCTCACCCCTTACCTGCAACCGGGCAGCAGCACCCAATGCCTGGGCAGCCTGGCACAACGCTGACCCGCTGCCGACGTTAATCCCCAATGAATCAATGACCTGGCGCAATCGAGCGCCAGGCTGCTTCGCCGTCTCTCGTCGCCCCTCAAGACCGCTGACCGCCAGCGCTTGATTTTTTAATAAGATATATCTTAAGTTGTATCTAAACCAGACGAGAGAAAGAGAAAATGAGAGAGCACCACCCCCACCACCCCGGTCATCGAGAACATGGCGACGGCCGTGACGGCTTTGAAAAACGCCCCGGTCGCGAACGCGGTGGACGCGGGCCCCGGGTTTTCGCACCCGGCGACCTGAAGCTGCTGTTGCTGGCCCTGATTGCCGAACAGCCGTGCCACGGCTACGACCTGATCCGCCAGATCGAAGGCATGTTCGATGGCGCATACAGCCCGAGCCCCGGGGTCATCTACCCGACCCTGACCTTCCTTGAAGAAAGCGAAATGATCAGCGGCGATGCCGAAGGCGGCAAAAAGCGCTACAGCGTCACCGAAACCGGCCGTCTATCCCTGCAAGACCAAGCGATTGCCCTGGACGGCGTGCGTACGCGCATCGACGTCAGCAAACGCTCCCTGCGCGGGCACGATCGCCCGGCCGAAATCCACGAGGCGGTGCACAACCTGCGCCACGCCCTGCAACTGCACCATGGCCGCTGGAGCCCGGAGGAAATCCTCCGCGTACGCGACCTGCTGAACAACACGGCCAAAGCCATCGTCGATGGGCCGGCCAGCCAACCTGCGAAGGAGCAAGCTGAATGACCGTAGATAACTCGCTCACCATTCACCGCGTCAGCCATGAGATCAAACGCCGCCGCCTGGAAGTATTGCGCGTGGTCGACCTGACCCCGCGCATGCGCCGCATTACCCTGGGCGGAGCGGAACTGGCCGGGTTTATCAGCCTGGGCAGCGACGACCACATCAAGCTGCTGTTCCCGCAGAACGCCGAGCAACAAGCCGCCCTGGAAACCCTGGCCCTGGGCTCCGGCAAGGACGGCGGTCCGATGCCGGCCATGCGTGACTACACGCCACGGCGCTATGACCTGGAGATCGGCGAACTGGACATCGACTTCGTGCTCCACGGCGACGGCCCTGCCTCGACCTGGGCCGAGCAGGCCAAGCCCGGCCAATATCTGCATATCGGCGGCCCCCGCGGCTCGATGATCGTGCCGGACATCTTCGACAGCTACCTGTTGATCGGCGATGAAACCGCCCTGCCGGCCATTGCCCGCCGCCTTGAAGAACTGCCGGCCGGACGCAAGGTCCTGGCGGTGATCGAAGTGCAGGACGCGGCGGAACGCCAGGAACTGCGCAGCGCCGCCGAGGTTGAGGTGATCTGGGTCGAGCGTAATGGCGGCCAGCAGGACCTGATGAGTTGCGTGCGCGAGTTGCACGTGCCGCAAGGCCGGCTTTACGCCTGGATCGCCACCGAGAGCAAAGTGTCGCGGCAACTGCGCCGGGTCCTGCTGGATGAGCACAAGCTCAATGAAGAGTTCGTCAAGGCCGCCGGCTACTGGCGCCTGGACAACAACGAGGAAGACTGATCCGGCGTTGCTCGGTGGGGGCTTTGAGGGCCCTCGCCGGCAAGCCGGTGCCTAGGGGATTGGGCGTCGATGGCCGAGCCAGCGGTCTATGCCTAGCAGCACCAGCGACACCAGGACAAACCCCGCCAATATTCCCAGGGCATTGAGCAACACCTGGGGATAACCCAGCTTGTCCACGGCAATAAAGGGATAGGGATACAACCCCAGCAAACGCCCCCGCAACAGCAGATAGGCGAAGTACAGCATCGGGTAAAGCATCCACACACCGATGTGCCGAAGCCGCAGTTTTCCCTTGGGTACGCAGCACCACCAATAGACCAGAAACAGCAGCGGCATCACGTCGTGCAGCAACTCATCCGCCAGCCACTGCCAGCCCTGGGGATGCCACAAGTGCCGCAGCAACAGGCTGTAGGCCAAGCCCACCAGCAGAATGCTCGCGGCAATCCCGCTGCTGACCCACGGCTGCAGCAAGAACTGCTGGCCACGGGATATCCGCAGATTCAGCGCACAGGTCAGCACCGTCGCCACCAAGGTGTTGCTGAGCACGGTAAAAAAGCTGAAGAAGTTCACCAACCCACCCAGCAGGCTGGCATCCGCGCTCCAACGCAGCAGCAGGATCAGGTACAGCTGCACCGTCAGTCCCAGCCAACCCAGAACCGCCGCCCCGGCGATCAGGCCGTGCTTGCCAGGAATCGCTCGCAGCGCTGCGACACGCATTCGGCTGTCCTTAGGCGGGGCGTTTGCCGCGCGCCAGTTTGATGTAGAGCTTCTCGACCTTTTCCCGGGCCCACGGGGTCTTGCGCAGGAACGTCAGGCTCGACTTGATGCTCGGGTCGCTCTTGAAACAGCGGATATCGATGCGCTCCGCCAGGCCCGACCACTCGTAGTGCTCCACCAGCGCGTTGAGGATCTGTTCCAGGGTCACGCCGTGCAGCGGGTCGGTTTTGGGTTCGGTCATGCCAGGCCTTTTTGCGAAGAGAGAAACGGAAGCCGCGCACCTTAGCCGAGGGCATCGCCGGGTGGAAGGCTTGAGCCACAGTGAATCGGCACGTGCTCAATCAACTGTAGTCGCTGGCCATCCCTCAACGATCAGCGGTGGCGAAAAAGACCGGGTAAAAGTTCCTTCCTTTGAGACACAAAAGAGATGTTATATTGTAACAACAAACGAAAACCCATCCCCGTCCATGACACCCCCGTGTCCAGCCTGTTTTTCGACTCACCGCGCCCTGCGCGTCGCTTGCCAAGGAATGACCGATGTCCCTCAGCACTTCCCGCCCTTCTCGTTTTCTACGCTGGCGCTTGACCCCGTTGTCCGCCGCTTTGCTCCTGGTTTCCCAGGCCCAGGCCCTGGAGCTGCAACCCCAAGTCATCACCGCCAACCCCCTGGGCAGCGAGCAATTGGCAGCGCCCAGCACCGTGCTCGAAGGCGATGAACTGACTCTGCAGCAACAAGGCAGCCTCGGTGAAACCCTCAATAGACAACCCGGCGTGTCCTCGTCCTACTTCGGCCCCGGCGCCAGCCGGCCCATCATCCGCGGCCTGGACGGCGACCGTATTCGCTTGCTGCGCAACGGCGTCGGCGCCCTGGACGCTTCGTCGCTGTCCTACGACCACGCCGTGCCCCTGGACCCGGTCAACGTCGAGCGCATCGAAATCGTGCGCGGCCCGGCGGCGCTGTTATATGGCGGCAATGCCATCGGTGGCGTGGTCAACAGCTTCGACAATCGCATTCCCACCGCCGCCATCGAGGGCATCCACGGGGCGGGCGAATTGCGCTACGGCGGTGCCGATACGACCCGCAGCAGTGCCGGTAAACTGGAAGCCGGTGACGGCACCTTCGCCTTGCACTTGGACGCCAACTCCCGGCAGTTCAACGACCTGAAAATCCCCGGCTACGCCCGTAGCCGCCACGCTGCCGAGAGCGAAGACGGCGATGGTAAAAAAGGTCGCCTGGGCAACAGCGACGGGCGCCAGGACGGTGGCGCGTCGGCGGTTCCTACACCTGGGATGACGGCTATGCCGGCCTTTCCTACAGCCACTACGACTCCAACTATGGCTCACCGGCCGAAGAGGCGGTGCGTATTCGCATGCAGCAGGACCACTACGCCTTCGCCTCCGAACTGCGCAACCTGCAAGGGCCCTTCAGCTCGATCAAGCTCAACGCCGGCTACACCGATTACCAGCACAGGGAAATCGAAGGCGGCGAAACCGGCACCACCTTCAAGAACAAGGGCTACGAAGCACGGGTCGAAGCCCGCCACCAGCCCCTCGGCCCCCTCGACGGCGTAGTGGGCGCCCAGGTCAATCGCAACGAGTTCTCCGCCCTGGGTGAAGAAGCCTTCGTGCCGCAAACCGATACCAACAGCGGCGCGCTGTTTATCCTCGAAGAGCTGCAGGCCACCGAGCGCCTCAAACTCAGCCTCGGCGGCCGCCTGGAGCACACCACCGTAGACCCGGACAGCAAAGGCAACGAACGCTTCGCCCGGGCCGACCAGTCCAGTAGCTTCACCGCCGGCAGCCTGTCCTCCGGCGCGGTCTATACCCTGACGCCGATCTGGTCCCTGGCCGCCACTTTGGGCTACACCGAGCGTGCGCCGACCTTCTACGAGCTGTATGCCAATGGCGCCCACGTGGCCACCGGCACCTATGAAGTGGGCGACGCCAAGCTGTCCAAGGAAAAAGCCGTGTCCAGCGACCTGGCCCTGCGTTTTGACAACGGCACCCACAAGGGCAGCGTCGGGGTCTTCTACAGCCACTTCTCCAACTACATCGGCCTGTTGGGCAGCGGCCGGACGTTGGACGAAGACGGTGAAGAAGATGCCAACGGTATTCCGGAATACACCTACTCCGGTGTGCGCGCACGTTTCGCCGGGATCGAAGCCCAGGATCACTGGACCCTCGGGGAAAGCGCCTACGGCAAGTTCGCCCTGGAGCTGTCTGGCGACTACACCCGAGCCAAGAACCTGGACAACGGTGAAGCCTTGCCACGCATTGCGCCGCTGCGCCTGAACACTGGGTTGCTGTGGGAACAGGATCGCTGGCAAGCCCGCCTGGACGTGCAGCACGCCGCCAGCCAGGGCCAGGTGCCCGACAACGAAAGCGGCACCGACGGCTACACCACTCTGGGGGCCAGCGCCGGGTATCGCTTCGACATCGGCGGCAGCCAGTGGCTGGCCTTCGTCAAGGGCGAGAACCTGACCAACCAAACCGTGCGCTACGCCAGTTCGATCCTGCGGGACATCGCCCCAGCCGCCGGGCGCGGTGTGGAAGTCGGGTTGCGTACCACCTTCTAATCACCGCCCAACGCTCCTACACCCATCACGCCCCACCCATCACGCCACCTCGTAGGAGCTGGCTTGCCAGCGATAGCGTTCGTGAGAACGATGTCCGCTCCAAGGCCTATCGCCGGCAAGCCGGCTCCTACAGGGCAAGGGCGTTCGTGAGAGCGATGTTCGTTCCGGGGTTAGCGGTAGCGCCGTGGGTCGGCGTCGATCAGGCTGGCCAGTTGGGTCAGGGCAAAGCGCAACTCATCCTGGGTGGTGGGCGACATCAGCACCACCCGCACACAGCGCGAACTGACGCCGCGCTCCGCCTGGAACTGAGTCCCACTCATCACCAGCACGCCATTGGCCCGGGCCAGGGTGGCGAACTCATCGCCGGTCCAGGGCTCCGGTAAGGTCAGCCACAGGTGATAACTATGGGGCTGGGTCTGCACCTGCAGGCCGGCAAACACCTCGCGGGCGATGGCCTGGCGCGCCGCCGCCTCGGTGCGCTGGGTTTGCACCAGCTTGCGGTCCAACCCCTCGACAATCACATTGCTCGCCAACTGCGCCGTCAGGGGCGAGGGCATCCACACGCTGCTGCGCACCATCGAACTCAGGCGCGACAGCAACTTCGGCGGGCTGTACAGATAGCCCACGCGCAACGCCGGCATGATCGCCTTGGACAGGCTGGTGAGGTACACCGAACGCTCCGGCGCATAGGTGGACAGCGGCTTGATCGACGGATCGGTGGCGAGAAACCCGTAGATGTCGTCGTCGATGATCAGGAAGTCGAACTCTTCGGCAATCGCTGCGATTTGCGCGCGACGCCCCGGCGACATGATCGCCGTGGTGGGGTTCTGGCAACTGGCGACGCACACCAGCAACGCAGGTTTTTCCCGCAGGCACTGCTCGCGCAGGGCCTCGGGAATCATCCCCTCCTCATCCATCGCCACGCCCCGCAGGCGCCGCTCCAGGCCATGGGCCACGGAGAGAATGCCCGGGTAACTCAACGACTCGCAAAGCACCAGGTCCCCGGCATTGCTCAGAGCGCCGATGGCCACCATCAGCCCGTGCTGGGCACCCGAGGTGATCACCACTTGCTGCCAATGGGCTTCGGGCAACGCGTGCCGCAACCACTGGGCACCGGCCTCGCGATGGGCCGGGTGGCCGCCGTCCGGGGCATAGTCCAGGGCGCGACCGAAGTCGCTGCTACGGGCCATGCCCACCAAAGCACCCCGCAACCAGTACTCCAGGGTTTCGCTGTAGGGCTTGATGATCGACAAGTCCAGGGCTTCGGATTGCCCCAGGGACAGGGTCGGCGCGCTGGCCCCCTCAGGCACCATCAGCGCCGGTTGCGCCAGCACATAAGTGCCGCGCCCGACCTCGCCCTGCACCAGGCCACGACGCTGGGCTTCGCTGTAGGCACGGCTGATGGTGCCGGGGGTGACGTTCAGGGTGACCGCCAGCTCCCGCAGGGTCGGCAGGCGATCACCGTCATTCAACAATCCGCTGCCGATATCCCGCGCCAGGGCGTCGGCGATGGACAGGTAGACCGGCTGGTTGAACTCGCTTAACTGGGGAACCCACATGGAGGCTGATGACCCTCGGCTGCGTTGAAGTGGGCCGGAGCATATCACAGGCCATCACTCGCCTTTGGCACCGACTCAATCAACGGATTGAGTCGATTAACACACACATGAAAAAACGGCAGGCGACTCGATAGATTTTTTCATACCCCTTATAAATACTTATAAATCATCAAGTTAATGCTTCATAAAGAGCTTCGGAGATAAAACCAAGTCGAGAAACAATTGAATCGATTCAATTCGTTGAAATACACTCAACCACCATCAACTCAATCGATTCAATCCCACCCCCACTCCACGCCAGTCGAGATGCCATGCACAGTCTCAGAAAGGACCTGTCCCTCTCCGCCGTGATCGCCGGCCTGATCGCCGTGATCATTTCCTACGCCGGCCCCCTGATCATCGTGTTCCAGGCCGCCCGCGAAGCCCACTTGCCCAGCGACCAGGTGTCGTCTTGGATCTGGGCCATCTCCATCGGCAGTGGCCTCACCGGCCTGCTGCTCAGTTGGCGCTTGAAGGTGCCGGTGATCACCGCTTGGTCCACGCCCGGTGCGGCGCTGCTGGTGTCGATGCTGCCAACGGTGTCGCTGCCCCAGGCCATCGGCGCCTACATGGTCGCCTCGTTGATCATTGCCGTGGTCGGGCTTTCCGGGGCTTTCGACAAGCTGATGAGCCGCCTGCCCAAGGCCATTGCCGCCGCCATGCTGGCGGGCATTCTGTTCCGCTTCGGCGCCGGGCTTTTTACCTCGGTGACCCTGCAACCGGCCCTGGTGCTGGCCATGATTGCCGCCTACTTGCTGGGCAAGCGCCTGTCACCGCGCTACGCGATTCTCGCGGTCCTGCTGGTGGGCTGTGCAGTGGCCGCCGGCCTAGGTGAATTCAACGGTGGCTCCATCACCCTGGCAGTGGCCCAACCGATCTTCATGGCCCCCGAGTGGAACTGGCACGCGATCATCAACATCGGCCTGCCCCTGGCCCTGGTGACCCTCACCGGGCAATACGTCCCGGGCATGGCGGTGATGCGCAGCGCCGGCTACACCACCCCGGCGCGCTCCATCGTGTCCTGGACGGCCCTGACGTCAGTGCTGCTGGCACCCTTCGGCTCCCACGGCATCAACCTCGCGGCCATCACCGCCGCCATCTGCACCGGCCGCGAAGCCCATGAAGACAAGGACAAGCGCTACATCGCCGGGATCGCCTGCGGGCTGTTTTACCTCCTCATGGGGGTGTTCGGCGCGACCCTGGCGTCGGTGTTCGCCGCCCTGCCCAAGGAGCTGATTGCCGCCTTGGCCGGCCTCGCCCTGTTCGGCGCCATCAGCGCTGGCCTGAGTGGTGCCATGGCTGACGAAAAACAACGGGAAGCGGCGCTGATCACCTTTCTGGTGACCGCCTCCGGCATGAGTTTCCTCGGCCTGGCGGCGGCGTTCTGGGGCTTGATCTTCGGCCTGGTGGCCCACGGCGTGCTCACCTACACCCGGGACAAGTCCGTGCTGGGCGCGGCGCAAAACCCACGCTGAATCAGGTAGCGCCATCGCCACTGTTACCAAATTCGAAATGCTTCATGTCAAGAAAAGCGCTTTCTCTCCACGAGACGGCGCTTTATCCTTCCCGTCCCAAAGCAGAACCGTTTCACCTTCTCTTGTAAATCAGCCGTTTGCCGTGGTGCTTCGCCCCGCCGCATGCCGCCTGATGCCAGCCCATTCCTAGAAAAAGACTGCCATTTCATCCTTATGCCTGACGTCCCTACTTTTAAAGACAGCGCTGTCTCACACCCCAATGCCCGTCACAAAGCCCTGGCTCTGCTCAGCGCCCTGGGGTTTGCCAGCTGCGCTCACGCGCGCCCGCCTTCGACAGCGACTCGCCCTGGATGCTCGGCGACTGGAACGGCACGCGCACAGACCTGGCTCGCCAGGGCTACGACTTCAAGATGGACTACGTCGGCGAAGTGGGCGCCAACCTGCACGGTGGCTACGACCATGACCGCGCTGCCCGCTACAGCGATCAGTTCGCCTTCGGCAGTCACCTGGACCTGGAGAAGATCCTTGGCTGGAGTGACGCCGAGTTCCAGTTGACCATCACCGAACGCAGCGGCAACAACATCAGTAACGACCGCATCAACGACCCTCGGGTCGGCGGCTTTACCTCGGCCCAGGAAGTCTGGGGCCGCGGCCAGACCTGGCGCCTGACGCAAATGTGGTACCAGCAGAAATTCTTCGACCAGAAGCTCGACATCAAGGCCGGCCGCTTCGGCCAGGGCGAAGACTTCAACAGCTTCCCCTGCGACTTCCAGAACCTGGCGTTCTGCGGCTCCCAGGTGGGCAACTGGGCCGGCAGCGTCTGGTACAACTGGCCGGTCAGCCAATGGGCACTGCGGGTCAAATATCACCTGACCCCGGAGCTCTATGCCCAGGTCGGCGCCTACGAGCAGAACCCGTCCAACCTGGACCGCGGCAACGGCTTCAAGCTCAGCGGCAGCGGCACCCAAGGCACCCTGCTGCCAGTAGAACTGGTGTGGACGCCCAAGCTCGGCGGGCTGCCGGGCGAATACCGCGCCGGCTATTACTACAGCAGCGCCAAGGCCAGCGACGTCTATAAAGACGGCAACGGCCAGCCAGCGGCCCTGAGCGGCGACGCCTACCGCAGCAGCTCGAGCAAGCACGGCCTGTGGCTGGGCGCGCAACAGCAGGTCACCAGCCTGGCCAGCGACCATTCCCGGGGCTTGAGTGTGTTCGCCAACGTGACGATGCACGACAAGAAGACCAACGCCATCGACAACTACGTCCAGGCCGGCCTGGTCTACAAGGGGCCGTTCGACGCCCGGACAAAAGACGATATCGGCTTTGCCGTGGCCCGGGTCCACGTCAACCCGGCGTACCACAAGAACGCCGAGGCGACGAACCAGGCCAACGTGGTCTTCGACTACGACAACCCGGCCTACCTGCCTGTGCAAGACACCGAATACAGCGCCGAGCTGAACTACGGCGTGCACCTGAGCAACTGGCTGACCGTGCGCCCCAACCTGCAGTACATCCGCCATCCGGGCGGTGTCGACCGGGTCGATGACGCACTGATCGGCGGGATCAAGATCCAGAGTTCGTTCTGATCCACCTCGCTGCGCCGAACACTTTTTTGCTGAACCATGCCCGCGCCTGAACGTCATCTACAGTGAACAAGCGCGGAAACACTCTTAACGTCACGGAGAACCACACTATGAGCACTGAGGGTGCTTCAAGTCCTAGCCGCCTGCTGCCGAATCTGCTCGGCATCCTGCTGCTGCTAATGGGCCTGGCCTTGCTGGCCGGGGGGATCAAGCTGAGCATGCTCGGCGGCTCGCTGTACTACCTGCTGGCCGGCCTCGGCCTGATCGTCACCGGCATATTGCTGCTGGCGGGGCGCAGTGCCGCGCTGGGCCTGTACGGGGTGGTGCTGTTCGCCAGCTCGGTCTGGGCGCTGTGGGAAGTCGGCCTGGATTGGTGGCAACTGGTGCCGCGCCTGTCGCTGTTCTTCGTCCTGGGCGTGGTCCTGCTGCTGCCCTGGTTCCGCCGTCCGCTGCTGCGCAACGGCCCGGCACCCCTGGGCACTGCGGTACTGAGTGTGGCCGTGATCCTCGCCGGCGGCTCGGCCATCGGCAGCCAGTTCACCCACCCGGGGGAAATCTCTGGCGAACTGGGCCGCGACACCAGTGACCTGGCCAGCACCGCACCGGCCATGCCCGAAGGCGACTGGCAGGCGTACGGCCGCACCGAGTTCGGTGACCGTTACTCGCCGCTGAAGCAGATTACCCCGGCCAATGCTGGCCAGTTGCAGGAAGCCTGGCGCATCCGCACCGGCGACATGCCGACCGCCAAGGACCCGGTGGAGATCACCAACCAGAACACCCCGCTGAAGGTCAACGGCATGCTCTATGCCTGCACCGCCCACAGCAAGGTGCTGGCACTGGACCCGGACACCGGCAAGGAAATCTGGCGCTTCGACCCGCAGATCCAAGGCCCCAACGGTGATGACTTCCGTGGCTGGGCGCACATGACCTGCCGTGGCGTGTCGTACTACGACGAAGCCAACTTCACCAAGGCCGACGCCATCAGCACCCCGGCCACCCTGTCGGACGCTGGCAAGGCGATTGCCACCAGTTGCCCGCGTCGCCTGTTCCTGCCGACCGCCGATGCGCGCCTGATCGCCATCAATGCCGACACCGGCAAGGTCTGTGAAGACTTCGGCAACAAAGGCGCCGTGGACCTCAAGGCCGGCATCGGCCCATTCACCCCGGGCGGCTACTACTCCACCTCGCCTACCGCCATCACTCGCAACCTGGTGATCATCGGCGGCCACGTGACCGACAACGAGTCGACCAACGAGCCTTCCGGCGTGATCCGCGCGTTCGACGTGCATGACGGGCACCTGGTGTGGAACTGGGACGCCGGCAACCCCGACGAAACCACCCCGCTGCAGGCAGGCCGCACCTACACCCGCAACTCGCCGAACATGTGGTCCCTGGCCAGCGTCGACGAGAAGCTGGGCATGATCTACCTGCCCCTGGGCAACCAGATGCCGGACCAATGGGGCGGCAACCGCAGCCCGGGCGCCGAGAAGTTCAGCGCCGGCACCGTGGCCCTGGACCTCGACACCGGCAAGCTGCGCTGGAACTACCAGTTCACCCACCACGACTTGTGGGACATGGACGTGGGCAGCCAACCGACCCTGCTGGACATGAAGACCGCGGACGGCGTCAAGCCAGCGCTGATCCAACCGACCAAGCAAGGCAGCCTGTATGTGCTGGACCGTCGCGACGGCAAGCCGATCGTACCCATCCAGGAAGTACCGGCCCCTACCGGCGCCGTAGAAGGCGACCACACCGCGCCGACCCAGGCTCGTTCCGACCTGAACCTGCTGCCACCGCCGCTGGAAGAGAAAGGCATGTGGGGCGCCACGCCATTCGACCAGATGCTGTGCCGCATCCAGTTCAAGGAACTGCGTTACGAAGGCCAGTACACCCCGCCATCGATCCAGGGCAGCCTGGTCTATCCGGGTAACGTCGGCGTGTTCAACTGGGGCAGCGTCTCGGTGGACCCGGTCCGCCAACTGCTGTTCACCAGCCCGAACTACATGGCCTTCGTGTCCAAGCTGGTGCCGCGTGCCGAAGTGGCCGCCGACAGCAAGCGCGAAAGCGAAACCTCGGGCGTGCAACCTAACGCCGGCGCACCTTACGCAGTGATCATGCACCCGTTCATGTCGCCGTTCGGCGTGCCCTGCCAGGCTCCGGCCTGGGGCTATGTGGCCGGTGTCGACCTGACCACCGCCAAGGTGGTGTGGAAACACAAGAACGGCACCAGCCGCGACAGCTCGCCAGTGCCGATCGGCCTGCCTATCGGCGTACCGAGCATGGGCGGCTCCATGGTCACCGCCGGGGGCTCGGCTTCCTCAGCGGCACCCTGGACCAGTACATCCGTGCCTATGACGTGAAGAACGGCAAAGGAACTGTGGAAGTCCCGCCTGCCAGCCGGCGGCCAAGCCACGCCGATGAGCTACACCGGCAAGGATGGCCAGCAGTACGTG
>NZ_JALQCW010000057.1 GCF_023241715.1 Pseudomonas morbosilactucae
GCACGGCATAGCCGCTGACCCGGCTGAACGCTTCGTTGGCCTGGCACGATATAACCCGCAGGGTCCGGTGATGAGGATCGCCGGACGTCGAGGTGCTCGAATACCGTGGGCGGCCGATGCGCAGGTGCTTTTTCCGCGCGGCGCTGTTGGCTGATGTCGCGGCCGACGCCGAGCACGCCTTCGAAGCCCCCTTGTTCATCCCAGACCAGTACCAGGCGCAGCTCGATGGGGATCTTGCGCCCATCGCCACGCAGGCAGTCGAAGAGGAACAGCTGGGTCTGCACCTGGCTGCGCAGCTCAGCCAGTTGCTCGGGTTTGTCCAGGGCCTTGCTGACCCGGTCCATCAAGGTATAGATGCCGGTCAGTTGCTGAGGGTTGGCGATGGTCGATTGCCAGCCGTTCTGGAAGATCCAGTCCACGTCGTAACCCAGCACGGCTTGCACCGACGGGCTGACGTAGTTGAGGGACAGTTGGCTGTCGGTGGAGAAAATCACGTCGCTGATGCTTTCGGCGAGCATGCGGTAGCGCTGTTCGCTGTCACGCAGGGACTCGCTGGCCTCGATCTGATCGGTGATGTCCTTGGCCACGCCGATGATGCGTGTGACCTGGTCGTACTTGTCCCGGGCCAAGGCCTGTTCGCGGATCTCGAAGCGCCGCCACTGGCCGCTGCGGTGGCGGAAACGCAACTGGCATTGCAGCAGTTGCGCGTAGCCCGCATGGCGCTGTTCCTGGCGCAGGCGATGGTAGAGGTCGGCATCTTCGGGGTGCAGGAGGATTTCCCAGAAGTATTCGCCCATCTGGTGCAGTTCGGTCTTGTTGTAGCCGAGGGTCTGGCCCAGGTGGTGGTTGCTGAAAATCATCCGCTGGCTGATCACGTCCTGCACATACAGGTGATCGGGCACGGTGCGCACCACGTCGGACCAGAAACCCTCACGCTCCAGCAGCGACAGTTCGATCAGCTTGCGGCTGGTGATGTCGCTGATGCTGAGGATCACCGCGCGATAGTCGGCAGGGTCTTCCGGGAGGCGCAGCACCAGCCACAGATGCTGGTCGTGGCCCTGGGCGTCGCTGAGCTTGATCTCCAGCTCCAGCTGTTTCTGCTGGTTGAGCACGGCGTCCAGCAACTGGCTGCCAATCGCGTTGCCATTGAGTGCGCAGCCGTCGATCAACAGCTTCCAGGCCTGTTCGCAGGAGTCGACATTGAGCAGGCGCAGGGCGACCTGGTTGACTTCGGTGACCCGCAGTTCGCGCAGCAATTGCAGGCGTTGCTGCGGACTCTGTTCCTGCCAGCGCTTGAGCTGCTCGCTATTGCGCAAATGAGCCTTGTCCAGTTGCCCGGGCAGGCCGGAAACATCCAGCACACACAGGGCTACGCCTGTGCCTTCGAAAATGTCCTGGTAGCGGCGGCGGCCTTCGTGCAATTGGCGCTGGCGGCGGCGCATGTTCAACAGGGCGATCACCGGCAACAGGGAGAACGCCAGCCCCAGGAGACATTTGCCGATAAAGGCTGGCAGCAGTTGTTCAATCACCGCCCGTTCGTCGAAAAGGCCGCGCAATTGCCAGTCGCTGTTGCTCAGGGGTGTCACCAGCACGCTGTCGGCCATGTCTTCCGGGCTCAACAGGCCGGGCTTGGCCAAATCGGGGTGGGTACGGCTGACCACCAGTCGGGTGAGGCGGTTTTCCAGGACCCAGGCCGGTTTTTGCGCGGTTTCCTGGTCCCGAATCAACGTCTGGAAGAAGCTCGGCGCCAGGCGCAGCACCCAGTAACCCCTGACCGAACCGCTGGGTTGGTGCATTAACAGGGTGACCAGCGAACCGTCGCTCTCGTTGCTGAAGTAGTAGCGCTGGCCGTTGCTGCGCTGCACCAACTCCGCCAGCCAGGCCGCGTCCAGAGAGGTGCTGGCGCTGTCATTGACGATCTGACCGGAGGCATCCAGCAGGGCGATACTGCGCACGTCCGGCAACGACAACTGGAGCTTTTGCAGCAGTTGTTGCTGTTGTTCGGCGGTGTGGGGTTGTTCGACGATCGGTAGCAGATTCAGAGCGATCTGCGCATTAAGGGCCAGGTTCAGGCTCAGGTGATCGGCCTGGTCGGCACTGTAGTCGATGGCGTATTGCTGCTGGACCTTGCGGGTTTTCTGCAGTTGGTCGAGCAGTTGCCAGAACAGCAAGGCCAGGAGCAATAGCACCAGCGTCGCCAGTGCACCTTTAAGGGTGCCGCGCAGGGGGGAGCCGGGCGCAGGGATAGGCGCACGCGCGGGCGGTGGCGAAGTGACGTTGGGCAAGCTGTGATCCTGCGGTTTGGCTGGGCTGGCGCGACGTGCACTATAAGCCGGACGCCCGAAGGGCGGCTAGCATGCCTTGAGTTGTGGCAAAGTGCCAGTCCCGCTTGGCTGGACCTTGATCCGCCATTGAGGTAGTTTTGCCCGCTACACATAGGGGCGTTCCAGCTCCAGATCATCAGGTTTCTGTTCACGCCGGCATCGATTTGCGTCCATGCCGGCGCTGCGCATGGCCTGACACGGGCAGCGCCCGCTTCTATTCATCAGTCACTGACGCTAGGTTCACCATGGCTCAATACGTCTTCACCATGCATCGGCTGAGCAAAGTTGTTCCGCCGAAGCGGGAAATCCTGAAAAACATTTCTCTGTCCTTCTTCCCCGGCGCCAAGATCGGCGTACTCGGCCTTAACGGTTCGGGTAAGTCCACGTTGTTGAAAATCATGGCCGGCGTTGACACCGAGTTCGATGGTGAAGCGCGCCCGATGCCTGATCTGAATATCGGCTACCTGCCCCAGGAGCCGCAGTTGGATCCGACCAAGACCGTACGTGAAGTGGTCGAGGAAGCGGTCAGCGTGATCAAGGACGCCCAGGCCCGCCTGGACGAGGTCTACGCTGCCTACGCCGACCCGGATGCCGACTTCGACAAGCTGGCCGCCGAACAGGCCAAGCTCGAAGCCATCCTGCAAGCCAGCGACGGCCATAACCTGGAGCGTCAGCTGGAAGTCGCCGCCGACGCCCTGCGCCTGCCGGCCTGGGACGCCAAGGTCGAGCACCTGTCCGGTGGTGAAAAGCGTCGTGTGGCCCTGTGCCGCCTGCTGCTGTCTGCCCCGGACATGCTGCTGCTCGACGAACCAACCAACCACTTGGACGCTGACTCCGTGGCCTGGCTGGAGCATTTCCTCCACGACTTCCCGGGCACCGTGGTTGCGATCACGCACGACCGGTACTTCCTCGACAACGTCGCGGGCTGGATTCTGGAACTCGACCGCGGCGCCGGTATTCCTTACGAGGGCAACTACTCGGGTTGGCTGGAAGCCAAGTCCGACCGTCTGGCCCAGGAATCCAAGCAGCAGTCGGCCCATGAAAAGGCCATGAAAGAAGAGCTGGAATGGGTGCGCAAAGGCGCCAAGGCTCGTCAGTCGAAATCCAAGGCTCGTCTGCAACGCTTCGAAGAAATGCAGTCCCAGGAATTCCAGAAGCGCAGCGAAACCAACGAGATCTACATCCCGGCCGTCCGCGCCTGGGTGACAAGGTCATCGAGTTCAAGAACGTCACCAAGGGTTACGGCGATCGCGTACTGATCGACAACCTGTCGTTCGCCATGCCCAAGGGCGCCATCGTCGGCGTGATCGGCGGTAACGGTGCGGGTAAATCCACCCTGTTCCGTATGCTGATGGGCAAGGAAACCCCGGATTCCGGCAGCATCGAAATCGGTGAAACCGTGCAACTGGCGTGCGTCGATCAGAGCCGTGACGACCTGGACGGCAGCAAGACGGTGTTCCAGCAGATTTCCGATGGCTCGGACCAGATCCGCATCGGCAACTACGAAATTCCGTCCCGCACCTACGTGGGTCGTTTCAACTTCAAGGGCGGCGACCAGCAGAAGTTCGTCAAGGACCTGTCCGGTGGTGAGCGCGGTCGCTTGCACCTGGCCCTGACCTTGAAAGAGGGCGGCAACGTCCTGCTGCTCGACGAACCGTCCAACGACCTCGACGTTGAAACCCTGCGTTCCCTGGAAGAAGCCCTGCTGGACTTCCCGGGCGCCGCCATTGTGATCTCCCACGATCGGTGGTTCCTGGACCGTGTGGCCACTCACATCCTGGCCTACGAAGACGATTCGCAAGCCGTGTTCTTCGAAGGCAACTACACCGAGTACGAAGCCGATCGTAAGAAACGCCTCGGCGAAGCGGCTGCCCAACCGCACCGCGTGCGTCACAAGAAGCTGGCCTGATCTGGTCGCTGCTTGAACAGAACGGAGCCTTCGGGCTCCGTTTTTTTGCCCTCTTTCCGACCCTCTGGTAGCGACATTTCTGTAGGCGCCGGCTTGCCGGCGATCCACTTTTCCGTCTCACCAAAAGCGTGCGGCTCAGGCAGGAAGTGCCACCAATCCGGTGCACAAATCCCCTGAAAATCGTCGCCATTTATATTTAATGCACCATTTAAATTCATAACTGCGACATTTTGCGCTGTCGCGGTGCGATTTGAATTGATAAAGTTCCGGGCAAATCTCCCCTTAACGACAATAAATTTGCCGAGACTTCCCATGATCGAATCCGTCGAAGACTTCCTTGCCCGTCTGAAAAAACGCGACCCGGACCAGCCTGAATTCCACCAGGCCGTGGAAGAAGTACTGCGCAGTCTGTGGCCCTTTCTGGAGGCCAACCCGCACTACCTGACCTCGGGCATTCTCGAGCGTATTTGTGAGCCGGAACGCGCCGTGGTGTTTCGCGTTTCCTGGGTCGACGACCAGGGCAAGGTCCAGGTCAACCGCGGCTTCCGTATTCAGATGAACAGCGCCATCGGTCCGTACAAGGGCGGTTTGCGCTTCCATCCATCGGTGAATCTCGGGGTGCTGAAATTCCTCGCTTTCGAGCAGACCTTCAAGAATTCCCTGACGTCCCTGCCCATGGGCGGCGGCAAGGGCGGTTCGGACTTCAACCCCAAGGGCAAGAGCGACGCCGAGGTCATGCGCTTCTGCCAGGCCTTCATGAGCGAGTTGTATCGCCATATCGGCGCCGATGTGGACGTGCCCGCCGGTGACATCGGTGTCGGTGCCCGGGAGATCGGTTTCCTGTTTGGCCAGTACAAACGCCTGAGCAACCAGTTCACTTCAGTGCTGACCGGCAAGGGCATCAGCTACGGCGGCAGCCTGATTCGTCCTGAAGCCACCGGTTTTGGCTGTGTGTACTTCGCTGAAGAAATGCTCAAGCGCCGTGACCAGCGGGTTGAAGGCAAGCGCGTGGCGATCTCCGGTTCCGGCAACGTGGCGCAGTATGCGGCACGCAAAGTCATGGACCTGGGCGGCAAGGTGATTTCGCTGTCGGATTCCGAGGGCACCCTGTACTGCGAGTCCGGTCTGAGCGAAGAGCAATGGCAAGCGGTGCTGGAATTGAAGAACGTCAAGCGCGGGCGCATCAGTGAGCTGGCCAGCCAGTTTGGCCTGGAGTTCCTGGCCGGCCAGACGCCGTGGACCCTGGCCTGCGACATCGCCCTGCCGTGCGCCACACAGAACGAGCTGGACGCCGACGCGGCCCGCGCTTTGTTGCGTCAGGGCTGCATCTGCGTGGCCGAAGGCGCGAACATGCCGACCACCCTGGAGGCTGTGGATATCTTTATCGAGGCGGGCATTCTGTTCGCACCGGGCAAGGCATCGAACGCCGGTGGCGTGGCCGTCAGCGGTCTGGAAATGTCACAGAACGCCATGCGCCTGCTGTGGACTGCCGGAGAGGTGGACACCAAGCTGCACGCCATCATGCAGTCGATTCACCACGCCTGCGTGCACTACGGTGAAGAGAACGGTCGGATCAACTACGTCAAAGGTGCCAACATCGCTGGCTTCGTCAAAGTCGCTGATGCGATGCTGGCACAAGGCGTGGTCTGAGTCGTTTCAGGCCGGCTCGATGCGGATGATCTCGATCAACTGATCCCCAGCCGGCCTTTTCCACAGCACTTCATCGCCGGGTTGCGCGCCAAGCAGGGCGCGACCCAAAGGCGAGCCCCAGTTAATCAGGCCCAGGCCGACATCGGCCTGATCCTCTCCCACCAGTTGCACCTGCTGCTCGTTCCCCTGTTCATCCGCGAAGGTCACTCGGCTGCCGATCTGCACCTGTTGGGTGGACGTGGCGGGTGCGGTGAGCTGGGCGCTTTGCAGGCGCTGATTGAAGTAGCGCAGGTCCCGCTCCAGGTCGGCCAGCCGCTGTTTGTCCGCAGCATCGCCCTGGGCGCTGTGTTCGCTGTGCTGGGTTTGCAACTGCGTGACCTTGGCCTGCAACGCGGCAAGGCCTTGGGGTGTGACGTAATTGGGCTGGGTGCTGACCAGGCGCTCAACCGGCGTGTCGGCCTGATCGGCAGCCTGGTCTTCGTTGACGAATGCGCGGCTCATGGCAATTCTCCGAGGGTGGAGGTTGGACCCTGCTCGCAGCCTTTTAGTGTCGGCGGTTATCCGAGAGCGACTCACTGCGAACGATAGGCGCGGGCGGCGTCACGGTCCTTCTCTTGCTGCCAGGCCCGTTCCCGCTCATCCCAATGGTGTTCACGGTATTCGGTGCGATCCTGATTTTCCAGCATGGCCTGACACTGCCTGAAACCGTCGCTCCAGCCTTCGGCATATTGCGCGTCCTTGAGGTAGCGCGGCACGTTCTTGCGGAACTCGCCGGTGATGGCGCCGGCGGCTTGTCGGCCACTGACACAGCCATCATCGAAACCATCGGCAAAGGCCGGTGGATAGCCCTGGGCAAGCAAATGCTCGTGGGTGGACTCGCACCCGCCGATCACCAGAAAAAGCACCACTAACCACCCGAACCGCCACATGCCTGACTCCTACGCCGGATTACGGCTGATGGCATCAGTCTAGAAGTCGATTCGTCGCTACCTCGTGAAAGCCAGGTGAAGAATTAGCAGGCCAATGCGGCTGTTGCCCCTAGTAGTGGTACCACTTGAGTTCCAGCATCACTTCATTCTCGGCGGTGGCCAGGTGGCTGAATTCGCGTTGCGCGCTGAGGCGCAGACCGAGGTTGCGTGACAGCTCCCACTGTTGGTTGAGGCTCAGGCTGCGGCGGACTTCGCCATTGGTGAAGTAGTCGCCCTTGGCTTCGACGCTGAAGTTGCCCAGCGGGTTTTTCCACAGCAAGCCAGTGTTGAACCCGGCGGCCGGGGAGATAAAGGCCGAGAAGTCGTTATTGTGCTCGACCCGCACGGTACCCAGGGCAAAGCCCAGGGTGTTCTCGCCCAACTGCCAGGTGCCACCGGCGCCGCCATTGACGTGGCTGACCAGGGTCTCATCGTCATGCTTGCCCGGCACGCGCTCCAGGCCGCCGGTGACTTGCCAGGACCAGGGCTGCAGCAGTTCGTTGCGCGGCGTCAGGGAGCGAATGGTGGCCAGGTCCAATTGCTGCAACTGCCAACGATTGCCTTCGTACTGGCGCAGTTTCATTTGCAGGATTTCAATCTGCGCGCCCAGGGGGAAACCTTCGGCGTTGTCGTTGAGGTCGTGATAGGCCATGCGCAGGCCGTATTCGCCAAACGCCTGGTCGCCCCGGGTGCCGATACCGACTTGCCAGGTGCGGGATTCGTGGCCGTCTTCCGGTAGGCCGGGACGCTCGATCTGCAACTCTGGCGCAGGGTTGCGGTTGATTGCCCGGAGCAGTTCGAAGCTGCGCTGCGAGCGCGCAGGGTCGCGCTCCTGGCCGTTGGCCCGGTAGCGCTCCAGGCGATAGGCCGCGTCGACGATCAGCGCCTGGCGATCCCTTGGCAGGGCTTTGAAGTCGGCGTCTTGCAGGTGCTGCTGATCGGCGCTGACCTTGAGCACCCATTGCTGCTCCTCGCCGTTCAGGGGCTCGGCGCGGCTGAGCAGTTCACGCTCACGGGACGGTCGATAGTCGATCTTTTCCACCAGCCCGGCTTCCTTCACCGCCTTGACGGTGTCGGTGGGGATCGCAGTCAGAGGGAATTGCTCGGTCAGCTTCAGGCCCGGGCGCGCCACTTGCAGCAACTCCAGCAATCGATAGGAGCAGTTCTCGTCGAAGAAGAAGTAGTCGAACTGGATCTGCTTGAGTTCCCAGACGTGCTCGACCATGCGCTCGGTTTCAACCTGGGTCAGGTTCAGCCGGTATTCCCAGAGGTCGCGGTTTTCCAGGCTGCGGTATTCCGAGAGTTTCTCCTGGTAGGGCACCAGGGCGAACAGGCCCGGGTAGCCGCCCATCAGGCCTTTCCAGGCGTAGAGGATGCTGTTGTCCGAGCCTTCGATGTAGGCGCCGAAGTTGATGGCGTAGCTGAGCAGGGCGGTGTTGTTGCTTTGCACGTCGGCCTGGTCGATACGCAGCAGGGTGTGGCCGAACATCGACGACGGGCTGTTGAGGTAAGCCGCCGGGAAGATCATCACCGCGCTGTGGGGCGCGACGTCCTTGAACCACTGCTTGAATTCGCTGCAGGCCACGGTGGGCAGGTCGGTGAGTTGTAACTGGTCCTTGAGCCAGCGGGTGCGTGCCGGGTACACGCATTGGGCGTGCTGCTCACCGGCGCTGGCCGGGGCGTACAGGGCTTGCAGGGTGGCGGCCAGTTCGGCGTCAGGGTGCTGCGCGCCGTCTTTGGCGAGGAAAAACTTCGCGTCGCTGACGTAGCTGCGCCAGCCGCCCAGCTTGGCGCTCTCGTAGTGCCCCAGGGAGATCCAGAACGGATCATTGGCCAACTGCTGCAAACGTGGATTGTCGATAGCGGGCGCGGCGGACAGCGGGGCGCAGACACAGAGCGCCAGGTAGGCAAGGCGTTTGAGCATGGTGGGCAACTTAAGTCGAAAGAAACAAAGGCCCGTTAAGGGTCAGCTCCCAAAAAACAAAAGCCCGCTCTTGGGGAAGAGCGGGCGGGTCGAGCTTAAGCTGGAGTTGCGTACTTGGCCAGACGAGCGTCGCTTTTCAGCACGGCCAGGGTGTTGGTGTGCACATCATCCGCAGTCACGTCGGCTTTGCTGAAGATCTGTTGGAAGTGCTCATGGGTAACAGCGGCGAAATGCGCGCGGTCTTCAGGAGCAACGCCCAGCACCACAGCGTAGGTGGTCAGTGCTTCGCCCTGACCTTTGGCCATGTCTTCAGAGAGCTCGTTCATCATGCCATTCATGGCAATCCAGGATTTACCGCCATAAGTCAGTGCCGAGTTGGTCGAGCAACCGTTGGTGCCGGAAGTCATACCGAACGTGGCGTTGCCGGAGGTGCCGTTGGTGGTGGAAGCCAGGAAATGCGCCGGGGTGCCACGCTGACCTTCAAACAGCATGTTGCCCCAACCACAATCCGGACCGCCTGGCGCTTGGGCCATGGCGTTGATGGATACTGCGGTGAAAAGAGTACCGAGAAGAATCCGTTTCATAGCTGTGTTCTCTTTGTGTGCAAACCAATGGACAAGGGGTGCTGGCCAATGTCAGCGCCAGTTGGGCCGGTTATTAGTCCAGCCGCGCAGTTTGGAGTTTAGGCAGGTTCCAAGGGTTCCGTGACTTTTTACAAAACATTCGCTGACATAGCCGGTTTTCCGGGGGGCGGCTGGGCGCATCACCCTTGTCTATGCTTTCGCCCTAGGCGCGCCTTGCCAGCCGGGCATACCCGGCGCCAGAATGCCGCCATCTGCCCCGCCTGATGTAAGGAAGCCCGATGCCTGATCCTGTTGCTGCCAGCTTGCGTCTAGCGCCCGAAGCGCTGACCCGTCCTTTTTCCGCTGAACAGTTCAGCTTCTCGACCACCAATGATTTGGAGCCCTTTCGCGGTGTGCTTGGCCAGGAACGTGCGGTTGAAGCCTTGCAGTTCGGGGTGGCCATGCCGCGCCCCGGTTACAACGTGTTTGTCATGGGCGAGCCCGGTACCGGCCGCTTCTCGTTTGTTAAACGCTACCTGAAGGCGGAAGGTAAACGCCTGCAGACCCCGGCCGACTGGGTCTACGTCAACAACTTCGATGAACCCCGCGAGCCTCGTGCCCTGGAGCTGCCGGCAGGCGGTGCAGCCGCGTTCATCGCGGACATCAACGGCCTGATCGACAACCTGGTCGCGACGTTCCCGGCGGTGTTTGAACACCCGACTTATCAACAGCGCAAGAGCGCCATCGACCGTGCCTTCAACCAGCGCTACGACCGCGCCCTGGACGTGATCGAGCGTCTGGCCCTGGAAAAAGACGTGGCGCTGTACCGCGACAGTTCCAACATTGCCTTTACGCCGATGCTCGATGGCAAGGCTCTGGACGAAGCTGAGTTCTCGCAACTGCCAGAAGCCGATCGCGAACGTTTCCACACGGATATTTCCGAGCTCGAAGAGCGCCTCAACGAAGAACTCGCCAGCTTGCCCCAGTGGAAGCGTGAGTCGAACAACCAGATGCGCCAGTTCAACGAAGAAACCATCACCCTGGCCTTGCAGCCGCTGTTGGCACCGTTGTCCGAGCAGTACGCAGAGAACGCCGCGGTCTGCGGTTACTTGCAGGCGATGCAGGTGTACCTGCTGAAAACGGTGGTCGAGCAATTGGTGGATGACGCCAAGACCGACGCCCAGGCCCGCAAGCTGCTGGAAGAACAGTACTGCCCGAGCCTGGTGGTCGGCCATCCGGTCAGCGGCGGTGCGCCAGTGGTGTTCGAGCCGCATCCAACGTACGACAACCTGTTCGGTCGCATCGAATACAGCACCGATCAGGGCGCGCTCTACACCACCTATCGCCAGTTGCGTCCGGGGGCTTTGCACCGTGCCAACGGCGGCTTCCTGATCCTCGAAGCCGAGAAAATGCTCAGCGAGCCCTTTGTCTGGGACGCCCTCAAACGTGCCTTGCAATCGCGCAAGTTGAAGATGGAGTCCCCGTTGGGCGAACTGGGCCGTTTGGCGACGGTGACCCTCAATCCGCAAGTGATCCCATTGCAGCTCAAGGTCATCATCATTGGCTCCCGCCAGCTGTATTACGCCCTGCAAGACGCCGATCCGGACTTCCAGGAGATGTTCCGGGTGCTGGTGGATTTTGACGAAGACATTCCGATGGTCGATGAAAGCCTGGAGCAGTTCGCCCAGTTGCTGAAAACCCGCACCTCGGAAGAAGGCATGGCGCCTCTGACCTCCGATGCCGTGGCGCGTCTGGCGACCTACAGCGCGCGGCTGGCAGAGAACCAGGGGCGCTTGTCGGCGCGGATCGGTGATCTGTTCCAACTGGTCAGCGAGGCCGATTTCATTCGCCACCTGGCGTCTGACGAGAAGACCGACGCCGGGCACATCGAGCGTGCACTCAAGGCCAAGGCCACGCGCACCGGGCGTGTTTCAGCGCGGATTCTCGATGACATGCTGGCCGGGGTGATTCTGATCGACACCGCCGGTGCGGCAGTGGGCAAGTGCAACGGCCTGACGGTGCTGGAGGTCGGTGATTCGGCGTTCGGGGTGCCGGCGCGGATTTCCGCCACGGTCTACCCGGGCGGCAGCGGGATTGTCGACATCGAGCGCGAGGTCAACCTCGGGCAGCCGATTCACTCCAAGGGGGTGATGATCCTCACCGGTTACCTGGGCAGCCGTTATGCCCAGGAATTCCCCCTGGCGATCTCGGCGAGTATCGCCCTGGAACAGTCTTACGGTTATGTGGACGGTGACAGCGCGTCCCTGGGTGAGGCCTGTACCTTGATTTCGGCCCTGTCGAAGACGCCGCTCAAGCAGTGCTTCGCCATCACCGGTTCAATCAACCAGTTTGGTGAAGTGCAGGCGGTGGGCGGGGTCAACGAAAAGATCGAAGGCTTCTTCCGCCTTTGCGAAGCCCGGGGCCTGACCGGCGAGCAGGGGGCGATCATTCCCCAGGCCAACGTCGCCACCCTGATGCTCGACGAGAAGGTGTTGCAGGCCGTGCGCGACGGCAAGTTCCACGTCTACGCGGTGCGTCAGGCCGACGAGGCCCTCAGCCTGTTGGTCGGCGAGCCGGCTGGCGAGCCGGATGCGGACGGTCAGTTCCCGGAAGACAGCGTCAATGGTCGAGTGGTGGAGCGCCTGCGCGCCATCGCCGAAATGATCAGTGAAGAGGACCTCAAAGAGGCGGAAAAAGAGCTGGCGCAAGAGGCGTTGGCAGACACCAAGCCCGCCTGAATCGGGCGTGCGGCGAGGGCTTGTACCTCGCCGCAGGTGTCAGCGACTTGGCGCCAACTTTTGCCGATAGACCATTCGGCGCCTGTTGCCTTGGTCAACTTTGTTTATCGGGCTTTTCTTCTATCCTCAGGGCAAGGAGAACGACAGTCGTCACTGGAACGAAACAGTCTTCTCGCGGAGGCTGAACGCCGGATCTACCGAGGGTCGCCGCCATGTCGCGCAACCTCTGCCTCACCCGCCAATGCCTTGGCCTGGTTACCCGCATCGAATGCTGCATTCGTCCCCTGGCCGGGGATAAGGGGATGTGGACCTTGCTGTTTGCCGCCGGAATGGCCGGTGAGCAACCGTCTGCGATCAAGGCCCAAGGCCCGTTCTGCGGCCCGTTGGTGGCCGAATCCATCCTTGATTCCATCGTCCAGAGCCTGACCACCCATGGTTATGAACTGGCCGATGATCCGCAGATCTGGTGCCTGCATCTGCAGGCGCAACTGCGCCAGATCAATGGCGAGCGCAGTCGCAACATCCAGTTTCACCCCGAGCATTGAGGCTTATTGGGCAGGGGGTTGCGCTTCGAGCTTGTCCAGTTTGACCTCGAAGCCATATTCCACGGTGTTGAGTTCGGTGCGCATGAAGGTTTCCAACTGGGTGGGTTGCCCATAGAAGTAATGCACGTCGAACACGGCCGGGCCCTGGTCAGAGGCTTGATGACTGACGCTGAGGATTTCCTTGAGGTACTGGCCGCTGTCGTCTTTGGCGTAGAAGCGCCAAGTGTCCGCCGGGAACAGGCGTTGGTCGACGATCAACGCATTGCCTTTGAGCGTCAGGCCTTCGGGCAGGGTGCGGGCGGAGAGGGATTGATGGTCGACGCTGGCCAGGAACAGCGGGACCGAGCCTACGGCGTAGGCCGGTGTTTCAGGAAATAGGTTGAGGTCGTAGGTGATGACTCCGCGCAACGGGTCGATTTCGAAGGCTTCGGTCGGCAGCTCGATCGGCTCGCCCCGTTTCCCATTGTCATCCTGGGTGAAGAACGTCAGCGGGGTTTCACCCACGTCGAACGCTGAGCCCAGCAATTCGTCATTGAAGGTCTTGGGGTGGTTGAACTCGATGCGCGATGCGCTGGAGTCTTCCACCGACTGGCTGATAGTTACGGACTTTTTCAACGACGCCTCATCGAGGTCGGCGCCTTTCAGGTAGGCCGTCGCCTGGTCGTCATACACCACCACCGGCATTGGCAGGGGCTGGATATTCTTGTCGGTGGTCTGGCGTTCGAAATGCTGCACCGGCAGTTCCAGGTCTTTGCGGGTCACGCTGGCCTGGGAAAAATCGAGCACGCTGACTTCCAGCTTATCGATCATCCCGTTGAAGTAGACCTTGCTGTAGTGGTTGCGCTGCTGGCGTTCGAAGTCCTTTTGCTCGCTTTCCAACTGCTGCTCGAAGCTGTCGCTCCAGGCTGACTGTTTCTGCATGGTTGCCAGTTGTTTCTCGTAAAAAGCGATTTGCTGGGTGTTTTCGTTGATCGACCCGGAGCGGGAAAGCAGTTGCCCGCTGGCATCGCGAGCCTGGGCCAGCAGCGGGTTCAGTGCGGCGTCGGCGACTTCGGTGGGTAGCGCTGCGCTGTTGCTCAACTGGATCTCGGCGACGTTCTTGCCCAGGGACATCAAGGTCACGCTGATGTTGTCGTCGGTGCGGGTCTTGCCCACATCGCCCTTGCCCAGCACAAAGGTCTGTACCCGGCGCGGGGCTATCACTTCGACTTTGCCTTGCAGCGTGACGGGTTGGGGCTGGTGCTTGTTGTCCACTTCCAGCCCTTCGATGAAGGGGTAGGTCACGGTCAGGTCATCCGGGTTGGTCAGGTTGGAACTCGAAGGGCTGAGCTGGATGCCCGGGTCGGTTTCCGACCACTCCGGCTGAAAGGGGATGACTTTTTTGTTGCTCAGGGTGACGGACTGCCATTCCAGGCCGTGGGGGAACGGAAACTCCGCAGGCATGGTGAAGTTGAAGGGGAACACCGGCTGCAAGTCGATCAGGTAGTCGGAACTCGAGGCCTTGCGCAGCACGAACAGGCCGTTGATGTAGGCATCCACCAGGGCTTGCGGGCTGGGGTAATGCTTGAGCAAAGCCAGGGCATCCTCCCCGTACTCGGTTTCGATGGGCTTGCTCTCGAGTTTGAGGCGCGCGCGTTCCAGCAACAGCAGCGAGCCGCCAAGGTCGGCAATGGCCTCTTTGAGCTTCGGGTCCTGGATGCTGTCCAGGGACTTTTCGAACTGCGCGGTCTTGTCGTCGAGGCTGACCTGGCGCTTCTCATCACTCGGCGAGCACCCGCCGCTGAGCAGCAGGGCAATGCAGAGACCGATGCTCGCTAAAGGCAATCGCACATCCATTTTCCGTCTTCCTGTCCGATGTATGTGAACGCTGTGACAGGCTCCGACACTAGCAGAAAACGCGTCTGTAAAAAGCCGCAGGTCGTGGATTTGTCGGTGGTTTATGGGGATTCGGCGCACTGATATACTCGCCGCCGTTTTCAGACCAGGTGCGAGATTCAATGGAACGTTTAATCGAAAATGCGATGTACGCCTCACGCTGGTTGCTGGCACCCATCTATTTTGGTCTGTCGTTGGGGCTGCTAGCGCTGGCTTTGAAGTTCTTCCAGGAAGTCTTCCACGTCATCCCCAATGTGTTTTCCATGGCCGAATCGGACCTGATCCTGGTGTTGTTGTCGTTGATCGACATGGCCCTGGTGGGCGGCTTGCTGGTGATGGTGATGATTTCCGGCTACGAGAACTTCGTCTCTCAGTTGGATATCGACGAGGACAAAGAGAAACTCAGCTGGCTGGGCAAGATGGACTCTTCGTCCTTGAAGATGAAGGTCGCGGCCTCCATCGTGGCGATTTCCTCGATCCACCTGCTGCGGGTGTTCATGGACGCCAAGAACACGCCCACCGATTACCTGATGTGGTACGTGATCATCCACATGACGTTTGTGGTGTCGGCCTTTGCCATGGGTTACCTGGACAAGCTGACCAAGCACTGATCTGTCGACCGCAACAAGACCCGCGACGCCCGGCCGTTACACAACGCCCGGGCGTTTTTATTGGCGGTTTGTGGGCTACAAGCAGCCGGCCATCACCACATTGTCGGTGACATAGCAGGGGTTCTCCGGCTTTTGCAGTTCGATGTCGTAGTCATAGAGCAGGGGGCTGATGCTGACTAGTTTGTAGGCTTCTATAGTGGCCGGCTCGCCGTAGTAGTACTGCACGTCGAACATCGCCGAGCCGTAGGCTTTATCCAGATGGCTGACTTGATGGATCTTGCGCAGGTAGCGGCCCTGGCTGTCCCGGGCAAAGAAGCGCCAGCGCTCCTTGGGGAACGGCTTGCTTTCGATAATCAGCGCATTGCCTTGCAGGCGCATGCCCGGGGGGAGGGCGTCGACCGGGTACAGGGTCTTTTCCACTTTTGGATGGATCAGGGTCATGGTGCCCTTGGCAAACGCCGGCTCCCGGCGGAAGTCGGCGGGGCTGTAGCTGATCCACCCTTCGTAGGGATCGACGTCATAGACGTTGGGGCTCACGTCCATCAGGTCGCCGTGCCTGCCGAGCTTGTCCTGGGTATAGAAGTCGACTTTGCGGTCGATGGGGCGCCCGGGGATCTTCCAGTCGAAGGGCAGGTCGCTGCGAAAGCGGATTCTGGCGTAGCGGACGCTGACCAGTTCGGACTGCACCTTGACGCTCTGGCGGTGCTCTTCCTCGCTCATGGCGTAGCGGCCGGTCTGTTCGGCGATGCGCTCGTCATAGACCACGGCAGTGGCCGGCATGGGCTGCAGTGTCTTACCCACCAGGGTTGGGGCGAAGGTATCGACGGCCGTCTTCAGCGTCTGGCGTTCCACCTTGGCGGCAGAGAAGTCCAGGGCGGTGACTTTGAGGCTGGCCAACTCGCCGGAGAAGTACTGCTTTTTGTAGCGGCTGGCCTGGCCCCGGTGGAATGCCGCGAGCTGTTGGCGCTGCCGGTCAAAAAATCCGGGGTCATAGCTGGGTTGTTGCAGCAGCGTCTGCAGTTGTTGGTCTTCGAAGGCCCGTTGCTGTGGGGCCTTTTCAATGCTGCCTTCGGCCTTCAGGTAGTTGCCGTCGCGGTCCTGGGCCTGGATCACCAAGGGGTCGAGGCCTCGCTCCGAGAGCTCCGGCGCCAGCGCCGCGCTGTTGTGCAGTTCGAACTCGGCGGAGTACGGGCCGACCTTGAGCAGGGTGACGCTGAGGTTGCCCTGGGTACGGGTGCTGCCGACATCCTTGGGCGAAAAGCTGAACACCTGGACCTGGCTTGGAATAACGATTTCTACGTGGCCGTTGAGGGCGACGACTGGCGGGCGGTGTTCCGAATCCGGTGCCGGTTGGCCTTTTTGCCGGTCGTGCAGTTCAAACACCCCGGGGTTCACTTTGATCAGGGAGACGCCGGTCTCTGCCACGGTGTTGCCGAGGGCAATCACGCGGCCGTCAGCCAGGCTGGCTGAGTCCCAATCCAGGGTGGCGGGGAACAGTGGCTTTACCGGGTAGTCGCGGATAAACGGTGAACCGATGATCAGGGTGCTGGCGGAGGCTTGGCGCGGGTAGTTTTTGAAAAACAGGCTGCCCAGCCAGCGCTGGGCGGCGATGCTCAAGTCTGGGTACTGCTCGATCAGCGCGTTGGCGTCCAGGCTATGGCGGGCCTCCTCAGGCGGCCTGTCGAGCACCAAGGCCTGGCGCTGCTCTTTGTACCAGTCTTGCAACTGCTGGATCGCCCGCTTCTCCAACTCGGGGTCGCCGAGGGCCTCTGCTTGGTGGTAACGCTCCCTGTAGGTGTTTTCCAGGATTTGTTCGGGGCCTGGTGCCAGGTAGAGATACAGAGCCACGCCGGCTGCTGCCAGAGTGCTGGCAGCAAGGGCGAGATAGATGCGTTTCAACGGCATGACTGGCCATCCGTTGGCGGAGAAATCAGAGGGTCAAGATCCATTTGTGGATATCCAATTACGTGTAGGAAAAGTAGACGCGGCGGCGACACTAACAGAAACCGCATTGGCTGTTCTGTCCGCCGTTGGTCCAGAGACCCTGTCCGCTCCTTGTGCTTTTGGGGCGCCAGGCATATGCCTGTAGTGTCACGGGCTTGAATTGCACGAGGTGCGTTTATGAACCTGCAAGAAATGAATGCCTATGCCATTGCTGGCAAGGTCGACGAGTTGAACTTGATCTCCCTGGAAGGTGGGATCTACCTGCTTGAGGCCCGCATGCACGGCGCCGCCTATCCCCTGAGCGACAACCAGGGGCACATGTTCCACCTGCGCTCGGTGGAGCATGCGCGCGAAGTGCTGCAGGCGTTTCCGAAGCTGCCCTTTCACTTGATACACACCTCGGTGCACGACGAGATGTGTGGCCTGGCCGCCAGCGCCGAAGAAAGCCTGAAGGTGCCGATCACCCTGCGCTCAAGCTGGTAAGGCAGGGCGCCCGCTCATCATGGCGACAGCTTCTGTGCTAGTCTGCTCGCCCTTTTGGTTCCGGGCGCCCCGGAATGCGCTGTGCACGCACGGCAAATTCCCGAGCCGTCCCCACAGCGGAGCAGTTTCATGTCCGAAGTAAATCTGTCCACCGACGAAACCCGCGTCAGCTACGGCATTGGCCGTCAGTTGGGCGACCAACTGCGCGACAACCCGCCACCGGGCGTGAGCCTGGACGCAATCCTGGCGGGTTTGACCGACGCGTTCGCCGGCAAGCCTAGCCGTGTTGGCCAGGAAGAAATGTCCGCCAGCTTCAAAGTGATCCGCGAGATCATGCAAGCCGAAGCCGCTGCCAAAGCTGAAGCCGCTGCCGGTGCCGGCCTGGCTTTCCTGGCTGAAAACGCCAAGCGTGACGGCATCACCACCCTGGCTTCCGGCCTGCAATTCGAAGTGTTGACCCAAGGTGAAGGCGCCAAGCCATCCCGTGAAGACAGCGTGCGCACGCACTACCACGGCACCCTGATCGACGGCACTGTGTTCGACAGCTCCTACGATCGTGGCCAGCCTGCGGAATTCCCGGTTGGCGGCGTGATCGCGGGCTGGACCGAAGCCCTGCAACTGATGAATGCCGGTAGCAAATGGCGTCTGTACGTGCCAAGCGAGCTGGCTTACGGCGCGCAAGGCGTGGGCAGCATTCCGCCCCACAGCGTCCTGGTATTCGACGTCGAGCTGCTCGACGTTCTGTAAGCCATACCCCGCTGTGCGGGAGCCGGTTTGCAAGCGAGGCGGGCGGCGCGGTTCAACCCTGAACCCGTGCCGAAGCCTTCGCTGGCAAGTCGGCTCCTACAGGTTTTGCAGTGAGTCTCATACCTGGAACTTGGTATGCAGATCGGACGCCGGGCGCAAGGCTCTGGCGTAGCAGAACAAAAACAGGTTGCGCACCAGTTCCTTGAGCACCACGGGCTCGCTGGAGCTCAAACCGTTCAGGTCCAGATCTCCTTGGTCCTGCAGCTCGTTGAGGGCTTCTTCTTCCAGTACCGCACAAACTTCCCCGGTCTCCCGATGGAGAATCCGCAGGTAAGGCTGTGGGCGGTCCAGCCAGGCGTCGATTAAATAAGTCATGGTTCTCATCTCCTTGATGGGGTTAGGTGAGAATAATTCTTATTCAATGAATAGCAAGTACCTATTGGCAGTTTCTGCTTTTTTCTGTGGGGAAATTGCTGTCGGTCAAAAGGGCTGGCCTTTTGCTATGGCGGGGCGGCGAGGCGGGGGAAGAGGGCGCCATCCCGCGTCAGGCGCGGGATGGAGGCAGAAGCATCAGACTTTGCGGACGAACTCGGACTTGAGTTTCATCGGACCGATGCCGTCGATCTTGCAGTCGATGTCGTGGTCGCCGTCGCACAGGCGGATGTTCTTGACCTTGGTGCCGACCTTGACCACCAGGGACGTGCCCTTGACCTTGAGGTCCTTGATCACGGTGATGGTGTCGCCGTCTTGCAGGACGTTGCCCACGGAGTCTTTTTTCACGGTGTCATCAGAGGTCGCCTCGGCTTCGCCGGTGGCGGACCACTCATGGGCGCACTCCGGGCAGATCAGCTGGGCGCCGTCTTCATAGGTGTATTCGGAATTGCATTTTGGGCAGGGTGGCAAAGTGCTCACTAACGCTCCTTGATTTCAGGATGGCTAAAAAGCGCACATTGTATAGGGTTTTTGTCGGGAAGGGGCGGGGCAAGGCAGTGCCAGCAAGCCGGCCCCATTGCGGGAGCCGGCTTGCGAGTCATGGATCAGTGGGTGCGGGCGACGGCGAACTCGCTGAGCTCCACCAGGGCATCGCGGTACTCGCTGGGTGGCAGTGCTTCGAGGCAAGTGATGGCTCGGGCTACATAGTCGCGGGCCAACTGGGCAGTGTAGTCCAGGGAACCGGACGCTTCGACGGCCGCGCGGATGCTTTCCAGGTCTTCGATACCGCCTTTCTGAATCGCCTTGCGCACCAGTGCCGCCTGTTCGGGCGTGCCTTCGCGCATGGTGTAGATCAGTGGCAGAGTCGGTTTGCCTTCGGCCAGGTCATCGCCGACGTTCTTGCCCAGGGTCTCCGCGTCGCCGCGGTAGTCCAGCAAGTCGTCCACCAGTTGGAAGGCCACACCCAAGTGGTCGCCAAAGGTCCGCAGGGCTTCGCTCTGCTCCGGCGTGGCGCCAGCCAGGGCGGCGGCGCTGTGGGTCGAGGCTTCGAAAAGCATCGCCGTCTTGCCGCGGATGACTTCCATGTAGGTTTCTTCGGTGGTGCTGGCGTCACGAACCTTCGACAGCTGCAGCACTTCGCCTTCGGCGATGATGCGAGTGGCCTGGGACAGGATCTTCATCACCTGCATCGAGCCCAACTCGACCATCATTTCGAAGGAGCGCGAGTACAGGAAGTCACCGACCAAGACGCTGGGCGCGTTGCCCCACATGGCGTTGGCCGTGGAGCGGCCACGGCGCATGCCGGACATGTCGACCACGTCGTCATGCAGCAGGGTCGCGGTGTGCAGGAACTCGATGGTGGCGGCCAGCAGGCGCAGGTCATCGCCTTCGCGGCCCAGGGCCTTGCCACACAGCAGCACCAGCAGAGGACGCAGGCGCTTGCCACCAGCCGAAGTGATGTAGTCGCCGATTTTCGATACCAGCGGCACTCGAGACGTCAGTTGCTTCTTGATGATGTCGTCGACGGCGCTAAAATCGTCCGCCACCGCGCGGTAGAAAGCTTGGGGTTGCATCAGCGACAGGTGCTCCAGAAGGGTTGCGCGGCATGCTAGGACCCGCGTCCGCGGGTGTCAAGGCGCGATGGACGGCCACTTGCATAGGCTTTGCGCCTTGCGTACAATCGCGCACCCTGAACTTCCTGGGCAGCACCTGCCTTACGCAATTGCACTTGGGCCGTTCCAGCCCCATGCAGCCATGCCAGCCAATACCTCTTCTTATAAAGAGCTGGGTGAGCAGGATTATCGGAGAAATACCATGTACGCAGTAATCGTTACCGGCGGTAAGCAATACAAGGTCGCTGAAGGTGAATACCTGAAGATCGAAAAACTGGAAATCGCTACTGGCGAATCCGTGACTTTTGACCGCGTTCTGTTGGTCGCCAATGGCGATGACGTGAACATCGGCGCTCCTGTTGTTGCTGGCGCAACCGTCAAGGCTGAAGTGATCTCCCAAGGTCGTCACGATAAAGTCCGCATCATCAAGTTCCGTCGTCGTAAGCACCACATGAAGCGTATGGGCCACCGCCAGTGGTTCACCGAGATCAAAATCACCGGTATTCAGGCTTAATTACAGCCTAATTCCTCACTAGGAGAATTGAACTCATGGCACACAAAAAAGCTGGTGGTAGTACCCGTAACGGTCGCGACTCAGAAGCCAAACGCCTTGGCGTGAAGATGTATGGCGGCCAGAAAATCATTCCGGGCAACATCATCGTGCGTCAGCGCGGCACCCAATTCCACGCTGGCTACGGCGTTGGCATGGGTAAAGATCACACCCTCTTCGCGAAAATCGAAGGCGTGATCAAGTTTGAAGTAAAAGGCGCTTTCAACCGCCGTTACGTGAGCGTTGTCGCCGCTTAATTGCGCGCACGCTGGAAAAGCCCTGTCTCGCGACGGGGCTTTTTCGTTTGTGGGGTGAGTCTCTTGCAAAACTGTTTGTATGGGCTGCTGGCGCTGGATGTTTCGGTCGTTGATTGAGGTCGCTGCGCTCATTTTTGCAAGAGTCTTATGTCTTAGTGTTTTTCGGCTCGCCCGTGCGGCGAGAGGCGTTTGGTTATGAAGTTTGTTGATGAAGTATCGATTCGAGTAAAAGCGGGCGACGGCGGCAATGGCTGCATGAGTTTCCGTCGGGAAAAATTCATCGAAAACGGTGGTCCGAACGGTGGTGATGGTGGTGATGGCGGCTCGATCTACATGATCGCCGACGAAAACCTCAACACCCTGGTCGACTACCGCTACACCCGGCATTTCGATGCCGAGCGCGGTTCCAATGGCGGCAGCACCGATTGCACCGGCAAGAAAGGTGAGGATCTGGAGCTGCGCGTTCCGGTCGCACCACGGTGATCGATGCGGGCACCCAGGAAATCATTGGTGACCTGACCAAGGCGGGCCAGCGCCTGCTGGTGGTCCAGGGTGGCTGGCACGGGCTGGGTAACTCCCGGTTCAAATCCAGTACTAACCGTGCGCCACGCCAGACCACGCCAGGCAAGCCGGGCGAGCAGCGTGATCTCAAGCTGGAGCTGAAGGTGTTGGCGGATGTGGGTCTGCTGGGCTTGCCGAATGCTGGCAAAAGTACCTTTATCCGTTCGGTTTCCGCGGCCAAACCGAAAGTCGCCGACTACCCGTTCACCACGCTGGTGCCGAACCTGGGTGTGGTCAGCGTTGATCGCTGGAAGAGCTTTGTGATTGCCGACATCCCGGGCTTGATCGAGGGTGCTTCCGATGGCGCGGGCCTGGGGATTCGCTTCCTTAAGCACTTGGCGCGTACCCGGATCCTGCTGCACTTGGTGGACATGGCGCCGCTGGATGAAAGCAGCCCTGCTGATGCGGCGGAAGTGATCGTCAACGAGCTGGTCAAGTTCAGTCCGTCCCTGGCGGAGCGCGAGCGTTGGTTGGTGCTGAACAAGTGCGACCAGATCCTTGAAGAAGAGCATGAAGAGCGGGTCAAGGAGATCGTTGATCGTCTGGAGTGGACGGGCCCGGTGTACGTGATCTCGGCTATCTCCAAGGACGGCACCGAGCGCCTGAGTCGCGACATCATGCGGTACCTTGAAGATCGTGCTGATCGCCTGGCGGCCGACCCGGCCTATGCCGACGAGCTGGCCGAGCTGGATCAGCGTATCGAAGACGAGGCGCGTGCCCAGTTGCAGGCCCTGGATGACCAGCGTGCTCTGCGTCGCAGTGGTGTGAAGAGCGTGCACGACATCGGTGACGATGACTGGGATGAAGAGGATGTGGATGATGACGACGGTCCGGAAATCATTTACGTCCGCGACTGATTCGTTGCGAGCGGGCTAGCCCGCGAAGACGGTTTATCTGGCTGGGCGCGGTGTTATCATCGCTGCCAAGCCAGCTTCCAAGGCGCCGCTCATTTGAGCGGCGTTTTGGTGTCTGCAAGGTGTCAATACGAATAACCCCATGAGTGACGCTCGGTCGCGTCGCTCGCTGGCAAAGGTTGAATAAAATGCGGAGCAAGGTGACAGGTGCGCAGCGCTGGGTCGTGAAGATCGGTAGTGCACTGCTGACAGCGGATGGCAAAGGGCTGGATCGCGCAGCAATGGGTGTTTGGGTCGAGCAGATGGTGGCCTTGCATGAGGCGGGCGTTGAGCTGGTACTGGTTTCCTCCGGCGCAGTAGCGGCCGGCATGAGTCGCCTGGGCTGGACCGCACGACCGAGTGCGATGCATGAGCTGCAGGCGGCTGCGGCCATTGGTCAGATGGGGCTGGTGCAGGCGTGGGAGTCGAGTTTTGCCGAGCATGGCCGGCATACCGCGCAGATCCTCCTCACGCATGACGACCTTTCCGATCGCAAGCGCTACCTCAATGCCCGCAGCACCTTGCGCGCCCTGGTCGAGCTCAAGGTGATCCCGGTCATCAACGAAAACGACACTGTGGTCACTGACGAGATTCGCTTTGGCGATAACGACACGCTGGCGGCGCTGGTGGCTAACTTGGTGGAAGCGGACTTGTTGGTGATCCTGACGGATCGCGATGGCATGTTCGATGCGGACCCGCGTAACAATCCCGATGCACAGCTGATTTACGAAGCCCGAGCCGATGATCCGGCGCTGGATGCGGTGGCGGGCGGTACCGGTGGCGCCCTAGGGCGTGGCGGTATGCAGACCAAGCTGCGTGCGGCGCGTCTGGCGGCGCGTTCCGGTGCGCATACCATCATTGTTGGTGGTCGCCTGGAGCGGGTTCTGGATCGCTTGAAAGCGGGTGAGCGCATTGGCACCTTGCTGTCGCCTGAGCGCGGCATGCTGGCGGCGCGCAAGCAGTGGCTGGCCGGGCACTTGCAGACCCGCGGTACCTTGGTGCTGGATGCGGGCGCGGTGTCCGCCCTGTCCCAAGGCAACAAGAGTTTGTTGCCGGTGGGTGTGAAGCAGGTCCAGGGCGGTTTCCGGCGTGGTGAGATGGTGGTGTGCGTGGCGCCTGATGGGCGTGAAATCGCTCGCGGCCTGGCCAACTACAGTGCCTTGGAGGCGCAGAAAATCATCGGTCAGTCGTCTGAGGCGATTGTCGGTCTTCTCGGTTACATGGCTGAACCGGAACTGGTTCACCGCGATAACCTGATTCTGGTTTGAGTGGCGTAAGGAAAAGCGAATGCGCGTAGCAAAAGGATTGTTGGGTTTGCTCTTGGCGATGCCGTTGTTAGCGTCAGCTGAAGAGATTGGTCAGGTTTCCACGGTGTTCAAATTTGTCGGGCCCAATGATCGCATTGTGGTTGAGGCGTTTGACGATCCGAAGGTGGATGGCGTGACCTGCTATTTGTCCCGGGCCAAGACGGGTGGGGTGAAGGGTGGTTTGGGCTTAGCTGAGGATCGTGCCGAGGCCTCGATCGCTTGCCGCCAAGTTGGGCCTATCGCGTTCAAGGGCGAGCTCAAGGATGGCGAGGAGGTGTTCAAGGAGCGCACGTCCCTGGTGTTCAAGACCATGCAGGTGGTGCGTTTCCTCGACAAGAAGCGCAATACCCTGGTGTATCTGGTCTATAGCGATCGCTTGATCGAGGGCAGTCCACAGAATGCGGTGACCGCGATTCCGATTCTGCCGTGGGCGCATCAGTGACTGCTTAAGGTCGCTGTCGCCGGCAAGCCGGCTCCTACAGGGTGCTTTTGTGGGGGTTGGCGGATTGGAGAAAACGTAGGCAATAAAAAACCGACCCTAGGGTCG
>NZ_JALQCW010000058.1 GCF_023241715.1 Pseudomonas morbosilactucae
ATTATAGGCCCATAGAATCTGGCGTCAACCCTTAATTCAAAGTTTCTATTGCCTGGCCAAAATTCCACCTGAATCCTGACCTTATATAGAAGAATCACAAAGAATTGAGCAATATATTGCTCAATCCGGTTTAGTTAAGCATCATATCCAGACTCACCCTCCTGACATTGCCCTGGATGACACCCTGCATGAACACCCCACCTCGCAGCCTTGCCTCGACGTTGTTCCCGGTAGGCCTGCTGCTGATTGCCATGGCCTCGATCCAGTCTGGAGCCTCCCTGGCCAAGAGCATGTTCCCAATCGTGGGGGCTCAGGGCACAACAACACTGCGCTTGATCTTCGCCAGCATCATCATGCTGCTGCTATTGCGCCCTTGGCGCGCCAAGCTCAGCGCCAAGTCATTGCGCACGGTAGTCGTTTACGGGCTGGCCTTGGGCGGCATGAACTTCCTCTTCTATATGTCACTGAGAACCGTCCCCCTGGGAATCGCTGTTGCGCTGGAGTTCACAGGCCCACTGGCAGTGGCGATCTACGCTTCTCGACGAGCCATCGACTTTCTATGGATCGGACTGGCGATCATCGGACTCCTGCTACTCATCCCCACTGGCTCGACCAGCACAGGTATCGACCTGACCGGTGCGGCTTATGCACTCGGCGCCGGAGTCTGCTGGGCGCTGTACATTCTCTTCGGGCAAAAGGCCGGTGCAGAGAACGGTATTCAAACCGCAGCGCTGGGCGTGATGATCGCCGCCTTGTTTATCGCCCCAATCGGTATTGTCCATGCCGGCGCGGCTCTGCTGACCCCCTCCTTGATTCCAATCGCCCTGGGCGTCGCTGTCTTGTCCACCGCCCTGCCTTACAGCCTGGAAATGGTCGCGCTGACCCGGATGCCAGCACGTACCTTTGGCACCCTGATGAGTATCGAGCCTGCTTTCGGTGCTCTCTCCGGCCTGTTGTTCCTCCATGAGTACCTTTCGCTGGCACAGTGGATGGCAATTGCCTGCATCATCTGCGCCTCCGTCGGCGCCACCATGACCATGGGTAACCAATCCCACCCACCGGTCGCGGCTGATTGATTAAGATTCAACTCAACTCTGGTATTTGAGGCTCAATTAGGCCATGTTTAGCCGGCTACTGGACGTCGGCCATGGACATGTCGGACAGGGATATCGCAAACACTAAAGACGACAGTTAATGCAGTCACACTCGGGCATAAGATCCGAGGTTAGCGATAAGGACGGGGATGAAACGATTTTTGATACTGTTGGCCGTACTTGCGATTGCAGGCTGCGCAGCGACCGCGGAGACCAAGGTCAAGCACGGTAAAAAAGGACTCCACATCAACTGCTCCGGCCTGTCCTCTTCCTGGGACAAGTGCTACGCCCGAGCCAACAAGTCCTGCGGCCCCGGCGGCTACAAGGTGCTCGCCAAATCAGGCGACGGCACTGAGGAGCCAGGGGATTACCCCTTCGGCTTGAATCCGGCGGGTTATACCAGTCGAAGCATGATCGTGATGTGCAAGTAAACGTCCCCCGGGCTCAAGCGCCGGGCGGATGTTCAAGCTGGTGAATAAGCTCATCGTGACTGGCCTTCAACACCTGGCGCTGAATGCCTGGGCTCACCAGCATCCGTGCGATCACCAGGGCGCCGACACATTGCGAGAGAATCGACCAGGCCAGACTGTCACTGCCCAGGGTCTCGGCCCAAGCCTGCTGTAAACGACAAATCCAATCCTCGGCCTGCTGGCGAACAGCCTGGCTCCCCCGGGAAATTTCCGCACCCAACGCAGGCAATGCACACCCAGCCCCCGGCTGCTCAAGGTGCGCCATGCTTAAGTACTGCTTGAGGCAACGCCGCAGTTGCGCCTGACTCTGCTCTCCCTGCCCGCCCAAACGCTCCAGGCTCTGGCTCAGCTCGCGCTCGACGATCGCGCTGAACAACTCATCCTTGGAGGCGAAGTGACTGTAGAACGCCCCACCACTGAGCCCGATCGCCTTCATCAATGCATCCACACCCACGCTGGAGAAACCTTCCTTCTTGGCGGACACCGCACTGCTTTTTAGCAAGCGCTCCCGGGTTTCCTGCTTGTGATCGGCTGAATAACGCATCTCGCTCCCCTTCGATTCATCACCTTGACGCATGGCGGATCGTAGCATAACGTTCGTTTAGTTAACGACCGTTTACCAAAGAGCGATTCCCCATGACCCACACTGCCAACAATAAAAAAGTCGTACTGGTGGTCGGCGCCGGTGACGCCACTGGCGGAGCCATTGCCAAGCGCTTTGCCGCTGAAGGCTTTTTCGCCTGTGTTACCCGCCGCAGCGCCGAGAAGCTGCAACCCCTGGTGGACGCCATCCAGGCCGTAGGAGGTGAAGCCCAGGGCTTTGCCTGTGACGCGCGCAAGGAAGAAGAGGTGGTCGCGCTGATTGAGCAGATCGAAACCCAGATCGGCCCCATCGAAGCCATGGTGTTCAACATCGGCGCCAATGTGCCGTGCAGCATCCTTGAAGAGACCGCGCGCAAATACTTCAAGATCTGGGAAATGGCGTGCTTTTCAGGCTTCCTCAATGCCCGGGAAGTGGCCAAGCGCATGGTCACCCGCCAGCGCGGCAGCATTCTGTTTACCGGTGCCACCGCTGGCCTGCGCGGTGCGGCAGGTTTCGCCGCCTTCGCCGGGGCCAAGCACGGCATCCGAGCCTTGGCGCAAAGCATGGCCAGGGAGCTGGGCCCCTTGAACATCCACGTCGCCCACGTGGTGGTCGACGGCGCCATCGATACCGACTTTATCCGCGACAATTTCCCGGAAAAGTACGCCCTCAAGGATCAGGACGGCATCCTCAACCCCGAACACATTGCCGAAAACTACTGGTACCTGCACAGCCAGCCCCGGGATGCCTGGACCTTCGAGCTCGACCTGCGGCCCTGGAACGAACGCTGGTAAGCCCCTCCCCGATCACGACAAGGAGTTTGCCATGCGCAAATCCGTGGAGTTTTTCTTCGACCTCGGCAGTCCCACCTCGTACCTGGCCTACACCCAATTGCCAGGGATCTGCGCCGCCACCGACAGCCAACTGATCTACCAGCCGATGCTGCTGGGCGGCGTCTTCAAGACCACCGGCAATGCCTCGCCGATCACCATCCCCGCCAAGGGGCGCTACATGCTCCAGGACCTGGCTCGCTACGCCAAACGCTACCGGGTGACGCTTAATTTCAACCCGCACTTCCCCATCAATACCTTGCTGCTGATGCGCGCCGTCACCGGCATGCAGATGCACCACCCGGAACGCCTGACGGCATTTTTGGATTGTCTGTTCCAGGCGCTCTGGGTCGACCAGCGCAACCTCAACGATCTGGCAGTGGTCAGCGAGGTGCTGGAGGCGGCCGGTTTCGAGCCCCATGCGGTGCTCGACCTGTGCAACAACGAGGCGGTTAAGAGCGCGCTTAAGGACAAGACCGAGCACGCCCTGCAGCGTGGCGTATTCGGTGCGCCCAGCCTGTTTGTGGGTGACCAGTTGTTTTTCGGCCAGGACCGGCTGGACTTCGTGCGCGAAGCCCTGGAGGGCTAAGCGCAGCGGCGCGCCAGCCAGCCGAAAGCTGGTGGCGCGCCGTCTCCCTCAGATCGCCGCCGTGCGGACCTGCAACCACTCCAGCGCGGCGCCCTGCAACAGTGGGCTCAACCGCTCGCAAACCTCGGCGTGATAGGCGTTGAACCAAGCCCGCTCATCCTCGGTCAGCAAGCTCGGCTCCAGACACCGCGTGTCGATCGGGCAGAGGGTCAGGGTTTCAAAACGCAGGAACTCACCGAACTCGGTCTGCCCCGCCTCACGGTTCAACACCAGGTTCTCGATTCGAACGCCCCAGCGCCCGGGACGATAAGTCCCTGGCTCGATGGAGGTAATCATTCCCGGCTGCATGGCCGTCTGTGGCGCCACCGCCGCCTGATAGGCGATCACTTGCGGGCCCTCGTGGACATTGAGGAAATACCCCACGCCATGCCCGGTGCCATGCCCGTAATCCACACCCTCGGCCCAGATCGGCGCGCGCGCGATGGCGTCCAGCAACGGCGACAGAATGCCCCGCGGAAACTGTGCCCGGGACAAGGCAATCACGCCCTTGAGCACCCGGGTGCAATCGCGTTTCTGCTCGGCAGTCGGCGTGCCGATGGGCACCATGCGCGTGATATCGGTGGTGCCGCCCAGGTACTGGCCACCGGAATCGATCAACAACAAACCATCACCTTCGATCAGCGCGTGCTCGGCCGGCGTGGCGTGGTAATGGGGCATGGCGCCATTGGCATTGAACGCTGCAATGGTGTTGAAACTCAGCGATACAAACCCCGGGCGTCGGGCACGAGCAGCACTCAGGTGCTCATCGATGGTCAGCTCGGTGATGCGCTCCGTGCCCAGGGCCGTCTCCAGCCAGGCAAAAAACTCGCACAGCGCTGCACCGTCCTGCTCCATGGCCTGACGGATGTGCTCAGCATCCGCCAGGCTTTTCTGCGACTTGGCCAACGTACTGGGGTTCAAGCCCTCCACCAAGCGGACGCCATCCTGCACATTGTTCAGCAACCCGGCGGTGACCCGTGCCGGGTCGATCTGCAGGCTCGCGCCCACCGGCACCGCACCCAGGGCCGCCGCCACCTCGTGGTAGTCACGCAAGGTGACGCCGTCCTGCTCCAGCACCGCGCGCAAGGCGTCATCCACTTTGCTCAGGGCCACAAACAAGGTGGCCTGCTCTTGGCTGATCAGGGCGAAGGACACAAACACCGGGTTGAACGAAACATCTGCACCCCGCAGGTTAAACAGCCAGGCGATGTCATCCAGGGTGGCGATAAAGTGCCAATCAGCTCCCCGCTCCTTGAGGCTTTCCCGTACCCGGGCCAGCTTCTCCACCCGGCTGACCGTGGCCTGGGGTGGCAAGTGTTGATAGATCGGTTGGTCCGGCAAGGCCGGGCGGTCGCTCCAAAGCTCATTCAACAGGTCCAGATCCGTGCGCAACTGCGCCCCGCGTTCCTGCAACTTGGCGCCCAGGGTCCGCGCGGCGGCCACCGCCATCACCGCTCCATCCACCGCCACCACCCCAGCGGACGGTGTGTGCTCGGCCAACCAGTCCAGCGGGCCGGGTTGGCCCGGACGCAGCTTGACCAACTCGATGCCACTGCCATCCAGCTCTTTCGCCGCCTGCTCCCAGTAACGGCTATCGGCCCAGACCCCGGCAAAGTCGCCGGTGATGATCAGAGTACCCACCGAGCCGTGGAACCCCGACAACCACTGGCGCCCCTGCCAGTAACCCGGCAAGTATTCCGACAGATGCGGGTCCGCCGACGGCACCAGCAAGGCATGAATGCCCTCGCGGCGCATCAGCTCACGGGTCTGCGCCAGGCGCTGGGGAACCACGGGCAAAGGCTGGGTAGTCATTGTTTCTCCTGCTAACCGCTTGAATCGTTCTGATAGAAGGGCAATTCGCCGCCCTCAAGGCTAAGGCTGGGCCCAGAATGCCGGCGCAGCGGCCACGGCATCCTTGAGCAGGCGCGCCGCCTGGTCGATGTCCTGTTCAGTGGTAAAACGCCCCAGGCTCAAACGAATGGTGCGCCCGGCACTTCGAGCGTCGAGCCCCAGGGCCAGCAATACATGGGAAGGCGCATTGCTCGCCGAATTACAGGCCGAGGTGGCGGAAAAAGCCATGGAAGCGCTGAGGGCCAACGGGTCGAAACTGCCTTCATTAAAGGTCAGGCTCAAGGTGTGCGGAATACGCTGGCTAACGCTGCCATTCAAACGCACGCCCGGCACGTCGGCCAACTGCTCCAACAAACGCTCGCGCAGTCGGGCAACCGTCGCCGCCTCTTCGTCGAAATGCTCCTGGGCCAAGGCAAAGGCCTCGCCCATGGCCACGATCTGATGAGTGGCCAAGGTTCCGGAACGCAAGCCGCCTTCATGGCCACCGCCATGGATCTGCGCCTGCAAGCGCTGCTGCGCCCGCGGCCCGACATACAGCGCGCCAATACCCTTGGGGCCATAGATCTTGTGGGCGGAAAACGACATCAAGTCCACCGGCCACTGAGCCAGGTCGATCGCCACCTTGCCCGCCCCCTGGGCCGCATCCACATGCAGCAAGGCGCCATGCTCACGCACCACCTGGCCGATACCGGGGATGTCGTTGACCGTGCCCAGTTCGTTGTTGACCAGCATCAGCGACACCAGAAAGGTGTCTTCACGCAGGGCTTCGCTGACCGCTTGCGCCGTGATCAGCCCTTCGGCGTCCGGCACCAGATAAGTCACCGCCACCCCGGCGTCCTGCAGTTGCCGAGCGGTGTCGAGGATCGCTTTGTGTTCGATCTGGCTGGTAATCAGGTGGCCGCCGGCACTCCCGCGCGCCTGGGCGACGCCCTTGAGGGCCAGGTTGTTCGACTCGGTGGCGCCGGAGGTCCAGACAATCTGCTCGGCACGGGCGCCCAGCAAATCGGCGACCTGCTGCCGCGCACGTTCAACGCTGCGCCGGGCCTGCTGACCGAAGGCGTGGGAACTGGAGGCCGGGTTGCCGAAATTACCGGAAAACCCCAGGCACTCCACCATCACCCGGATGACTCGCTCATCCACCGGAGTGGTGGCCGCGTAGTCGAAATAAAGAGGACGTTCATTCATGGCAAAAACCCGCAGAGCCTATTCCAGAATCGAAGTGTGCACAGAGATCACCCCGCCTGGCCGAGTCACCACGCCGGGTAACGTCATATCAGGACAGGCTCCGGGCAAGACCCGATCAAATGCAGTTAAAGAAGGACAACTTCATTTAATAGTGCGTAGGAACGCTCCTGGCGCGAGCTTAACAGGCTGCGGGCACCGGCATGAAGCCCAGATCAACCCAGGCTTTCCAGCAACAACGGATACAGGGAAATGACCAGCAAGGCCGCCATGCCCAGATTGAACAGGCGCAGCCAGCGCGGGTTACGCAGCGCATTGCGCAACAGGCTGCCACAGGCCGCCCAAAGGCTGACGGTCGGGGCGTTGATCAAGGCAAAGACCGCGGAAATCACCAGCACATTGGTGAAATAACCCTGCAACGGCGTGTAGGTGCTGATGGCCCCCACCGCCATGACCCACGCCTTGGGGTTGACCCACTGGAACGCCGCTGCCCCCCAATACCCCAGGGGCTGGCCCCGGCCGTCCTGGTTCTCGGCCATGGGACCCGAGCAGGCGATTTTCCACGCCAGGTACAGCAGGTAAGCCGCGCCGACATAGCGCAACACGCTGTACAGCAACGGGTAGGCCTCGAACACCGCGCCCAGCCCCAGCCCAACCGCCAGCACCAAGACAAAGAAACCGCAGCTGATACCGAGAATATGGGGAATGGAGCGGTTGAACCCGAAGTTCACACCGGATGCCAGGAGCATGGTGTTGTTCGGTCCGGGGGTGATGGAAGTGACCAGGGCAAACAAGGCGAAAGCCAACAACAGGTCAGGCGAGAGCGTCATAAAAGTCTATCCGCAGGCAGGGTCAGTCAGGCCTTGACCCTATCCCAGGCACCGCCGGAAACCCACGGACAGTTGGGGAAAACTTTCAGCCATACAGTGCCTCAGCTGGGCCGGCCCAACAGGCTGATACCGCGCTGCACACTCATTTCGCCCTGCTGATCAAAAGCCCCGGGGCGTTGCGGCTGGCCGAGCAAACGAGCTTTTTGCTGCTGGTAGTCGTCGAACGACAACCCGCGCCGGCTCAACGCCTCAAGCGCCAATTGGCGACTTTCCTCGGCCGTATAAGGGCGCAATTCGGGGCTGACGTGGCTCGCACAGCCGGCGAGAACGGAAACGGCAAGCAGCAAAAAAACAGTGAGAAAACGGTTCATGGCTCAGTCCTGGGAAGCGGGTTGCGAACAATGGACACAGGCTACTCGCGGCCCTTGCAGGTGAAAAATCAACACGCTCGATAGTCGCTATTGACCGCCCAGTCCAGCCCTTCATATTCATTAAAGTTCTATAAATATGGAAACAAGCTCTTTTGAGGAATAACAACAACCCTTTATAACAGGCCCATCCCGTTGCTCGACTGTTGCCAGGGCAACTGTTCACCAGGCAACAGCCGATCAACAAAACACCGCTCAACCAACAGCAGCGCCACACCCACAAAACCGCCACAAGCCCCGCGTTACAAGGCCTTGACGGTTTGGTACAGCTCTTGCTCAAGCACTGACACTTCTCACTGCTCGTTGAGCCACTGTTTAAAAAGGAACTGATCATGTCGCGTCCATTGCAAGTCGTTGCGGTATCCGGCGGTACCTGGCGTCCATCCCGCACCCTGGTGCTGACCCAAGCCGTACTCGCCGAACTGGCGACCCAGTTGCCGATCGAAAGCAAGCTGATCGAACTGGGGGATATCGCCCGGCCATTGGGCGCCGCACTGTCGCGCCAGGAATTGCCGGACGAGATCGAAGCCGAACTCAAGGCCATCGAAAACGCCGACCTGCTGATCGTCGCGGCACCGGTGTACCGCGGTTCCTACCCGGGCCTGCTCAAGCACCTGTTCGACCTGATCGACCTCAACGCCCTGATCGACACCCCGGTATTACTGGCCGCCACCGGTGGCAGCGAGCGCCACGCCCTGGTCCTGGATCACCAATTGCGGCCGCTGCTGAGTTTCTTCCAGGCCCTGACCCTGCCCATCGGCGTGTACGCCACCGAAGCCGACTTCACCCACTACCAAATAACCAGTGAGCCCTTGAAGGCCCGCATTCGCCTTGCTGCAGAACGCGCCGCGCCCCTGTTCGGCGTGCATCCAAAAAATCTGCTGAAAATCGCTTAAGGACCTGTCATGGATGTTTTCTGGTTTCTCCCCACCCACGGCGACGGCCATTACCTGGGCACCACCCAGGGCGCCCGCCCGGTGACCCTCAACTACCTCAAGCAAGTGGCTCAGGCCGCAGACAACCTCGGTTACCACGGCGTACTGATCCCCACGGGTCGCTCCTGCGAAGACTCCTGGGTCATCGCCTCGGCCTTGGTGCCGCTGACTGAACGCTTGCGCTACCTGGTGGCGATTCGTCCGGGGATCATCTCCCCCACCGTCTCGGCACGCATGGCCGCGACCCTCGATCGCCTGTCCAACGGCCGCCTGCTGATCAACGTGGTCACCGGTGGCGACCCCGATGAAAACCGTGGCGACGGCAGCTTCCTCGACCACAGCGAACGCTACGAAGTCACCGACGAGTTCCTGCAAATCTGGCGCCGGGTGCTGCAAGGCGAGGCCGTGGATTTCGAAGGCAAGCACTTACGCGTGCAAAACGCCAAGGCCCTGTATCCGCCAGTGCAGAAGCCCTACCCGCCGCTGTACTTCGGTGGTTCTTCCGAAGCGGCCCACGACCTGGCTGCCGATCAGGTCGATGTCTACCTGACCTGGGGCGAACCGCCGGCCGCCGTCGCGCAAAAGCTCGCCGATGTGCGTGAGCGCGCGGCCCGCAAAGGCCGCACGGTGAAGTTCGGCATTCGCCTGCACGTGATCGTCCGCGAAACCGAAGAAGACGCCTGGAAAGCCGCGGGCAAACTGATCGAGCACATCAGCGACGAAACCATCGCCGCCGCGCAAAAATCCTTTTCACGCTTCGACTCCGAAGGCCAGCGGCGCATGGCTGCCCTGCACGACGGGCGTCGCGACAACCTGGAAATTGCCCCCAACCTCTGGGCCGGTGTCGGCCTGGTGCGCGGTGGCGCCGGCACGGCCCTGGTGGGCAACCCCGAGCAAGTGGCGGCACGCATCAAGGAATACGCGGACCTGGGCATCGAAAGCTTCATCTTCTCGGGCTACCCGCACCTGGAAGAGGCCTATCGCTTCGCCGAACTGGTCTTCCCGTTGTTGCCCGAACCCTACGCCAGCCTGGCCGGACGCGGCATCACCAACCTGACCGGGCCGTTCGGCGAAATGATCGCCAACGACGTGCTGCCCAACACCCCGAAGGCCGGCTAAAGCGCCCTCTGCACGCCCGCTAGCGCCGCTGCCCGGCGCCGACCCAGTACGAGGTCGCGCCGCCCAGCTGGCGATCAGCGCAACGCGCTTGCCCCTATCCCCTGGTCGCCCCAACGACCACGAACGAGGAACACCGCGTGACTGCCAAGCCGCAAAGCGCCCTGTTGTCCCCCCTGCAGACCGCCCGCCAACTGGCCGCCGAGTTTGCCCTGACCGCTGCCGAACGCGACGAGCGCGGCGGCACCCCCAAAGCCCAGCGCGATGCCCTGCGCCAAAGCGGGCTGCTGGCCCTGAGCATTCCGCCCCAATATGGCGGCCTCGGCGCCAGTTGGAGCGACACCCTGAACATCGTTCGCGAGTTCGCCAAGGTCGACAGTTCCATCGCCCACGTCTTCGGCTTTCATCACCTGATGCTGGCCACGGTGCGTCTGTTCGCCAAGCCCGAGCAATGGCAGCCCTGGTTCGAGCAAACCGCGCGCAAGAACTGGTTCTGGGGCAACGCCCTCAACCCGCTGGACACCCGCACCCTGGTCAAGAATCTGGGTGGCTGGCGCGAGTTCTCCGGCAAGAAGAGTTTCTGCTCCGGCGCCAGCGACTCGGAAATGCTCATCGCCTCGGCGGTGGATGAAAACAACGGCGGCAAATTGCTGATCGCCGCCATCCCCAGCGGGCGCAGCGGCATCACCCTGCACAACGACTGGAACAACATGGGCCAGCGCCAGACCGACAGCGGCAGCGCCAGCTTCGAGCGGGTGCGGGTCGAAGAATCGGAGCTGCTGCTGGACCCGGGCCCACTGAGCACGCCGTTCGCCTGCCTGCGCCCATTGATCGCCCAGCTGACCTTCACCCATATGTTCCTCGGCATCGCCGAAGGGGCCTTTGAGGAAGCCCGGCAATACACCCTCACCGAAACCCGGGCCTGGCATAAATCCAGCGCCCAGGAAGCCCACCAAGACCCTTATGTGCTCAGTCACTATGGCGATTTCTGGGTGGCCCTGGAAGGCATGCGCTTGCTGGTGGAACGGGCCGCCGACCTGCTGGACAAGGCCTGGGCCAAGGGGCCGAGCCTGAGCGCCGAAGAGCGCGGGCACCTGGCCACCGCCATCGCCGCCGCCAAGGTCGCCACCAGCCGCCAGGGCCTGGACCTGTGCAGCCGCCTGTTCGAAGTCACCGGCGCCCGTTCCACCCATGCGTCCCTGCGCCTGGACCGCCACTGGCGCAACCTGCGCACGCAAACCCTGCACGACCCGCTGGATTACAAACTCCATGAACTGGGCGACTGGGCGCTGAACCAGTCGCTGCCGACGCCGACCTTCTACTCCTAGCCTTCTATTCATAGAGCGTGCCCATGCAACTTTTGACGTTACCGCCCTCGCCCGCGCTGGCCACCTCGATCCGGGCCACCGCCCAGGTCTTCGAAGACCCGAAATCCCAGGCCTTGCTCGCGCATTTGCAGCAGGTCGCGCCCAGTGAAGCCAGCGTGCTGATCATCGGCGAGACCGGCACCGGTAAAGAGCTGGTGGCGCGGCACATCCACAACCTCAGCGCCCGGCGCAACCGGCCCTTTGTCGCGGTGAACTGCGGTGCGTTCTCCGAATCCCTGGTGGAAGCCGAACTCTTCGGCCATGAAAAAGGTGCCTTCACCGGCGCCCTCAGCGCCAAGGCCGGGTGGTTCGAGGAGGCCAACGGCGGCACCCTGTTCCTCGATGAAATCGGCGACCTGCCGATGGCCATCCAGGTCAAATTGTTGCGGGTGTTGCAAGAGCGGGAAGTGGTGCGCCTGGGCTCGCGAAAAAGCATCCCCATTGATGTGCGGGTGTTGGCCGCTACTAACGTGCAACTGGAAAAAGCCATCAACGCCGGGCATTTCCGCGAGGACCTGTACTACCGACTGGACGTGGTCAGCCTGGAACTCAGCCCGCTGCGCGATCGCCCCGGCGACATCCTGCCCCTGACCCGGCACTTTATCGAGGCCTACAGTCAGCGCCTGGGCTACGGCACCATCAGCATCAGCAAGGAGGCCGAGCACAAGCTCAAGGGCTACAGCTGGCCGGGCAATATCCGCGAGCTGGAAAACGTCATTCACCACACCCTGTTGATCTGCCGCAACGGGATCATCGAGCGCGACGACCTGCGCCTGTCAAACATGCGCATCGAACGCCAGGACGACAGCCATGGCGGCCACGACGACTCAGCGGAAGCCCTGCTCGACCGGGCCTTTCAAAAGCTCTTCGAAGAACAGGCCGGCGCCCTGCATGAAAAAGTCGAGGACGCTCTGCTGCGTGCGGCCTATCGCTTCAGCCATTACAACCAGGTGCACACCGCCAACCTGCTGGGCCTGAGCCGCAACGTCACGCGCACCCGGCTGATCAAGATCGGCGAACTGGCGGTGAATAAACGGCGGCCGATCGAGGGCCCCAGCGAACGCACCCTGCAGTTGTCGATCTAGCCTCAATTGACCCGGTGCTGGGCGTCCAGTCGCGGCTCCACCAGCAGGCAGTGCAGCGCGTTGTCCGGGCTGCGCTCGATGCTGCGCAGCACCTGGAACGAACCGAAGGTCACGGTCCTGGCCTGATGGGCGTGAATCAGGTACCAGAAGTCCTGCTCGCCGTTTTCAAAACTGCGAAAGGCCGCTTCGCCGGCCTCCCGTGATTGCCACTGCAGGTAATTGAGCACGCGCCGGCCATCATCGCTGGCCTGTACGCTGGCACTCAAAAAGCCCCGGTACGAACGGGCCAGGCGCTCGGTCTGCTCGGACAACGCCGCCACCAGCGCGGGCTGTTGATGGGGCTCGATTTCAAATTCGATCAATTGCGTAAAGCTGCGGTTCTTCTCGGGCGCGTGCATGGCTCATCCCCACTGACCAGTAAATCTCAAAGATTGCGATTCGACGGTGCGCAGGGTAAAACCTCGAGTTAACTAGAGGTCAAGCAACTTTTACCCGGGGCCGGCGATGATCAGCAAAGACAACATCCACAAGGAATTGACCGTCGGCCAGCTCGCCCAGCGCAGCGGCGTGGCGGTTACGGCCCTGCACTTCTACGAGTCCAAGGGGCTGATCAGCAGCAATCGCAACGCGGGCAACCAGCGCCGCTACCATCGAGAAGTACTGCGCCGGGTGGCCTTGATCAAAATCGCCCAGCGCCTGGGTATTCCGCTGGCCACCATCGGCGAAGCCCTGCGAGCCTTGCCCGACGGCCGCGCGCCTACCGCAGCGGACTGGAAAAACCTCTCGGCCCAATGGCGCAATGACCTGGACAACCGCATCAACCAACTGATCTGGCTGCGTGATCAACTCAACGGTTGCATCGGCTGCGGTTGCCTGTCCATGGAAGCCTGCCCGCTGCGCAACTTTGGCGACGTGCTGGGCGAGCGCGGGCCGGGGATTCATTTGGATTGAAGATGGGCAGAGAGCCCGTCGCTGCCAAGCCATCACCTACAACACCCATCCCTCCTATAGGAGCCGGCGTGCCGGCGATAGCGCCCTCAAACCAAGACAAGAAAACTCCGAGGGCATCGTCAGCAAAATCGCCCCTATGCTAAGGTCGGCGCCTGCCTCCTACGACGAGTCTCGCCTCCATGCCACGGACTGCTTCCTTCGAAAAGCCACGCTGGCTTCGCGACCTGCTGCGTTTCCTGCCCCTGAAAAGTCAATTCGTGCTGTCCGGCAACGTCCGCGACCTGCAGGCCAGTGAAGTGGCGCCCGGGGTCATCACGCCCCAGGCCTTCAACCTCAACCTGCGCGACGAATTGCTGGCGGCCGGCTACAGCCAGGTCATCAGTTGGGACCCACTGGCCGGCTTTCGAGTGCTGCAGCCCCCAGGCGCCGACCTGGCGATCGCCGACACTCTGCTGCGCGAGCTCGGCCTGACCCCGGTGGAAGGCAGCGCGCCAGCCGGCACCGACCTGCTCAGCGCCACCCTGCAACGGCTGGTCAATCGCACCGGCGAACCGCTGGCGCTGATTGTCGATTTCGCCTCGCGCCTGGTCATCCGCAACGACGCCCTGACCGCCGCCGAGCACCAGCTCTTCACCCAGGCCCTGGTGCTGTCCCACCAGGCCCGTGGGCGCCCGGCCGGCGAGCAGCGCAAACCGTTTTTCAACAGCATTCTCTGGGTGGTGGAAAAAGAAGGCGACTTGCCGGACTGGATGCTGATCGACAACCCTCGGCTGCGCCATATTCCCGTCTCCAAACCGGACCAGCAGGCCCGCCTGGCCCTGGCGCCGGCGTTGTTACGTGGCCTGGCCGGCAGCCAGGACGCCAGTGAAGAAACCCAGCAAAAAGCCGCCCAGGCCTTTGCCGAGAACACCGAAGGCTTGTTGCTGCTCGACCTCAATGCCATTGCCCAACTGGCCCGGGTCGAAGGCCTGGCCCTGGAGCGCATCGGCGATGCAGTGCGGCGCTACAAGGTCGGGGTCACCGAAGACCCGTGGTTGAAGATCGACCGTCAGCGGATTCGCCAGGCCGATGACTTCATCCGCCAGCGGGTCAAGGGCCAAAGCCACGCCGTGACCCACATGCTGGATATCGTCAAGCGCGCCATGACCGGGGTCGGTGCCAGCCGCAAGGGCAACCGCCCCCGGGGCGTGGCCTTCCTCGCCGGCCCGACCGGGGTGGGCAAGACCGAGTTGGCGAAAACCATCACCAGCCTGCTGTTCGGCGATGAAAGCGCATACATCCGCTTCGATATGTCGGAATTCAGTGCCGAACACGCCGACCAGCGTCTGGTCGGTGCGCCACCCGGCTATGTCGGCTACGACGTTGGCGGCGAACTGACCAATGCCATCCGCGAAAAACCCTTCAGCGTGGTGCTGTTCGATGAAATCGAAAAAGCCCACCCGCGCATCCTCGACAAGTTTTTGCAGATCCTCGACGACGGCGTGCTCACCTCGGGCCGGGGCGACCGGGTGTATTTTTCCGAGGCGCTGATTGTCTTCACCTCCAACCTCGGTATCTACCGTCAGGGCGACAACGGCGAACGGGTGGCCAACGTGTTGCCCGGGGAAACCTTCCCGGTGGTCCAGGGCAAGGTTCTGAGCGAAATCGAGCGCTACTTCAAACTGGTGCTCAACCGCCCGGAGATCCTTAACCGGATCGGCGAAAACATCATCGTCTTCGACTTCATCCGCGAGGACGTGGCCGGGGAAATCTTCCACCAGATGGTCGGCAATACCCTGGCCGACCTCACCGCCCAGGCGCTGCACATCGAGCTGGAAGCCGGCTCCCTGCAAAGCCTGCGCGCCCTGTGCCTGCATGACCTGTCCAACGGCGGCCGGGGCATCCGCAACCAGCTCGAAGCGCACCTGATCAACCCGCTGGCCAGGGCCCTGTTCGACCAGGACGCCCAACCCGGCGAGCACTTCCTGATCAGCCAGTTGAACGCTGAAGGCCTGCTGCTGGAACGTCGTACGCTGTGAACATCAGCCTGTCGCGGGTGCACTTCCCGGTCACCACCCTCGGCCCGGGACGGCGCCTGGGCATCTGGTTCCAGGGTTGCAGCATCCGCTGCGAGGGCTGTATTTCCGCCGACACCTGGGGCCCCGGCAAACAGCCGCTGGCCCTGGAACAATTGCTGGAGGACATCCAGCCCTGGCTGGTCGAGGCCGAGGGCATCACCCTTTCGGGCGGCGAACCCTTCGACCAGCCCGAGGCCCTGCTGGCCTTGCTCGGCGCCCTGCGCCAACGCACCCGGGCCGACATCCTGGTCTACAGCGGGCACACCCTGGAGACCCTGCAACCCCTGCTGCAACGCGCCCAAGGTTTGCTCGATGCATTGATTTGCGACCCCTTCGAGCAACAACAGGCGCAAACGCGGGTCCTACGCGGCAGCGATAACCAACGCCTGATTTTTTTCACCGAGCTGGGTCGTCAACGCCTGGGCGCCTACGAGCGTCCCTTGCAGGCTGACGACCGGGCCCTGGACCTGATGTTCGATGACGATGGCAGCGTCTGGATGGCCGGCATCCCTCGCCGTGACGACTTGTTGCACCTGCGCGACCTGTTGCACGACCAGGGCCACCAACTCCAGATCAGCGCCCATACCTCACGCCGCCGTTAACCGGAATTGCCCCCGATGATACGTTTTTGCCCCAACTGCCAGACCGCACGCCCGCTGGCGGAAATCTTTTGCGAAGGCCAACTGGCGGATCACCGCCCCTGTGGCTGGGAGCTGTCCGCCGAGGCCATTCACCCCGATGGCTGGCACCCGCAACCGGTGATCACCCAGGAACGGTTGGCGCAGCAACAGCAGGCCCTGGAGGCCGCACCCGTTGGCCTGCATTGCAGCGCCGGCCACCCCATGGACCCGGGCGACATGATGTGCCTGGTCTGCGGCGCCGACCCAGCCAGCGCCGAACCTGCCACCCCCGACAGTGAGCCCGTACCGGCCAGCACCAGCCCGGAACCGGCAGCCGCCAGCGGCGAAACCGTGATCGATGGCTGGCGCCTGCTGCGCCAGATCAGCAGCACCGGGGTCCGCGAACGCTTTATGGCCGAGCACCTGGACAACGCCCACCAGGCGGTGCTGACCCTCTACCAGGCCGGTGCCGAACCCGACCCGGCGGTCTACGAAGTGCTCAAGCGCCTGCCCCGCGAGCACGTGCCGGACATCATCGCCACCGGCCGTTGGGACGAACGCGCCTATGAAGTGGCCGAAGAACTCACCGGCGGCACCCTGGCCGACCTGGGGATGGTGGTCACCGACGTGAGCGCGGTGCAGCACATCGTCCGCGAACTGGGCCAGGCCCTGCATGCCTTCAGCGAAGCCGGCCTGCGCCACCGCGACCTGCGCCCGGCAACCCTGCTGGTGCGCAGCCGCGAACCGCTGGACCTGGTGATCAGCGGCTTCGGTTCGGCGCGCCTGTCAGAGTTCGACCTGGACATCGTCTCGCCCCTGGAAACCAGCCGCTACATGGCCCCCGAAGCGATTGCCGGCGGCGTGGCTGCAGCGTCGGACTGGTGGAGCCTGGGCATGATCCTGCTCGAACAGTTGACCCAGGGCGCCTGCTTTGCCGGCATCAATGCCAATGCCTACCTGATCCATATCCTCGCCAACGGCGTGCTGCTGCCCGAGGACCTGGACCCGCAACTCGACCTGCTGCTGCGCGGCCTGCTGGCCCGGGATCGCCACCAACGCTGGCAATGGCCGCAGGTCCAGGCCTGGCTCAACGGCGAGGCGGTCAGCGCCCCCGCCGCCATGGCCGCCGAAGAAGACAACGCCGAAGGCGCGACCCTGACCCTGGGCGACCGGCGCTTTCGCAAACCCCGGCTGTTTGCCCTGGCGGCCGCCGAAGCCCAGCACTGGGCCCAGGCCCTGGATCACCTGCTGCGCGGGGTGATCGTGACCTGGGCCGAGCAAGCCGGCTTGGCCCCCAAGCTGCTGGCCGGCCTGCGCCAGGTGGTCCAGCACGAAGGCCTGGAAGACGACGTGCGGCTGATGCTCGCGCTCAAGCTGCTGAACCCGGAAATGCCCTTGATCCAGCGCGGCGACATCGTCACCCCGGGCTGGCTGCTGGAACACCCCCTGGACGGTTATCGCCTGATCAGCGGCCCGGCCCCCGACCTGCTGGAACGCCTGGAAACCGAACACTGGCTGACCCGGCTCAAGGTGCGCGCCGAGCAAGTGCGTCAGCGCGCCCAGCACCAGTCCATCGAGCTGGACGAAGACCAGTTGCGTATCTACCTGCTCTCTACCTCCCGTGCACGCCTGGCGGCGCAGTGGGAAGAGCGCCAGCGCTTGCTGCCCGACAGTGAGCACCACGGCGTGCTGTCGCTGTCGGACCGCCGGTTGATCAGCGAAGAAGACCTGATCGTGCTGCTCAGCGCCGCCATCGGCCAGTTCCGCTCGGTGGACGCGATCCTCGAAGAAGCCGCGCAACTGGCCCGCGACGCCGTGGTGCTGAGCTTCGAAACCGACGCTGCACAGGCTTTGCTGGAACAGCCACGGCCGCAGATTTACCGCGATGTCGACGAGCGCATCAGTGGTTTCGCCCGCTGCGGCGTGCCGGCAATCGACGACTGGGCCGAGCAGTTCCGCCTGGAGCGGCGCATGCCATTGGCCCGGGCCCTGGTGCTGTTGGCGATCCCGGCCGAGCAATGGCTGGAGCCGCAAAAACAGCACTATGTGTCGCAGATTCTGGATTTCTTCGAGAAGAAGGTCGCCAGCGTAGTGATGCGCGGGCCCCTGGTGCGCATGAGCATCGGCAAAACCACGGCCCGGGTCGACCTGCACGAACTGCACAGCGAGCGCAGCGCCGCGCCAGCGCTGCTCGATCACTTGGTGGCGCGTAACGCGCAGCCGATTGCTCTGGACCCGGGCTGCTTCGCTGGCAACGACGGGCTGGAGGGGCGCTTGAACAGCCTGTACCGGCAAAGCTCGCTGTACAAACGCGACACCGGCATCGACGGCCTGTACCTGGGCTTCCCCTTCCTCCTGACCCGCGACCCGCGCGGCACCACCCGCACCCGCATCGCCCCGCTGCTGCTGTGGCCGGTCAAGCTGCTGCTGGAAGTCGGCAGCCGGGGCCAGGTGTCCCTGGTGTTCGACAGCGAACGCGAAGAAGTGCGGCTCAACCCCGGCCTGGAAACCCTGCTCGGCATCGACGCCAGCAAGGTCTGGCGCAAGACCGCCGACGAACTGCTGGGGCGTTCGGCACTCAAGGCCGCCGACGTGATGGACGCCTTCGGCATGCTCGCCACCGCCCGCTCGCGAGTCCTGGGCGCACTGCCGCCAGCGACCACCGAAGTGCTGGCCTACCAGGACCAGTTGGCCTGCGCCGCGGTGCTGTTCCACGTGGCCTTTATGGGCCAGGCCATTGGCGAAGACCTGCGCCAGCTCAAGGCCCTGCCGCCCGGTGGCACCGGCTTGGAAACCGCCCTGCGCCTGAATGAAGGCAGCACCCAGGCACCGCCCATGGAGGTGGTGCCAGAGCTGCAGCGCTTCTTTACCGTGGCCAGCGACCCGTCCCAGGAAGCCGCCGTGCTCCAGGCCCGGCAAGCCCCCGGGCTGCTGGTAGAGGGCCCGCCCGGCACCGGCAAGAGCCAGACCATCGTCAACATGGTGGCCGACGCCATCGGCCGCCAACGCAGCCTGTTGATCGTCTGCCAGAAGCACGCTGCCCTGGAGGTGGTGCACAAGCGCCTGGTGGCCGAAGGCCTGGGCAACCGTATCGTCATGCTCAATGACATCAACCGCGACCGCGAACCGGTGATCCGCAGCGTGCGCGAACAACTGGAAGCCCTGTTCAAGGTCGAGGTGCTGGAGCAACCCTGGCTGCGCCAGCGTGAACGCCTGGCGGCGCGCATCGAAGCCCTGGAAGGCGAGCTGGACCGTTTCCACCAGAGCCTGCACCGCCTCGATGAACACACGGGCTTGAGTTACCGGACCCTGCTCGGCGAACTGATCGGCCTGGAGCAAGGGGCTCCGCCCCTGGACATGCCGGTGCTGCGCCAGCGCCTGGCAGCTCTGGACATCGCCGACCTGACCCGCCTGGAAGAAGCCTGCGCCCCCCTGACCCGGCTGTGGTTGCCGGCCCGTTATGAACACAGCGTGCTGGCCCAGGTCCAGGCCTTCCCCACCGACAAGGCCAGCCTGCAAGCCTTCGACAGCAGCCTGCGGGCGTTCCAGGCCGCCGAAAGCACGCGCCTGCAGACCCTGCAAGCGCACCCGGCAAGCTTCGAGGTCGAGGACCCGGCGCCTTACCGCGCCTGGCTCGACGGCCATGTGCAAAGCCTGCTCGGCCTTGATGACAACCATCGCCACCTGCTGGCTCGCTGGCTGCCGCTGTTTCGCAGCCATGGCGGCGAAACGCCTCAGGGCGACGGCCTGATCCAGGCACTGGAACAGCTGGACCTGCAATTGCAACAGTGCGACCCGGCCCATTACCTGGCCAACCTGTCCCCGGCCCTCAGCGCCTTGCCGGCCGCCGAACTGCGCGCGCTGCAGCAGCGCACCCGCAGCCTGATCCAGGGCCAGTCGTGGTGGGCCCGGCTCAACCCACTGCGCCTGCTGCGGCGGAGCAAAGTCCTGGGGTTCCTTAGCGAACACGGTGACAACGCCGGCGAACAACGGCTGCCGGCCTTGCTCAACGCCGCGTTGCTGGAAAACCAATGGCGCCCGCTGCGCAACCAGCTCGGCCAGTTGCATCAACAGCTGGGCCTGGCTGACGTCACCGCCGACATCGGCCTGAGCCTGCACCCGCTGGTGCGCAACGACCTGCGGCAACTGCAGGAAATCGGCGCCCTGGCCCAGGGCCTGGCCGAAGCGCCACGGGTCGACCAGGTGGACGCCGCCATCCTCACGGGTGAGCGTCAATCCCTGGACGCCCTGCTGGCCGACTACGACGCGGCCTTTATCCGCTGCAATGTGCGCCAGCTCAGCCTCGCCGCCCTGCAACGCCTGGGCGACTGGCTGGAGCCACCGCTGTTGGCGCAACTGCACACTGCAGTGAGCCAGAACCAGAGCAACCTGCTGGTGCTGAACCGCCTGGACGATGCCCTGCCCACGCTGGCGGCCTATCAGCAATTCCGCAGCCGGGTCGGCCAACTGTCAGCCGCCGACCTTGAGCTGTTCGCCGTGCTGCGCGAACAACAGGCGTCTCTGGATGCCGTGCCGCCCGAGCAACTGGAAGCGCTGGTCCGCCGCCTGCTCAATCGCGAGGCGCGCCTGGGCTGGAAGCGCCGCATGGAACAACAACTGCCGGAGCTGATGCTGGAGCAAAGCGAAACCGCGGCGAAAATCGCCAGCCTGGCCGAAGCCGATGCGCAGATGCGCCTGCTCAACCGCCAGTTGCTCAGCGAAGGCATCGACGCCGCGCGCTTGGGCACCCGCAAACAGTGGGAAGACGTGACGCGCCTGACCGGTCGCCGCTCGCGACGCCTACGGGAATTCATCGAGATGGGGTCGAGCCTGGGCCTGATGAGCCTGCGCCCGGTATGGCTGATGAACCCCGATGTGGCCAGCCGGGTGCTGCCCCTCAAGCCCGGCCTGTTCGACATCGTGATCTACGACGAAGCCTCGCAGATGCCCGTGGAGTTCGCCCTGCCAACCCTGTATCGCGGGCGGGTCACGGTGGTCAGTGGCGATGAAAAGCAAATGCCGCCGACGGCGTTTTTCTCCAGCCGGGTCGAGAGCGACGAGGCCGAACTGTTCGACGGCGACCTGCCCGACGACCAGGACAACGAAGAACAGCGCGAGCAATTCGAAGACACCTGGAACCGCCGCGAGATCAAGGACTGCCCGGACCTGCTGCAACTGGCCCGCAGCTCGCTGCCGGCCACCACCTTGCAGATCCACTACCGCTCGGCCTACCGCGAGCTGATTGGCTTTTCCAACGCCTCGTTCTATGGCAACCGCCTGAGCATTCCGGTGCGCCACCCAGAGGCCAACATCCTCAGCATCAAGCCCCTGGAGCTGATCCGCGTCGACGGCCTCTACCAGCAACAGACCAACGCCCTGGAAGCCGAGCGCGTGGTCGAGCACCTGGCCCAACTGTGGCTGACACCTTACGAGGCGCGGCCGTCAGTGGGCGTGGTGACCTTCAACCGCAAGCAGGCCGACCTGATCGAGGAATGCCTGGAACGCCGCGCCGAGCAAGACCCGGTGTTCCGCGCCGCTTACAGCCAGGAGCGGGAACGCAGTGAAGACGGCGAAGACATGTCGGTGTTCGTCAAGAACGTGGAAAACGTCCAGGGTGACGAGCGCGACATCATCGTCTTCTCCTCGACCTTTGGCCGTAACAGCCAGGGCAGCTTCCGCCGCAACTTCGGCGTGCTCGGGCAGACCGGAGGCGAACGGCGGCTCAATGTGGCGGTGACCCGGGCGCGGAAAAAGGTGGTGATGATCACCTCGATGCCAATCGCCGACATCTCCGACATGCTCAGCACCCAGCGCCCGCCGGCCAGCCCCCGGGACTACCTGCAGGGCTACTTGGAATACGCAAGGGCGCTGTCCGCCGGGGAGTTCAGCACCAGCCAGAACGTGCTCGGCCGCTTGCTCACCGAGCGCCCGGAAGTGCGCCTGCAACACAGCGCCCACAGCGACGGCTTTACCCAGGCCGTGGCGGCCTTTGTGCAAAGCCTGGGCTGGACCGCCGCGCCGGCCAACGAAGGCGATGCCTTCGGCCTGGATTTCGCCATCGAGAACCCGGCCACCGGGCTCTACGCCATCGGCATCGAGTGCGACACCCCACGCCACGCCCTGCTCAGCCGCGCCCGCTCGCGGGAAATCTGGCGGCCGTCGGTGTTGCGCCGGGCCATTCCCCATATCCATCGGGTTTCGTCCCAGGGCTGGTACCAGGATGGCGACGCCGAGCGCGCACGCCTGCAAGCCGCCATCGAGCGCGCCTTGAGCCTGGCAGTGGTGACCCCGGTCACCGTCACCGAGCCCGAAACAGCGCAGCCCCTCCTCGACACGGAAGACACCCCATGAGCGGCCCCAAAGTCGTACGCATCGTCACCCGCGAAGAAATCCTCGCGATCTGCGCCGGCCACCTGCGCCGCCTGGAAACAGCCATCGCCCGCTGGGAACAGCACGCCACGCGGATCGGTGAACTCAACGCCAGCGAACAGGCCGCCACCTACGCCCGTCGCGACCAGCTACAGCGCTTGATCGACGCCGACCAACTGCGCGAGCTGCAAACCCGAGTGCCCATCGAGATCGAGTTTCTCCAGCGGGACCTGGCACAGCGTGAAGCGCGGGCGGTACAGCGCGCCACCGAGCAGCGGCAATGGCAGCGGCGCCTGCGGGAGAATGCCGCGACCCTGCTCAAGGCCCTGCACGACAAGGACGCGCCAGCCGCACTGCTGGAGCAACTGCAAGCCCTGGCGGACGGCCAAGGCAGCGAGCAGGCCGAACGCATTCTGGCTCAGGGCTTTGCTGCCTTGAGCACAGCACCGGCGGAAAGTCGCCTGAGCGAAGCGCAACAGCAATTGGCCCGCCGCCTGCAAACCGACAGCGCACCGCTGACCCTGGCCCAATGGCGCGCGGCCCATGAACAACGTGAACCCCGCCTGCTGGACATCGACCGCCATATCGCCCACCTGCAAACCCTCGACAGCCACGCCAGCGCCGAACCGTACTTGGCCAAGCTGACGTTGATCGAAGAGGAACACCGGCCCCAGCAACGCAACCTGCTGCTCGACAGCCTGGTCCTGGAATTGGCCGCGCCACCCGTGCCTGCAACGAGCGCCGGGCGCGCTGGGCGCAGTTGCAGGACCTGGCGGCGGAAGTCGAGACCCTGCTGGGCGAGACCGCGGAGGCCTTGCTGAAGCAGGTGCAACAGTGCACGGCCGAGGATCTGGAAACAGTCAGCGCGCTGAGCGAGCAATGCACCGCGCTGATCGCCGAGCATCTGCAACAGCAAGCCGCCCTGGCTCGCCGCCAGGCGGTATTGGAAGGCCTGAGCAGCCTGGGTTATGAAGTGCGCGAAGGCATGGCCACGGCCTGGGCGGAAAAGGGCCGGGTGGTACTGCGCAAGACCGCGACCCCGGGCTACGGCGTTGAAGTCGGCGGCAGCGCCGACAATGGCCGCCTGCAAGTGCGTGCGGTGGCACTGACGGCCAACCACGACACCCAGCGCGACAAGGACATCGAAACCATCTGGTGCAGCGAATTCCAGCGTTTGCAGGCACTGCTCGCCGCCCAGGGCGATGACCTGAGCATCGAAAAAGCCCTGGCGGTCGGCGCCGTGCCACTTAAGGAAGTGGCGCTGGACGCCGCTCTGGAACAGCAGGACGTGCGTCAGCTGCGGACCTTGTAACAGCGCCCGGCGAGCACCGGGCGCTGAGTTTCCCCATCAGAAGCCCGGTGCAATCTGCCCTTTGTAGCGGGTCAGGATGAACTGGCGCACCGCATCGGAATTCAACGCCTTGGCCAGTTTCTGAATCCGCGGATCGTTGATGTTGTCCGGACGCGCCACCAGGAATTCGATGTATAGGTCCTTGCCCTTCTCCACGATCAGCGCGCTGTTGGTGTCGATCCCGGCTTCCAGGGCGTAGTTGGCAAACACAAAGGCCAGGTCCACCTGGCTCACCGAACGGGCCAGCAAGGCCCCTTCCAGCTCACGGATTTTCAGGTGCTTGGGGTTCTCTGCGATATCGCGCTGGGTGGCCAGGGTGTTGCTCGGGTCTTTGAGTTTGATCAGGCCGGCTTCGTGCAGCAGCACCAGGGCGCGACCGGTGTTCACTGGGTCATTGGGGATAGACACCGTGGCGCCGTCCTTCAATTCGGCAATGTTCTTGATCCTGGTCGAGTAGGCACCAAAGGGTTCGATGTGCACACCCACCACCGGCACCAGGTCGGTGTGCCGGGTCTTGTTGAAGTCATCGAGAAACGGCCGGTACTGGTAATAGTTGGCGTCCAGGTTCTTCAGCGCCAACTGCTGGTTGGGCTGGATAAAGTCGGTGAAGACCTTGATGTCCAGGTCAACGCCTTCCTTGGCCAACTCGGGTTTGACGAATTCAAGGATCTCCGCGTGGGGCACCGGGGTGGCACCGACGATCAGTTTTTCATTGGCGTGAGCGCTCAACGACAGGACGGCGGCCAGGATGGCCAGGGACTTTTTCATGCGGTGCTCCTAAGGCAGATACAAGTGACCGTCGTGGGGCGCACGTGGGGCCGTTTTTTGGTTTAAAAAAAGGGGGGTCAACGTCGGCTGTAGTGCGCCACCAAACGGTCGCCGGTCATCTGCAGGGCCTGTACCAGCACCAGCAACAACACCACGGTGACCACCATCACATCGGTCTGGAAGCGTTGATAACCGTACCGGATCGCCAGGTCGCCCAAGCCCCCGCCGCCGATCACCCCGGCCATGGCGGTGTAGTCCACCAGCACAATGGCCGTCACGGTGACCGCCGCGAGCAAGCCTCCACGGGCTTCGGGCAACAAGGTGTGGCGAATGATCTGCCAGGTGCTGCCGCCCATGGCCTGGGTCGCCTCGACCACCCCGCGATCCACTTCCCGCAGGGCGGTTTCCACCAGGCGGGCGAAGAACGGCGTGCACCCCACCACCAGGGGCGGGATGGTCCCGGGCACACCGAGGGAGGTGCCCACCAGCAAGGTGGTCAGGGGGATCAGCACGATCAGCAGAATGATGAAAGGCAACGAGCGCAGCATGTTGACGATCACCGACAGCACCCGATACACGCCCAGCGCTTCGTGCAACTGGCGCTTGCCGGTGAGAAACAGCAACACGCCCAAGGGCAGCCCCAGCACCACGGTAAACGCCAGGGCCGCGCCGAGCATGCTCAGGGTGTCCAGGCAGGCCTGGCCGATGTCGGCCCAATAGATGTTCTTGAATAACTCGGCCATGGCTCAGGACCAGTCGTGACGTGGCGGCTTGACGCCGTTGAGCAGCCAGTTGCCGACCACGTGGTACTTCCAGCGCACCGGGTCATGCAGGGTGTGGACCCGGGCATTGCGCCAGTGGCGATCGAAATTATGCGTCTTCAGGGTCGAGCGGGTGCCGCCCAGTTCGAACAGCTTGTTGCTGGCTTCGATGGCAATTTCAGTGGTCAGCACCTTGGCCTTGGCCACCGCCAGGGAGGCCCGAGCGACGTTGTCTTCATCAGGCGCCGGACGCGCCGCATCCAGGGCCAGGCCGGCCCTTTCCAACAAGGCTTCGGCCGCCTCCAGGCGAATCTCCAGAGCACCCACCTGGATGATGGTCAGCGGGTCCTCACTGGCCTTGTCCACCCCGGCGTCGATCCATGGCCGGGCGTGCTGCTGGACGAACGCAATGGTGTCGCGCAGGGCCGCCCGGGCAATCCCGGCGTCGATGGCGGCAGTGGTCAATTGGGCAAAGGGCCCGGCCAGGGTCGGGTGCTCGTAGGAGCGATAAGTGGGGAACAGGTTGAACGCCGGAACCTGGAGGTTTTCCGCCAGCACCGTGCCGCTCGACGTGGTGCGCTGGCCGATGCTGTCCCAGTCGTCGATCACCACCAGCCCCGGCGTCCCCCGCGGGACAAACGCCAGTTGCGCGCGTTGCTCCTCGTCCAGGGCCAGCACCGCCAGCCAGTGGGCGTACAACGAACCGGTGCAGTAACCCTTGCGCCCGTTGACCACATACCCCTCGCCGAAGGGACGGATGCTGGCCTGGATATCTTGCACGGTCTTGCCCCTGGTCTCCGACAAGGCATTGGCAAACCGATGGCCTTGCAGGGCCAGGCCAAAGAAATGCGCCTGCTGTTCGGCACTGCCTTGCAGGCGGATGTCCTCCAGCAAGCAGTAGTGGTTCTGCGGGATCTGCCCCAGGGACGGATCGGCCGCCGAAATGATCGCAATCACCCGGGCCAGCACCGCGTAGGACACCTGCGCCCCACCGAACTCGCGGGGCACGCTAATGCCCCACAAGCCACTGTTGGAATACAAATCCACAATCGCCGCCGGCACCTCGCGCGTACGGTCACGCTCGGCGTCCTGCTCCAGCAGGACAGCGGCCACCCGCTCAGCCACGGCAATGGCTTCGGCCCCATCGCGAATGACATGGGCAGCGGGGACATGGATAGGGTAGGCGGCAGATTCAGGCAAGGCAGGCATACAACGCTCTCGGGCGAATTAAGGTTCAATCCCAGTAATTGCAGCTTCTGTGCCGACTCCCCTGCCCCTGCCTTTACAAGACCTCGCGCCTTCCAGCCCCCCTCGATGCCAGGGCTGGGCAGGCAAAATGCTGGATCACTGTTGCTGGGTGAACAGTGCCTGGTGAGTCACCCACAGCACCTCGTCGGCCCACGACCGAGGCCAGCAAGGCCAAGCCTATAGTCAATCCATCGGAACTCGACAGCGAGCCCCCCCTCAGGAGAACCGTCATGAGCGTCAAACCCATTCCCGAAGGCTATAGCAGCGTCACTCCCTACATGGGCGTCCAACGCGCCGCCGAGGCCATCGAATTCTACAAACAGGCTTTTGGCGCCACAGAAGTCATGCGCCTGGAGATGCCCGATGGCGGCATCGGGCATGCCGAATTGCGCATCGGTGACTCCGCCATCATGCTCGGCACGCCCTGCGAGGACATGGCCCTGGGCAGCCCCGACAGTCACAAGACCACCGTGGGCATACACCTTTATGTGGAAGACGTTGACCTTCTGTTCGCCCGCGCGATTGCTGCAGGCGGCCAGGTAGCGTCCGAGGTCAAGGACCAGTTCTACGGCGACCGCAGCGGCACCCTGAAGGATCCGTTCGGCCACCTGTGGTTTATCTCCAGCCGTAAGGAAAACCTCAGCCCCGAGGAAATCCGCCAACGCGCAGCGCAGATGTTCAAGCACTGAGCCCAGACGCGGCCAGCCGTGCAAGTAACTAGGAGACAGGTGCCGTCTTGCCGACGCCTCTAAATGCTGGCCCCTGTGCTGCGATCAAACGCCCGAAACAGGGCGCTTTAACGCCTTGAAACATTTCCTTGCATATCGAGGTTCAGGTTTTACGATTCTCATTCGTCTTAATTAGATGCAGCCGGCCGCGTTGGCCAAGGTCATGCCCGGGGTTTTCCAACCGGGCAGACCGACGGTCCCAGCGCCGCTCCACTCCTCGAACAAGACGTGCATTCAATGTCGAAGAAGTCCCGCTCGAAAATCTGGTTTCTCGTTCACAGCTGGCTGGCCTTGCCCATCTGGTTTTTTGTCCTGATTGTCTGCGTCACCGGCACCCTGGCGGTGGTCAGCCAAGAGATTGTCTGGCTGGCCAACCCGGACATCCGCGCCAGCAAGCCGTCTGACGACGCTCAGCCGTTGAGCTATGACCAGATCGTCAGTGCCATCAAAAAAGCCGAGCCCCAGACCCTGGTGCAAACCATCATCACCCCGGACGAATCACACTTCGCCCTGGACGTAAGGGTCAGCTACCCGGACGGGCGTTCGGTCACGGTCTACGTCAACCCTTACACCGGCGTCATTCAGGGCGTCAGCCCGCAGTTCAACTTCCAGGCCTTCACCCGGGCGTTGCACGGCTGGTGGCTGGTGCCCTTCACCAATGGCTTCAGCTGGGGCTGGTACCTGGTATCGATCCTGGGCCTGCCCATGCTCGCCTCGCTCGTCACTGGGCTGGTGGTCTACAAGCGTTTCTGGAAGGGCTTTTTCAAACCGACCCTGCGCTTTCGCCACGGTGCGCGGATTTTCTGGGGTGATTTCCACCGCCTGAGCGGGATTTGGTCGATCTGGTTTATCGCGGTGATTTCCATCACCGGCACTTGGTTCCTGATCCAGGCCATTCTTTCCGACAACCAGATCAGCATTTCCAGTGAACCGGTGCTGCCGGTGATCGCGCGGGAAACCGTGCCCGTCTCGGCGGACGGCAGCCCGGCCCCCATGATCGGCCTGGACCAGGCCATCAATCTGGCGACACAGAAGATCCCCGGCTTCGACATCAGCTTTATCAGCCTGCCGAGCAACGCCTACAGCCACCTGTTTGTCGGTGGGCGTGGCTGGTACCCGTTGATGTTCCAGACCGCCAGCATCAACCCCTACAACGGTTCGGTGGACACCTCCCACCTGCTCAGCGACCGCACCGGCCTGGAGTTCGTCACCGAATCCATGCGCCCGTTGCACACCGGTGATTTCGGCGGGATCTGGATCAAGCTGATCTGGTTCTTCTTCGGCCTGCTGCTGAGCATGATGGTCCTCAGCGGCCTGCTGATCTGGACCAAGCGTACCGCCCTGGCCACCGCCAATGCCCTCAAGCGCAGCAACAAGCCGGCCCGTGTGAAGCACGCGCAGCAACCTGCCCCAGCCCTTAATACCGAAGCCGCGGAGAGCAACCTGTGAGCAAGGCAACCCCCGCAGCACCGACCTCGGGCCTGAGCCAGCTCTGGCACAAATGGCGCTTCCACCTGAACATCCTGCTGTTGCTGATCCCCCTGGGCTTTATGCCCAAGTACTTTTCCGACGCGGCGCTGTTCCGCGGTGAAAGCGGCCTGGGCGAGCGGGACGTCGGCAGCGTCCAGGTCGGCCCCTGGAGCCTGCGCCTGGCGGAACTGCGCAACGAGGCTCCGCGCCTCAATGGTCCGGCCGGCTACATGAAAAGCTTCAACGCAGCCCTGTGTGACACCTGCACCCAGCAGGTCAAGGCCACCTACCTGCGCATCGGCAAACCCCGGAGCCTGCGCGCCGCCGGAGTGATCTTCTTTGGCACCCCATACCGCATGGGCGCGACGTTGCCGATTCCGGAAAAAACCAAACCCGACGCCGAGCTGTGGATCACCATGGAAGGCTGGGACGGCAGCATGCACCAGGCGGCTATCCCCCTGAGCCAGGCGTCCCCGGCCACCATTGCCTGGCTCACCAAACAAGGAGGCAAACCATGATTTTCGCCGCACCTAACCACCGCCTGCGGCGGCTCGGCGCCCTCGCCCTGCTGCTGTTGAGCACAGGCTTTTGCAGCCAGGTCCTGGCCCACAACCCGATGTGCGAATGCAAGGAGATCGAGGGTGAGCAAATTCGTTGTACAGGCGGTTTTTCCGACGGCAGCGGCGCACCCGGAGTGACCCTGGACGTGATCGGCTATGACGAAACCATCCTGGTCCCGGGCAAGCTGGGCAGCGACTCGACCCTGACCTTCAAGAAACCGTCGGCCGAGTTCTATGTATTGTTCGATGCGGGCCCCGGCCACGTGGTCGAGATCGACCAAGCGGATATCGAGGCCCCATGAACAGCCCCACCACCCACGTCGTACGCCCCGCCGGTGCCGGCCACGAAACCCTGTATGTCCTGCTGTTGTGCCTGTTGATCCTCACCGTCTCCGGCTCCGTGGTGCTGTGGCACGGTGAAACCCAGGAGGTCAGTGCCGTGGCCAGCCATCAATTGGATGCCCGGCGCGACCTGAGCGCCTCCGAGCAAGGCATCTACGCCGACCTGCGGGTAACCCTGGATGAGATCCGCCTGCTGCGCGAAGACACCCAGGCCTTGCCCGCGCCCAAGGAGTTGGCCGCCGAAGGCTTTGCCCCCTTCGCCCAGGACGCCAGTTCGGTCAGCCGCGGCGATCATCAATGGCAATTGCTAGACCAGGCCTATGTCGGACTGAGCAACGACCCGCAAGTCGCCGGTTCCTTCGTCATGCGTATCAGCGCTCAAGACAGTGACCAGCCGGACATCTGGCTCAATCGCAGCCCCTCCCTCAGCGCCCCCGACGACCTCAGTGACAGCGCGCTGACCAGCGCCGGCTGGAAGCAGGTCATCGCCCAATACGATGCCGGTGTGACTCGCCAGCATCGCCACTGAACCCACGCATTCACCGAGAGAAGACCGCTAGCCCATGCCTACTCCATCGCAACGTCGCCCGCTGCTGCGGGTGCTGCTGGTCAGCCTGCTGGCCCTGCTGCTCAGCCCCCTGGCCAGCGCCGACCAGGCCAAGCGCCTGCGCATCGGCATCACCCTGCACCCTTACTACAGCTACGTCGCCAATATCGTCGGCGACAAGGCCGAAGTGGTGCCGCTGATTCCTGCCGGCTTCAACCCCCACGCCTACGAGCCCCGGGCCGAAGACATCAAGCGCATCAGCGGGCTGGACGTGGTGGTACTCAATGGCGTGGGTCACGATGACTTCGCCGACCGCATGATCGCCGCCAGCGAGCGTCCGGACATCCCAGTGATCGAAGCCAACGAAAACGTGCCGCTGCTGGCCGCCACCGGCGTTGCCGCCAGGGGCGCCGGCAAGGTGGTCAACCCTCACACCTTCCTGTCGATCAGCGCGTCCATCGCCCAGGTCAACAACATCGCCCGTGAGCTGGGCAAGATGGACCCGGCCAACGCCAAGACTTACACCCAGAACGCCCGGGCCTACGGCAAGCGCCTGCGGCAGATGCGGGCCGACGCCCTGGCCAAGCTGACCCAGGCGCCCAACGCCGACCTGCGAGTGGCCACAGTGCATGCCGCTTACGACTACCTGCTACGTGAGTTCGGCCTGGAGGTGACGGCGGTCGTGGAACCGGCCCATGGCATCGAACCCAGCCCCAGCCAGTTGAAGAAGACCATCGACCAACTGCGCGAACTGGACGTCAAAGTGATCTTCTCCGAGATGGATTTCCCCTCCACCTATGTGGAAACCATCCAGCGCGAATCCGGGGTCAAGCTGTACCCGCTGTCGCACATTTCCTACGGCGAATACACCGCCGACAAATACGAAAAGGAAATGACCGGCAACCTCAACACCGTGGTCCGGGCGATCCAGGAGTCAGGCGCATGACCGCTCGTGAACCCCTCACTCGTGGCCCGGCCATCGAGTTCGACCACGTCAGCCTGACCCTCGGCCGCACCACCATCCTCGACCAGGTGAACTTCCAGGTGCAGCCAGGCACGGTGCACGCCTTGGTCGGCCCCAACGGCGGCGGCAAGAGTTCGCTGATCAAGACCCTGCTCGGGCAAATGCCCCATCAGGGCCAGCTGCGCCTGCAATGGCCCACCGAACCCGGGGTGATCGGCTACGTGCCGCAGGCCTTGGAGTTCGATCGTGGCTTGCCCATGACCGTCGACGACTTCATGGCCGCCATGTGCCAGCGCCGCCCGGCGTTCCTTGGCCTCAGCCGCCATTACGCCAAGGCCATCGGCGAGGCCCTGGAACGGGTCGGCATGCAGGACAAGCGCAAGCGGCGCATGGGCGCCTTGTCCGGCGGCGAACGGCAGCGGGTGCTGCTGGCCCAGGGGCTGATCCCGGCCCCACAACTGCTGGTACTGGACGAACCCATGTCGGCCCTCGATGAGGCCGGCATCCAGGTCTTCGAACGCCTGCTCAACGACTGGCGCCAGAGCGGCATCACCCTGCTGTGGATCGAACACGACCTGGAGGCCGTAGGCCGCCTGGCGGACCGGGTCACCGGGCTCAATCGCCGCGTATTGTTCGACGGCCCGGCGCGCCAGACCCTGACCCCGGAGCGCCTGCTGAGCCTGTTCTCCACCCATCCTCGTGCTGTGGACACGGCCGCTGGGAGTGCTGCCTGATGAGCTATGAAGCCTTTCGTCTGATGATCCAGGGCTGGGCCTCTTCGGGTTACCTGCCCGAAGCCCTGGCCTATGGTTTTGTCGTCAACGCCCTGCTCGCCGGTCTGCTGATCGGCCCTGTGCTGGGCGGCCTGGGCACCCTGGTGGTGGTCAAACGCTTTGCCTTTTTCTCCGAAGCCGTGGGGCACGCAGCCTTGACCGGCGTGGCCGTGGGCATTCTGCTCGGCGAACCCTACACCGGCCCTTACGGCAGCCTGTTCGGGTACTGCCTGCTGTTCGGCATTCTCCTCAACTACCTGCGCAACCGCACCGGCTTGGCACCGGACACCCTGATCGGGGTGTTCCTCTCAGTCTCCCTGGCCCTGGGTGCCAGCCTGCTGCTGATTCTGGCGGGCAAAATCAACGTGCACATCCTGGAGAACGTCCTGTTTGGTTCGGTGCTCACGGTCAACGGCAATGACCTGCTGGTGCTGCTGGTGGTGGGCGCACTGGTGCTGGGCCTGAGCCTGCCGCTGTACAACCGCATCATGCTGGCCAGCTTCAACCCGCAACTGGCAGCAGTACGTGGCGTGGCGGTGAAGTCCCTGGACTACCTGTTCGTGATCCTCGTGACCCTGATCACCGTGGCGGCCGTGAAGGTCATCGGCGCGATCCTGGTGGGCGCCCTGCTGGTGATTCCAGCGGCGGCTGCACGCTTGCTGAGCCAGTCACTGAAAGGCTTTTTCTGGATTTCGGTCGCCATCGCCACGGTCAGCACCTTGTGCGGCATCCTGCTGCCGATCGTCTTCGACCTGCCCGTGCCCTCCGGCGCCGCGATCATTCTGGTGGCCGGCATCGCCTTCGCCCTGGCCGCGATTGCCCGCGGCACCGTCCCCAGCCTCAAAGGGAATATCGGATAAATGCACAGTTCCTTGCGTCACCTGACATTGGCCTTGGCCCTCGCCGGCTTGGGCAACACCGCACTGGCACAGGACCGTTACGAGCCCATGCGCATGCTGGCCAGCAATGGTTTGGGCAATACCGCACGGCACGCCGCCAAGAGCAGCCCGGCGCCGACGGTGCTCGCGTCCCTGCCCGTGACCTACGGCCTGGCCCAGCACCTGCTGCAAGGCACCGAGGTCAAGCTGGAACGGGCCGCCCCGGGCAACCTTCCGGGCTCACGGCAAACCGCCTACTTCACCGGGCGCGGCGCGCCGGCCCTGCACAAACTGGCCCTGCAAGCGGATGCGGTGATCGGCCTGCGCTCCATCTGGCCCGATGACCCGCTGTACCCCAATGCCCGGCGCAGCAACATCCGCATCATTGAAGTGGACGCCGCGCGGCCGGTGGATGGAGCCCTGCCGGGCATCGCCGTGCAACCGGGAAAAACCGATGGCCTCAACAGCCAGCCCTGGCAGACCAGCAACAACCTTGGGCGCATGGGCGATGTGCTGGCAGCGGACCTTTCGCGCCTGGCGCCTGAAGCCAAACCGAAGATCGACGCCAACCTGGCCGCGCTGAAACAGCGCCTGCTCAAGCTCAGTGCCGAGAGCGAGGCGCGCCTGGGCGAAGCAGACAACCTGAGCGTGCTGAGCCTCAGCGATCATTTCGGCTACCTGGCCAGCGGGCTGAACCTGGAGATGGTCGCGGTGGATGCCCGTGCCGACAACGAATGGACCCCCGAGGCCCTGAAAGCACTGGAAACCCAGCTCAAAGACAACGATGTGGCGCTGGTGCTGCATCACCGCCAGCCGTCGGATGCCGTGAAGGCAGCCATCAGTGCCGCCGGCAGCCAGTTGCTGGTGCTGAAAACCGACAGCGACGATCCACTGGCCGAGCTGGAGGGCAACATCCAGCAAATCACCACCGCCCTCAACGCCAAATCCTGACGACCTCGCAGTCAAAGCCTGTCGCCGGCGCCCAGCCCGGTGGCAGGCTTACACAATCCCTCAAGAATTGCTCCGCGCCTGAATGCTAACCTGCCGCTTGCCCTCAAGGACCGACAGGAAGCCAACCCCCATGAGCGACTACCTCAAGCTCAATCAAGCCAACTGGGACGAGCGCGCGCCGTTGCACGCGGCGTCCAAGGAATACGCGTTCCAGCGCTATATCGATGACCCCCATCACCTGTCCTGCGTGGTGCGTTTTGACTTGCCCCTGCTGGGGGATATCCGTGGGCTGCGGGCATTGCATCTGCAATGCCATATCGGCACCGACACCCTGTCCCTGGCCCGCCTGGGCGCGCAGATGAGCGGGCTGGATTTCTCCGCAGCATCCCTGATCGAGGCGCGACATCTGGCCGAGCGCTGCGGCACGTCGATCGACTATGTCGAATCCGATGTCTATGCCGCCGCCGAGGCCTTGCCGACCGGTAGTTTCGACCTGGTCTACACCGGCATCGGCGCCCTGTGCTGGCTGCCCAGCATCGACCGCTGGGCGCACAACGTCAGTACCCTGCTCAAGCCCGGCGGCCGGCTGTTCCTGCGCGATGGCATCCCATGATGATGAGCATCAATGAAGACCGTCACGACGCCCTGGTGGTGGACCGGCCCTACTTCGAACAGCCCCAGCCCATGAGCTGGAACGATGACAGCACCTACGTCGAAACCTCGGTGCGACTCAAGGCGACCCAGAGCTATGAGTGGAACCACGGCCTGGGCGAAGTCATCAGTGCGCTGCTCAAGCACGGCCTGCAGATCACCGGGCTGGTGGAGCACCAGAGCATTCCGTGGGAGGCGCTGCCTGGGCAGATGGTCTGCGACGAGCAGGAGGAATGGCACCTCAAGGATGCGCCGTGGCGCTTGCCCCTGAGCTACACCTTGCAGGCCTGCAAACCCAAGGGCTGAAACCCCGGCGACAAAAAAGCCCGCGGCACCTCAGGGTGCGGCGGGCTTTTTCATGGGGTCGACGACTCAGTTGGCGGCGGCCTGCTGGTCCATCTTCTGCCGCAGGCTCAGGGGCCGCATGTCGGTCCAGACTTCTTCGATGTAGGCCAGGCATTCCTTTTTCAGGCCGCTCTTGCCCACGGTGCGCCAGCCTTCCGGCACAGCCTTGTAATCCGGCCAGATCGAATACTGCTCCTCGTGGTTGACCACTACCTGAAAGAGGATGTCCTCGCGGTCAAATACTGAAGTCATTGCTTGTCTCCATCGCTATAGGGTTGCCTGCGCCCACGGCACAGCGCTTGTGTAGAAGGAACGGATCAGCCCGGCAAAAATTTACAGGCTGGCCACGGCGGCGGCCACGGCCTTGCTGAAGATCTCCGCCACCTGATCGATTTCGGCGGCGCTGATCACCAGCGGCGGCAGGAAGCGCACCACGCTGCCGTGGCGCCCACCCAGTTCAAGGATCAGGCCGCGCTTGAGGCACTCGCGCTGCACCAAAGGCGCCAGTTTGCTGAAATACGGCGGATGGCCCTGGGCATCCAGGGCGCCGCTCGGGTCCACCAGCTCGACGCCGAGCATCAGCCCGCGCCCCCGGATATCCCCCAACTGCGGGTAATCGCGCTGCAGGATCAGCAAGTGCTCGCGCAGGCGGTCACCCATGGCGGCCGCGTGCTCGGGCAGGCGCTGTTCCTTGAGGTAGCGCATCACCGCAGAACCGGTGGCCATGGCCATCTGATTGCCGCGGAAGGTGCCGGCGTGGGCGCCGGGCAGCCAGGTGTCGAGCCAGTCGCGGTAGACCATCACCGCCATCGGCAGGCTGCCACCAATGGCCTTGGACATCACCACCACATCGGGAATGATCCCCGCGTGCTCAAAGGCGAACATCTTGCCGGTGCGGCCGAAACCACTCTGGATCTCGTCGAGAATCAAGGCCACCCCGGCCTCCTCGGTAATCCGCCGCAGCCCGCGCAGCCAGTCCAGGTCCGCCGGGATCACTCCGCCTTCGCCCTGCACCGCCTCGACGATCACCGCCGCTGGCAACTGCACGCCGGCTTCCGGGTCCTTGAGCAGGTTTTCCAGGTAATGCAGGTTGACCTTGACCCCTTCCGCGCCGCCCAGCCCGAAGGGGCAGCGGTAGTCGTACGGGTACGGCAGGAACTGCACACCATTGCTCAGCAAACCGGCAATCGGCCGCTTGGCCCCCAGGTTGCCCATCAGGCTCAGGGCGCCCTGGCTCATGCCGTGGTAGCCGCCCTGGAATGACAACACCGTGCTGCGGCCAGTGGCGGTGCGCACCAGCTTCAGCGCGGCTTCCACGGCGTCGGTGCCGGTGGGGCCGCAGAACTGGATCTTGGCCTCGGCCGCCAGCTCAGCGGGCAACAGGCCGAACAGGTCCTGGACGAACTGGTCCTTGACCGGGGTGGTCAGGTCCAGGGTCAGCAGCGGTAGCTCGTCGGCCAGCACTTGCTGGATCGCCGCGATCACCACCGGGTGGTTATGCCCCAGGGCCAGGGTGCCGGCACCGGCCAGGCAGTCGATAAAACGTCGGCCTTCAACGTCTTCGACGTGAATCCCGCGCGCCCGTTTGAGGGCCAGGGGAATGCGCCGCGGGTAGCTGCGGGCATTGGACTCCTGGCGGTTCTGGCGGGCCAGCAGAGGCGACTCGGTGAACTGATACAGGGTTTCCGCCGGTGCGGGGCTAAGGCCCACGGCCGGGTCTTGGATAAGGCTGGTAACGGCTGACATCTCGCGAACCCTCACGCTGCAATTGAGCAAAACGGCCACCGGCCGGATGCGCAGCCGAAGCAGGGTGCGCACTGACAGGTTTTCCTGTTCTGGAAACGCATCAGCGCAGTCAGGATTTACACCCTCAGGTCGCAAAATTGCACAAAGGCCAATCAGGCAGCGTCCCCCCTACCGGCAACAGCGCCCTTTGCAGGCGCCCGGTTGGCCGGCGATGGCGGTCCTGGGGGCCTTATCGCTGGCAAGGGGGGATTTGAGTGCGTGGGGCTTAGGCGCGGTGGGCTGGCAGCGTCAGTTCAACACGCAGGCCATCGGGGCGGCTGTCGAAATGCAGGTCGCAATCGCAGCGCTGGACGATGGCCTGGACAATCGCCAAGCCCAGGCCGCAGCCGCTGCTCTGGCTGTCCCGCCAGAAGCGCTGGGTCAGGTGCTGCAAGTCGTCCGGGGGAATCCCCGCGCCATGGTCACGCACCTGGAACCGCAGGCGACCGGCGATGATCTCCAGGTTCAACTCCACCGGGCAGTCCTCCGGCGTGTGCCGCAGGGCGTTGTCCAGCAGGTTGCGCAAGGCGGCAATGGCCAGGGTCGAGGGCATGTCCACTGACGCGTCGCCCGCCTTCTCCCCCAGGTGCAACTTGACCCGCTGGCGCGCGCCTGCGGCAGCATCCTGGATCGCCAGGCGCGCCACTTGCTCGGCGCTGCACTGCACACCGTCATCAAACGACAGGCTGCCTTCCACTCGGGCCAGCAGCAGCAATTGCTCCAGGGTCCGGTGCATGCGGTCGGCGCCCTCTTCGGCGCGGGCCAGGGATTGGTCCCGGGCCGCGCCTTCGGTCATGCGCGCTACCTGCAAGTGGGTCTTGATTGCCGTCAGCGGGCTGCGCAGTTCATGGGCCGCATCGCCGGTCAGGCGGCGTTCACGCTCGATGGTCTTGCCGATGCGCTGGAACAATTGGTTCTGGGTTTCCAGCAGCGGCCGCAGTTCACTGGGCAACGGATGAATCTGCAACGGCTCCAGGGAGTCGGCGTTGCGCCGCATCAGCGCGTCACGCATGCGGTTGAGCGGCATCAGGCTTTGCCCGATGCCCAGCCATAACAGCCACAGGCAACCGAGCAAGGCCACGCCAACCGGCACCGAGGCCGCCAGCAACACCGACAGGTTCAGGGCCTCGCGCTCCACTTGGCGATCGGCCGTGGTGATGCGCAAATCGCCCCGGGCCAGGGTGAAAGTGCGCCAGGGCGCGCCGTCGATTATCTGATCGTGGAAGCCCATCTTCTCGGCTTCGAGTTTTTCGTCCGGCGTGCTGTGGCTGCGGGCGAGAATTTCGCCGCGCAGAGAGCTGACCTGGCAGGCCATGCCCCCGGGGATATTCAACTGCTCGGAGCTGAAGTGCGTGCCCTCGCCCTTGCTCGGCAGCGCCGGCAACTGCTCCAGCAAGCCGGCGACCATGCGCGCAGACGCCACCAGGCGCTGGTCGAGGGAGAACATCATCTGGTTGCGCAGATCGCTGAGCATCCAGGCCGCCGCCAAGGCCCAGATCAGGATGAACGCAGCGCCCAGCGTCAGGCTCAGGCGCAAACGCAAACTCATCACTTACGCATCCTCCCCGCCCTCGGCCGGCCCCAGGCGATAGCCCAGGCCGCGCACGGTCTCGACGATGCCGTTGCCGAGTTTGCGGCGCAGGTGATGGATATGCACGTTGAGGGCATTGCTTTCCAATTCGTCATTGAAGCCATAGACGCTGTCCTTGAGCTGCTCGCTGGACAACACCCGGCCGCGGTTGTGCAACAGTGCCTGGAGCAGCGCCTGCTCGCGGCGCGACAAGTCCACCGGCTGGCCGCCGAGCTGGGTTTCCCGAGTGCTCGGGTCGTAGGTCAGGCGGCCGTGTTCGATCAGGTTGACGCTGCGCCCGGCGACCCGGCGCAACAGGGTGTGCAGGCGCGCCGCCAGTTCGCGCAGGTCAAACGGCTTGAGCAGGTAATCGTCGGCCCCGGCTTGCAAACCGTCGACCCGGTCGGTCACCGAATCCCGGGCGGTGAGGATCAGCACCGGGATTTCCAGGCCGTGCTGGCGTTGCTGCTTGAGCAACTTGAGGCCGTCCTCATCGGGCAGGCCCAGGTCCAGCACCATGACATCGAACTCGGCCACGGCTAGCATGGCGCGGGCCGCCGACGCACTGGCGACATGTTCCACCGTCAGGCCCTGGGCGGTGAGACCGGCGACAATGCCACTGGCGATCAGCTCATCATCTTCACAGACAAGTACGTGCATGGTGAGACCCGTAGAAAAGCGTTGATTAAGACGGCGGCGGATTAAGCGGACATTATGCCCGCGCCGCCAAGGGAACAAGGCGTGGCGGTTTAATCGTCGGTTAATCGCCGACCGCCATTGTGCTGCACACTTACCGCGTATTAAGGCTGGGTCATGGCGCGTTTGTTTATTGTTCTGTTCATGTTGTTGTCGAGCCTGGCTCAGGCGGGGGCCAACCCGTTCGAGGTCAAGGCTGAATTCCTGCCCGTGGGCAAAGCCTTTGTCTTCACCTCCCAGCGCCTGGACTCGGGGGAAACCCAGCTCTATTGGCAAATCGCCGACGGTTACTACCTCTACCAGAAGCGCCTGAAATTCGACGGCCTGCCCGAGGCGCAAAAGCCCGCCCTGCCTGAAGGCGAGGCCCACAGCGACGAGTACTTTGGCGACCAGCAGGTCTATCGCCAGGGCCTGGAACTCAAGCTCCCGGCCAACGCCAGCGGCACCCTCAAACTGGGTTGGCAGGGCTGCGCCGACGCCGGCCTGTGTTACCCGCCGCAAACCCTGGAAGTCGACCTCGGCAGCAACCCGGCCACCAGCGCCGTACCAAGCGCTGCCCAGGCCAGTGACCAGGCCCTGGCCAGCGGCCTGCAACAGCGCAGCCTGGGCTGGAACCTATTGCTGTTCTTCGGCCTGGGCCTGTTGCTGGCTTTTGCTCCGTGTTCGTTGCCGATGCTGCCGATCCTCGCCGGCCTGGTGGTGGGCAGCGGCGCCGGCCCGCGACGCGGTTTGGCCCTGGCCGGCAGCTACGTGCTGTGCATGGCCCTGGTCTACGCGGCCATGGGGGTGCTGGCGGCCCTGCTCGGCGCCAACCTGCAAGCGGTGTTGCAACAGCCCTGGGTGCTGGGCAGCTTCGCCGGGCTGTTCGTGCTGCTGGCCCTGCCGATGTTCGGCGTCTTCGAGCTGCAATTGCCGGCGGCCCTGCGTGACCGCCTGGAAAACGCCAGCCGCCAGCGCCAGGGTGGCAGCCTGATTGGCGCGGGAGTGTTGGGCGCCCTGTCGGGCCTGCTGGTGGGCCCATGCATGACCGCGCCCCTGGCCGGCGCCCTGCTGTACATCGCACAAAGCGGCAATGCCCTGCACGGCGGGCTGATCCTGTTGGTCATGGGCCTGGGCATCGGCCTGCCGTTGCTGTTGCTGGTGACCGTGGGCAACCGCTTCCTACCCAAACCCGGCCCCTGGATGAACCTGCTCAAGGGGCTGTTCGGCTTCCTGTTCCTGGGCACCGCCATCTACATGCTGCGCCCGGTGCTGGCGGACCCACTGTGGATCGGCCTGTGGGGTGCCCTGGCCCTGGTCCTGGCCTATGCCGCCTGGCAGCACCGGGCGACTGCGGGCCGCGCCATGCACCTGATCGGCGCCGGAGCCTGGCTGCTTGGCCTGTGGGGCAGCCTGCTGGTGGTGGGCGCCGCCGGTGGCAGCGACAACCTGTGGCAGCCGTTGAAGGTGTACAGCGGCCAGCGCCTCGAAGCCCCGGCGCTGCATGCCGACTTCACCGCCTTCAAGGACCCCGTTGCCCTGCAAAGGGCCCTGGACGACGCCCAGGCCCAGGGCCAGTGGGTGCTGCTGGACTACTACGCCGACTGGTGTGTGTCGTGCAAGGTCATGGAAAAAACCGTGTTCGCCCAACCCCAGGTCCGCGACGCGTTGCAAGGTGTGCGCCTGCTGCGCCTGGACGTGACCACGGACAACGCCGACAGCCGCGAGCTGCTCAACCGGTATAAAGTGCCGGGGCCGCCGAGCCTGCTGTGGATCGGCCCGGACGGCGCAGAACGACGCAGCCAGCGGATTACCGGCGAGGTAGGCGCAGCTGAGTTCCTCCAACACTGGACCCTGACCCGGGAAGCTCGTTGATGCTGACCTTTACCATCGGCACCTTCGCCATTGCCCTCAACCACCTGCTGCTGATCAGTGCCCTGGCCCTGGCCACTCTGGTGGGCTGGCGTGTGGCCAAACGCGGCGGCGATAACCCCGAGTCGGCGCTGTTCAGCCTGTTCCTGCTGGGCATGCTCGCCGCGCGCGTGAGCTTTGTGCTGGTGTACTGGAAGCATTACCGCGACGACCTGTGGCAGATCGTCGACCTGCGGGACGGTGGTTTCCTGGCCTGGCCCGGGGTCTTGTTCATGCTGGTCGCGGCGCTGGCCTGGGGCTGGCGCCGCTCGGCCCTGCGCCGGCCCCTGGCCGCCGGGGTGGTCAGCGGCCTGGCGTTCTGGCTGCTGGCCAGCCTGTCCCTGAACCTCTATGAACAAGGCTCGCGTCTGCCGGACGTGGCCCTGCGCACCACCAATGGCGACAACGTGCAACTCACCGACTACCAGGGCGGGCCACTGGTGATTAACCTCTGGGCCACCTGGTGCCCACCGTGCCGGCGGGAAATGCCGGTGCTGGAAAAAGCCCAGCAGCAACGCCCGGACCTGACCTTCCTGTTCGTCAACCAGGCGGAAAGCATGCAGAGCGTCAGCACCTACCTGGCCACCCAGGACCTGAGCCTGAGCAACGTGCTGTTCGATGGCAGCGGTCGCCTGGGCAAAGCCGTGGGCTCCATGGCCCTGCCCACCACCCTGTTCTACAGTGCCGATGGCCGATTGCTGGGCAGCCACCTGGGCGAGTTGTCCGAAGCCAGCCTGGCCCGGGCCCTGGAAAGTTTCGGCCCGCTCAATCCCAACGCGCCCGCCCCCACAAGGAAATCGCCATGCCTGTCATCCGCCACCTGCTGAGCCTCTCACTGGGCGCCGCCCTGCTGCAGGTGCCCCTGGCCCAGGCCGAGGAACTGCCGGCGCCAATCCGCCAGATCGAAGCCAAGGGCGCCAAGATCATCGGCCGCTTCGACGCCCCGGCCGGTCTCAAGGGCTACGCCGCCCAGTACCAGAACCGCGGCATGACCCTGTACCTGACCGCCGATGGCCAGCACGTGCTGCTGGGCAACCTGTACGACGCCAACGGCAAGGACCTGAGCGCCGAGCCGCTGCAGAAACTGGTCTACGCGCCGATGGCCAAGGAAGTCTGGGGCAAGATGGAAAACAGCAACTGGATCGCCGACGGCAAAGACGATGCCCCGCGCATCGTCTACCTGTTCAGCGACCCCAACTGCCCGTACTGCAACCTGTTCTGGGAACAGGCGCGGCCCTGGGTCAACGCCGGCAAGGTGCAGTTGCGGCACATCATGGTGGGCATCATCCGCGAAGACAGCCCGGGTAAATCCGCCGCCCTGCTCGCCGCCAAGGACCCGAAAAAGGCCCTGGCCGATCACGAAAAAGCCGGCAAGGCCAGTTCGCTGAAAGCCCTGGCCAAGATCCCCGCGGACGTCCAGGCCAAGCTCGACGCCAATCTGAAGCTGATGCAAGAGCTGGAGCTGTCGGCCACCCCGGCGATCTTCTACCTGGACAGCAAAGGTGAGCTGCAACAACAGCAAGGCGCCCCCTCGCCAGACAAATTGACGCAGATCCTCGGCCCGAGATAAACCGCGAAAAGTTGCTTGGCTTGAGGGCCCTATCGCTGGCAAGCCAGCTCCTACAAGAGCAGAACGCCTTCAGCCCCGCGCACGCACGGCTGCCATAACGCAGAAACAACGGGCAGAAAAACCCAGGACTGTTTATGACAACGGTGCGCCGACATGACCGGACTTGCACTTCCGAGCCATCGTTTGAGCGATGGCTCCAATACACTCGCCCGACCTTGAGGCGCACTCAGGCGGTCCGCAGTTCCTCGAAAAAAACGCTACAAAAGAAAGCGAACAAGCGCCGTTTCAGACAGCCTTAAACGCCGTGACAGAGGGCCAGACAGGCTCATCAGTAGTATTCGTTGGGCCCTTCGCGGGCCAGGATGTTTTCCAGTTCGCAGGTGTCGGCCCGCGCCTCAAGAAGACCGCTGACCTGATCGATCCACACCTGTTCCGACGCGATCCCCGCCCAAGACTGGCTGCCAAAACCGTGGTAAGGCCGGTCGTCAAAGGTGCTGATCAGCAATTGGTTGAGGCGCCCGGTCTCGAGTTTTTTGCGCTGGATCTGCACCTGCAGGGCACCCATCACCTTCTGCTGCTCCTGCGGGTTGGGGCGATAACGGGTGAGGCGCGGCGAGCCCAGCACCAAGAACTCCGGTGGCAGGTTTTCATCGATGGCCGCCTGCAAACGGTAATGACCGTCGAGGATCAGGTAGGCATTCAGGCCGCTGACGTACCACAGCAGCACGGGCGGCAAGGTGCCTTCGCGGGCTTTTTTGCGCCACCACTTCAGCCGCCCGGCCTGGGGGTCCACACCATGCAGGCCGACCACCGCGCCCCCTTGCTCCCCCAACTCGATCCAACGCGCCGCGCCGGGCTGCTGATTGTCGAGGATCGTGTGACCGCGGAGCGACCACTGCGGCATATGGCTCAGAGCGTCTTCGCCACCCTTGAAGTACCAGGCGTCGATGCCCTCCAGCAGTGGCCGCATCGGCTTGAGGGATTCCGGGCGCAGGGCCCGCACCAGCCAGTAGCCTGGGTAAAAGAAGTCCGGCTGGTGCCGCAGCAATTGCTCGACGAAGAAGCGGCTCCAGGCCTTGAGGCGCAGAGCCGGGTCAAGGCGGGCCTGCTGCTCCACCAGGGGCGAGTCGATGGGGTCCACCAGGGTTTGCGGCAGTTGTTCCAACAGGTCATTGCGCACCAGCCACACGCCGTAAAGGCAGCGGGACATGGTGCCCCAGAGCAGGGTGTGCTCGCCCAAAACCAGTTGCATGCGTCGGTTGTTGCCACTGAGCAGGCGCAAGGCCGGCTTGCCGCTGGCCGGGCGCTTCACGTCCACCCCCAGGCCTTGCCAGTGCCCAGCCAAATCCTCGATGTCTCGCCAAAAAATCTGTTCCACGATCGTCCCTAATGCCTAAGCTGCCCTGCGGTAAACGGGCGCGACTATAACAGCCTTATCGCCGCCTTCTACAGCGGGTGCTGGCGGCCAATCACCGACTCTGCCTGATCGCCCAGCCCCTGCTCGGTGAGGCAGCGCCGTACGTCTTCGCACCACTGCGGTTCCGAATCCGTGCTGGCCCAGGCATGGGTGACGCAATTGTATTCAGGCCGGTCGTCGAAGGCCTGGATCAGCGCATCGTTAACGCTTTCGATGTAGGTCAGGCGATTGCGTGCAGGGGCGTCGCCCCGTTTGAGCAATGAATCCAGCACCCGCTGCTGGTGTTCGGGGCAAGGGCTGATGGGGTCCACCTGGGTGGCACTGAGGACGATAAACGACGGCGGCAGGTTCTCGTCGATGGCGGCCTGCAAACGGTAATGGCCGTCGATCACCACATAGGAATCCAGGCTGGCGACGAACCACAACAGGATCGGCGGCAAGCAGCCCTCACGCGCGGTCTTGCGCCACCACTTCAAACGCCCGGCAACAGGGTCCACCGGGTGCAAGGTGATCAGTTTCAGGCCACTGGGTACCCAGTTCAGCCACTGCACGCTGCCGGGTTGCTGGGTGTCGAGAAAATTCGCGCCGTCCAGGCCGAAGCCCGGAAGGTGGTGGTGGGCATCATGGATGGGCCTGAAAGACCAGGCCGATAGCCCGTTGCGCTCAATCACTCGGCGGTTTGAGCCCTCGGGGGGCAAGGCGCGGGCCAGCCAAAACCCCGGGTAGAAAAAATCGCCGAGGTGTTCGCTGAGCTGGCGCACAAAGAAGCGGCTCCAGGCCTGGAGCCGCTGTTCGGGGGCCAACTGAGCATGGCGTTGCACATCGGCCGCATTAAGGCCCGGCAACAACCTGCCCTGCTCCCAGCCATGGGGGTTCTTGACCAGCCACCAACCGCTGCAGTTGCGCGCCAGGGTGGCCCAGAATAGTGGGCTTGATCCCAGCATCAACCTGATCCGCCCGTTGCTGTACGCCTGCACATGCAAGGCCGGCCTGGCCACGGCGCCCTCGACCTGAAACCCCAGGCCGGCCCACTGGCCTTGCAGGTCTTTGAGGTCGTGCCAGTGAAGCGACTGCATAGGTCGTCCTTGATGCTGTGCGGCCCTGACGGCGGGCGGACTCGTCTGCTTACCCATGGCGAGCAATCACCGCCTCCACCTGATCGTCCAGCCCCTGCTGGGTCAGGCAGCGCCGTACTTCTTCGCACCACTGCGGTTCCGAATCCGTGCTGGCCCAGGCGTAAGTGGCGCTGCGGTACTCCGGGCGGTTGTCGAAGGCCTGGATCAGTACCCGGTTCAGGGTTTCGGTGCTGATGAGTTTGTTGCGCGGCACGGCGTCGCCACGCTTGCTCAACGAATCCAGCACCCGTTGCTGGTGCTCGGGGCACGGGGTGACTTCTCGTAGCTGGGTGGCGCTGAGGACGATAAAGGCCGGGGGAATGTTCTCGGCAATCGCCGCTTGCAGGCGGTAATGACCATCGATGACCACGTAGGACGCCAGGCCGCCGACGTACCACAACAGGATCGGCGGCAGGCTGCCTTCCCGGGCTTTCTTGCGCCACCACTTCAGGCGTCCGGCCAGGGGGTCGACGGGGTGCAGGCCGACCAGCTTGCCGCCGCCGTGCCACCAGTCGATCCACTCCAGGGTCTGGGGTTGCAGGTTGTCGAGGAAGTCTTTGCCGTACAGGTACCAACGGGGCAACGGGCTCAGGGGGTCCACGACGGAGGTAAAGCGCCAGCCGTCCAGACTGAGAGGGGGGGCGCTCGCGTCCGGCAGCAAGCCCTGGGCCAACCAATGCCCGGGGGTAAGAAAGTGCGCGTTGCCTTCGCCGAGGCGAGCAACGAAATAACGGCTCCAGGCCTTGATCCGCAACTCAGGTGCCAACTGCGCGTGCTGTTCGACAGTGGGTGAGTCGATGGGCGCGATCAATCGGCAATCAGGCGCATCCGGCGCCGGGTTGCGCACCAGCCAGACACCGCCGTGGTCGGTCGCCAGGGTGGCCCAGAACAGCGGGGTGTCGTCGTGCATCAGCTTGAAACGGGCATTGCTGCCGCTGCGCAGGTGCAACACCGGCCGGCCCGCCGGAGGGTGCTCGACCTCGACGCCCAGGCCGCTCCAGCGCCCCTGGGAATCTTCGATATCACGCCAATACAGTTGTTCTGCCATCGTCCCTGACCCTTGAATGAAAACGCCCGGCTCAGGTACTTGGACCTGGGCCGGGCGCGATCATAGCAGAGGGTTTGGAGCCCTTAGCACCGGCAAGCCGACGCCGGCCGTTACAAGCCCTCCAACTCGGCCATCAGGTCGCTCAGGCGGTCGACCTTTTCCTCACTGATGGCATTGTCCCCCAGGCCCTCGATGTACTCGGCCAACTCCTGCACCGTGCTGCATTCGAACATGGCCCGCAGGGGCACGTTGCGTTGCAGGGTTTTCTGCACCCGCGAGGCGATCTGCGTGGCCAACAGCGAATGCCCGCCCAACTCGAAGAAGTTATCGTGCACCCCGACCCGCTCGACCTTGAGCACCTCGGCCCAGATGTCGGCCAGGGTCTGCTGCAGCTCGTTGCTCGGCGCCTGGTAGTCCTGGCTTTGCAACTGGCCGATCTCCAGGGCCGGCAGGGCCTTGCGGTCGAGCTTGCCGTTGGCGTTCAGGGGCAGCCGCTCCAGCCACAGCCAGTGCAGCGGCACCATGTATTCCGGCAGCTCGACGCGCAGGCGCTGCTTGATGCGCTCCAGTCGCTCGCTGGCACTCAGGCCCGATTCGCCGGCCCCTTGGCTCTCCACCAGGTACCCCACCAGGTGCTTGCCGTTGACCCCTTCCTGCACCGCCACCGCCGCGTCACGGACTTCCGGTTGCTCGTGCAGGCGGGCTTCGATTTCACCCAGTTCGATGCGGTAGCCGCGAATTTTCACCTGATGGTCGATACGCCCGACGTACTCCAGCACACCGTCGCTGCGACGCCGTGCCAAGTCGCCGCTGCGGTACAGACGCTCGCCCGGCGCACCGAACGGGTTCGGCACAAAGGCCTGGGCGGTGCGCAACGGGTCGCTGACATAACCGCGCCCGACCCCGGTGCCGGCCACGCAGAGTTCACCGACGGCGCCCAGGGGCACCAAGTCCAGGGCACCGTCCACCAGGTACAACAGGTTGTTGTCGGTGGGAGTGCCAATCGGCAGGTAACTGCCACGGGTCGACGCCAGGTCCACACGGTAGAAGGCCACATCGTCCGAGCACTCCGCCGGGCCATAGGCGTTGACCAGGCCGATCTGTGGATAACGCAGCAGCCACTGATGGGCCAGTTCCGGTGGCATCGCCTCGCCGGTGGGCAACATCCAACGCAGGCCGTCGAGGGGAATCGACTCGTGTGCCAGCATGCCCTGGATCAGCGACGGCACGCTCTCCAGCACGCTGATGCCCTGGGCCTGCACATGCTCCAGCAAGCCCTGGGGATCGTGGGCAATGGTGTTCGGCACGATGTCCACCCGAGCGCCAAACAGCGGTGCGGCAAGGAACTGCCAGACCGAAATATCGAAGCTCTGGGACGCGGTCTGGGCGATCACATCGGCCTCGCTCAGTTGCAGGTACGGCACCTTGCTCAATTGGTTATTGAGCATGCCGCGCTGCTCCACCATCACGCCCTTGGGCAGGCCGGTGGAACCGGAGGTGTAGATCACGTAGGCCAGGTTGTCCGGGGCGCTGTAGCGGCCAGGGTTGTCCTCGGCATAGTCGCCGTTCTGCACCTCATCCCAGACCAGCAAGCGTGGCCGGCCGGCACAGCCAAACTCGTCCAGCAGGGCCTGCGCCTGTTCACGGCAGGCTTCGGTGCACACCAGCATCGGTGTGTGGCTCAGCTCGATGATGCGCCCCAGGCGCTGGCTCGGCAGGCCCGGGTCCAGGGGCAGGTAACCAGCCCCGGCCTTGAAGCTGCCGATGATCATGCCCAGCAGGTCCAGGCCGCGCTCGGCCAGCAGGGCCACCGGCTGGTCGAAGCCCACGCCCTTGCTCAGCAAGGCATGGCCCAGGCGGTTGCTGCGCCGGTTCAACTCGGCGTAGCTGTAGTGCTGATCCAGGCAACTGGCGGCGATGCGCTGTGGATAAGTCGCCACCTGGGCTTCGAACAGCTCCACGTAGCTGCGCTCCAACGGGTATTCATGCGCGCTCTGATTGCAGCCGTGCAGCAGGAAGTCCTGCTCCTCGTCACCCAGCAGCGGCAAGTCGGCCATGTCGCCGTGGAAGCCCTGGACCAGGGCCAGCAGCAGGCGCTTGAACTCGCCGAGCATGCGTTCCACGGTGGACTCGTCGAAATAACGCTGGTCGTAGGACAGGTGCAGGCCCAGGTCGTCCCCCGGGTAGCACACCGCGGTCAGCGGGAAGTTGGTGTGGGTACGACCGGAATCCGAGGTGGCATTCAAGCTTTGCGCACGGTCCAGCACCGAGACTTCAACCGGTGCGTTCTCGAACACGAACAGGCTGTCGAACAGCGGCTGGCCCTTGGGCAGTTCGCTGGTTTCCTGGATCGCCACCAACGGCAGGTATTCGTACTCGCGCAGCTGCATGTTGCTGTCCAGCAAAGCGCTGAGCCATTGGCGCACGCTGCAACGCTGGCCGTCTTCCGGCAGTTGCACCCGCAGGGCGACGCTGTTGATAAACAGGCCCACAGTGCGCTGCATCTCGGGCATGTCCACCGGACGCCCGGCCACGGTGACGCCGAACAGCACGTCGCGATCACCGCTCAAGCGGCGCAATACCAGGGCCCAGGCCGCCTGGGCGAAGGTGTTGATGGTCAGTTGATGCTGCTGGGCCAGCTCGCGCAGTTGCGCGCCGTCCCGGGCATCCAGGCGGGTGTAGCGGTCGCCCACCACCATGCCGCCGCTGTCGCCGGCGTGTTCCCGCAGGAAAGGTCGGTCGCTCGGAATCGGCGTAGTACGCTCGAAGCCTTGCAGGTTGTCGCGCCACCACTGGCGCGCCTCGGCCAGGCTCTGGCGTTGCAGCCAGCCGATGTAGTCGCGGTAGCGCGGCGGCACGGCCAGTTGCGCTTCGCGGCCCTCGCCCAAAGCGGTGTACAGCTCGAAGAAGTCATTCATCAGCAACGAGCGGCACCAGGCATCGATGAGGATGTGGTGGTTGCTCATCATGAACCAGTACCGCGCCGCGCCGACCCGGATCAGCCGCAGGTGGAACGGGGCCTGGTTGAGCAAATCGAAACCGGCTTCGCGCTCGCTTTTGAGCAAGGCTTGCAGCTTGGGTTCCTGCTCGGCCTCGGCCACCGCCGTCCAGTCCAGGTACTCGATGGGCGTGCTGCCCGGCTTGTGGATAACCTGCAGCATGTCTTCGCCGACGTTCCAGCAGAACGATGCGCGCAGTGCTTCGTGACGGGCGATCACCGCTTGCCAGGCCTGGGCGAAACGCTCCGGGTCCAGCTCGCTGTTGATGCGGTAGCGGTCCTGCATGAAGTACAGGCCGGTGCCGGGTTCCAGCAAGGTGTGCAAGAGCATGCCTTCCTGCATCGGCGTCAACGGGTAAACGTCTTCGATCTGCGCCGCCGGCACCGGCAAGGCGTCCAACTGCGGCTGGGTCAGGCGCGCCAGGGGGAAGTCCGACGGCGTCAGGCCACCGGCCTCGTCTTTCAGGCAATGGCTGATCAGGCTTTGCAGCTCGCCCAGGTAGGCCTGGGCCAGATCATCGATGGTCTGGATGTCGAAGCGCTCGGCACTGAAGGTCCAGCGCAACACCAACTCGCCGCCATACACCTGGCTGTCCACGCTGAGTTCGTTGGGCAACGGCGCGTCCGGCGAATGGGCCGCGCCCATCGGCTCATCCAGGGGCCGGAACAGCGCGTCCTGGCCGAAACTCTGGTCGAACTGGCCCAGGTAGTTGAAGGTCACCGGCGCAGCCGGCAGGCCCGCCAGGGTCTGGCGGCACAGGTCATCGGCCAGGTAGCGCAGCACGCCATAGCCCAGGCCCTTGTGCGGCACGCCGCGCAGTTGCTCCTTGATGGCCTTGATCGAGGCGCCCTGCCCGGCCGCTTCTTCGATCTGCAGTGGAGTCAAGCGCAGCGGATAGGCGCTGGTGAACCAACCGACGCTGCGGGTCAGGTCGATGTCATCGAACAGGGTTTCGCGGCCGTGGCCTTCAAGCTGGATCAATGCCGATGCTTGCCCGGTCCAGCGGCACAGCACCCGGGCCAGGGCGGTCAGCAGCAGGTCATTGACCTGGGTGCGGTAAGCCGCCGGGGCCTGTTGCAGCAGTTGCCGGGTGTACTCGGCGTCCAGGGTCACGCTGAGGCTGTGGGCGTGTTTGTGCTGCCGGCCGCCTTGCGGACGCTCGCACGGCAGCGTCAGGCTCGGGCCCGCCAACTGCGCCTGCCAGACGCTCAGTTCCTCACGCAGCGACTCGCTGCCGGCATAGGCCTGCAAGCGCGCCGCCCAGTCCCGCAGGGCACTGGTCTTGGCCGGCAGGCTCAACGGCTGCTGCGCCTGCAACTGGCGGTAAGCCGTTTGCAGGTCTTCCAGCAGCACCCGCCAGGACACGCCATCGACCACCAGGTGGTGAATGGCAAGCAACAGGCGTTGCTCGCCTTCGGGCCCGTCTGCCAGCACGGCACGCACCAGCGGCCCGTGTTCCAGGTCGAGGCTGCGCTGGGCATCGGCGAACAGCTCGGTGCAGTGAGCCAGGCTCGGCACCCGCACTTGCCACAACAACGGTGCATCGCTCAGCGGCTGGTGCTCGGCCCGCCAGGCACCCTGCTCTTCAGTGAAGCGCAGGCGCAGGGCGTCATGCTGTTCCAGCACCGCCAACAGTGCCTGTTCCAGGTGCTGGGCGTTCAGGGGTTGGGTCGGCTCCAGCAGCAACGCCTGGTTCCAGTGCTGGCGTTCGGGGATGGCACTGTCGAAGAACCAGTGCTGGATCGGTGTCAGGGCCGACTCGCCGCTGAGCAAGCCTTGCTCCGCGCTCACCTGCTGGCTGCGACTGGCCACAGCGGCCAGGGTTTGCACGGTCTGGTGCTGGAACAGGTCGCGCGGGCTGAAATGAATGCCCAACTGGCGTGCCCGGCTGACCACCTGGATCGACAGGATCGAGTCGCCGCCCAATTCAAAGAAGTTGTCATGCAGGCCGACCTGCTGCAGGTTCAACACCTCGCACCAGACGCGCGCCAGGGTCTGCTCCAACTCGTTGCTCGGCGCCACATATTGCTGGCGATTGAGGCTTGGGTCCGGCATCGGCAAGGCCCGACGGTCCAGCTTGCCGTTGGCGGTCAGCGGCATGCTGGCCAACAGCAGCAGGTGCGTCGGCACCATGTAGTCCGGCAGTTGGGTCTTGAGCTGGGCCTTGAGTGCTTCACGCAGGGCGGCCTGTTGTGCCTCGTCGGCCTCGGCCACGTCGCTGACCAGGTAGCCGGCCAGCTGTTTGCCCCCCGGCATGTCCAGGGCCAGCACCACCGCTTCACGCACCGCCTCATGCTCCAGCAGGCGGGTTTCGATTTCCCCCAGTTCGATGCGGAAGCCGCGGATTTTCACTTGGTGGTCGACCCGGCCGATGTATTCCACTTGGCCGTCGGCGCATTGGCGCACCAGGTCGCCGGTACGGTACAGGCGACCGCCGTCGGCACTGAACGGGTCAGCGACAAAGCGCTCGGCACTCATGCCCGGCCGCTGGTGGTAACCCTGGGCCAGGCCCGCTCCACCGACAAACAGCTCGCCGGTGGCACCCGGGGGAACCAGGGCCAGGTCGGCATCCAGGATGTAGGCCACCCGGGCCCCCACCACGGTGCCGATGGGCACGCTGGCCACGCCGTCCGCCAACTGCTCGGGCGCCAGGCTGGCCAGGGGCATGACCACGGTTTCGGTCGGCCCGTAGGCATTGAAGAACAGGCTCGGCGTAAAGGCCGCGCGAATCCGCTGCAGGTGCTCGCCGGTCAGGGCCTCGCCGCCGGTGATGCACATGCGCACCGGCAGGGTCTGGTTCTGGGTCGCCAGCCATTGGGCCAATTGGCTGCCGTAGCTGGGGGTAAAACCGAGGATGTTGATCCCATGCTGGCGGATCAACTGGCAGATTTCCTCGGCGTCCCACTGCCCTTGAGCGCGCAGCACCACATGGGCGCCACTGAGCAGCGGCACCAGCAGGCGCTCGGTGGCGGCGTCGAAGTTGATGGAGTAGAAGTGCAGCTCACAGTCGTCCGGGCGCATGCCGAAGCGCTGGATCACCGCCTGGCAATGCATGGCGATTTCACCCTGGGACACCACCACGCCCTTGGGCTTGCCCGTGGAACCCGAGGTGTAGATCAGGTACGCCTGGTGCTGGGGCAGACTGATGAATGACGGCTCGTCGCTCGGGTAGCCGGCCAGAAGCGCGCCATCCTCTTCCAGGCACCAGCGGCCGACACCGACCGGCAGGTCGCCCAGGGCGCTGAACATCGCCGCGTCGCTGAGCAGCAGGCCAACGCCGCTGTCTTCGATCATGTAGTGCAGGCGGTCCAGGGGGTATTCCGGGTCCAGGGGCACGTACGCGCCGCCGGCCTTAAGGATCGCCAGCAGGCCGATGACCATTTCCAGGGAGCGTTCCAGGGCCAGGCCGACCCGCACTTGCGGGCCCACGCCGCGCTCACGGAGCATCCAGGCCAGGCGATTGGCCCGACGCTCGAGTTCGGCGTAGCTCAGGGTCTGCCCTGCAAAGGTCAGGGCCGGGGCGTCCTGGCGCACCCGGGCCTGCTCGCTGAACAAGCGCTGGATGCACTGGTCAAGGCGATGCTCGCCCGGCTCGCGGCCCAGGCTGTCGAGCAGGCCCTGGCGTTCGGCGTTGTCGAGCAATGGCAGTTCGCACAGGCGCTGCTGCGGATCGGCCAGCAAGGCCTCCAGCAGGTTGCGCCAATGGCCGGCCATGCGAGCAATGCGTGGCTCGTCGAACAGGTCGGTGCTGTAGGTCAGGCAGCAACCCAGACGATGATCCAGGTCGGTGACTTCCAGGTTGAGGTCGAACTTGGTGGCCCGGGCGTCGTTGACCAGGTATTCCACTCGCATGCCCGCCAGTTGCCGGCTCTGTTGGAACTCCCAGCGCTGAACGTTGCACATCACCTGGAACAGCGGGTTGTACGCGGCGCTGCGCGGTGGCTGCAGGGCTTCTACCAGGTGGTCGAAGGGCAGGTCCTGGTGGGACTGGCCTTCGATCACGGTGTGGCGGACCTGGTCGAACAACTGGCCGACGCTCATCTGCCCGTCGAGCTGGCAACGCAGCACCTGGGTGTTGAGGAAGGCCCCGATCAGCCCTTCACTTTCCGGACGGATACGGTTGGCCACCGGCGCGCCGATGCGCAGGTCGGTCTGGCCGCTGTAGCGGTAGAGCAAGACGGCCAGGGCCGCGGTCATGGTCATGAAAAGGGTCAGGCCATGCTGGGCGTTGAAGGCCCGCACCCGGGCCGCCAAATCGTCGCTCAGATCAAAGCGGTACAGCTCGCCCTGGTGACTTTGCACCGGCGGCCGTGGGCGGTCGCTGGGCAATTCCAACAGTGGGTGTTCGCGGCCCAGTTGCCCGGTCCAGTAATCGAGCTGACGCTGACGCTCGCCGGATTCCAGCCACTCACGCTGCCACACGCTGTAATCCAGGTACTGCACCGGCAGCGGTGCCAGGGGCGACTCGCGCTCATCGATAAAGGCTTCGTACAGGGCGCTGAGCTCCCGGGCGAAGATGTCCATGGCCCAACCTTCGGTGACGATGTGGTGCAAGGTCAGCACCAGGTAATGCTCTTGCTCACCAGCCTTGACCATGCAGGCGCGCAGCAGCGGCCCGGTTTCCAGGTCGAAGGGCTTGTGCGCTTCGCTGTCCGCCAACTGCTGCAGGCGTTGTTCACGGGCCGCAACGTCCAGGGCGGAAAAATCCTTCCAGTCCATGCGCAGGCCGGTTTGCCCATGCACTTGCTGACGGGCCACGCCGTTGACGCTGGGGAACGTGGTGCGCAGGGTTTCGTGACGCATGATCAGGGCTTGCAGGGCCGCTTCGAAGCGCGCGACATCCAGTGCCCCGGTAAAGCGCGCCATGCCGCCGACGTTATAGGCCGGGCTGTCGGGCTCCATCTGCCAGAGGAACCACATGCGCTGCTGGGAATAGGACAACGGCACTGGCTGGCTGCGATCCACCTGGGCGATCGGCAGTTGGCTGTTGCGCTGACCGGCAGCCTGGATCAGCCGCACCTGCTCGGCAAAGTCGCCCAGCTCGCTGGCCTCGAACAAGGCCCGCAGCGGCAGCTCCACATCGCAAGCCTGGCGGGTGCGGGAAATAATCTGGGTGGCCAGCAAGGAGTGGCCGCCCAAGGCAAAAAAGTCGTCCCGCAGGCCGATGCGCTGCTGGCTCAGCACTTCACGCCAGATAGCCGCGATCTGCTGCTCCAGCGCGGTGACCGGCTCGACGTGCTCACGTACCTGCCATTGCGGCTCCGGCAGGGCCCGGCGATCCAGCTTGCCGCTGGGGCTCAGGGGCATTGCGTCCAGACGCAGCAATTGCGCCGGCACCATGTACTCCGGCAGTTCGGCGGCCAGGGCGGTTTTCAGGCGGCTGTTTTGCGCCTCTTCACTTTCACTCGAGTCCTGGGCGGTGTAGTAGCCGATCAACTGTGGGCCGGCCGCGCTCTCGCGCACCAATACAGCCGCCTGGGCCACGCCGTCCTGGACCAGCAGGTGCGCCTCGATTTCCTGGGGCTCGACACGAAAGCCGCGCAGCTTGACCTGCTGGTCGAGGCGGCCCAGGTACTCCAGGGCGCCGTCAGCATTCCAACGCGCACGGTCACCGGTGCGGTACAGGCGCGCGCCCTCTTCACTCAAGGGGTCCACGACAAAACGTTCGGCGGTCAGCGCCGGACGGCCCAGGTAACCCCGGGCCAGGCCCAGGCCACTGATGCACAGCTCGCCGGGCACACCGGCCGGAACCGGGTTGAGCTCGGCGTCCAGCACGCGGCAGATCACGTTGGCCAGAGGCCGGCCGATGGGCGAACGCTCGCCGTCTTCTGGGCGGCAGTGCCAATGGGTGACGTTGATCGCGGTTTCCGTCGGGCCGTAGCGGTTGTGCAATTGCACCTGGGGCAAGTGCTCCAGCAGGCGGTTGCGCAATTGCGTGGGCAAGGCTTCGCCGCCGGAGAACACCCGACGCAGGCTGGCGCACTGGGCAGCCAGGGGCTCGTCGACAAACAGCTGCAACAGCGGCGGCACAAAGTGCAGGGTGGTCACGCCATAGGCTTGCACCAACTGGGCAATGCGATGGGGGTCGCGATGTTCTCCCGGCGCCGCCAGCAGCAGGCGGCAGCCGGTGATCAGCGGCCAGAAGCATTCCCACACCGACACGTCGAAGCTGATGGGCGCCTTCTGCATCAGCACATCGCTGTCATTGAGGGCGTAGCGGCTCTGCATCCATTGCAGCCGCTCACTCAAGGCGCTGTGGGTGTTGCCCACGCCCTTGGGCTGGCCGGTGGAACCGGAGGTGTAGATGACATACGCCAGGTTGTCCCCCTGCAGGTGCAGGCCCGGCGCGTGGCTCGGCCAGCTGTCGAGCTTGAGGCTGTCCATGGCGATGGCGCTTACACCTTCGGCCTGGGGCAGTTGGGGCAGCAAGTGGGTCTGGGTCAGAAGCAGTTCGACGCCGCTGTCATTGAGCATGTAAGCCAGGCGCTCGGCGGGGTAATCCGGGTCCAGGGGCACGTAAGCGCCGCCGGCCTTGATGATCGCCAGCAAGCCGATCAACAGTTGCGGCGAGCGCTCGGCGGCGATGGCCACGCACACATCAGGGCCGACGCCCTTGTCCCGCAGGTAATGGGCCAGGCGGTTAGCCTGGGCATGCAGTTCGGCAAAGCTCAGTTGCCCACCGTCCCAGACCAGCGCCGTGCGCTCCGGGGTCAGGCGCAGTTGCTCATTGAGCAACTCGGGCAGCCACTGGCTGGCAGGCGCTGCGGGTGCCACGCTCCAGTGCTGTTGCTGGGTGTGCTCGGCGGCGCTGAGCAAGGGCAGATCGCCCAGGGCCGTGTCCGGGCGTTCGCAGGCCTGTTGCAGCAGGCTGACAAAATGCTCCGCCAGGCGTTCGATGGTGGCGGCCTCGAACAGCTCGTCGGCGTAGTCGAACGCCAGGCTCAGACGGCCGTTGCGGTCTTCATCGCTATGCAGTTGCAGATCGAACTTGGCTTCGCGGCTGTGCCACGGCAGCTCTTCGGCGAGCAGGCCCGGCAGGCGGCGCAAGGCGCTGAGGTCCCGTTGCTGGTGGTTGAACATGACCTGGAACAGGCCCTGTTCACGGCCTTGGGGGAAGGCTTCCAGCAGTTGTTCGAAAGGCAGGTCCTGATGGGCCTGGGCACCCAGGGCCGCCTCACGGGTACGGCCGAGCAACTCGGCAAACGGCAGGCGCCCGTCCAGCTCGGCGCGCAGCACCAGGGTGTTGATAAAGAAGCCGATCAGGCCTTGGGTTTCCAGGCGTGGGCGGTTGGCATTGGGCACGCCAATGCGGATATCGCCCTGGCCGGTGTAGCGATGCAGCAGGCTCTGGAACGCCGCCAGCAGCAGCATGAACGGCGTGGCGTCATGGGCCTGGGCGGTCTGGCGAACGGCCTGGCTCAGGCTCGCACTCAGGCGCAGGCTATGGCGGGCGGCGCTGCGTTGCACTTGGGCCGAACGCGGGTGATCGGTGGCCAGGTCGAGCACAGGCAGCTCATCCCCCAGTTGCTGCTGCCAATAGGCCAGTTGCCGCTGGCCTTCGCCCTGGGCCAGCCATTGGCGCTGCCAACTGCCGTAATCGGCGTATTGCAGGGCCAGGGGCGCCAGTTCCAGGGACTGGCCCTGGGAGGCTGCGGCATAGCATCGCGAGAACTCGTCGATCAGGACATTCAGCGACCAGCCGTCGGCAATGATGTGGTGCAAGGTCACCAGCAACTGATGCTCGTCCTCGTCCAGGCGCACCAGGGTCACCCACAACAGCGGGCCTTTTTCCAAGTCGAACTGGGTGCGGGCTTCCTGTTCGCGAATCTGCTGCGCCCGAGCCTCACGCTCGGCTGGCGGCAGGTCGCTGAGGTCGATGACTTGCAGGTTGAATTCCGCCGCTGCATCCACTTGCTGCAAGGCGTGGCCGTCGCGTTCGAAGAAGCGCGTGCGCAGGGATTCGTGGCGTTCGATCAGTTGCTGGAAGCTGGCACGCAGGGCCTGTTCATCCAGCTCGCCACGCAGGCGCAGGCCGCCGGGAATGTTGTAGGCGTGGCTGTGCGGGTCCAGTTGCCAGGTGATCCACAGACGGTTCTGGGCCAGGGATTGGGGCAAGGGTTGCTGGCGCGCCAGGGCCTGGATATCGCCCTGGGCCTGGCCGCCATCCTGTTGCTGACGTGCGATCTGTTCACTGAAGGCTTCAAGGGTCGGGGCCTCGAACAACAGGCGCAGGTTCAGCTCCAGGCCCAAGTCTTCACGCAGGCGCGCCAGGACCTGGGTCGCGGCAATGGAGTTGCCGCCCAGGAGGAAGAAGTGGTCGTCGGCCGCCACCTGCTCCACCTGCAATTGCTCGCACCAGATAGCCGCGATGCGCTCCTGCAAGGCCGAGCCCGAGGGCGCGGTGGCCGGCGCTGAAGAGGCCTGGCGATCGGGAAATACCGCGTAGCTGTCGAGACTGCCATCGGCCAGGCGGTTGCGGCAGGCGGAACGCTGCAACTTGCCGCTGGAGGTTTTCGGCAAAGCCCCCGGGTTAAGCAGGACCACCACACTCGGCGCTTCCTGGTAGGCCTCGGCCACGGTCTGGCGCAGGGTCTTGATCAGCGCTTCGGGGGAGAGGATTTTCTGCACGCTGCGGCTGATTTCCGCGGCGATGCCGATGCCTTCATGGCCCTGCTCCTGCACGGCGAAGGCCGCGACCCGGCCCTTGCGCACCACTTCCACTTCGCGCTCGATGGTTTGCTCGATGTCCTGGGGATACAGGTTGTGGCCGCGAACGATCAGCATGTCCTTGAGGCGCCCGGTGATAAACACCTCGCCCTGGTGGATAAAGCCCAGGTCGCCGGTGCGCAACCAGGTGCGCCCGGCATACTGGACAAAGGTCTTGGCGGTGGCTTCAGGGTTGCGCCAGTAGCCCAGGGCGATGCTCGGGCCGGCGGCCCAGACTTCACCGACCTGGCCGTCCGCCCGTTCCGTGAGGCTGGCCGGGTCCATCAACAACACCGCGTGTTCCGGCTGGCTGGTGCCGCAGCTCATCATCACCGTGCCGCTTCCCGGCTCGGCGCGGTTCTGCGCCAGGGCCTGATCGTCCAGGCCCAGGGCGGGGATGCCCTGGCCACGGGTGCCGCCGGCGACAAACAGGGTGGCTTCGGCCAGGCCGTAGGAGGCAAGGAAATTGTTCGAGGTGAAACCGCACGGGGCGAACTTCTCGGCAAAACGCTCCAGGGTGTCCTGGCGGATCGGTTCAGAGCCCGAATAGGCCACGCGCCAGCCGCTCAGGTCCAGGCGTTCCAGGGCCGACTCGCTGACCCGCTCGCTGCACAGGCGGTAGGCAAAGTCGGGACCACCGCTGATGGTGCCGCCGTATTGGCTGATCGCCTCCAGCCAGCGCAACGGCCGGGCCAGGAAGTAGGCCGGCGACATCAACACGCAAGGCACACCGCTGAAGATCGGTTGCAGCAAGCCGCCAATCAGGCCCATGTCGTGGTAAAGCGGCAGCCAGCTGACGATCACGTCGTCAGGGTTGAGATCAATGCCAAAGCCGCGGCGGATCAACAGTTCGTTGGCCACCAGGTTGCCGTGGCTGACTTGCACACCCTTGGGCAAGGCGGTGGAGCCGGAGGTGTATTGCAGGAAGGCGATGTCATCCGCCTGCAGCGTCGGCTCGACCCAGGCCTGGGCCAGGCTGGCCTCCAAGGCATCGACGCAGAGCAGTTGCGGTGCGTCCTGGGCATTGAGTTCGTCCATCTGCAACAAGGCTTCGCGCACCGCGCTGCTGGTCAGCAGCAAGCGCGGTTCGGCATCGGCCATGATCGACAGCAGGCGTTCCTGATGGTGGCGACGGGCGGACTCCGGCGGATAGGCCGGCACCGCGATCACACCGGCATACAGGCAGCCAAAAAACGCGGCCACATAGTCCGGCCCACTGGGGAACAGCAGCACCGCGCGATCGCCCACCTGGGCATTGGCCTGTAGGGCACTGGCGATGGTCCGCGCACGCAGATCCAGATCCCGATAGCTGAGCACCACGTTCTGTTCCTGCTCTTCGGCAAGGAAGCGCAAGGCCACTTGGTCGGGGGTCTGCACCGCCCGGCGTTGAAGGGCTTGAGCCAGGGTGCTGGGGAGTTCGAACGCGTCCGTCATGGGGTTTCCTGCCAGGAGAGTGCATGCCATTGGTATCGGGATCCAGGGCACCACGCAGGAAATAATCCCTTAAAAAACAAAGCCTTGATTACTCACCCAAGGCTTTGTACAGGCTGCGCGGCGGGGCTTTTGGCCCGGAACCTTTCACCAATGAGAACGGATGACGTCTTGAAATAATTAGTCTGCATCCTCCCCTTCCAGGTCGCCCTCACGCACACGGACGAGCAGTGGTTCTCAATCTGCACTCGACTGGAGCATTAATTCTCTTTCTCAATTGACAATCATTATCATTCAACCTAATTTGTCGCTCGATGTGTAGGACGCTTCCGATTTTCCTGTCGTCCCACTTACCTCTTTGCAGCAAGGTGAATTCCATGACGGAACAAGTATCCACAAGCAGGTGCGACTCACCGTTACTCCAGGCCTTTGTCGACAATCGACTGATCCTGGTCAAAATCGCAGCCCGCATCACCGGCTGCGCTCCCGTGCCGAGGATGTGGTGCAGGATGCGTTCTTCCGCTTGCAATCGGCGCCGCAGATCACCTCATCCTTCAAGGCCCAGCTCAGCTATCTGTTCCAGATCGTGCGCAACCTGGCGATCGATCACTACCGCAAGCAGGCCCTGGAGCAAAAGTATTCGGGGACGGAAGAGGAGGGTTTGAACGTGGTCGTTCACGGTGCATCACCTGAAACTTCCCACATGAACTTCTCAACCCTGGAACACATCGCCGATGCGCTGACCGAGCTGCCCAGCCGCACCCGCTATGCGTTCGAGATGTACCGCCTGCACGGTGTCCCGCAAAAGGACATTGCCAAGGAACTGGGGGTCTCCCCGACCCTGGTGAACTTCATGATTCGGGATGCCCTGATCCATTGCCGCAAAGTATCCGGCACCCGCAGCGATACCTTCGCCCGTCGCTGAAACACCCCGCTTAACCCAGAGCACACTGGTTCGCCACATCAACGATGCGGGGCGTCTGCGTTCCCGCCATCGCCCGCCCACCTTCGCGGGCGAGGATCAGCAGGGCCGCACGCTTGTGTGGAAAGTCGAATTCTTTCTGGCAGTAAAGGCACTGGTTGCACGCGGCGGGCCCCACCACCGGCGGGTGAGCGGCGGGCGCTGCCGTGGCCGCCAGGTCCAGGCACAACGCATGCACCATAGCCGCCAGCCAGCCGGCCATTTGCTCAGCATTGGAAGAGGACAGGACGGCGCTTGGCGACTCGGGAAGGCACATGGCAGGACTCGAGAAATCATCATCGGTACTTAATCCAATGACGTGAGCCATGGGCAAAAATTTAGCCTGGGGGAACGGGCATCACGGCAATGCGGTAAGGCTCGAAGATCTTCAGCATCTGCCCGTTATCGCGCAGCCCTTGGAGCAATTGAGCAAAGGCTGCGGCGCTGATCGGCGCCTTGGGGCGCAGCAGCGCGTAGTGGTGATAGATCTGGTCGATGCGCTCAGAGATCAGCAACTGCCGAGCCTCATCGGCATTGGCCACGAGAAATTCGCTGAGGTAGGAACGGGTGACCAGGGCCATGTCTGCCCGCCCCCGCAGGACCATCAACAGATTGCTGTCGTGGGAGTAGGTCAGGGTCGCGTTGTAGGTGTCGGCGAGGTACTTGGGGTCGGCGTTGAAATCGGCAAACGCGTAGTGATAACCGCTGAACAGCGCCAATCGCTTGCCCTTGAGTTCGTTGAAATAGTCTTGCTGGCGACCGGGCTGGTCATGGGCGACAAAGATCTCAGCGTCTTCCAGCCCCATGTCGACACTGCTGTGGGGGATGTTCTTCCAGCCCCAGGCCGGGTTCTCGAAGATCGCCAGGTCGACCCGGCCCTGCTCGAAGTCGCGAAAACGTCGGGGGATGGACGTCGGCACCAGCACAAACTGATAGTCGCTTTGCAGAGCGTTGAGCGCCTCGACCAATTGCGGCAGCAAGCCGGTGTCCGCCCCTTGCTCGGGGCGCACGGTGTAAGGCGGGAAATGTGCCGCAGCCACTCGCACCAACTGCGCTGCAGAAGCCGAACCACCCCATAGAACCGTCAGTGCCAGCATCAACAGTGGCAACGCCGTACGCCTAGGCGAAGACATCAAGGCACCGCACCTCAAACCAGAGAAAGGGGGAATGCGACTAAGCTAGGCGTTTTCGTCCACTTCGACAACTTTATGCTGAAGAATTAGTGCGTTGGCACTTTGCCTGACGCGGGCGGCCTCAGCCTTGCTTGAGCACCAGGGTCAAGGCTTCATCGGCCAACTGCTCAAGCGTCAGGCTGCCTTGGGGGCGAAACCAGGTGGTGGTCCAGGACAGGGCGCCAGTCAGGAAGCGCCGCGTGATAAACACATCACCCTTGATAAACCCTGCGTCCTTGGCTTCGCCCAGCACCTGCAGCCAGATCTGCTCATAGATATCCCGCAGCGCCAGCACGGCGGCCTGCCCTTCCGGCGACAGCGAGCGCCATTCGTAGACTAGCACCGCCATGGCCTCGCCACTGCCGCCCATGATCGATTGCAGCTCGCAGCGAATCAGCGCCAGCACCCGTTCACGCACGCTGCCGGCCTCGGCCAGGTCGGCGCGCATCAGGGCCGTGTTGTAGAGGATGGTTTCCTGCATCACCGCCCGCAGGATGTCGTCCTTGCTTTTGAAGTGATGGAAGATGCTGCCCGACTGAATCCCCACCGCGCTCGCCAGGTCGCGCACCGTGGTGCGTTCATAGCCCTTGTTGCGAAACAGGTGGGCGGCGGTTTGCAGCAATTTGCCGCGGGCGCTGTCCGGATCGGTCAGTTGTCCGTTGGCGATCAGCTCGCTGACTACCTGCAAGGCTTTTTGCTCGTCCACGGCTGTTCTCCTACATTCACTCAATCAATCAATCAATAGTGCGGCAAAGCCCCTGAAAACAGGCGGCCGGCGCGCGCAATTTAAGCCGCTGGGGACGACCAAGCAAGCGCTCGGGTCGAAGATAGTTTGCTCGTTTACAAACCAAGCGCTTGCTTGGTAGTCTCGCCACAGTTGTTTTTCCGAGAGCCCTGCCATGACCAAGACTCTACGCATCGGCTGCGCCAGCGCCTTCTGGGGCGACACCTCCAGCGCCGCCGCACAACTGGTAAACGGTGGCCACCTGGATTACCTGGTGTTCGACTACCTCGCCGAGATCACCCTGTCGATCATGGCCGGGGCCCGCATGAAGGACCCGGGCGCCGGTTACGCCACGGATTTCATCGAAGTGCTGGCGCCCCTGCTGGGCTCCATCGCCGAGCAGCGCATACGGGTCATCAGCAACGCCGGCGGGGTCAACCCCCTGGCCTGTGCCGCCGCCCTGCAAGCGGCCTGCGACCGCGCCGGTATCACCTTGAAGATCGCGGTGCTGCTGGGGGACGACGTGCAACCGCAACTGCCGCAACTGAGCCAGGCCGGCGTCAGGGAAATGTTCAGCGGCGCGCCCCTGCCGTCGATGTGCGTCTCCAGCAACGCCTACCTGGGGGCACCGGGGATTGTCGAAGCGCTGCGCCTGGGGGCGGACATCGTCATCACCGGGCGGGTGGTGGACAGCGCCGTGGTCAGCGGCGCCCTGGTGCACGAGTTCGGCTGGTGCTGGCAAGACCACGACAAACTGGCCCAGGCCGCCCTCGCCGGGCACATCATCGAATGCGGCGCCCAATGCACCGGTGGCAACTTCACCGACTGGCGCGCCGTGCCGGACTACGAACACATCGGTTTCCCCATCGTTGAAGTCAGCGCCGACGGCCAGTTCGTCGTCAGCAAGGTCGAAGGCACCGGCGGCCTGGTGACGCCGCTGACCGTGGGTGAACAACTGCTGTATGAGATTGGCGATCCCCAGGCCTATCAGTTGCCCGATGTGATCTGCGATTTCAGCCAGGTGCAGCTGCAACAACAAGGCCCGGACCGGGTGCAGGTCCAGGGTGCCAGGGGCTTGCCGCCGACGGCGCAGTACAAGGTCAGCGCCACCTACCTCGACGGGTTCCGTTGCACCGCCAGTTGCCTGATCGCCGGCATCGATGCCGTGGCCAAGGCCCGCCGGGTCAGCCAGGCGATCATCGACAAGACCAGCGAGATGTTCAGCCAGCGCGGCTGGGCACCCTACACCGAAGTCAACATCGAATTGCTGGGCAGCGAGGCCACGTACGGCCCCCACGGCCAGCGCCAGGACAGCCGCGAAGTGGTGATCAAACTGGCGGTGCGCCACCCCAGCAAGCAGGCGCTGATTCTGTTCTCCCGGGAGATCGCCCAAGCCGCAACCGGCATGGCCCCGGGGCTGACCGGGATTGTCGGCGGGCGGCCGACGGTGTACCCGCTGATTCGCCTGTTTTCCTTTTTGCTGGATAAAAGCGCCTGCCTGCTGAGCCTCGACATCAATGGCCAGCGCCACCCCTGCCCCCTGCCGCAAAGCACCTCTCCCGGCAGCAGCACCCTGCCCACGCCACCGCTGCCACCGACACCCAGAGGCCGGGCCGACACACAGGTGGCGTTGGTCAAGCTGGCGGTGGCGCGCTCAGGCGACAAGGGCAACCACAGCAATATCGGCGTGCTGCCTCGCGCCGCCGAATACCTGCCATGGATCGCCGAAGCCCTGACCCCGGAGGTGCTGATGGACTGGATGAGCCACGTGCTCGACCCGGTCCACGGCCGGGTCACGCGCTGGTACCTGCCCGGCACCCACAGCCTGAATTTCCTGCTGGAAAACGCCCTGGGCGGTGGCGGCGTGGCCAGCCTGCGCATCGACCCACAAGGCAAGGCCTTCGCCCAGCAATTGCTGGAAATCCCCATCCCGGTGCCGCAAAGCATCGCCGACGCCGTCAACTAGAGGAGGCTTGCCGTGGTCTATGACTCGATTTTTCGCCGCGACCTGTTCGCCGCTCAAACCCTGATCGTCACCGGTGGCGGCAGCGGTATCGGCCGCTGCACCGCCCATGAGCTGGCAGCCCTCGGCGCTCGGGTGCTGCTGGTGGGGCGCAAGGCGGAAAAACTGCAAAAGGTCGCCGCCGAGATCAGCGCCGACGGCGGTCAGGCGGCCTGGCACGCCTGCGACATTCGTGATGAAGAGGCGGTCAAGGCCCTGGTAACGCAACTGATCGCCGAACACGGGCCGATTCACGGCCTGGTCAATAACGCCGGTGGCCAATATCCGGCACCCCTGGCATCGATCAATCAGAAAGGCTTCGAGACCGTGCTGCGCACCAACCTGGTGGGTGGTTTCCTCATGGCCCGGGAAGTCTTCAACCAATCCATGAGCCAACACGGCGGCAGCATCGTCAACATGCTGGCCGACATGTGGGGCGGCATGCCGGGCATGGGCCACTCCGGTGCGGCGCGTGCCGGTATGGACAACTTCACCAAGACCGCGGCAGTCGAATGGGGGCACGCCGGGGTGCGGGTCAATGCGGTGGCGCCGGGCTGGATTGCGTCCAGCGGCATGGACACCTACGAAGGCGCGTTCAAGGCGGTGATCCCGACCTTGCGCGAGCATGTGCCCCTCAAGCGCATCGGCACCGAATCGGAGGTCAGCGCGGCAATTGTTTTCCTGCTGAGCCCGGCGGCGGCCTTTATCAGCGGCAGCACCTTGCGCATCGACGGCGCCGCCAGCCTGGGCAGCCGCGCCTGGCCGCTGTACAAGGCCCGCAACAGCGAGTCCTACAACGGCTTCCACCGTGCCTACCTGCCGGACGTCCTCAAGGACAAGGAGTAAGCCATGCCGGTGATCACCTCCCAACTTGACCCCCACAGCCCGCAGTTCGCCCAGAACCGGGCAGCGATGCTGGCCTGCCTCGATCACATCCGCCAGCTGGAAGAAAACCTGCTGCACAAGGCCGCCGAAGCCAAGGCCAAGTTCGAGAAACGCGGCCAACTGCTGCCCCGGGAGCGCCTCAATCTGCTGCTGGACCCCGGCGCGCCGTTTCTCGAACTGGCCAGCCTGGCCGGCTACAAACTGCATGACGACAAAGACGGCAGCCAGGCCGGTGGCGGGCTGATTGCCGGCATCGGTTATGTGTCAGGGGTACGGGTGCTGGTGGTGGCCAACAACAGCGCGATCAAGGGCGGGACCATCTCTCCCAGTGGCCTGAAAAAGTCCCTGCGCCTGCAACAGATCGCCGTGGAAAACAAACTGCCGGTGGTGACCCTGGCGGAAAGCGGCGGCGCCAACCTCAACTATGCGGCGGAGATTTTTGTCGAAGGCGCCCGCAGCTTTGCCAACCAGGCGCGCATGTCGGCCATGGGCCTGCCGCAGATCACCGTGGTGCACGGCTCGGCCACCGCCGGCGGCGCCTACCAGCCGGGGCTATCGGATTATGTAGTGGTGGTGCGCGGCAAGGCCAAGCTGTTTCTCGCCGGGCCGCCGCTGCTCAAGGCCGCCACCGGCGAAGTGGCCACCGATGAAGAACTGGGTGGCGCCGAGATGCACGCGCAAGTGGCCGGCACCGCGGAGTACCTGGCGGAAAACGACGCCGACGGTGTGCGCATCGTGCGCGAGATCCTCAGCCTGCTGCCGTGGAACGCCCAATTGCCCCAGCAGGCACCGATCACCTATCGCGAACCGCTGTACCCCATCGACGAACTGCTGGGCCTGATCCCCGACGACGCGAAGAAACCCTACGACGCTCGCGAGATCATTGCCCGCCTGGCCGACGGCTCGCAGTTCCTGGAGTTCAAGGGCGAGTTCGACTCGCAGACCCTCTGCGGTCATCTGCAGATCCAGGGCAGGCCGTGCGGTTTTATCGGCAACAACGGCCCGATCACGCCCCAGGGTGCAATCAAGGCGGCGCAGTTTATCCAGTTGTGCGATCAGAGCCGCACGCCGTTGCTGTTCTTCCACAACACCACCGGTTTCATGGTCGGCACCGAGTCGGAACAGCAAGGGGTGATCAAGCACGGCTCCAAGCTGATCCAGGCCGTGGCCAATGCCCGAGTGGCCAAGCTGACCATCGTCGTCGGCGGCTCCTACGGTGCCGGCAACTATGCAATGTGCGGCCGCGGCCTGGACCCACGCTTTATCTTCGCCTGGCCCAACAGCCGCACCGCGGTGATGGGCGGCGCCCAGGCCGGCAAGGTGCTGCGCATCGTCACCGAGGCCAAGCACGCCAAGGACGGCCTGGTGGCCGACCCGAAAATGCTCGACATGCTCGAACAGGTCACCGCGCAGAAGCTCGACAGCCAGTCCACGGCTTTGTACGCCAGCGCCAACCTGTGGGATGACGGGCTGATCGACCCCCGGCAGACCCGTACCCTGTTGGGCTACCTGCTGGATATCTGCCACGAAGCCGAACTGCGTCAATTGATGCCCAACAGCTTCGGTGTGCCACGCTTTTAACCCGGGCGCCCATCGCGATCAGGAGCAGCATAAAAATGATCTTTACCCAGGAACATGAAGCACTGCGGCGCACCGTGCGCCAGTTCGTCGACCGCGAGATCAACCCCCATGTGGATGAATGGGAAAAGGCCGGGCGCTTTCCCATCCACGAGGTTTTCCGCAAGGCCGGGGAGCTGGGGCTGCTGGGCATTTCCAAGCCGGAGAAATTCGGCGGCATGGGCCTGGACTACAGCTACTCCATCGTCGCCGCAGAAGAGTTCGGCACCATCCATTGCGGCGGCATCCCGATGTCCATCGGCGTGCAGACCGACATGTGCACCCCGGCCCTGGCGCGCTTTGGCTCCGACGCGTTGCGCGACGAGTTCCTGCGCCCGGCCATCAGCGGCGAACAAGTGGGCTGCATCGGCGTCTCGGAAGTGGGCGCCGGTTCCGATGTGGCCGGGCTCAAGACCCATGCCCGCAAGGACGGCGACGACTACGTGATCAACGGCAGCAAGATGTGGATCACCAACTCCCCCAGCGCCGATTTCATCTGCCTGTTGGCCAACACCTCGGACGACAAGCCCCATATCAACAAGTCGCTGATCATGGTGCCGATGAACACCCCGGGGATCAGCCTCAGTTCGCACCTGGACAAGCTGGGCATGCGCAGTTCGGAAACCGCCCAGGTGTTCTTCGACAACGTGCGGGTGCCCCAGCGCAACCGCATCGGCCACGAAGGCGCGGGGTTCATGATGCAGATGCTGCAGTTCCAGGAGGAACGGCTGTTCGGCGCGGCCAATATGCTCAAGGGCCTGGAGTACTGCGTGAACAGCACCATCGACTACTGCAAGGAGCGCCAGACCTTCGGCAGCCCGCTGATCGACAACCAGGTGATCCACTTCCGCCTGGCCGAACTGCAAACCGAAATCGAATGCCTGCGGGCCCTGGTCTATCAAGCCACCGAACAGTATGTGCGCGGCCAGGACGTGACCCGCCTGGCCTCCATGGCCAAGCTCAAGGCCGGGCGCCTGGGCCGCGAGGTCAGCGACAGTTGCCTGCAGTACTGGGGCGGCATGGGCTTCATGTGGGACAACCCGGTGGCCCGGGCCTACCGCGACGTGCGCCTGGTGTCGATCGGCGGCGGTGCCGACGAGATCATGCTGGGCATCATCTGCAAGCTCATGGGCATCCTGCCGGGGAAGAAAAAATGAACGCCCTGCCCACTTGCCAGACCCTGTTGCTGGAGCCCCATGGCGGGGTCCTGCATATCACCCTCAATCGCCCACACACCCGCAATGCCATGAGCCTGCAGATGGTCAGCGAATTGCGCGCGGTACTGGCGGCAGTGCGCGGGGAACGTCGCGTGCGGGCCCTGGTGCTGAGCGGCGCGGGCGGCCACTTCTGCTCCGGTGCCGACCTCAAGGACATGGTCGAGGCCCGGGCCCAGGGCGCCGAGGCCTACCGCGAGTTGAACCGGGCCTTTGGCCGCTTGCTGGAAGAGGCCCAGCACAGCCCGCAAGTGCTGATCTGCGTGCTGCAAGGCGCGGTATTGGGAGGCGGCTTTGGCCTGGCCTGCGTCAGCGACATTGCCCTGGCCGATCATCAGGCCCAGTTCGGCTTGCCGGAAACCAGCCTGGGCCTGCTGCCGGCGCAGATCGCGCCCTTTGTCGTGCAGCGCATCGGCCTGACCCAGGCCCGGCGCCTGGCGCTGACGGCGGCACGCTTCGACGGGGTCGAGGCCGAGCGCCTGGGGCTGGTGCATTTTGTCGAGCGCGACCCACAGGCCCTGGCCGAACGCCTGGACCAGGTGCTGGACCAGGTGCTGCGTTGTGCACCCGGGGCCAATGCGGCGACCAAGGCGTTGCTGTTGGCCAGTGCGCCAGCGTTGGCGCCGGGCTTGCTGGATCAGGCTGCCGAAGCGTTCAGCCAGGCGCTGACCGGTGAGGAAGGCGCCGAGGGCACCCTGGCGTTCGCGCAAAAACGCCCACCGGCGTGGGCCAGTTGACGCCCGCCAGCGCTCAGTCAGCGACGCCTGCGCCATATTGAAACCCGTTCGAACCCCATGGATTCCAGGGAGCCTGCCATGCCCGCCTTCAGCAAGATCCTCATCGCCAACCGCGGTGAAATCGCCTGCCGCATCCAGCGCACGGCCCAGGCCCTGGGCTATCGCACCGTGGCGGTGTACAGCGATGCCGACGCCGATGCCCGGCACGTGCGCATGGCCGACGAAGCCGTGCACATCGGCGCCTCGGCGGTGCAGCAGTCGTACCTGAACCCCACCGCCCTGCTCGACGCTGCCCGGCGCAGCGGAGCCGATGCGCTGCACCCCGGCTACGGCTTTCTGTCGGAGAACGCCGAGTTCGCCAGGGCCTGCCAGGCCGCCGGGTTGACCTTTATCGGCCCCAGCAGCGAGGCCATCGAATTGATGGGCAGCAAGCGCCTGTCGAAGGTGGCGATGCTGGCCGCCGGGGTGCCCTGCATTGCCGGCTACCAGGGCGCCGAGCAAGACGACGCGACGCTGCAACAACAGGCGGAGGGCATCGGCTACCCGCTGATGATCAAGGCCAGTGCCGGCGGCGGCGGCCGCGGCATGCGCCTGGTGCACCACGCCGAGCAATTGCTGGAGCAGATCCGCACCGCCCGCTCCGAAGCCCTGCACGCCTTTGGCAGCGACGAACTGATTCTGGAACAGGCGCTGATCGAACCGCGGCACGTGGAAGTCCAGGTGTTCGGCGACCACCACGGCAATCTGATCCACCTTGGGGAGCGGGACTGCTCGATCCAGCGCCGCCATCAGAAAGTCATCGAGGAAGCCCCCTGCCCGGTGATGACCGTCGCGTTGCGCCAGGCCATGGGCGAGGCCGCTCTGAAGGCCGGACGCGCGGTGAACTACGTGGGTGCCGGTACCGTGGAGTTCCTGCTGGATGCCCGGGGCCGCTTCTATTTCCTGGAAATGAACACCCGGCTGCAAGTGGAACACCCAGTGACCGAGTTCGTCACCGGCCTGGACCTGGTGGCCTGGCAACTGCTCGTGGCGGCCGGCGAGCCCTTGCCGTTACGCCAAGAGCAGGTGCAGCTCCGGGGTCATGCGATCGAGGTGCGACTGTACGCCGAAGACCCGGCCCAGGGCTTTCTGCCCCAGACCGGGCATGTGCTGCGCTGGGAACCGCCGACGGACAGCCCGGTGCGCATCGACCATGGCGTGCTCGAAGGCCAGCGCATCAGCCCGTTCTACGACCCGATGCTGGGCAAGCTGATCGCCCATGGCGCCAGCCGCGAAGACGCTCGCCGCCAACTGCTGCGGGCCGTGGAAGACTTGGTGTTGATGGGGGTGACCAGCAATCAGCGGTTGTTGACCAACCTGCTCAAGCACCCGGTGTTTGTCAGTGGCCACTTCAGCACTGCCTTTATCGCTGAACAGTTCGCCGACGACCCCAGCATGATTCCGCAGACGCCGAGTGCCGAGCAACTGGCGATTGCCGCTGCCCTGCTCTATCACCACAGCGCCCAGGCGCATGCCGGCCCCCTGGCCGGTTGGCGCAGCACGGCCAGCGTGCCCTTGCACTACCGCCTCGGGCTGCTGGAGAACAGTTGGTCCGTGGCCCTCACACCGCAGCCGTCGGGGGCGCTGCACATTCAGGTTGAGGGGCAGGTGTTGGCTATCGTCCTGCGGGAGGCCGACGGTCGCTGGGCCAGCCTGGAAGTCGACGGCCTGCGCCGTCGCCATGCCTATCTGCAGGACGCCGAGCACCTGTGGCTGTTCACCGCGCCCGGCTGCCTGGCCCTGCAAGACCTGACCCAGGCCCAGGCGGCCGGCCAGGCCAGCGCCCATTCCGGCACCCTCAAGGCGCCCATGGACGGGGCGATTGTCGAGGTGCTGGTCAGCGAAGGCACAGCGGTAAGCAAGGGCCAGTTGCTGGTGGTGCTGGAGGCCATGAAGATGGAGCACCCGCTCAAGGCCGGCATCGATGGAGTGATCAAACGCCTGCAAGTCAGCCAAGGCGACCAGGTAAAAAATCGACAGATCCTGCTGGAGGTGGAATAAGCATCTAGGCGGGCGTGCCGGCATTGGCTACGCTCAAGCCTCTTCACGATGTTCAAGGCTGGAATTTGCGATGCCCCACTGGCTGGTAATAGATCTGGAAGCCACTACGGATGAAGGGGGCTGGCCGGTGACGGAGATGGAAATCATCGAAATCGGCGCCACCCTGGTCAACCGCGAGGGCCGCGAGCTGGACCATTTCCAGCGTTTTGTGCGACCGCTCAGGCGCCCTGCCCTGACCCCGTTCTGCCGTGAACTGACCCACATTACCCAGGCCAATATCGACAGCGCCGCGCCGCTGACGGAGGTCTGGCCGCTGTTCGAGCGCTGGCTCGGCCCCCATCAGGCACGCCTGGAAGGCTGGGCCAGTTGGGGCGATTACGACCGCAAGCAACTGCTCCAGGAATGGCAGCGCCTGCGATTGACCAGCCTGCTCCAGCCCTTGCCGCACATGAACCTGAAACAGCGCTTTGCCAAGGCCCGTCGCCTGGAGCGCCCCCTGGGCCTGATCAGCGCCCTGCAACTGGCCGGTATGCACTTCAATGGCCAGCAGCACCGGGCCCTGGAAGATGCGCGAAATACCGCGCGCCTGCTGCCGCTGATTCTTCCGGGCTGAACCTTGCGGGCAACAGGTGACGCACCTGAAGCCCTTGTGCATACTGGCCAGCCTTTTTGACCCTTTTCGAGGAATCGCCCATGTTTAAAGTCAACGAGTACTTCGACGGCACCGTCAAGTCGATTGCCTTCGGCACGGCCGAAGGTCCGGCTACCATCGGCGTCATGGCTCCGGGCGAATATGAGTTCGGCACCGCACAGCGGGAAATCATGCACGTGGTCTCCGGCGCCCTGACCGTCAAGCTGCCAGACAGCAGCGACTGGGAAACCTTCGCCGCCGGCAGCCAGTTCAACGTCCCGGCCAACAGCAAGTTCCAGCTCAAGGTCGCAGTCGATACCGCTTACCTGTGCGAGTACCGCGGCTGAGTCGGCCTTAGGCTCCTCCCGCCGGCCAAAAAAAATGCCCGTATCCTGCGATACGGGCATTTTTCGTCATGGGCCAGCCGTGCTACTCGAGCACGGTCACCGGCATGCCCACCTCAAGCAAGCCAAGGCCATCGTTCACCAGGTTCTGGCCGAACATCGCACCGTCTTCCTGGGCCCGGTATTTCTGCAGGGTTGCCAGGGGCTCCCGGTCAGCGCTGCGCTCGCCGGTCTGCGGGTCGATGGTGGTGAGGATGCAGCGCGAGCACGACTTGACCACGCGAAACTCCACGTCGCCAATACGCACCCGCTTCCATTGGTCTTCGGCATAGGCAGCACTGCCTTCGATCACCAGGTTGGGGCGAAAGCGCAGCATCTCCAGGGGGCGCCCGACTCGACCGGACAGCTCTTCAAGGGACGCCTGACCGATCAGCAACAGCGGGAAGCCGTCGGCAAACGCCACCTGATCATCGTCCTTGCCATAACCGGCCTGGGTGGTGCGCGCCCGCTCCAGGGGCACCTGGACCAACCGCGTAGGCTTGCCGATAAAGTCACTGACCCAGGCCCCCGCCGCATCGCCGGCATCCGGCACGCGCAACGTGTCGCGCCAGATGGTCACGCCACGCAAAGGCGCATCGGCACCGGGCAAATCGACGTCTAGGGTGGGTCGCCCGGCCGCACTCAGGGTCAGACCGCCCTGGGCATTCCACAGGGCCGACAGCTGGCTCATGCGCGGCTCGGCGCGCTGGGTCAGAAAGCGCCCGCTGGCCTCATCCACCAGCATCCAGCGGCGATCCCCGTCCAGGCCCAGCTTGTCCAGGGCGACCTGTTGCAGGGACTCGCCCCGGGCGGACTTCATGGGGTATCGATACAGCGCGCTCAGACGCATGGCAGCTCCCTGGGTTGGGCAAAAAACGCCACCCTATACGAGCTCACCGGCGAATAAAAGACACAGATAGGCGGACAGGTCGGGCGCCTGTCCGCCGGCCAGGGTCAGGCGCTGACTTCATCCAGCAACAGGCGTTGGCGGACCACGTCCACCAGTTTGTCCGGCTGGAACTTGGAGAGGAAGTTGTCGCAACCGACCTTCTTCACCATGGAGTCGTTGAAGCTGCCGGACAGCGAGGTGTGCAGCACCACATAGAGCCCACGCAGGCGCGGGTCGTTGCGGATTTCGGTGGTCAGGCGGTAACCGTCCATCTCCGGCATTTCTGCGTCGGTGAAGATCATCAGCAGCTTTTCGGTCATGTCGACCCCGGTGTCGGCCCAGGCCTTGAGCATGTTCAGGGCCTTGAGACCGTCGCTGGCGATGTGCATCTTCACCCCGAGCTGGCCCAGGGTGTCGCGCAGTTGCGAGAGGGCCACGTTGGAGTCGTCCACCAGCAGCACTTCACGGCCGCGGGCGCGCTCCAGCACTGGATCTTCCAGCTTGTCGCGGGAAACCTTGGCGTTGTAGGGCACGATCTCGGCCAGGACTTTCTCGACGTCGATGATTTCCACCAACTGGTCGTCGACCTTGCTGATGGCCGTCAGGTAATGCTGGCGCCCGGCGCTGGTCGGCGGCGGCATGATGGCTTCCCAGTTCATGTTGACGATGCGGTCGACACCGCCCACCAGGAAGGCCTGCACTGAGCGGTTGTACTCGGTGACGATGATGGTGCTGTTGGGGCCCGGTACCAGCGGACGCATGCCGATGGCCTGGGACAGGTCGATCACCGGCAGGGTCTGGCCGCGCAAGTTGACCACGCCACAGACGAAGGGATGACGCTGAGGCATCAGGGTCAGCTTGGGCAGTTGCAGGACTTCCTGCACCTTGAAAACGTTGATTGCGAACAACTGGCGCCCGGCCAGGCGGAACATAAGGATTTCCAGGCGATTCTCACCCACCAGCTGGGTGCGTTGATCTACCGTGTCGAGAATGCCGGCCATTAATGACTCCTGGGCTTGTTCTGATGAATTCACTGAATAGAGTTATCGGCCGATCAAGCCGTAGCTTGACCCCCAGACAAAATGCCATGTAAAGGCATTGATGTCACATTAACATCATGCTTTACTGCGCCCAGCAGCTACCCCGCACCCCATCCCTCGCGGCACGACCTTTATTTCGCCGTTAGGTTCCCGCGCCTAAGGGAATCCCCTAGTAACAATCAGGTCCAACCTGATATTCGCGATATCCAATAGCCATTAATGTGACGCCATTCTCAGTTGCATGAATGGAGTCAGGCTTTTGTTTTTTCTCGCAGGAACTTGGCTCGGTGCCTACTCATACGGCATGACCCCGACTCGTCGAGCTGCCGAGCCCGTGCGCCTGCGCCACTTGTTCAGTGGCCTGAAGACTCCTTTCAGCCCTCATAAAGACCGGTACGAGCAGCCCTGCGTGCACACAGCAAACACCTCGGCACTGCCTTCAATCGGCCAACCAACAACACGCTCTGCCTTACAACCGTTCAGCCAACGCACTCTCCCTTCAACGGACATCAGGTCATGGAGATAAGCATGCTCAAGGACGGCAAGCAGCCCATTCATCCCCAACCCACCTTCTTCATCGAAGCGCAAACCCTGTTGGCACGCTCGGAAGACTGCCTGAGCCATTTGCACCTGATCCATAACGATGAAGAGGCCATACAGTGCTTGCTTGGCAGCCTGTCGAACCTGGCGCAAACCGCGGCCGACCATGGCGTGGCGCCGCTCTGCGAATTCTCCCGGCATGTGCACAAGTTGCTGCATCAGGCCCAGCGGTCCATCGACCTGAATGAGCGGCTACTTGAGGTGATCAAGGGCTGCCTGACCTTGATGGCCTGGCAACTGGAACTGATCGACCCGCACGACGGCCAACTCCACATGGATGACAGTGAACAGGCCCTGCTGATTGCCGCATTGGCTGAACACGTCGGAGAACACGGCGCCCTGCCCATGCCCCACGCCAATCACTGATCCCCACCGTGAAACCTGATGCCGCCAAGCCACTCACAGCAGCGCGGCCCCCTGCTACTACCCTCTGACTTGCGACCCCATTGCATATGTCGCGATTCAACATCCCATGCCTGTAAACGACATAAGCAACTATGACCTTAACTAGGATGTCAGCGCTGATACTTGATCTTTCGCTGCCTTATCGGTTTTGCTGTTAAGCCCGATCAAACAGAGTGACTGAATAAATACACTAGGGAGTAATAGCAAGAGCTGGCACTCACGTACCTAAAGCCCGTAATCCTGACCTGCCGGACATATATACCGATGCCCGGACACGCGACCGAGGGTAACCAAGAGTGGTAGTATGCCGGCCACTAACCGACACAATTAGTGGCACATTGACTCAGGCTCTTGAATCACTGCCTAACATGCTCGAAACATTTAGAACAACGTCAATTAACATCGTTTAATAAAACCGTATCGTTTTTAAACAGGGCCCCGTCAGTTTCCCAGGTGGCCTTACCGCAGCGAACATTCATTGGCTCCATCCGTTATGTACGCCAGCCTCAAGTCCGTTATCTGTTGGCCACTCCTGCGCAAAAACCTGCACTGGCTCTGCCTGTTGCTGGGGGTGTGCTCGACCCTTGGCAATCTGTTGATTTTTTACCTGGAGCGCCCCCTGTCCCTGGCGTTGCTGCTGTTGAACATCGCCACCCTCGCTTGCCTGTGGATCCAGTACGACTACTGGCGCAAGTCGATCAAGTTCCAGCCCCAGGAACTCGCCGACCGCCTGCTGCAAGTCCAGGAAAACGAACGTCATCGCCTCAGCCGTGAACTGCACGACGATATCGGCCAACTTCTGACGGCCGCCAAGCTCCAGAACGAGTGGCTCAAGCGCCGCCTGCCCGATGACCTGCAAGGGCATTGTGCGAGCCTGGGCAACACCCTCGACGAAACCCTGGCCAAAGTGCGCGACGTCTCGGCGATCCTCAATCCGCGGCAACTGAGCAGCCTGGGACTGGAAGCCAGCTTGCGCGCCCATTTACTCAAGACCCTGGAAAACACCTCGGTGCACTGGAGCCTGGAGTGCCGACAGCAGCTGGCGGGGATTCCGGAAGAGATGGCCGTGGCCGCCTTCAGGATCACTCAGGAAGCGGTGACCAATATCCTCCGGCATTCCCGGGCGACGAACCTGCTGGTACGCCTGCAGCGTTTGCCCGAAGGGCTGTCGCTGCTGATCAGCGATGACGGCCAAGGCTTCTCCCCCGCCACCGACCCGGGCGCCCAAGGGCAGCGCGGCATGGCCGGGATGGCGGAACGCGTGGCGCAACTGGGAGGCACCCTGAGCGTCACCAGCCAGCCTGAGCAAGGCACACTGATCGAAGCACTTTTCCCCTGGAGCCCCCGCGCCCTTGAACGGGCCAGTACCGATAAGGTTCTACATTGACCTGTAATTTACTTCTGGTGGATGACCACTCTCTGATTCGGGCCGGCGTACGTGCCCTGGTAACGGATATCCCAGGCTATGCCGTGATCGGCGAGGCCAACGACGGCAATCAGTTGCTGGAGATGGTCGAGCAACTGCGCCCGGACATCGTCCTGCTGGACATCTCGATGAAGGACATCGGGGGCCTGGAGGCCCTGCAACGACTCAAGGCGGCACGCCCCCTGAGCAAGGTGCTGATCCTCTCGATGCACACCGACCCGGCGCTGATCATGCAAGCCCTGGAGTCCGGCGCCCATGGCTACCTGCTCAAGGACACCACTGCCACCGAGCTGGAACACGCCCTGGACGCCCTGCGCAACGGCGAGCGCTACCTGAGCCCGGCAATCGCCCACACGGTGATCGACCAAGCGCTGACCCGCACTCAGAAGAACCAGCCCGAGCCCACGCTGGTGCACAACCTGACGGCGCGCCAGCTGGAAATCCTGCGCCTGATCGTGCGCGGCAAATCCACCCGAGAGATCGCCCAAGGCCTGGGCCTGAGCATCAAGACCGTGGAAACCCACCGTTCGCAAATCATGAAACGCCTGCAGATCTATGACGTCGCCGGGCTGGTGCTGTTTGCCGTGCGCGAACAGATCATCAGCCTCGACGACTAACCCTGCTCCACGGCGCCCAGCAGTGGCGAGTCCGCCGGCAAATGCACGCGCAACGCCTGGGGCCGAGCGACAAAACGCAGGTCGTTGCCCTCCAGGGGCTCGCCATCGAGGTTGATGGACAAGCCCTGGGATGCCTTGATCTCGACCCAGGGCAAGCGCGCCCGGACAAACATGCTGTCCAGCCCCCAACCATCGGTCATCAGCTCTTTCAGGGTGCCAACCACTTCCTGGGGCGCCGGCAAAATACTCACGTCCAGCAGTCCGTCATCCGCCAGGGCCTGGGGGCATAGCACATGCCCGCCGCCGGCTTGCCGGCCATTGCCGATCCCCAGGGCCAGCAGCTCGCCGCTCCAGTGAAAATCCGGCCCCTGCAATTCGGCAGAGGCCGCGTGCAGTTCGCCGAAACGCGACAACCCGGTGAACAGGTACGCCGCGCCACCGAGGACCTTTTTCAAGTCCTCCGAAGTATTGGCCGTGACCTGGCTGCCGAACCCACCCGTCGCCATGTTCAGGAACACCTGGCCGCCGACTTCGCCGAGGTCGATGGCCCGCGCGGGTACATCCAGCAGGTCGAGGGCGACGGCAGGCTCCAGCGACACGCCGGCGGCCCGGGCAAAGTCGTTGGCGGTGCCCAAGGGCAAGAGCACCAGGCTGGCGTCACCTTGCTCCTCGGCCAGGGCCTCGGCAATGTCACGCAAGGTACCGTCACCGCCACCCGCGATCAGCTGCGAGTAGCCCGCGGCCAGGGCTTCCTGGACCAGTCGCCGGGCATCGCCCGCCTCCCAGGTCACGCGCACCGCCAACTCCCAGCCCGCCGCGCGCTTGGCTTCCACGGCCTGGCGCACGTCGTCGTTGAGGGCCTGCTTGCCATGCAAAATCAACAGTGCCTTACGCTCGCTCATGGATCACGACTCCCAGGATTCAAAAAGATGCTTGAAGGATGTTGACCCCGACCGCGAAGAAAAAAGTCGGCGGCGACGCAGATATTTTTTGCCTGACTGCAAACGTCTCCCAACGACCGCGCACTTGGGCCAACAATTACGGGCCCCGGAAATTTTTCTGACCCATTAGCCTGCTTTCTATTCGCGAGTCAGTGTTTCATGGGCTTTACTCAGCCGGAGTTCCAGAGATGACGAGTGGTCGATATCGGCGCGCGGCACTACGCCAGAAATTCAACTGAACTCGTCAAGAACACGGGTCTCTTAACATTCACGGGTCCCATATTGGCCGCGTCAAAGCTATCGTAGAAACATCAGGGATGGTCAGGCGTGACAAGTCGTTTTTTGACGCTCTGGCTGAAGAGGTTTTCAGCAGAGGCTGTCGCCAAGGGTCGAGGGAATTGATCTTATGCGGTTGCAACCAGTCGATAGTTTGTTACTTACCCGGCCGAGCATGGTCGAGTACTTTCTGTTAGGTATCCGCCTGGTCCACGGCGTTACGGCGATCCTCCCGGGGTTGCTGTTGATGATGCTGGTCCCCGATCCAAACCACGCGCAAATCAAGAATGACCTGACCGTCCTGCTGTTTTTCGGGGTCATCAGCGTGATGATTTTCCAGGCGCTGGGGGTCTACGCCGAAAGCATTTTCAGCAACCGGCTGCGCTTCCAACTGACCCTCTTTGCCTGGGCCTCTTCCTTCTGCGTGCTGATGTTCATGCACCGCGCCATGCAGATGTTCGATGACTTCAGCAACAGCGAATTGTTGATCTGGTTCTGCGGCAGCCTGGTGTTGTTCGGCATCGAACGCCTGATTCTCCTGACCCTGTTCCAGCAACTGATGCAACGCGGTGTGTTCCTGCAAAACGCGGTGATCCTCGGCGCCACCGAGAACGGCCAGCGCCTGGCCGAATACCTGGCCCAGCACCAGGACATCCGCTCCGGCGTGATCGGCTTTATCGACGACCGCATCGGCCGCCTGCCCAAGACCCTGTGCAACCTGCCATTGCTGGGCAACTCCAGCGACCTGGAAAAACTGATCCGCGAGGGCCAGGTCACCCAGGTGCTGGTGGCCCTGCCCTGGTCCGCGGAAAACCGCATGGCCTACGTGATTCGTGAGTTGCGCCGGTTGCCGGTCAACGTGCTGCTGGTGCCGGACATGGTCGCCTTTCGGCATGCCCACAACCGCATCACCGAAGTGGCCAGCCTGCCGATGTTCAACGCCTCGGAAGTGCCGTTGCGCGGCTGGTCGCCGTTCTTCAAGCGCGCTGAAGACATGCTCCTGTCGACCCTGGCCCTGGTGTTGCTGTCACCGGTCATGCTCGCGGTGGCGCTGGCCATCAAGCTCGACTCCAAAGGCCCGGTGCTGTTCAAGCAGAAGCGTTATGGCTACAACAACCGTTTGATCAAGGTCTACAAATTCCGCTCCATGCACCAGCACTTGGCAGACGCCAATGCCGAGCAGCAAACCACCCGAGGCGACCCGCGCATCACCCGAGTCGGACGCTTCATTCGCAAGACCAGCCTCGATGAGCTGCCGCAACTGCTCAACGTGCTGGGCGGCAGCATGTCCATGGTCGGGCCGCGCCCACACGCCACCGCCACCAAGGCCGCTGGCATTCTTTTCGAGGAGGCAGTGAAGGAATACACCTCGCGCCACCGGGTCAAGCCGGGCATTACCGGGCTGGCGCAAATCAACGGTTATCGTGGCGAAACCGACACCCTGGAAAAAATCGAGAAGCGTGTCGAATTCGACCTGGAATACATCGAAAACTGGTCGGTCTGGTTTGACTTGTACATCCTCTTCCGCACCGTTCCATCCGTGATCATGACTCGCGAGGCCTTCTGAATGAGCACTCTCATTCCCTGCATCATCGCCGGCGGCGCCGGCACCCGCCTGTGGCCCGTATCCCGGGAGGCGATGCCCAAACCCTTCATGCGCTTGCCCGATGGCGAGAGCCTGTTGCAGAAGACCTTCGTGCGCGCCAGCGGCCTGGACGATGTGACGCGCCTATTGACGGTGACCAACCGCGAGGTGTTCTTCCGCACCGTGGATGACTACCGCCTGCTGAATCGTCGCAAGCTGGACCTGGACTTCATCCTCGAACCGTTCGGCCGCAACACCGCCCCGGCGATTGCCGCTGCGGCGCTGCACGTCAGCCGCCTGTACGGTGAGGACGCGCAGCTGCTGGTGCTGCCCGCCGACCACCTGATCAAGGACCTCGGCGCCTTTACCGAAGCCGTGCACAGTGCCCGGCAACTGGCCGAACAAGGCTGGCTGGTGACCTTCGGCCTGGTGCCGGACAAGGCCGAAACCGGGTTCGGCTATATCGAAAAGGGCCAGGCCCTGAACAGCGACAGCTTCCAGATAAAACGCTTTGTCGAAAAACCCGATGCGGCCACGGCCCAGGGCTATGTCGATGGCGGCCTGCACCTGTGGAACGCCGGCATGTTCTGCATGCGTGCCGACAGCATCCTCCAGGAATTGCGCGAGCACGCCCCCGACGTGGTGAGCGCGGTCGAGGCGTGCCTGGACCTCAGTCATCGCCGTGAAGGCAACCACGAACTGCAACTGGAACTCGACAGCGACAGCTTTGCCCGGGTGCCGGATATCTCCATCGACTACGCAGTGATGGAGCGCTCGAAAAAAGTCGCGGTGGTGCCCTGCCAACTGGGCTGGAGCGACATCGGATCCTGGCAGGCGGTGCGTGAGCTGAGCCCAGCGGATGCCCAGGGCAACCAGTGCAATGGCGAGACCGTGTTGTACGACGTGACCAACTGCTACATCGATTCGCGCAAACGCCTGGTGGGCGGCGTGGGCCTGGACAACCTGATCATCATCGACACCCCCGATGCCCTGCTGATTGCCGATGGCAAGCGCAGCCAGGACGTCAAGCTGATCGCCCAGGAGCTCAAGCGTCTGGGGCACGACGCCTACAAATTGCACCGCACCGTCACCCGGCCCTGGGGCACCTACACGGTTCTGGAAGAGGGTTCGCGCTTCAAGATCAAGCGCATCGTGGTGCGCCCCGAGGCCTCGCTGTCGCTGCAGATGCACCACCATCGCAGCGAGCACTGGATCGTGGTCAGCGGCATGGCCAGGGTCACCAACGGCGAGGATGAATTCCTGCTCAACACCAATGAATCGACCTTTATCAAACCCGGCCGCACCCATCGTTTGGTCAATCCCGGGGTGATCGACCTGGTGATGATTGAAGTGCAGAGCGGGGAGTACCTGGGCGAAGACGACATCGTGCGCTTCACCGATATTTACGGGCGGGTTCCCGCCACCCCAACGAGCTGAAACAGGCACCAGGCTTGACCTGCAACCCGACAGGGAGCTGTAACCATGGACGCCAGGAAGAACCCGCAATGAAAAAATGCCTGCTGATTATCAGCGCTCTGCTGCTCTGCGCTTGCAGCATTCCCGCCAAGGTTGAACTGCCCCAAAGCGAGGAACTCAAGGCCGGCCATGAGGCAGGGCTGGCCCTGGCCGGCAAGCCCCTGCCGCCGGAGCGGATCCGCGCCGGCGACACCTTGCGTATCGTGCGCAACACCGGTGAAGCGCCGTCGATCTCGGCCTTCACCGCCAACTCGATCTACGAACTGACCCTGTTCGTCGTGCTCAACGACGGCACTTTTGCCTATCCCTACGTGGGCCGGATCAAGGCCGCCGGGCTGACGCCGGACCAGTTGACCCAGGTGCTGGAAGCCAAGCTGAAGGACATCTATCAGGACTCGGCCCTGACCGTGAACATCTCCCAGACCCCGAGCAACACCGTGTTTATCGGTGGCTTCGTACGTAACCCGGCGTCACTGCCGGTCACGGTGGCGACCACGGTGGAGCAAGCGATCATCGGCGCCGGCGGCATCCTGCCAGTAGCCGACAGCCGCAATATCGCCCTGCTGCGCCAGGAGCAGGACGGTCGCTACAAGACCTACTTCTTCGACTATCGCAACTTCATGATCGCTGGCACCGCCGGTGCCGCGCCGGTGCTGTTGCAACGGGGCGATGTGGTGTTCGTGCCCAAGTCCAGCGTGGGTAACGGCATCGAATGGGTCGACCTGTACCTCAACCAACTGATCCCGTTCACCAAGTCGATCGGTATCGGCGCGAGTTACGAACTGAACCGCAATAACAACAACTGATCGCCAAGGACAGCCCAGATGATCAATATCCGTTCCTTCCGCGATTTGCTGCGCTTGTTCTTCATCTTCAAGCGCGAAGTGAAACTCACCGTGCTGGTGACCTTCATCATCATCCTGCTGGGGGCCTTCCTGCTGCCCAATCGCTTCGAGTCCACGGCGCTGCTGCTGGTCAAGCCGGGACGCGACACCAGCACCCTGCCGATCGAGATTGCCGATCGCCAGGCGGTGGTTATTCCCAGCGCCCAGCGTGACCCGATCATCGACGAGGAGCGCATGCTCAGCGGCGCGCCGATCGCCCGCAAGGTGGCGGAGAAGTACCTCGCCGACCTGTCCCGCCAGCCGGAACAGCAGGGCTTTCTGGCCAGCGTGAAAAACGCGGTGAAAAGCGCACTGGAAGGCATGGTCGAAGGCATTCGCAGCTTCCTGCAATTGCTTGGCCTGGTGGAAAAACAATCCCCGGTCGACCGCCTCACCGAACGCCTGCTCAAGAGCTTCAGCGTGACCCACGCCCCCGGCTCCTCGGTGATGGAAATCAGCTTTTCCTGGAACAACCCCGCCGTGGCCCAGGCCGTGGTCAAGAGTTGGGTCGAGCTGTACCAGCAGGAGCGCACCCAGACCCTGGGGCGAAAAAGCCTGTACGCCTTCTATGAAGGCGAAAGCACCGCCACCAATGCCCGCATCCTGGGCTACAAACAGCAGATCGCCGACTACCTCAATCGCCTGGGTGCGGTGAGCATTGCCGAGCGCTTGAATGACATTTCCCGCAACCTCAACAACCTGCGCGGCGAGCACCTCAACACCACCCGCGCCGTGGCCTCGACCCAGAGCGGCCTGGACACCATCCAGGCCCAGCTCAACAGCATGAAAAAAGAAATCAGCATCGGCCGGCAGATGAGCCTCAACCCGGATCGCCAGGACCTGTCGCAGCGCATCAACGCCAAGCAGATCGAGCGCCAAGAGATGCTCCGCACCTTCAAGGAAGGGGCACCGCCCGTGCGCGCCATGGACACCGCGATCGCCAACCTGCAAGCCCTGCTCAAGGCCGAAAACGCCACGGTGCAACGCAGCGAAAACCTCGCCCCCAACCCGGTGTACACCCGCCTGCAAAACAGCTTCGCCGACCAGCAGGCCAGCCTCAGCCGCCTGAAGACCCAAGCCGCCCAGCAGGAAACCCAGCTGGCCAAACTTGAAGAAGATCGACGCCAGGCCCTGGCCATCGAGCCCGAACTGGCGCGCCTGCAGCGTGAACTGGATGCCGCGGAAAAGAGCTTCGCCCTGTACAGCGACAGCACTGAAAAAGCCCGCATCGACCGTGAGCTCGACCAGAGCCAGATCAGCAACATCGCGGTAATTGAAGAAGCCACGTTCAAGCCCAGCCGCGTCTTCCCCAAAAGCCTGGCCATGCTGTTCCTGGCCCTGCCCCTGAGCCTGGCGGTGGGCCTGATGGCGCTGTATTTCTTCTACCTGCTGGACCAGCGCATCCACGATGGCGACCAGATCGAAGAACGCTTTGGGGTCAAGGTCTGGAGCAGCCTGCAAGACCTCGACAGCCACCTGCCGCAACGCAACAGCGCCTTCATCGCCAGCCTCTACCGGCTGTACGGGATCCTGCCTCTGGAACAGGTGGCCGAACACGGCTTGGCCATCGGCCTGACCTCGGCGCGCAAGGGTGAAGGGGTGACCTTTGTCACCGAGCACCTGCGCAACCTGCTGCAGGAGCGCGGGCACACCGTGCGGGTCAATGGCGCCCCCCCAGCAGCCCCGGGGGAAATCCTGCTGCTGGAGGCCTCGGGCTTCTTCTCCAATCAAGAGGCCTTCGTCACCCTGCGTGAAGCGGACCTGATCGCCCTGATCGTCGAGGCCGAAACCACCACGGTGCCGGTGCTGCAAAATGCCCTGTCGATTCTCAACACCGCCTTCAAGCGTGTCGACGGCATCATCATCAATCGCCGGCGCTTCGGCATTCCCGAGAAGGTGCTGAACGTCATGGCGCGATTCAGGAGCCACGGCTGATGCACATTGCCCTGCTGGCCCCCTTGCCGCCGGAACAGAACGGCATCGCCGACTATGCCGGGCATCTGAAGGCTGCCCTGGAAAGCCATGGCGTGCGCGTCAGCACTCCCCTGGCCGGGTCTGGCAACCTGCTGCCCCGGGCGCTGCAACAGGTGGCCGAATTCGACTGGCAAGGCATCGACCTGGTGCATGCCGAAATCGGTGGCGGACGCTTGGCGGAATTCCATGCCTTGCGGGCCTTGCGCCAGCGTTTTCCAAACCTGCCCCTGACCGCCACCGTGCATGACCCGGAACGCCTGGTCTGGCGCCGGGCCACGCTGCCCTGGCCGCTGTCCCTGGCCAGCCGCTGGCCTTCGCCCTTGCCGCAAATCGCCACGGTGCTCGCCGACCCGCTGTGCCTGCATGAAGAGAAACAACTGGCCCGCAGCCTGACCCGGCTGATTACCCTGACCCAAGCCGGCGGCCACAGCCTGCGACAACGCATGGGCCTGCGGGCCGAGCAGATGGTGGTGATCCCCCACGGCAACCTGGTGATCGAACCACAGCCCCTGCCACCGCTGAACCCCATACGCCTGCTGTACTTCGGCTTTATCTATCGCGGCAAGGGTATAGAGGACCTACTGGACGCCCTGGCCATGACCTTTGCCCAACAACCCGACTTGCGCAGCCGCCTGCGCCTGACCCTGGCCGGAGGCAGCGAGCCGGAAATGGCCTTCGGCAGCAGTGGCAGCTACCTCGATCAACTGCGCCAACACATCCAGCGCCTGAACCTGCAAGACAGCATCGACTGGCGACTGGACCTGCCGGCCGCCGACATCCCGCGGGTAATCCAGGCCCACCATGTGATGGTCTTGCCGTACCGGGAATCGAGCAAACTCAAGTTGCTCGGCCAACTGCGCGGCACCAGCGGCGCCTTGTCCTGGGCCGTGGCTTGCGGGCGTGGGGCGATCACGTCCGATGCCCGCTCCTTCGCCGAAGAGGTGGCCCAGGACAACGGCGTGATCTTCCCCCAAGGCAACGTCGTGGCCCTGGCGGCAGAGATCAGCCACCTGTGCGCCACCCCGGAACTGGCTGTGCGCTGGGCCGAACACGCCAGCATGATCGGCGCCCAGCGGGTCTGGCAGCACACCGCCCAACGTTTTATCCAGGTGTTCCAGGACGCCTGCGGAGGCCCCGGCCATGTGGCGTAAACCGGTGATCTGGCTGCCGGCGCTGCTGGTGCTGGCCTTCGCCATCAGCAGCCTGCCCTGGTCCGGAACAGCCGAAGCCCAGAGCCCGTTGCGGGCGCCTCGGGCGGTGCAGTGGAAGGATTTTCTCGGGGTCAACGCGCAGTTCCAGTACTTCAACCCGGGCACCTACCAAAAGCAGATGAGCCGCCTCGACGATCTGGGCCTGAACTGGGTACGCCTGACGATCCACTGGGCGATGATCGAGCCGGACCAGGGCCACTATCAGCTCGACAGCCTGGATGGCGCGATGAATGCCATCAACGACCATCGCTACAACACCCTGGCGTACCTGGTAGGTTCGGCGCCCTTTGCCACCTCGGCCCCGGCGGGCGCCAGCAATACCGATCAGTACCCGCCCAAGGACGCCAATGTCTTCGCCCAGCGCATGGCGATGCTGGCCCAGCGTTATCCACAGGTGAACACCTGGCAGGTGTGGAACGAGCCGAACATCGTCTGGCGCCCCAAGGAAGACCCGCTTGCCTACGGCCAATTGTTGAACACCACCGCCCAGGCGATCCGCAGCGCCATCCCCGGTAAACCGGTGGCCACCGCCGGCATGGCCTACTACAGCCAGATGCGCAACACCCCGGGCCTGATGCTGGAAAACCTGCTGCAACAAGGCTTGGGTCAGCAGGATCTGATCGCTGCCTATCACCCATATTCGGAGCACCCCGAGGGTGACGACCCCGACGCCCGGGACTTTCTGGTGCAGGGCAACTTCCTCAACGACGCCCTGCACGGCCATGGTGTGAAACAGGTCTGGGCCACCGAATGGGGGTGGTCAAGCTACACCAGCGGCGCCCGGGAAATGCAGGCCATGATCGGCGTCGACGGCCAGGCCGACTACACCCTGCGCCGCCTGGCCCTGATGGCCAGCATGGATTATCAGCGGATCTTCCTGTTCAACCTCAGTGACCTGGATGCCCGTGCCAGCAACCGTGACCAGTCCTACGGCTTGCTGGACCTGAACGGCGAACCCAAGCCGGTGTACACGGCCCTCAAACGCTTCCTCGAAATCACCGGCCCGCGCCTGGAACCGGCCGACCCACCGGCCCTGAACGATGCCCCAAGTGACCTCTACAGCATTGCCTGGACCCGTCCCGACGGCTCCCACGTGTGGATGCTATGGAGTGCCAGCGGCACCAGCCTGCATGTGCCTTCGGTGCACAACGCCACCTTGTTCGACCCTCTGACCGGCACCCAGACGCCCCTTGCCGATGGGCAAGGGGTGCGGGTGCCGCTGAAAACCAGCTTGCAACTCTTGGTGTGGTAACGATGAAAATTCTCTGGACCCTGCCCTATCTGCCCTGGCCGGCCACCAGCGGCGGCAAGACCCGCCAGTACCACCTGCTGCGTGCCCTGGCAGCGCGGGGGCATCGCATCACCTTGCTGGTGCAGTCCAAGACCGCCCTCGATGACGCCACCCGCCAGGCCCTGGAGCCCTGGCTGGAACGCCTGATCGTGCTGCCGCGCCGGCCCTTGCGCAGCCTGCGAACGCTGCTTGCGGTGTTGCTGGCGCCCTATCCGATGCTGGCCTCTGTCAACGGCCTGACGCCATCGCTACAGGCGCGCTTTCGCCAGTTGCTGGACGAGCCCTGGGACGTGATCCAGATCGAACACAGCTACAGCTTCCAACCCTTTGAAGCCCCCCTCCAGCAGTTGCAGCGGGACTTTATCCTCACCGAGCACAACGTCGAGTCCGCCCTCGGCGCCGCCAGCTACGATCGCTTGCCCACCTGGGCCAAGCCCTTCACCCTTTATGACCAATGGCGCTACCGGCGCTGGGAGCACCGGGTGTTCAGCCAGGCGACCCAGGTCATCGCGGTCACTGAACAAGACGCTGCCAACCTCCAGCAACTGACCGGCAAACCTACGGCGGTGGTGGTCAACGGCGTGGACTGCGAGCACTACGCGGGTGTGCGCCCGGACCTGAACAGCCAGCGCCTGCTGTTTATCGGCAACTACGAATACAGCCCCAACCTGGATGCCGTGGAATGGGCCCTGGAGGCGATTCTGCCGCGCCTGTGGCAACTCAACCCGCAGGTGCGCTTTGCCATTTGCGGCTATGCCCTGCCCGACAGTTTCCGTCAGCGCTGGCCTGATCCACGCATCGAGTGGCAGGGGTTTGTGCCCGACCTGCGGGACCTGCAAAAAAACTCGGCGGTGTTCTTCGCGCCCCTGCGCCAGGGTGGCGGTTCCAAGCTCAAGGTGCTGGAGGCCATGGCCGCCGGCCTGCCTGTGGTCACCACCGCTCAGGGCAGCTCCGGCCTACGGGTGAAAAACGGCGAGCATTACCTGGGCAGCGAAGACCCTGGCGCACTGGCCCAGATCCTCGCCGATGCCCTGGCCGACCCGGCGCGCCTGCTGCAAGTGGGCGAAGCCGGCCGTGCCTACGTCAGGGCCGAACATGACTGGGCCGTGGCCGCCGCCCAACTGGAAGCGGTCTACCACCATCTTTCCCCTCTCAAAGAAGAAGTGTCCGTATGCGCATAGGTCTGGATTACCGCCCCGCCGCGGGCTACAGCAACAGTGGCATTGGCCGGCAGAACCTGGCCCTGGAAGACGCCCTGCGCGCCAACCCGCAGGTACGCCTGCAACTATTCGGCGTGGCACCCGAAGACCACCCGCTGCGCCGCCGCGTGCATTGCCCAAGCTGGGGCGCGCCATTGCAAGGCATCCATCGCCTGCCCGGCCGGCTCAGGTTCGAGGGCGCCTTTCTGCCCGACGCCCTGCGCCGGGCCGAAGTCGAGCTGTACATCTGCAACTTCAACATGGGCCTGCCCCTGGGCAAAAAGCCCGCCGGCCTGCGTTATGTCCTACAACTGCATGACCTGTTCCAACTGACCCTGAACAACAGCCATGGCTCCCGGCTCAAGGAGCGCGTGTACCGGTTCACCGATCGCCTGTCGATCGGCCATTCGGTCAAACAGGCCGACCGTATCTGGACCCCTTCGCAATACACCGCGGATGAGCTGGTCAAGCTGTTCCCCGAAGCCCGGGACAAGGTGCGGGTGTTGCCCAACCTGGTGCCTGGCTTCACCGGTGCCGCGGCCGATATCAGCGACCTGCAACTGCCTGCCCGCTACTGGCTGGCCGTTGGCACCCGCGAGCCGCGCAAGAACATCCCGTGGTTCGTCAGTGCCTGGCACGCTGCTCGGCAGCAGAGCCCCGAGGTGCCGGAACTGGTGCTGGTGGGCGCCGCCGAGCACCTGCCGGATGAACTGCGGCACCTGCCGGGCCTGCACTACCTGAGCGACCTCAGCGATGCCCAGCTACAGGCCGTGTATCAACAGGCCCAGCGCTTGTGGCAACCGTCGTATGCCGAAGGTTTCGGCCTGCCGGTGATCGAAGCCCTGAGTGTCGGCACCGGCGTGGCAGTGGCCAGCGGCTCGGCCCTGGATGAGATCACCCCGCCCCACAGTCCGCGCTTCTCGCCCACCGACAGCCCGGCCCTAACCCACCTGATGGTGCAATTGGCCAGCGCCACGCCGGACAACCCCGACGAGCTCAAGGCCTGGGCCGCACGGTATGCCGAAGCGGCCTACCAGGAACGCTTCAACGCCTTGCTCGAGGAACTCCAGTAATGCCCATGGCCATGCCAATCGCGCTGATCTGCAGCCTGCTGTTCGGGGTGCTGGTCTGGTTGCTGCCGCCGCTTAAAGTGCTGGTGCTGATGGTTGGCATCATGGCGACGGTGACGATCATCCGGCGCCCGTTGCGTGGCTTGCTGCTGTTCGCGGTGATCGCCACCTTCCTGCCTTACTCCACCGTGCAGATCGGCTTGCGCACCACGGTGTCCGAGGCGCTGATCCTGCTGGTCTGGGGCAGCGTGCTGGCCCAGGGGCTGTTCTCCAACCTGACCCGCACCGGCAAATTGCTGCGCACCGAAAAACTCCTGCTGGCGCTGATGGCGTTCAGCGCATTCCCGTTCCTGATCGGCCAACTGACGGTCAATGCCGATGGCAATGGCCCAGTGAACTGGGTGCGCTGGCTGATGAACCTGTCGGTGCTATTCCTGGTGCCGCGCCTGCTGGACCAGGAAAAAGCCCGGGAGCAGATGGTCATCGGCCTGCTGCTCGGCACCCTGCTGCTGTTGTTGCTGTCGATCCCGGTGTTCCTCAAGAACGGCACCGCCACCGCCATGACCCCAATCCTTGCCGGCCTTGGCTATGGCGGCATCGACGTACTGGGGGACAGCCTCAGCGCGCTGTCCACGCGCATGGGTTCGCCCTGGATGCACCCCAACGTCACCGGCGGCGCCATGGCCCTGACCTTGCCCCTGGCGTTCTGCTTTGGCCTGACCCGCAGCGGCTGGCCCCGGGCCCTGGGCCTGGCAGTGGCGGCATTGGGCGCGGTCGGGCTGTTGCTGTCCGGGTCCCGCGGGGCGCTGCTCAGCCTACTGGTGGTGCTGGTGTGGATGGCCCGCAACCGCATCCCCTACACCGGGCGCATGCTGATGGCCGGGGTCGCCCTGGGCACCTTGCTGCTGATGCTGTACCCGCCGCTGCAGGATCGCCTGGGGACCATGTTCTCCTCATCCGATGCCAGTACCAGCGTGCGTTTCGACGAGTACTCACACTTCCCCGCCGCCATGGCCATGTTCCCCTTCGGCATCGGTTTCAAGGTCGACCCGCCCGTACCCGGCACCGGATTGTGGGGCATCTCCAACCTCTGGCTGAACTTCATCTATAAGCTCGGCGTGCCCGGCATGCTGCTGTTCGTCGCGGTGATCTGGAGTTGGTGGCGAGAAACTCGCCTGCCGTTCAAACCCCTGACACTGACCCGAGACAACGCCATCTGGCTCGGCACCGGAGCCGGGGTCACGGCGGCGCTGATCAGCGGCGTGTTCGACCACTATTTCAGCTTCACCCAGGTATTGATCGCCCTGTTCTGGCTGCTGCTGGGCCTGAACCTGCACGAGGCCCAGCGCCTCAAGCGCAAAAGCGCCCCTACAGACTTATCTCCTTCAGGAAGCCGCCTATGAAACATCGCCTGATGCACTCGCTGAACCTGAGACAGGCCCTGCCTGAATACGCGCAAAAAATGGCCGTCAGCCTGGAAGAGCTCGAAGCGGCTTATGAGTGGATGCTGGAAAACAACGTGATTTTCGAGCAGCCCCTGAAGGGCAATGTGCTGACGTTCATCAGCTACCTGAACATCGAAACCCGCATCGAGCCGCCTCTGCCCCGGCGTTTCTACGGGGTGTTGGCACGCGAACTCAAGGGCGCGCTGATTCCCCTGTACGGGATCAATTGGCCCACCCTCCGCGACCGCATGCTGCGGGTCTGGGAACAGGCCTACAACATCCTCATCTGCAAGATTCCCAGCCACACCTTGCGCCTGCTGTGGTTGCGCATCGGCGGGGCGAAGATCGGCAAGGGCTCGTCGGTCTGGCGCAACACCGAGGTGCTGGGGGTCGACAGCCTGCGCATCGGTGCGGACAGCACCGTGGGCTGGCACTGCCAACTCGATGCCCGAGGCGGCCTGATCATCGGCGACCACGTCACCATCGCCTCTCATGTGCTGATCATCGCCGGCGGCCACGACTTGCAGGCCCCTGAATTCTGGGCCGTCGGCGGGCCTATCTACATTCATGACTACGCCTGGATCGCCAGCCGGGCACTGCTGTCTTTCGGTGCCGACATCGGCGAAGGCGCCGTGGTCGGCGGCAACTGCGTGGTGAGCAAACCCATCCCGGCCTACGCCATCGTCGGTGGGCCGGATGCCGCGATCAAAGGCGAACGCTGCCGTAACCTGACCTACAAAGTGGGCGGCAAAGGCCTGTTCACTTTGTTTCACTGAGCCGCGCCATGTTCGGCTCGACGCTTTGGCTGACCCTGGCCACCCTGACAGGGCTGGCTGCCGGCTTCGCTCGGGAATGGCTGCTGGTGGCCTCCTGGGGGGCCGGCGGGCAAAGCGACGGTTTTCTGGTGGCGATGTTTCTGCCGGAAGCCTTGCGCATGGCCCTGGCCGCCGGATTGCTCAGCGCCGCGGCGTTGCCGCTTTATCAGCAACGCAACAGTACCGAGCAGCAGGCCTGGCTCAGCACCCTCGTGCCGTGGCTGCTGCTGTGCGGCCTGTTGCTCGCGGCGCTGCTGAGCGTCGGAGCCCCTCTGTGGGTGCGACTGATCGGGCCGGGGCTGGGCAGCGACGGCTATGCACTGGCCAGCAGCGGCCTGCACTGGCTGGCGTGGTGCGCCCCCGGGTTCCTCCTCCACGGCCTGTTCTGCGTGCCCTTGCAAGCCCGGGCGCGCTTCGTCCTCGCAGGCCTGGGCTCTTTGCTGTTCAACTTGCCGCCCGTGTTGTACCTGGCGCTGTATCGGCACGCCGCCAGCCCCGATGGCCTGGCGGCGGCCTGCGTACTGGGCAGCCTGCTGATGCCCAGTGTGCTGTTGCCCAGCTTGTACCGAGACGGCTGGCGCCCTTGGCGCTGGCAGCGGCTGCCGGGCGCTGGCCGGGAACTGCTACAACGCATCGGCCCGCTGCTTAGCAGCAACCTGGCCAGCCAGGGCCTGGCCCTGCTGGAGCGCATGGCTGCGTCGCTGCTCGGCGAAGGCGCGGTGACCTGGATCAACCTGGCGCGCAAGTTGATCAACTTGCCGCTGATCGCCCTGATGAGCCTCAACCAGGTGCTGCTCGGGCTGATGAGCGGCAGCGCCGGCGAACAGCGCCTGGTCCTGCTGCGTAAAGGCTTGAGCAGCGCCACCTTGCTGACCGTTCCGGCGGTAGTCGGGTTGATCGGCGCCGCCGCGGCCCTGGTGCACCTGCTGCTGCCCAACCAGGCGGCCGACAGCCCGCTGCCGGAACTGCTCGCCTGGTTCTCGGTGCCGCTGATGTTCGGGGCCTGGAACGCCCTGTTGGCGCGCTATGCCTACGCTGCCGGCGACACGCGCCTGCCCCTCAACTGCGAGCTGCTGGGCAGCCTGCTCAACGCTGTACTGCTGGGGCTGCTGCCGTACTTTTTCGGCTTGATCGGCATTGCCCTGGCAGCCATCGGCGGCGTGATCCTGACCGGGCTGCTGCTGCTACGTCGCCAGCAACTGCTGGGCCTGGTGCCCTGGCGCAGTCATTGGCTGATCGGTGCCGGCGGCATGCTGCTGGCAGCGCTGCTGTTGCATCCACTGCAATCGATTGCCTGGCAACTGGGGCTGAGCACCGCTGTGGGGCTCCTGCTGTTGCTGGTTCTTGCCGCCTGGTTACGACCCTGGCGCGCCCCTGCGTCCTGAAGCTGGAGGGTGAATGATGTCGACACTCAAAGTGGCCGTTGTGATTCCGACCTACAACGGCCGAAACGACCTGGCGCGCCTGCTGGACTCCCTGGAACGGCAGAGCGCGCCCTTCGATACGCTGATCGTCGATTCCAGCTCCAGCGACGGCACCTGGGAGTTGGCCCAAGCACGCTGTGCCAACGTGCTGCGCATCGACAGCAAGGACTTCAACCACGGCGGCACCCGGCAACTGATGGTGCAGCGTCACCCCGACTATGACGTCTATGTGTTCATGACCCAGGACGCCTACCTGGCCGATTCGCAAGGGATCGCCGCAATCGTGCGGCCCTTTGCCGATGCCCAGGTGGGCGCGGTCTGTGGCCGGCAATTGCCCCACCTCAATGCCACTCCGCTGGCCGAGCATGCACGGCGCTTCAACTACCCGGCCGAGTCCCAGGTCAAAAGCCTGGAGGACGCGCCGACCCTGGGCATCAAGACGGTCTTCATGTCCAACTCCTTCGCCGCCTACCGGCGTGAGGCGCTGATGCAGGTCGGGGGGTTCCCCGTGCACGTGATCCTCTCCGAGGACATGTACGTCACCGCCAAAATGCTCATCGCCGGCTGGAAAATCGCTTATGAAGGGCAGGCCTGCGCCCACCACTCCCACAACTATTCGCTGAAGGAAGAATTCCGCCGCTACTTCGACATTGGCGTGTTCCATGGCCGCGAACCCTGGATCCGCCAGACCTTCGGCGGCGCCGGCGGCGAAGGCCTGCGCTACGTCAAATCGGAGCTGGCGTTTCTCGGCCCCGGGCGCGTGCTGCAATGGCCCGGCTCGCTGCTGCGCAACGCGGTGAAACTGGTCGCCTACAAACTCAGCCAACAAGAGCGATTCTTGCCGCTGGGCCTGAAAAAGAACCTGGGAATGTACCGGCGTTACTGGGACAGCCCCTACGCTTAAGGCATGCCCGACAACATGAAGTGACTTGTCTGACAGCATATTGAGAATCGCCTGAATTGACCCCCTTCAGGCAATCGGTGAAGGTTTATCGCAGGCGCAAATGCCTCACACAAGGAAGTGCACCGCGATGAACGACAAGAATATTTATGCTGGATCCCACCCGGTCAATCGCCTGGAAAACCAGGCCTGGCTGGCCAACCACTCCGCACAGCAACTCGATCGGCATCCGGCTCCCGAACGCCGTCAGCGCCCTGCGCGGCACCGGCAGTTGCTCAAGCGGCTCGCCTGGCTCGGTGCCTCGACCACGGTCATGCTGGCCTTGGTGACCTGGGGTTTCCACAGCCGTTTCGGGTTGTTGCTCCTGCTTCTGCTGCGCTGACCGCCAGGGACTCAAGCCCGGTCATTGCCGACCGGGCTCGCTCCGCAGGGTCAACCCAGGACTTCACTCAGCGGAATGAAGTTGACCGAGTCGCCTTCGGCCAGGGTCTGGCCTTCCAGAACTTCCACCAAGCCTTCGGCCCAGGCTGCGCTACGCAGGACGCCGGAGCTCTGATTGCGGTAGATGATTGCTCGCCCATTCTCAAGTCGCCCGCGCAGGTACTCGCGGCGATTGCCCGGCTTGCCCCAGGTAAACCCCGCCGGAACCGGAAACTGCAACGGCCGCACGTCCTGCACGCCCTGACGGCGCAACAGGTAAGGTCGTGCCAGCAGCGCGAAGGTCACCAGTGTCGATGCCGGGTTGCCCGGCAAGCCGATCACCGGCACCCCACGGAAATGGCCAAAGGTCAGGGGCTTTCCAGGTTTGATGGCCAGCTTCCACAGGGCGATCTCGCCCTCTTCACGCAGGGCAATCCCCAAGAAGTCCGCCTCGCCCACTGAAACGCCGCCGGTGGACAGAATCAGGTCGACATCCCCCAATTCCGCCAGGCGCTGGCGGGTGGTGGCCAGGTCATCGGGCAGAATCCCGGCATCCCGAACTTCGCAGCCCAGGCGCTGTAGCCAACTGCACAGCAGGACCCGGTTGCTGTTGTAGATCTGCCCCGGCCCCAACGGCTGCCCGGGCTCCACCAGTTCGTCGCCGGTGGACAACACCGCCACCCGCACCCGCCGAACCACCTCCAGCTCGGCACACCCCAGGGAAGCGGCCAACCCTTGTTCGATCGGCCCCAACTGCGTGCCGGCCTGCAGCACACATTCACCGAAGGTGGTTTCCTGACCCTGGGGACGGATGTTCTGGTCGATGCTCAAGGCCTCGGTGAACACCACGCGCTCGTCAGCCTGGACCTGGGCATTTTCCTGCATCTCAACGCAGTCGGCGCCTTCAGGCACCGGTGCCCCGGTGAAGATCCGGGCACAGGTGCCGGGGGTCAGCGGCTGGGGTGCTTGGCCGGCAAAAATCCGTTGGCTGACCGGCAAGGGCTGGCCTTGCCAATCCGCCACGCGCAAGGCGTAACCGTCCATGGCACTGTTGGGCCAAGGCGGCAGGTCGAGGGTCGAGATCAGGTCTGAGGCCAGCACCCGCCCCTGGGTATCGGCCAGCGGCAAACGCTCGCGCTCAACGATCGGAGCGGCCTCGGCCAGCGCCAGCAGACGTTCCAAGGCGTCTTCAACCGGCATCAAGGCACCGCCCTTGCCCGACTTACCCACGGGATTCACAAGGAGCGGCCTGCTTCAAATGAGGCACGAAATTGCAAGGGCGGTGGCGTGAGTCCAACTGCTCGGCAAGGATCCCGTCCCAGCCGGTACGCACCGCATTGGTGGAGCCCGGCAGGCAGCACACCAGGGTGCCATTGGCCAGCCCGGCCAGCGCCCGTGACTGCACGGTGGACGTGCCAATATCGGCCACGGATATCTGCCGGAACAGCTCACCAAAACCATCGACTTGCTTGTCCAACAGGCAACTGACCGCCTCGGGGGTGCTGTCGCGGCCGGTGAAGCCGGTGCCACCGGTAATCAGCACCACTTGCACCACGTCTTCGGCGATCCAGTGGGCCACCTGGGCACGGATTTTATACAGATCGTCCTTGAGCAAGACCCGAGCCGCCAGGTTGTGGCCGGCGGCGCCCAGCCGGTCGACAAAGACCTGCCCGGAGGTGTCGGTTTCAAGGGTGCGGGTATCGCTGACAGTCAACACCGCGATGTTCAGCGGCACGAAAGGTACATCAGCCTTGGCTTTCATCGGCTCGTTCCAGTTGTCGGAGAAACAGCCCGGTGTTATATCACAGCGCTCTGTTTCACCGCCCCTCTGGAGACCCGCCATGACCCTGATCGCGCCGCTGCCCCCTTGCTCCATCCTGCTGCTGGCGGGAGGTCGGGGCCAGCGCATGGGCGGCCGGGACAAGGGGCTGGTGGAGTGGCAAGGGCAGCCACTGATTGCCCACTTGCAGCGCCTGACCCGAGGCGTAAGTGATGACCTGATCATCTCCTGCAACCGCAATAAAGAGATCTACGCGCCGTACGCCGACCAGTTGGTGCATGACGACAGCGACGATTTTCCCGGGCCGTTGGCCGGTATCCGCGCCGGCTTGCGCGCGGCCCGCCACCCGTTCCTGCTGGTGCTGCCCTGCGACGTACCGCAAATCGATGCCACGCTGATCCAGGCCATGCGCCACAGCGCCAGCCAGCAACCGGAACACCCTTTGATGGTGCGTCATGGCGCGCATTGGGAACCCTTGCTCTGTGTTATTCCCACAGCCCTGCTGCCAGCATTCGAGCGCGCCTGGCAGGCTGGCGAACGCAGCCCCGGGCGGGTCATGCGCCACTTGCAGGCTCAAGCCCTGCAATGTCCGGAAAATGACCCAAGGTTAGCTAATCTGAATACACCGGAGCTGCTTCTTCAACCGTACAACGTGGCAGAATGACCGCGGTCAAGGAACTTGCAGACAGCCTATACGTCTGAAGATCAGCACTTAAAAGTACTCATTTCGGAGACACACCATGACTCAACGGACCCTCGCCACGCTGATGCTTGCATTGGGCCTCGGCACACTCGCCGGCTGCGCCTCGCCGACAGTGATAACCTTGAATGACGGCCGTGAAATCCAGGCCGTGGACACCCCTCAATACGATAAGGATTCCGGCTTCTACGAGTTCGAACAGTTGGACGGCAAGCAAACCCGGATCAACAAGGATCAGGTGCGTACCGTCAAAGAGCTGTAAGCCTCAAGACGCTGCCCCTGAAATGAATAAAGCCCGACTCGTTCGGGCTTTATCGTTGTAGCGCTAAGAAAACACTTCACCACTGCAAGGTGATGCGGCTGTCGAATGATCGCTCCTGGCCAGTGACCGGGTCGATAAACCGCAGCCCTTGGGCCAGTAACTTCAGGGGGTTGGCGTAATCATCGGCCGCATCCGGCAAGACCTCAGGGTAGAACGGGTCATTGCAGATACCCGCCCCCAAGGCACTCATGTGCACCCGCAACTGGTGCTTCTTACCGGTCACCGGGTACAGACCATAACGCCAGAGCTCACCGTTCTGTTCCCGAACCTCAATGGCGGTTTCGGTATTGCTCGGTCCCTCCCCCTCTTGCATGCGAAAAAACGGCTGCCCATCCACCAGGCGGCTTTTATGCACCCTGGGAAACGCCAACTCAGGCAGCGCCGGGGCAATCGCCTCGTAATGCTTTTCGATCTGCCGCGTGGGAAACAGTGCCTGGTAGGCCGAGCGCGTCTCGGGGTTGGCGGAAAACAGCACCAGCCCCGCCGTGTGCCGGTCGATCCGGTGCAACGGCACCAGATGGGGGTTGTCCAGGCGCCGGATCAAACGGCGCAGCAAGGTTTGCTCAACGTACTCGCCTGCCGGCGTGACCGGCAGAAAATGCGGTTTGTCCGCCACCACCAGATGCTCGCCGGCGTACAGGATCGACTCCTGCACCGGAATGACCTTTTCGTCGGGCACTTCGCGAAAATAATGAATCCGCAGGCCTTCACGGTAAGCCAGGTCGATGGCGATGGGCTGCCCCTGCCCGTCCAGCACCCGGCCACGGGCGATACGGTCCAGCCAGTGTTCACGGCTGATGGCCTTGAAGTGATCACACAGGCAATCAAGCACCGTCAACCAGGAGCCGGGCGGCAGGTAAAGGGTGCTGGCTTGGTGCTGTGCGGCAGAAAAGGATGCGGTGGACATACAAACGCTCAAGCGATCAAGGCAAGGCGGCATTATCCAGCAAGGGCTGCGGGGAGCCTAGGGGAGTTTCCCCGAACCCGGCACCTGACCCATAACCGAGCCTAAGCCGGTGTCCCCCGGGCATGGGCGGCGGCGTCGGTGAATTCCTTGAGCCAGCGCAGAACATCCACGGCGTCCCAGCGCCCCGGGTCATAGAGCGCATACAGCAGGCCCTGATACCCCACCACATCCAGTTGCCGGTGGTAACCCGCACGCTGGAACAGGGCCTCGATTTCAGCAAAGCAGGTGTTGAAGTGCAGCTTGTTGAAGGGCGTCTTGCCTTCCGTGACCAGGCCATCGAGGCGCAACTCAAGCACCGCCTCACGCACTACGTCGGCGGACATTCGGTTTACGCTGTTTTTCAGTTGTTCGACATTGACCATCATCTGTTCCTTTGTCCTCTTGATTCGCCCTGAGCCTCTGAAGCGGCATACCCTGGCCTCAACTGCGCCCCACATAACTGACCACCCACAACACCACGCCCCAGATCGCCCCCGTCTCCCGGTCATCCAGGGCAATGGATGGGATGGAAGGACGTGAGGCCTTGAGCAACAGGCCGCCCTTGGGGTCCGGCGCCACCAGGCGTACGCCGAAGGGTGCGGCCCCCTCCAACTGCACCACCACGTACTGGTCCACCACCGGGGTGGCCGAACGGTCGACAATCAACCGGTCCCCCGGATAGATGCCAAACCCCAGCAGGCTGTCATCGTCGACCAGTACCGCACGAATCTGCGGCGCGCCAAGGCCCACGGTGCGATCGAGGGAGAACCCGCCGTCGGCGTGATCCACACCCCGCGACGCCATGACGCCGTCAGGTTCGATGGAGGATGAGGGCAAGTGCTGCAAACGCTCGGCGCGAGCGAGGATGGTGAGAGACATGGCGAGGCATTCCGAATAGCTGTACATGCATACAGTAAACGAATCAGCGGATCTCGCCAATGAATTAGATCAGGGGGCGACCAGCGGAACGCCGATCGTGAGAGGGCTCAACGTACAAAAGCCACCACTTGTTCAGCATCAAAGGGCCAGTCCAGCTCGGCACCGGTGTCGACCCGGCGCAACACCGGAATCCGCAAGCCGTAGGCGTCGAACAGCGCCTGGCTTTCACCGATATCCACCAGTTCGACCATCAACCCATGCTCCACCAGGGGCATCAGCTCGGCCTCGGCGAGTTCACAAAGGTGGCACCCCAGGGTGCCGAACAACTGGCATTCAGATGGCATGACCGTGCAACCAGAAAAGGACAGGCACGTATTCTAGGCCCCTGTAAAAAAGCCGTCGACCGCCACAGCCTCAGAGAATGAATTTGACCCGGCGGCTGGCCAGAATCAGCAGCGGCGCCACCGCGAAGGCCAGCACCAGCACCAGCCCGCTCATCACATTGCCATAGGCCAGCCCCGCACCCAGCGCTGCGTAGATAAACCAGGGATGCACGTAATACACCGCCGAAGACAGCTTGGCCGGAATGCCGTTGCTGGACGCCCGGTAGTACACGAACGGCAATAGAAACAGCGCCGGGGTGACCACCAGCAATGAGGCAAGAAAATCGAAGTTCTGCTCAACGTCGGCGCGCAGGACGAAGTTCAATCCGGCCTCCGCCAGGATCAATCCCAGGCCCAGCAGCAACCCAAGCCAGACCCCACGCCGGGTCACCTTTTCCGGGACCTGATGGCGTGCGAACAGAAAGCCGATGGTCATGAACGGAAAGCCCATAAACAGGAAATTGCGTGCGGTGTAGTCGTTCTGGTTGAAGTGCTGCAGGAAGGCGTTGGGCAACTCGTAGTACACCCGCGCATATTGCAGGCATAGGCCGATCGCAAACGCCCCCAAGGCCAGGCCGATCAGCAGCCCCGAGGCGCGTCGGCGCAACATCAGCAACAGCACGCCGCCACCGAGCATGCCCAGCAGATACCAGAGGTGGAAATAGCCGATCAGCAGTTTCTTCACCACGCCCAGCACGCCACCGAGACTGAACAACGTTGCCGGGTCCACGTACTGCGGGCTGTACACCAGCATCCAGAACAGATAGATCAGCAGCCCACGCTTGAACCACTGGGCAAACGAATGCCCGGCGCTCAGCGTCTGGAACAGGTAGTAACCGTTGATGATGAAAAACGCCGGCACCGCGACCCGGAACAGGCCATTGCACAGCACATAACCCAGAGCGTTGTAGTTGCCTCCGAGGAACTTGCAATGCAAGGCCACCACCATGACTGCGAGCACGACTTTGAGAAGGTCGAGATTGCCATTCAGGACTTTGGCCATCGAAGCTCCCTGCTGGAACGAGGCAGAACCGGCTTACACCGGATCGTAATGTTTGCGGCTCGGGGCCACGCGGAATCGACGCTTGCAGTAAGCCGTCGCCCGGTCGAGGATCGGCTTCTCATAGAAGTGATAACCCACCCAGCCATAACAAAGCACCGCGGTCATCATCAGCACGGCAAAAAACGCGTTGTCCCACGGGCTGGAAGGCCAGGCGCCGATCATTTGCCAAGCGCGACCGATCACCCCCAGCACCAGCAGGTGAGACAGATAAAGGGTGTAGGACATGTCGCCAACCGCCGTCAGGAACGTCGGGACCTTGATCAGGCTGCGCCGCTCCAGCAGCGCCAGGGACAAGGTCAGGGCACCAAAGGTCAGGCCCACGGCAACCATCCGCGGCAACCCTTCACTGGCGTACAGGCCACTCAGGTAAATCAACGGAAAGCCCAGCAGCAGCGCCACCGCCAGTGCCACCCAGAGCAAGGAGCTCGGCAGCCTGCCACTGTGGGGGCCATAGAAAAACAGTGCCAGGGCGCTGCCGACAATGAACTCCAGGGCGTAGGGGTGGAGCATGATTTTCAGCGCCGGCGAGTAATCCTGCCAATTGAACAGCAGGTTGAAGACCACGATCACCCCGGCCCAGCCCAGCAACAGCCACGGCAAGCTTTTCTCCCGCAGGCACATAAAGGCGCTGAACAGCAGGTAGAACCACAATTCGAACACCAGCGACCAGGCCACCATCACCAGCAGCACCCGTTCATTGGGCAATAACAGGAACGACATCCACAGGTTGGAACCGCCGTGGGAGCTGTTGACCAGGCTCGGCTGCCAGAGGTAAACGCCCAGGGTGATAAAAAAATACAACCAATAGGTGGGGTAGATCCGCGACAAGCGATTGAACAGGAAGCGCTGGGTCTCGACGACGTTCTGGAAACGCCCGCGGCTGACGATGACCATGACAAAACCGCTGATGACGAAAAACAGATCGACACCCAATTGGAAGAACTGCAAGAACGCTGGCAACAACACATCGCCCGCGGCGTACTTGAACTCCACAGACGTCATGTGAAACAGCACCACTCCCAGCACCGCCGCCCCGCGCAACCCTTGCAGTGAATACAGACGCTCCATAAACCTCTCCGGCTCCTCACTGACAGGCCACCCTGTGCCTGGTGCACCACGACCTTCGCCGGCCGCCCTTGAGCATAGCGAAGCATGTTCAATTTGAGACATCTTCCATAAAGAATGATGCACATCAGCGTCACGCTTTGTGGATTGAGCGACCCTCGCGACCTTTTTGCCGCTACGCTCGGTTATCGCCAGCGCCCCCTGTCGGGAGACATCTGTGTTCGCCAATCTGCTGATCATCCTCGCCTCCTCCCTGGTGGTAATCGCGCTGTTCCGACGCCTGCGCCTGCCGCCGGTCCTCGGCTATCTGTGCGTCGGCCTGCTGGTCGGCCCCACTGCCCTGGACTGGGTGAACGACAGCGAGGACCTGCCGGACCTGGCGGAGTTGGGGGTGGTGTTCCTGCTGTTCTCCCTGGGGCTGGAATTTTCGCTGTCGAAGATGCTCGCACTGCGCCGCGTGGTATTCGGCCTGGGCAGCGTGCAGGTGCTGTGCACCGGCAGCGTACTCGGCGCCTTGCTGGTGGCGTTTGGCATGCCCTGGGTGGCGGCGTTGATGCTCGGCGCCGGGCTGGCGCTCTCCTCCACCGCCATCGTCAGCAAGGAGTTGAGCAGCCTGGGGGAGATATTCAGCAGTCATGGGCAGAACGCTATTGGCGTGTTGCTGTTCCAGGACGTGGTGGCCGTGCTGTTGCTGACCCTGGTCCCGGTGTTTGCCGGCAGCAGCGACCTGGCCTGGTATTGGGCGCTACCCAGCACCCTGGCCAAGACCCTGGTGCTGTTCGTCGGCCTGCTGCTGGCCAGCCGCTGGTTACTGCCGCGCCTGTTCCATGAAGTCGCCGCTTCCCATTCCGCCGAACTGTTTGTGCTACTGGCCCTGGTCATCGTCTTGCTGACAGCCTGGCTTACTCACCTGCTGGGCCTGTCGCCCGCCCTGGGCGCTTTCCTCGCTGGCATGCTGCTGGGGGAAAGCCATTACCGGCATCAGATCGAAGCGGATATCCGCCCCTTTCGCGACATTCTCCTGGGCCTGTTCTTTGTCAGCATCGGCATGCTGATCGATCTGCAATTGTTCACCAGTCACGCACTGCTGATCCTCGGCCTGACCCTGGCCCTGATGCTGATCAAGGGCGGCGTGGTGGCTGCCGTGCTGATCATCCGGGGCCGCGATGGCGAGACCGCCTGGCGCAGCGGCCTGGCCCTGGCCCAAGGCGGTGAATTCTGCTTCGCACTGATGGCGCAGATGCAACAGAGCAAACTGATGCCCGGTGAAATCAGTGGCCTGCTACTGGCCGCCACCTTCTGCTCCATGCTGCTGACCCCGCTGTTGCTGCGTGCCGCCCCCCGGCTCGCCGCCGCCCTGCACCGCAAGCCGAACCAGGAGGCACAACTGGAACACATCAGTGCCATGACCGCCGAGATGGCGGGGCACGTGGTGATTTGTGGCTACGGCCGCGTGGGGCAATCCATCGGCCGCTTCCTGCGGCGCGAGCAACAGCGCTTCCTGGCCCTGGACGACGATCCGGTGCGGGTGCAAGAGGCCGCCGCCGGTGAAAGCTGCGTGCACTACGGGGATTCCCGCCGAGGTGAACTGCTCAGCGCGGTGGGCCTGGAACGGGCCCGGCTGCTGGTGATCGCGGTGGATAAAACCGACATCGCCCTGGCCGTCCTCAAAGCGGCGCGACACCTCAACAGCCAGGTGCCGATCCTGGTCCGCACCCGCGACGACAGCCAACTGGCTGAACTCAAGGCGGCGGGCGCCAGCGAAGTAGTACCGGAGTTACTGGAGTCGAGCCTGATGCTCGCGTCCCACGCCCTGATCATGCTTGGCGTACCGGAGCAGCAGGTGCAAAGCAAGGTCGACGAAGTCCGCCACAACCGTTATCGCCTGCTGCATGGTTTCTACCACGGCGCCCAGAGCAACCTGCTGGATAACCGCGGCCAGCCCAAAGTGCTGATGCATGCGGTGAAGCTCGACACCGACGCCTACGCCTGCCAGCGCACGTTGAAGGACCTCGGCCTGGAGCCGTTAGGCGTGGATGTGCAAGGGCTGCAGCGCGAGGGCCAGGAGCAGGCCCTGGACACCAACCCGCTGTTGCAGCCCGGGGACACGGTGCTGATGTCCGGCCCCCTGGCGGCCATCGAAGCCGCTGAGGCACGGTTGCAGGGCGGACAATGAAATCGGGCGGGGCTGAGGCACCGCACGCCCCTCGCCCGCACCGCCCCCGACCATCAGTCCTGGCTGACAGCGCCGATCTTGTGCACCGACAGATCGGCGCCGTAATACTCTTCTTCCTGGGTCAGGCGCAGCCCGTGCAAGGCCTTGATCGCGCCGTACACGACAAACCCGCCCACCAGTGCCACCACCACACCCAACGCGGTGCCGATCAACTGGCTGATCAGGCTGACGCCCCCCAGGCCGCCCAAGGCGCCCTGGCCGAAAATCCCGCAGGCAATGCCGCCCCACACGCCGCACAAGCCGTGCAGCGGCCATACGCCCAGCACGTCGTCGATTTTCCATTTGCCTTGGGCCGCGATAAAGCACCAGACAAACAAGGCACCGGCAATGGCCCCAGTCACCAGGGCGCCCACCGGGTGCATCAGGTCGGAACCGGCGCAGATCGCTACCAGCCCGGCCAAGGGACCGTTGTGCAGGAAGCCCGGGTCGTTGCGCCCGACAATCAGGGCCGCCATGGTGCCGCCGACCATGGCCATCAGCGAGTTCACCGCCACCAGCCCGCTCAGGCCTTGCAGGGTCTGGGCGCTCATCACGTTGAAACCGAACCAGCCGACAATCAGGATCCACGAGCCCAGGGCCAGGAACGGAATGCTCGACGGCGCGAAGGCCACCAGCTTGCCATCGCGGTAGCGACCGTTGCGCGGGCCCAGCAACAGCACCGCCGCCAACGCCAGCCACCCCCCCATGGCGTGCACCACCACGGACCCGGCGAAGTCATGGAAGCCGGCGCCGAAGCGCGCCTGCAACCAGGCCTGCAAACCAAAGTTGCCGTTCCACACCATGCCTTCGAAGAAGGGGTAGACGAAGGCCACGATCAGCGCCGTCGCACACAACTGCGGCACGAAGCGCGCCCGTTCGGCGATACCCCCGGAAATGATTGCCGGAATGGCAGCGGCGAAGGTCAGCAGGAAGAAGAACTTGACCAGGCCGTAACCGTGGTCGCGCTGATCACTGCCGCCGGCTGCAGGAAGCTCACGCCGTAGGAGATCCAATAGCCTATAAAGAAATAAGCAAGGGTCGAGACCGCGAAGTCGCTGAGGATTTTCGACAGTGCATTGACCTGGTTCTTCTGCCGGACCGTGCCGACCTCGAGGAAGGCGAAGCCGGCGTGCATGGCCAGCACCATCACCGCGCCGATCAGGATGAACAGGGTATTGGAACCATGGACCAGACTGTCCACAGCGCTTTGCAAATTTTCCATGGAGTTGGCAGACCTGCTATCAGCAACAGCTCCAAGCCAATGATGGCGCCCTTCCAGTCGCACCAAGTTGGCGCCGGGCACGCTATTGAAGCGCGTTTGGCGAACCGTTTTGGCGCACGACGTCGAAGAGCGAAATCCTGCTTGAAGAGGTTTTGTTAAGTTTCTAATTTTTTAGGCTAAGGTTTCGCGCGCCCTGCGCCACCGCATGCGCGTTTTCAGCGCAATCGGCCTCCCTGGCGCACCAGCACAAAGCAAAAGCTGTACCAGACAATTGCAGTGAACCTTCGCCCAAGGCTCATACTCGAAGCACACACAAGCCATTACGGAGATAACCATGGCCAGCAAAACAGCAAAGACGGCTCAAGAAATACTCATGGCGGACTTTCAGGCACTGGTCAGTGACACGGAGCGTCTGCTGGAACACACCGCCAGCCTGGCCGGTGATCAGGCCGATGAGTTGCGCGAGCAGATCCACGACAGCCTGCTGCGCGCCCGGGAAACCCTGCAACTGACCGAGGCCTCCCTGCGTGAACGCGGCCAGGCTGCCGTCACCGCCACCGAGGACTACGTACAGGCCAACCCTTGGCAGTCCGTGGGCATCGCTGCCGGCGTGGGCTTTCTGATCGGCCTGTTGGCCACGCGGCGCTGATCATGGCGATCGGTGAATCCGGCTCGTCCTCGACCTCCTCATCGCGGCGCCTGGGCGCGGCTGTCCTGGGCCTGTTGCACAGCCATGTCGAGCTGTTCGGCATCGAGCTGCAAGAACAGAAAGCCCGCACCGTCAGCCTGTTGCTGTTTGCCGGCCTGGCGCTGGTCTTTGCCCTGCTGTTGCTGGTGGGGCTGTCGGCGCTGGTGTTGATCCTGTTGTGGGACAGCTATCGCCTGGCCGGCATCATCGGCCTCTGCGTGTTCTATACCCTGGCAGCGATGTTCTGCGGCCTGCGCCTGAAAGCCGCGATCTACGATGAATCTTCGCCCTTCCACGCCACCCTCGAAGAGCTGGCCAATGACCGGGAGCGCCTGCTGCCATGAGCCTGCCCGAGATTCCGCAAAGCAACTCCCGCCGGGAAATGCGCAAGGCCCTGATCCGCCTGCGCATGGAAATGCACCGCCAGGAAATTCGTCATGAGTCCCAGCAACTCATGCAACCGTTGCAACGCATGCGCGGCCTCGGTCAGAACTGGCAGGAAGGCCTGGGCATCAAGCACGCGCCGTTATGGGGCGTGGCTGTGGTCACCCTGCTGGGGTTCATCACCGGCAAAGGCGCCAAAAGCCGCGGTGTCGGCAGCCTGACTCGTCTGGTGCGCCTGGGCACCGGCCTGCTGCCGCTGATCAAGTTGGTGATGCAAGGCTCCTCACGCAAAAACTGAGCAGTCACTATCTGGCTACATTCTTGCTAAGCAACCTGGATAGGCCCTTTCGGGGGCCGACTCCTGCCTGTCCCCATGACAGTCACGGCTCCAATTCCAACAAGACTCTTCATAAGGAGGCCCTGTGATCGACGGGCAACCGCTTGCCTGCTTTCAGCCATTTATCGATACCGCCACCGGCCGTATCGCCGGCGTCGAAGCACTGGGACGCCTGCTCCAGGCCGATGGCCGAATGCAGTCGGTGGGGCCCTTGTTCGCCGAACCGAAGACCGCTTCCAGCGCCTTGCGCCGCCTTGACCGGCAGATCCGCGACAACGCCCTGAGCCGTCTGCATGAAGCGCCGCCCGACTGGTTCCTGAGCCTGAACATTTCCCCGCGCTGGATCAGCCGCCTGCGCGCCG
>NZ_JALQCW010000059.1 GCF_023241715.1 Pseudomonas morbosilactucae
GTGTCACGCTGTGCAGCACGCCACGGCTACGGTTGACCTTCTGCGGCGTGCCCAGGGAGCGTTTGCGCCAGGTCAGCCACAGCGCCAGGGCGCCCAGGGCAAACGCCAGGAACAGCCAGATAAGACCGCCCAATTCAAGGCCGTCTCGCCGGCAAGCCGGCTCCTGCACAGGGAGGCGATGGCGGTTGGGGGATCGCCTACCAAACCAACGCCTCTTCGTCGGCAGGGGTTCAGATCGCGGCGAAGCGCTTGTCCAGGTAATCGATGATGACCTTGGATTCGTACATCCAGGTGGTCTGGCCGTTTTCTTCGATGCGCAGGCACGGCACTTTGATCTTGCCGCCTTGTTCCAGCAGGGTCTGGCGATCCTGCTCGTTGTTCTTCGCGTCGCGCAGGGCAACGGGCACGTTCAGGCGGTGCAGGGTGCGGCGGGTCTTTACGCAGAACGGGCAGGCATGGAACTGGTACAGGGTCAGGCCCTTGGCCGCTTGTTCAACCTGGGCCTGGTCGGCGGCAGGGCGCTGCTGTTTGCGCGGGCGGGTGATGAAATCGAGGAAAATAATGAGTTGGCCCAGGCCGACTCGAAGCGCTTTGACGATCACGGTATTACCTCTTGCCCATGAATGAAGGGGCGGCAGCTTACCTGATTTTTACCAGGCGAAAAAAAACCGGCGATAAACGCCGGTTTTCGGGTTCCGCCGCCTTACTTGATCAGGCTGAGGAACTCGCTGCGGGTGGCCGCATTCTCGCGGAATTCGCCCAGCATCACCGAGGTGATCATCGACGAGTTCTGCTTCTCGACACCGCGCATCATCATGCACATGTGCTTGGCTTCGATCACCACGGCCACGCCCAGGGCGCCGGTCACTTGCTGGACCGCGTCGGCGATCTGCCGGCTGAGGTTTTCCTGGATCTGCAGGCGCCGGGCGTACATATCAACGATGCGCGCGACTTTCGACAGCCCCAGGACCTTGCCGCTAGGGATGTAGGCGACGTGGGCCTTGCCGATGAAAGGCAGCAGGTGGTGTTCGCACAGCGAGTAGAGCTCGATGTCCTTGACCAGCACCATTTCACTGTTGTCGGAGCTGAACAAGGCACCGTTGGTGACTTCTTCCAGCGTTTGTTCATAACCGCGGCAAAGGTACTGCATGGCTTTGGCGGCACGTTTTGGCGTGTCGAGCAGGCCCTCGCGGGTAACGTCTTCGCCCAGTTGGCCGAGGATCGCGGTGTAATTCTGTTCCAGGGACATGAAACTACCTGTGGGATTTTACGCAAAGGGCAAGGGTACGGTGGCGGACTCGGCGCTGCAAGCGCGACGCACCGGCTTTATTCGTCGCGGCCTTCCATCATGGTGCGCTTGAGCATCACGTAAAGGGCGCCGGCACCGCCATGCTTGGCCTGGCACGAAGCGAAGCCCAGGACCTGGGGATGCTGGCGCAGCCAGGTGTTGACGTGGCTCTTGATCATCGGCCGCTTGCCGTCCAGGCGCACGGCCTTGCCATGGGTCACGCGGACGCAGCGGATTTCGAATTTTGTGGCTTCGGCAAGAAAGGCCCACAGGGTTTCCCGGGCCTTCTCCACGGTCATGCCGTGCAGGTCGAGGCTGCCTTCGAAGGGGATCTGGCCGATTTTCAGCTTGCGCATCTGGCTGTCCTGGACACCGTCGCGGGCCCACATCAGCTCATCTTCCGGACCGACGTCGATCACGAACTGATCGGACAGCCCATCCACCGTGGTGTTTTCGGTTCGCACCGTGGCGGCCAGGCGCAGCTTGGCAATCTGTGCGCGATCGGCCTTGGGTTTGCCGGTTTCGGCGCGATCATGCTTGATCGGCTTGACGCCTTGGATCGCGCTTTTGAATAGGGAAAAATCGTCGTCTTGCATGTCAGCCTCCGCGAAGGGCGGCCAGTTTACCCAACTCGGCGCCTGAGGCACGTGGGAAAACGCGCTCGGCGAACGTCAGTCAGTCATGTTTTTTCATCAGGTGTGGCGCCATGTTCAAGGCCTGGGGCTGGCGCATGCGCCGACGGCAGCGACGCCATAACCAGACGCCGAAGTACAGCAACAACAGGCCGATTGCCAGAATCACCGCCGAACCCAGGGGGCTGGCGTTCAGTTCCCCAAGCGCCGGAGGGCGTCCCAACAGGCTGGCGGCGCCGGCCATGGCCAGCAGTACGCCACAGGTCGCCAACAGTGCAGAAAATGCCGCGCCCAGGCGCAAGCGCCAGTTTCGCGGGCCTTTGGGCCGCAAACGGCGTGCGTCAAAACCATCGGATATCTTCATTCCGACCTTCCTCAATGGGTATCGGCCCTTCGACCGGGACTTGGCCGGGTGGTTCCTGAGGCTAAGGCAATTGCGGCAAATGACCGTTCTTTACGGATGAGCGGCCGGCCAGCCGCTCATCGAGGTGCAATCAGATCAGGTCTTTGGTCAGGGCGAGGGTGGCGAAGTTGTCGGCCATGATGGCCATTTCAGTCTGCTGCACATGCTCGGCGCTGAGGATGCCGCCCTTGTAAGGCAGGTCGCGGGTTGCGCAGGCGTCTTCCACCAGGGTGCAGCGGAAGCCCAGGTTCTTGGCGGCACGCACGGTGGTGCTGACGCTGGAATGGCTCATGAAGCCGGCGACGATCAGATCCAGGGAGCCGAGGTCCTGCAGGCGTTTTTCCAGTTCGGTGCCGTGGAAGGCGCTGGGCAGCAGTTTGCCGATGACGGTTTCATCGCCTTGGGGTTCGAGCCCGGGGATGAATTGGCCACGTTCGCCCTGGGGGTCAAACAGACCGCCCACGGTGCCGAGATGGCGCACATGCACGATAGGGCGACCGGCGGCACGGGCTGCGGCCACCAGTTGCTTGATATGTTCGACGGCCGCGTCCATGCCGGACAGGGCCAGCGGACCGCTGAGGTACTCTTTCTGGGCGTCGATGATCACAAGGGTCGCGTGGCTCAAATTGGCCGCTGCATAACCACGACCGCTGAGTTGAAACATCGTCTTTGGAACGGACATTCTGGGGCTCCTGTGAGTGGGGCTTTTGCGACATTGTCCTCTGGCGGAGCGCATCTGTGAATCGCTACTAACGTAAGGTACGTGGTTGTTGGCTTACAGCCGTGTCAAGAGGGGCCTGGGATTGGCCGCGACAGGGCAAAAAGCCATGATCGTGCTCCCGAACGCGGTTTTTTCATGCGTCGTCGGTAGGTGTTTTGGCTGGTAGACTTGGCGGTCGTTTTTTTCAGGAGTCTTTTCCCCGTGATCACTTCCCGCCTTCGCACCTTGCGTGACCATATCCGCTGGGCTGTCAGCCGCTTTCATGGGGAGGATCTGTTCTTCGGCCATGGTACCGACAATGCCTGGGACGAAGCCCGTCAGTTGGTGCTCGGGGCCCTGCACCTGCCATGGGAAATCGCCGACAGCTACCTGGACTGCGCGCTTGAAGAAGACGAATTGGTCAACCTGCAGCGCCTGCTCAAGCGGCGTATCACCGACCGTGTGCCCACCGCTTACCTGCTGGGCGAGGCCTGGTTCTGCGGCATGTCGTTCATCGTTGATGAGCGGGTGTTGATTCCCCGTTCGCCGATTGGCGAGCTGATCGAGAAACGTTTTGAACCCTGGCTGGGGGCCGAGCCGGCGCGGATCCTCGATCTGTGCACCGGGTCCGGTTGCATCGGTATTGCATGCGCCTACGAATTCCAGAACGCCGAAGTGGTGTTGGCCGACCTGTCGTTCGAGGCCCTTGAAGTGGCCAACCAGAACATTGAGCGCCATGGCGTCGATGAACGTGTGTACACGGTCCAGGGCGATGGTTTCGATGGGTTGCCGGGGCAGCGTTTCGACTTGATCGTGTCGAACCCGCCCTACGTAGATGCCGAAGATTTTGCCGACATGCCGGACGAGTACCAACATGAGCCGGAGTTGGGGCTGGCCTGTGGCGAAGATGGCTTGAATCTGGTTCGTCGGATGCTTGCCGAAGCGGCGGATCATCTGACCGAAAAGGGTCTGATGATTGTCGAAGTCGGCAACAGCCAGGTGCACGTGGAAGCCCTGTACCCGGAAGTGGACTTCGCCTGGCTCGACTTCGAGCGCGGTGGTCATGGGGTGTTCATGCTGACCGCAGAGCAGTGCCGTCAGCATCAGGCGCTGTTCGCTTCCAGGGTCTGAATCAGCCGGGGCCCGTGTCAGGGCGGGCCCCGCGCTGGTCTGCGTCGCGTCTCAGCGGTGGGTCGCGATCCAGATCAGCAGGCCGGCCTGGAATACGGCGAAAGCCACCAGGCAGGTGATGGTGAAACGCAGCCCTGTGTCTTCACGTTTGTACTTGGTGACTTTTTCGTCCTGCTTGCGCAGTTTGACTTCCAGTTCCGCGAGGTTCTGTTCGGCTTGCTGGAGCATCTGCGCCGCTTCGAGGATTTCCACGAACTGCAGTTTTTCAGTGTTCCACTGGCTGTGCAGTTCGCCGACTTGAACATCCTTGACGCTGCCTTTCAGGTGCTGGGCATCGGCGTACACCACATCGAAGCCCTGGACGCGCAGCACATGGTCGCGGCGTAGACGGGTGTCTTCGTTGAGGGCGTCCTTGTTGGCCAGGTCAAAACCTTCCACTCGGTAGTGGGACCATTTCTTCTGCGCCCAGAGTGCACCCTGAGCCATCAGGAAACGCCCGATACCACGGTTATACGGTTCGATTTGCAAGCCGTTTTCCGGCTGGAAATGCACGAGATGCTGGGTGTGGTCGACCCACACATCCAGGGTGTTCTGCTCTTTGCGCACCCGCTGGCCGGGCAGCGAGATGCTCATGCGCAGCAGGCTGCGTTCTTTGTGGTTGCGTTCGGCGTAGCCGAATTCGACAAAGCGCAGAGGCCTCACGCCTGTGGCCCGATCGGTTTGCAGGGGCGCCAGGCGAAGCATCTTGTGATGCTCGGCATGCACGTCGGCCCAAGGCAGCTCGACCGTTTCCGGTGCGGGCTTCTCCAGCTCGGTTTCGGGTGAATTCGGGGTATCAGTCATAACGGCGAGGTCCTGTCCAAGCGCTGCTTGCCGGCAGCAATTGAACGGCCGGCAAAGACTTATCGGCCGTTTTTTGCAGGACTGGAGGGTAAAAACAGCTTAACGGGTGTGAAGTCCGTCAATAAAGCTGATGATCCGGCTGCCCAATTCGGCAGCAAGCGGCAGTTGCGGATCCTTGTAGGAGGCCACTTGGCGCTTGATGTCGTTGGGCACGATGCGCATCACGTGGTTCATGCCTTCGATCAATGCCAGTTGCGCATCCGGTTTGGCCGCCTTGAGCATCCGCGCATCGCCGACGCCGACCTGGATGTCGTTGCTGCCCTGGATGATCAGCGCCGGCATCTTCAGTCGGGCAAAGGCCGCAGCGGGGTCTTCGCGGAACAGGGTGATGAGGTAAGGCTGGACGCTGGGGCGGAAGATCACCTGCAACGGCTCGGGCACGTCGCGATCCACCTGGCCGGCCTTGAGGCTGTCGAGTAATTGATTGCTGCGCAACATCAACGCGGGCGGCAGGCGATCGCTCAACTGTTGGCGCAACACTTGGTCCACCGGGCGTGCGGTGCCGGAGATCGAGATCAGCGCCGCGGCGTCCAGTTTTGGCGCGGCCAGGGTGGCGATCAGCGCGCCTTCGCTGTGGCCCAGGAGAATCAGTGGGCCGAAGCGCGGGTCGCCTTGAGTTTTTCACCCCAGGCCACGGTGTCGGCGACGTAGGCGTCAAGGCTCAGGTTGCGTTCGTCGGGGGTGGCGGCGAGGCTGGCAGCGACCCCGCGTTTGTCGTAACGCACGCTGGCGATATTGTGCTTGGCCAGCACCCAGGCCAGGCGCTTGAGGCTGTCGTTGCGCCCGCCGTCGGGGTTGTTGCCGTCGCGATCGGTGGGGCCCGAGCCGGACACAATCAGCACCACGGGCACCGGTTGTTCGGACTTGGGCAGTAATAACGAGCCGTACAGTTCACCGCTGCCGGTGTCCAGGCTGATAGGGCGTTGCAGGACGACCGCATGGACCAGGCCGCTGAACAGGGTAAGGCTCAAGAGAAGAACTCGCAGCATCATCACGCCATCATGAATAAGGTGCCGGTTGGACTTCCCGTCACGGATAAGGTTCGAGGATGAACTAGTTGGGTAGCCTGCGTATACTGGCGCGCTCAGTAATCCAGATTGAGTTATTTCGGCTGATTTCACGGAGCTCCCCGCATGTCCGGCAATACCTACGGCAAGCTGTTCACTGTCACCACCGCGGGCGAAAGCCATGGTCCGGCGTTGGTCGCCATTGTCGACGGCTGTCCGCCGGGCCTCGAGCTGTCCCTGGACGACCTGCAGCGTGACCTGGACCGGCGCAAGCCCGGAACTAGCCGTCATACCACCCAGCGCCAGGAAGCCGATGAAGTTGAAATCCTCTCTGGCGTGTTCGAAGGCAAGACCACCGGTTGCGCCATCGGCCTGCTGATCCGCAACACCGACCAGAAATCCAAGGATTACTCGGCGATCAAGGATCTGTTCCGTCCGGCCCACGCCGATTACACCTACCACCACAAATACGGCTTGCGCGACTATCGCGGCGGCGGTCGCAGCTCGGCGCGGGAAACTGCCATGCGGGTGGCGGCTGGTGCCATTGCCAAGAAGTTCCTGGCCAGCCAGGGCATCGTGGTGCGCGGCTATATGAGCCAGCTGGGGCCGATCGAAATCCCGTTCAAGACCTGGGATTCGGTGGAAGACAACGCCTTCTTCAGCCCGGATCCGGACAAGGTGCCGGAGCTGGAAGCCTATATGGACCAGTTGCGCCGGGATCAGGACTCCGTGGGGGCGAAGATCACCGTGGTTGCCGAAGGCGTGATGCCCGGCCTGGGCGAGCCGATTTTCGATCGTCTGGACGCCGAACTGGCCCATGCGCTGATGAGCATCAATGCGGTCAAGGGCGTGGAAATCGGCGCCGGCTTCGCCAGCGTCGCCCAGCGTGGCACCGAGCATCGTGACGAGCTGACCCCGGAAGGGTTCCTCAGCAACAACGCCGGCGGCATTCTCGGCGGCATTTCCTCCGGGCAGCCGATTGTGGCCCACCTGGCCTTGAAACCGACCTCCAGCATCACCACTCCGGGTCGTTCCATTGATGTGGACGGCAACCCGGTGGACGTCATCACCAAAGGTCGTCACGACCCGTGCGTGGGCATTCGCGCGACCCCGATCGCCGAAGCCATGATGGCCATTGTGCTGATGGATCACCTGCTGCGTCATCGCGGCCAGAATGCCGACGTGCGCGTCAGCACGCCGGTGCTGGGCCAGCTGTAATGCCGGCTCTGCCAGTCGCCACGGTCTGACGGCCGTGGCGGCGCTTCCGTATTGGCGGCTCTCCAGCTTCTATCTGTTCTATTTCGCCCTGCTGGGCTCTACGGCGCCATTTCTGGCGTTGTACTTCGATCATTTGGGTTTTTCCAGCGCGCGCATTGGCGAGCTGGTGGCCATTCCCATGCTGATGCGTTGCGTGGCGCCGAATATCTGGGGCTGGCTGGGGGATTACACCGGCCGGCGCCTGGCCATCGTGCGTTTTGGCGCCTTCTGCACCTTGCTCTCGTTCTCGTTGATTTTTGTCAGCAAGACCTACGCCTGGCTGGCGATGGTCATGGCCTTGCACGCCTTCTTCTGGCACGCGGTGCTGCCGCAGTTCGAAGTCATCACCCTGGCTCATCTGCAAGGCCAGACCTCGCGCTACAGCCAGATCCGTCTCTGGGGCTCGATTGGTTTTATCCTCGCGGTGGTGCTGCTGGGCCGATTGTTTGAAGGGCTGAGCCTAGATATCTACCCCATCACCCTGGTGGTGATCATGGCCGGCATCGTCCTCAGCAGCGCCTGGGTGCCCAATGCCCAGCCGCCGGCCCAGGACGATCGTCCGGCGTCCGGCGGCTTTCTCAAGCAACTGCGCGGTCCCGGGGTGCTGGCGTTCTATGTGTGCGTGGCCTTGATGCAGATGAGCCACGGTCCTTATTACACCTTCCTGACCTTGCACCTGGAGCGCTTGGGCTACAGCCGTGGGCTGATCGGCATGCTCTGGGCAGTGGGGGTGGTGGCCGAGGTGCTGATGTTCCTGGCCATGAGCCGGATCCTCTCGCGGTTTTCGGTGCGTCGGGTGTTGCTGGCGAGTTTTCTCCTGGCGGCCCTGCGTTGGTTGCTGCTGGGGGCCTGTGCCGAGTTTCTCTGGGTGTTGCTGTTGGCTCAGTTGCTGCACGCGGCGACCTTCGGCAGCTTTCATGCGGCGGCGATTCATTTTGTGCAACGCAGCTTCGGTGCGCGGCAACAGGGCCAGGGCCAAGCGCTGTATGCCGCGCTGGCCGGCACCGGCGGTGCGCTGGGGGCGTTGTATTCGGGGTACAGCTGGAACGCCCTGGGGGCGACCTTCACCTTTAGTATGGCCAGCGTCGCTGCCCTGGCTGCAGCCTTTATCATTGGCACACGCATGCAAGAGCACAGGCCATGAGCCCTGGCGGCCGCGCGCGTGCCGGCAACCTGATCTGTGACACAGCCTGCATGCCTGGAGGCGCTTGTTTGAGCAAGGCACTGCAGCCAATCGAGGCCTTTGAGGGTGTATTCGAATGCGGGCCGAAACCCTGAAACCTGTTAAACCAAGCCTGTTAAACCCAGAAGGCGCTCTTCATACGAAATCGCTTTCCGCCTGATGATGTGCGCTGCCTGACCGGCCTTTAATAGCCGAGCGGGGGTGCTGAAACCAAGGAGTTGCCAAGATGAGCAGCCTGTCCGTTTACCACGTATCCAGCCCGGACCTGCCGAACAAGGTGCTGACCCATTTCGACGATATCGCCGCGACCCTGGCTGAACAGGGAGTGCGCTTCGAGCGCGGGCAGGCGACGATTCGTGTCGAGCCCGGTGCCAGCCCGGAAGAGGTGATTGCCGCCTATCAAGGGCCGATCGATCAACTGATGACCGCCCATGGTTATGCCGCCATTGAGGTCCTTAGCGTTAAATGGGAACACCCGCAGCAAGACCCGCAGCAGGCCCGGTTCCTTGCAGAACACCATCACGCGGCAGATGAAATGCGCTTTTTTGTCGCCGGTCGTGGCTTGCTTAACTTGCACATCGGCGAGTACGTCTACGCCGTGCTCTGCGAGAGAAATGATCTGATCTCGGTGCCGGCTGGCACCCCCCAATGGTTCGACCTGGGTGAGCAGCCGCGGGTGATTGCCATCCGCCTGTTCAAGGACCCGCAAGGTGGGGTTGCCCACTTCAGTGGCGCCGAGATTGCCGAGCATTTCCCGCGCTTGGAGGATTGAGCACGCCTATGCGCCACATCGCTTGCAACGTTGCAGGGCTGGGACGCAGGGAGTGAACGGCGGAACGTTAAATGCCCGTGCCAGCGCAAGGCTGGCACGGGGTGATGAAGATGAGTCTGTGCTTACGCCGAGTGATAGGTCGGCAGGGCGAAGCGGTGTTGGCTTTGCAGCATGGAAATCTGTGGCAGCTCACTGGCTTGTTCGGCCAGGTCGCGACGAATCGCACTGATCACCCAGGACAGTTGGTCACCGGCGTGCAGTTGTGCGTAAGAGATCGAACGCTTGAGCTGTTTGCCGTCGCTATTGCGCAGGGTAAGCAGAATGCCACCGTCCGGACGAGGCTGGGTGGTGACTTCGAAGTTGGAGAACAGGGACGAAAATTTTTCTTGGATCAGGTTCATGTCTATCAGCTCCGTTAGCTCTTGAATGGCAAGCGTGAACTGAGAGTTGCAGCGATTGTGCCAGCATTGCTGTTTTTAAAAATCCTTATAAATCAATAGTTTATAAAAAATGGAATTTTTGGGTTTCGTGCAATTTGCATGAAAGGCCATCGTGCATCCTGCATTTTGCGTGGTCGGCGCATGCACCAACCTGCTGGCTGAGGGAGGGCATTGCTCTTCTGACCACGCGGCGTTGAGAAAAATTCCGCAGCCGTTCAGGCGCCTGGCAAGCGCGGCGTTGAGTATTTTTGCGGGCCCCCAGTGGATACAAAACATTGCAAAAACTCCGTGTACAGCCCGCGCGCGGCTGACGTACTTTCGGCCTCTGCCAGCTCTTCATCGCGGTCGTCTGCAGGCCATTTCAGCGCCATCGCCAGATGCTCCGCAGACCCGAAGACGGCATGCAACGCCCCCGAGCGCCCGATAATAAGAAAAGGGACTTCTGTCATGAACGGCACACTCGTTATCAAGGCAGTCAACACAGCGTTTTACGTCCAGGCGTGCAGCCTGGTGCTAGCCGACCTCAGCGTGTCATTGCCCCTCGCTTCTATCGCACCTTGCCGTTGAACCTCAGTCACGACCCGATCCACACCACGTGGGGCATGGCCTGGGCCGTGTTCTTTTGCGTCGAACAGGAGCCGTCATGAGTAGCAATCAGAGCGACACAATCACCTGGGGCATGATGCTGCGCAAGTTGCCTTCCATTGCCCGTGCTCTGCCTCGGGTGGTTAGGGGCATGAAAGCCGCCAACGTTGAAAAGGCCGACCAGCCGTGCGGCCTGGGTTGGTCCTTCGAGCAGGCAACCTTGCGCAATCCCCATGGCCAGGCCTTGCTGTATGAGGATCGAGTGCTGAGTTATGCACAGGTCAATCAGTGGGCCAACCGCATTGCCCATGCGTTGCAAGGCGAGGGCATCGGCAAGGGCGATGTGGTGGCGATTTTTCTTGAAAATCGCCCCGAGTTGCTGGTCAGCGTGTTGGCCGTGGCCAAACTCGGGGCCATTGCCGCGATGCTCAACACCGCCCAGACCCATACCACGCTGGTTCATAGCCTGACCCTGGTGAAGCCTGCGGCGATGGTGGTCGGCGGTGAGCTGTTCGAAGCCTTTGCTGCGGTACGCCAACAGGTGGGGATCGCGGCGCAGCGAACCTGGTTCGTCGCGGACCAGGACACCTTCAATGATCCGGGGCAAACCCCAGCCGATATGGTCAACCTGATGACCCTCAGTGCCGGGCAGCCGTCGGACAACCTGGCATGTACTCAGCAGGTTTTCCTCGATGATCCGTGTTTCTACATCTATACCTCCGGCACCACTGGTTTGCCCAAGGCCGGGATTTTCAAGCACGGGCGCTGGATGCGTACCTCCGTCAGCTTCGGCATGATCGCCCTGAATATGCAGCCCGAGGATGTTGTTTATTGCACCTTGCCGCTGTACCACGCCACGGGGCTGTGTGTGTGCTGGGGGGCGGCCGTCACGGGGGCCTCGGGCTTTGCCATTCGCCGCAAGTTCAGCGCCAGTCGCTTCTGGGACGATGTGCGCAAGTACCGGGCGACCACCATCGGTTATGTCGGCGAACTCTGCCGCTACCTGATCGACCCGCCGGCCAGCGAGCGGGATGCCGATAACCCGGTGCGCAAGATGATCGGCAATGGCTTGCGCCCCGGCGTCTGGAGCGAGTTCAAGCGGCGTTTTGCGATTGAACATGTGTGCGAGTTGTACGCCGCCAGCGACGGTAATATCGGCTTCACCAATGTGCTCAATTTCGACAACACCGTGGGCTTTTCCCTGATTCCCTGGGCCTTGGTGGAATACGCCCACGACAGCGGGGAGCCGATCCGCAACAGCCAAGGCTTTATGCAGAAGGTCGCCAAGGGTGGACAGGGCTTGTTGTTGGCGAAGATCGACGACAAGTCGCCGCTGGACGGTTACACCGAGCCGGAAAAGAACCGCAAGGTCGTATTGCACGATGTGTTCGAGACCGGCGACCGTTATTTCAATACCGGTGACCTGCTGCGGGACTTGGGCTTCGGCCACGCCCAGTTCGTCGATCGCCTGGGCGATACCTATCGCTGGAAGGGCGAGAACGTCTCCACCACGGAAGTGGAGAACCTGTTCCTGCAGCATCCACAGATTGCCGAAGTGGTGGCCTACGGCGTGGAAATCCACAACACCAATGGTCGCGCCGGGATGGCGGCGATTACCCCGGCCGAGTCCCTGGCCACCCTGGATTTTGCCGAGTTGCTGCAATTTGCCCGGCGCCAACTCCCTGCCTATGCGGTGCCGTTGTTTTTGCGGGTCAAGGTCAAGATGGACACCACCGGGACCTTCAAGTATCAGAAAACCCGGCTCAAGGAAGACGGTTTCGACCCGGCCAGGTCGGCCGACGATCCGATCTATGCCTGGCTGCCCGGCTCCGAGACCTACGTGCAGGTGACTGCCGAGGTACTGGATGACATTCAGGCCGGTCGCCACCGCTATTGATTATGGCTATGGCCGCCCTTGAGAAAAAAGGGATGACAGGCCACGGACGGCTTGGGGAAACTAGCGTCTTTCCGATTTGCCGAATGTGGAGTTTCCGATGTCAGACAATAGCCGCCAGATGACCGAAGACGAGGCTGCGCAGTTTGCCGAGCAGGTTTTCAACGTTGCCCGTCAGGGTGATGCACCCATGCTCGACAAGCTGGCGAGCAGCGGTCTGCCGGTCAATCTGCGCAATCACAAGGGCGACACCTTGCTGATGCTGGCGGCCTATCACGGGCACCTGGATGCGGTGCAAGTGTTGCTCAAGCACAAGGCCGATCCTGAAATCCGCAATGACAATGGCCAGAGCCCGATTGCCGGGGCCGCCTTCAAGGGTGACCTGGCGATGGTCAAGGCCCTGGTGGAGGGCGGTGCGGAAGTGGAAGGCTCGTCCTTCGATGGCCGCACAGCGCTGATGATGGCCGCGATGTTCAACCGCACCGCCATCGTCGACTACTTGATCAGTCAAGGCGCCGACCCCCGGGCCAAGGATGCCAATGGCATCGGCGCCCTGGAGGCCGCCAAGACCATGGGGGCCAAGGACACCACGGCCCAGTTGGAAAAACTTTTGGCCTGACCCTGCAACAGTCGATGGCCCGGAACGACCTTTCGGGCCATCGCCATAGGTCGCCGCGCCTGCTTTAGGCTATCCTTCGCGCCCTTGAAAATTCCCACGTCTCAGGATGCGCGCCATGACCACCGCCCTTATCGAACTCATCAGCAAAATCAGCTCGGGCTGCATGGGCGATGCCGAGATCCAGCAGATCGCCGATGAAGCGGCCCAGGCCTACGCCGACCCCGAAGCGTTCCTGGCGGCCAATCCGGACATCAATTACGACGACACCTTTCCCATCCCGCTGGGCGAGTGGGTGGTGGTCGGCAGCCTGCCCGAGACCGTGCTGTTCCAGGCCGACAGCTATGTAGAGCTGTTCACCCAGATCGTTGCTTCCTTTGGACCGGATGTGGCCTTCAATATCAAGCCCAAGCAGTTGGCGAAGATCGACGCGCTGACGGCGCTCAACCGCATCCAGATCCAGATGAGCAGCATGAGTCCGGAACACGGCGGTTACGTGCTGATGAACTTCAGCCAGTTGCTGGATGACGAGTTGCAAATGGTGCTGGTCTACGGCAACGACCTGCCGCGGGTGCTGGCGTTGTGCAGTGAAGTCGGGATTGCCGCCGCACCGGCCCTGGAAGCCTTGAAGATCGCCGTTCACGTTTGAGCCGCGGAATAAAACGGAACCCTGCGACACGGCGACTATCCTAAAGGTGCACACCACTCTCTGGGAGCGACACCATGGGTTCTACCTTCAATGGCTTGGTTGGCCTGATCATTCTGGCCCTGGATATCTGGGCGATTATCAACGTGCTTAAAAGCGGCGCTGAGACCGGGATGAAAATCCTCTGGGTCCTGCTGATTGTGCTGTTGCCGGTCCTGGGCCTGATCATCTGGGCGATTGCCGGTCCTCGCGGTGATGTGCGGCTCTGAGTGAGTCGCTCGCTGCGGCGTCTGCAATGAGTGAACGCTGACTTGGAAAAGGGCCGCAAGGCCCTTTTTTATGTGACCAGATATGCGTTGCACGAAATTTTCACAAAGTCTCTAAGACAATCCGCCTCGCGCTTTTTCCTCTGTTTCAGCCCTGTCATCTCTTGTCCCAGAGCCTTTGCCGGTTCGTGGGGGCGTGCTTGCCACTAATCAATGGCAATGCCGTGAGTGATCGTGCAACATTTGCGCACCGCGCAATCCCCAGAGCCCCCAAAGGGCCATAAGAGGGTAGAGCGCCGCTGTATTTTTGAAACTTAAACTTCCAATGGGTCCTAAAACGACATGGCAAACCCGGACGCCCTGAGTCAGCAGCGAGCTTCTAATCGCCTGCTGCAACCGACCGTCAAATCCCATCTGGCTTATACGCTGCTGTGTGCGTTGGTCATGATGGTGATGTTCTCTTTGCTGCGCGTTGCGCTGCTGGTCTACAACCGGGACATGATCCTCGACACGCCGGCCTCGACCTTTCTCGAGGCGTTCGCCAACGGCCTGCGGTTCGACCTGCGCCTGGTGGTCTACCTCAGCATCCCGCTGTTACTGTCGCTGTTCAGCGCCCGGGCCATGGCCGCTCGCGGTCTGTTCCGCTTCTGGTTGACCGTGACTTCGAGTATTGCCCTGTTCCTGGGCCTGATGGAGATGGACTTCTACCGCGAATTCCACCAGCGCCTCAACGGCCTGGTCTTCCAGTACGTGAAGGAAGACCCGAAAACCGTGATGAGCATGCTCTGGTACGGTTTCCCCGTGGTGCGTTATCTGCTGGCCTGGGCCGTGGGTACCTGGATCCTCAGCCTGGCCTTCAAGGGCGCCGACCGCGCGACCCGTCCCCGTGGCCCATTCAGTGGCGGCAGCATCAGCACTCGCCAGGTTGCGCCCTGGTATGTCCGTGCCGGCGTATTCGTGGTCTGCCTGTTGATCTGTGTGGTCGCCGCTCGCGGCACCTTGCGCCAGGGCCCGCCGTTGCGCTGGGGTGACGTCTATACCACCGACTCGAACTTCGCCAACCAGTTGGGCCTTAACGGCACCCTGCAACTGGTCGCTGCGGCCAAGAGCCGGATGTCCGAAGACCGTGACAATGTCTGGAAGGCCACCTTGCCCCAGCCTCAGGCCCAGCAGACCGTGCGTGACATGCTGCTGACCCCGAGCGACAAATTGGTGGATGCCGACACTGCGGCCGTGCGCCGCGATTACACGCCGAACGCCGACAAGACCCTGCCGATCAAGAACGTCGTGGTGATCCTGATGGAGAGCTTCGCCGGGCATTCGGTCGGTGCACTGGGACGTCCAGGCGAGATCACGCCGTACTTCGACAAGCTGTCGAAAGAGGGCCTGTTGTTCGACCGCTTCTTCTCCAACGGCACCCATACCCACCAGGGCATGTTCGCCACCATGGCGTGCTTCCCCAACCTGCCGGGCTTCGAATACCTGATGCAGACCCCGGAAGGCAGCCACAAACTGTCCGGCCTGCCGCAGCTGCTCAGCGCGCGCAACTACGACGACGTGTATGTCTATAACGGCGATTTTGCCTGGGACAACCAGGCGGGCTTCTTCAGCAACCAGGGCATGACCAACTTCATTGGTCGCAATGATTTCGTTGATCCGGTGTTCTCCGACCCTACCTGGGGTGTATCCGACCAGGACATGTTCAATCGCGGGCTCGAAGAGCTCAAGGCTCGGGAGGGCAAGAAGCCGTTCTATGCCTTGCTGCAGACCTTGTCCAACCACACGCCTTACGCCTTGCCGACGCCGTTGCCGGTGGAACCCGTTACTGACCGCGGCAGGCTGAATGAACACCTGACCGCCATGCGCTACTCCGACTGGGCCCTGGGCCAGTTTTTCGAGAAGGCCCGCAAGGAGCCTTACTTCAAGGAAACCCTGTTCGTGGTAGTCGGTGACCATGGTTTCGGCAACGAACAGCAGATCACTGAAATGGACCTGGGGCGTTTCAACGTACCAATGCTGATGATCGCCCCGGGCATTCAGGACAAGTTTGGTCAGCGTGACCACACCGTCGGCACCCAGATCGACATCGTGCCGACCATCATGGGTCGCCTGGGGGGCGATGTACTGCATCAGTGCTGGGGTCGTGACCTGCTGAACCTGCCGGAAGGCGACAAGGGCTTCGGCGTGATCAAGCCTTCCGGTAGCGATCAGACGGTGGCCCTGCTGACCGCTGACCGGGTGCTGGTGCTGCCCAAGGAAATGCCGGCCAAGCTCTACCAGTATGAGCTGGGTGCGAACCCCAAGGGCGAGCTGATTCCTGCTTCACCCGATGAAGCCGAGCTCAAGCAGAAGCTGGAGTCCTTCCTGCAGACCGCGACCAAGAGCCTGCTGGATAACACCGCCGGTGTGATCGACGGCAAGCCCGACTGATGGGGGCCAGAGCCTAGCGGCCTGCTGACGGACCCTAGGCTCAAGGCCTGCACCGCGCGTCATTCTGAACACCCCTCTCGCAGGGGTGTTTTTTTGCCCTGAGAAAAGTCTGCGGGAGGCGGGATACGGGCACTTATCAGCACTAGGGGGACGTGGCTCGGTTGAGTCCAGGCGGTTTCAGTGGTGATCGTCAGACATTGCTTGCGCGCATCAAGAAAGGCCGCTGGTGCGGCAGTGGGGAGCCCTGGTTTTTAGGATTCATCTGATTCCAGCGTCCCTAACAGACTGTAATGATCCCTCTCCGCTTCGGCCTACACATCCTTCGGATCAGGCTCGCAAGCGTCGAATCAATAAGTGTGCGTCAGACAGTGCGCCACGATGTCGGTCAATGGAGAGTGAAATGAAAAACCTATTTGTGGCGGCTATGGCTTCCAGCCTGGTTTTGGCGGCGAGTAGCGCCTGGGCCGTGGATATAACGCTGAACTTCACGGGGAAGGTCAATCCGGAAACCTGCGACATCGTCCAGGATGACACGACCTCGGGCAGTGGCAGCAGCATGGTCAAGAACGTGCCCCTCAAAAGCGTTAGTACCCGGGCCTTGAGCCAGAAGGATGACGTTGCGGGTAAAACCCTGGTCCACCTCAAACTGAAGGACTGCAGCGGCAGTAAGGTGACGGCCAAGTTCAACACCGGTGAGACGGTGGATCCGCAGAGCGGCGCCTTGATCAACCAAACCCCATCGGGCTCCAACGTTCAGGTGCAACTGCTCGACAGCAAGCATCAGCCGCTCAATCTCAATCAGGGGCCGCTGTTGGACACGGTCAGCATCGTCGACCAGAGCGCAGTCCTTGAGTTCTACGCCCAGTACTTCGCATCAACGGCGGGCACCACGGCCGGTGATGTTTCGACCAGCGTCTCGATGGACTTGATCTACGAGTGAAGCCGTTGCCTCGGAGCGAAAGCTCCGGGGCCGTTTGTTGCGAGTGATGAACACCATGTCCCGTCGTTTCTGGTCTTTTTTATTTTTCTGTAGCGCCATCCTTTTTCAGTCCCTTGGCGTCCAGGCCAATGTCGTGGTGGGCGGAACCCGTGTGGTTTATCCGGCCAAGGAGCGTGAAGTCAGCGTCAGGCTCACCAACCAGGGGGCGCAGCCTGCCTTGGTCCAGGCTTGGATCGATGCCGGCAACCCCGATGGCAAGCCGGATGATGCGGACGTGCCCTTTATTGTCATGCCCCCCATGGTGCGGATTGATCCGGGTAAAGGTCAGGCTTTGCGTTTGGCCTATACACCGCAACCGGGAATACCCAAGGACCGGGAGTCGGTGTTCTGGCTCAACATTCTCGACGTTCCACCTCTGCCCAGTGTGCAAACAACGAACCATATGCAACTGGCTTTTCGCAGTCGCCTGAAAGTGTTTTTTCGCCCGCTCGAACTGCCAGGCAGTGCCATTGATACGGCAGAACAGCTCCATTGGCGCCTGGTCAAGTCAGCCACGGGCATGGCCTTGCAGGTGCGTAACGACGGTGCCTTTCACGTGTCCTTCAACACGGTGCTGTTGAAGCTCAGGGATGGCCGCAGTTTTAAGGTGCACAGCCGCATGCTCGCCCCACGCTCCACTGCGGATTTTGCGCTTGAACAGGCCCAGGGCCTGTCCGGCGCTGAAGGCCGTGTGGTGTACGAGTGGATCAACGACTACGGCGCCACCGTCCTTCAGGAAACCCGGCTTGCTCCCTAGACCGAGCAGGTCCGGTGATTGGGCACTGACTGATTTAGCCGTCCAGACCCTTTTGTGCAGCGACGACAGCCGTGCATTGGTTGCTGCTGGCCCATCCTGTTCAACGTCCGGGTAGGTCTCATGAGCTCATTGTGTTTTTTCTTCTTTATTCGACCTGGGTATTCGTCCGCAGAAACATCTGATGTGGCAGGGAGTGCCTGGCGGCTTTCCAGTGGTCTGGCCCTGCTGCTGTCGAGCCTGGGCTGTTCGTTCAGTGAGGCCAGCGAGCTGGTCGAGTTCAACCCGGCGTTTTTTGGCAACAGCCGAGGGCAAGCCGTGGACCTGTCCAAGTTCCAGCGCAGCAACCCGCTGGAGCCAGGCACCTATCGCCTTGATCTGTACCTCAACCAAAACTGGGTGGGGCGCCAGGACATCCGTATCCGCGCCGCCGTCGAGGAAGGGCAACCGCCGCAGCCCTGCCTGCCGCCCAGTGTGCTGGTACAACTGGGGGTGGACTTTCGCAAGTTGCCAGCCGAGCAAGGCGACGCGGCCCTGGCGGCTGAATGCCTCTCGGTCGACGGCTTGCCGCCCCACAGCCGGTTTGATGTGGACATGTCAGAGCTGCAGGCTGACCTTTCGATTCCGCAGCTGTACCTGAACCTGAGCAAGCGCGGCTACGTGTCACCCAAGGATTGGGACTCAGGGGTCAATGCGGGCTTTCTCGGGTACTCGAACAACCTCTCCGACAACCGCTTCAGCGGGCAAATCAATCGTCAGTTCTATAGCAGCCTGAATGGCGGCCTGAACCTGGGGGATTGGCGCTTGAGGCACAACGGGTCTTACCGTTACGACGACCAGCCAGACACTCGCCAGAACAGTCACTACACCGCGCTGAGCAGCTACGTGCAGCGTGATGTCACGCCGCTGAGTGCGCAGTTGACCCTGGGGCAGTACTACACACCGGGCAACTTCTTCGACAGCATGCCTTACAGCGGCCTCCAACTGAGCAGCGATGAACGCATGCTGCCGGACTCCATGCGTGGTTTTGCCCCGGTGGTGCGAGGTGTCGCCGACACCACGGCCAAGGTCAGTGTCAGTCAGGGGCAGAACCTACTCTACGAAACCACCGTGGCGCCCGGTCCTTTTGCCATCGACGACCTGTACAACACCGGGTATGCCGGCGATCTGAACGTGACCATCACGGAGGCGGACGGGCGCATCAAGCGCTTTGTGATGCCTTATGCCTCGGTGGCGCAACTGCTGCGCCCGGACAGTTCTCGTTTCAGTTTCAGCGCGGGTCGCTATCGGGATGAAAGCCTTCGGGCACCTCCCGATTTTCTCCAGGGCACGTACCAGCGTGGCCTGTCCAATATGTTGACCGGTTATGGCGGCACGGTGGTCGGGCAAGACTACCGGGCGCTGCAGGGTGGGCTGGCGCTGAGCACCTTGTTGGGCGCGGTGGCTGCCGACCTGACCCATTCCCAGGCGTCCGGGCTCAACCACGAGTTGCCAAGTAGTCAGGCGCACATGAGTGGACGCAGTCTGCGCCTGACCTACAGCAAGCTGATCGAGCCCACGGCGACCAACTTCAGCCTCGCCGCCTACCGTTTTTCCAGCGAGGGTTACCTGGACTTTGGTGAGTTCGCCCGTCTGCGCAGCACCGAGCCGGCAACCACGCTGTACAAACAACGCAGTCGTCTCCAGTTGAACCTCAGCCAGCCCATTGGCGAGCAGCGCGGCCACCTGACGTTCTCCGGCATGGCCCAGAACTATTGGAGCCGTGAGCAGGGCAGCGACATCACCTTTCAAGTGGGGTACTCCAACGGGTTCAACTGGGGCAGTTTCGGCCTTAACGCCAGTCGTACACGCAGTGCCAACGGTCGGCTGGACACTCAATACCTGCTGAGCGTCAGCGTGCCCCTGGGGCGCTCCCGGCACTCGCCTTACCTGAACTCGTCGATCAGTTACGACGGGCGTCGCAGCCACGGCATCAACAGCACGCTGAGTGGGCGAGCCGGTGAAGAAGATCAAATCGGCTACAGCCTCTATGGCGCGAGCGACAACGGTGAAGGCCAGTCCAGTCATAACTACGGGGGCAGCCTGCACTACGACACCGCACAGGCCAGCTATCACGTCGGGGCCAGTCGTGGGGAAAACTATCGTCAGGCCAACTTCGGCATGCAGGGCACGTTGGTTGCACACCCGGGCGGGCTCAGTGCCACCCAGGACCAGGGTGAAACTATGGCAGTGCTGGTTGCGCCGGGGGCCGAAGGCGCCCAGGTACTCAGCAGTGCGTCGGGGAGGATTGCCGGCAGTGGCTACGCAGTGGTCGCCGGTTTGACGCCCTATCGCCGCAACGAAGTGGCCCTCGACCCCAAAGGCACCTCTCCGGATGTAGAGCTGGAGATGACCTCCCAGCAAGTAGCGCCCCGGGCGGGGGCGGTGGTGATGCTCAATTACCCGACGGTGGTCGGGCGGCCCACCTTGCTCAAACTACGACGTAGCGACGGCGAGCCCATTCCTCTGGGGGCGCAGATTCTCAATGCCGAGGATGAATCCCTGAGCCAGGTGGGGCAGGGCGGTCGAGCCTTCCTACGCGGTTTGCAGGCCCAAGGGCGGTTGCGGGTCAGGTGGGGAGCGCTTCAGGACCAGCAGTGCCTTGCGCCCTACCGGCTGCCGGCCACCGAGCCGGACAAGGACGCGTATTACCAACAGGTGGAGTTGTCGTGCGAGTTGCTGAGCGAGGCTCAAAAGCGGGTGGACAGCCCATGACGCGGTTCTCGATCACCCGGTGCTGGAGGCTGGGTGCGGGCCTTAGGGTGCTTGCGTCCTATCGTCCCGCTGCCCCCGCGAACGTTTTTCACGAGCAACGCCTTAGGCGTTGCGGATCTTTCCTACTCACCCGCTGCTTGGGCCCGCGTGGTCAATACACAAGCCGCAGGGCACAGGAACTTACGATGAACATCATCCTTTTGGTTTTGGGGCTGTTGCTGTTTTCCGGGGTCAGTCGTGCGGCTACCTGCGAGAGCGCGAGAGAACACAAAAACTACGTCAATCTGAGTCTTTCGATCGCTCGTGACCTCCCGGTCAACAGCACATTTTTCAAGGAAGAAATCACCAAGGCTCCCATCCGTGTGGTGTGCAGCCGGCTGGGTAATTACAACCTGAGTATGGCACTGACTGGTCCTTTGACGGACTTGGGGAACCATGTATACGCGACCGGGATCCCGGGCGTAGGCATGCGTGTGCTCTGGGATAACCCTAAAGAGGCTGGTCCCTTGGGAGGCATTTACATGGGGCCGTTCAAGTCCGTGCCGCTGGGCCGCGGGCTCAATGAGTATTTCTCGCCCCACCGTTTCACCTTCGAACTGATCAAGACCGGCCCGATGTCTTCCGGCCACTCAAAGGACCTGGCCGTTGATATCTGGTACAGCGATGCCCTGGTGCACAAGATCAGCTTCAGCAACACCCAACTGACGATCAGCAACATGGGCTGCAAAGTGGCGGAGCCCGTTCAGTCAGTCGAACTTGACCCGATTCACCAGCGCGCCTTGCCCAGCGTTGGTTCGTCGGCGGGAGCGAAGGGGTTTGCGATTAAATTGACCTGCGATAAAGGCGTCAAGATTGCCTACCGGGTCGACGGCATCAACAGCCGTGATCACATCCTGCTCAATGACGCAGGAGCCGGTATGGCGCAAGGCGTTGGCTTGCAGTTGCTGCGAGGGGACGCCGCCAGTACCACGCTGCAATTGCTGGGTGCACGCACCGACGTCATCACGGTGCCGACTACAGAGGACGGCCAGGCGGTCTCTATCCCGCTGGCTGCCAGGTACTATCGAACCTCGCCCGATCTCAAGGCCGGGCTTATTGCTACCCGTGCCACGGTGACCTTGATCTACGAGTAAGGTGCGACCCAAAGGCAGTACAAAAAAACGCCAGTGACAACACTGGCGTTTTTTATGGCGCACTCAATCGAGCCGCAGCGTTATATCCTGCCGAGCAGAAGCAGTACCAGCAGCACTACCAGCACCACGCCGATGATGCCCGATGGCCCGTAACCCCAACTTCTGGAGTGTGGGAAGACTGGCAGGCCGCCGACCAGTAGCAAAATCAGAATAACGATGAGAATGGTGCCCATGTCGATTTCCTTATTAAAGTTTTAATCACGTACGTGGCTGGTTTAATGACGGGCTCGTTTTAACTAATGAGCGAGCCGCTTAATAATTCCGACTCTGGGCACAGCGAGATAATTCCAAGTTTTTTTAAAGTTTTTTGCGGCTTGGGTTATTCCGTTTTATTTACTTTCCGCGGCCTGTACAAGTTGCTCCCGTACGGAACTATTGATACGGGGCAACGTCGCACCGAGGCTCAAGTTTGCCTGGGGCATTCAGCAGTCTGATGGTGCGTGGGTCGGGCTGGGTCCTTCGCTACACTCGGCCGATCTTCCCCAGAACAACAAGGCAACTCCTATGCAAAATCGCATGATGATCACTGGCGCCGGTTCCGGCCTGGGTCGTGAAATCGCTCTGCGCTGGGCGCGTGAAGGTTGGCAGTTGGCCTTGTCCGATGTCAGCGAACCGGGCCTTCAGGAAACCCTGAAACTTGTTCGCGAGGCGGGTGGCGATGGTTTTATCCAGCGCTGCGATGTGCGTGATTACAGCCAACTGACGGCGTTTGCCCAAGCCTGCGAGGTGAAGTTGGGTGGCATCGATATCATCGTCAATAACGCCGGTGTAGCCTCGGGCGGTTTTTTCAGCGAGTTGTCCCTGGAGGATTGGGACTGGCAGATCGCAATTAACCTGATGGGCGTGGTCAAGGGCTGCAAAGCCTTCCTGCCGTTGTTGGAACAGAGCCGCGGTCGGATCATCAACATTGCATCCATGGCGGCCCTGATGCAGGGCCCGGCGATGAGCAACTACAACGTGGCCAAGGCCGGTGTGGTGGCGCTGTCCGAAAGCCTGTTGATTGAACTGGCACAGCAGGAAATCGGTGTGCACGTTGTCTGCCCGTCGTTCTTCCAGACCAACCTGCTGGACTCCTTCCGCGGCCCGACCCCGGCGATGAAGGCCCAGGTGGGCAAGTTGCTGGAAAGCTCGCCGATCAGTGCCGCCGATATCGCGGACTACATCTACACCCAGGTCGGCGCCGGAGAGTTCATGATCCTGCCCCATGAGCAGGGCCGCATGGCGTGGGCACTCAAGCAGCAGAACCCTCAAGCGCTGTACAACGAAATGACCCTGATGGCCGACAAGATGCGCGCCAAGGCCAAGCAAAACGCCAGTTGAACTTGCCCCCGCGCGAGGCCGTCGTCAGGATGGCCGGCATCCAGCCATCCTGACGAGACCTTGCATGCTCAACTACCTGTGGTTTTTCCTTGCGGCGCTGTTTGAAATCGCTGGCTGCTATGGCTTCTGGATGTGGTTGCGCCAGGGCAAGAGCGCCTGGTGGATCGTCCCGGCGTTGCTCAGCCTGACGCTTTTTGCGCTGTTGCTGACCAAGGTCGAGTCCACCTACGCCGGTCGTGCTATGCGGCCTACGGCGGTATTTACGTGGTGGCGTCGATTGCCTGGTTGGGAATGGTCGAGCGGGTTCGTCCGCTGACATCTGACTGGCTGGGCGTGGCGCTCTGTGTGATCGGCGCCAGCGTCATTCTGTTCGGGCCGCGTTTTTCCGCGCCGTAATCTGCAACGGACTCAGGTCATGAGCCCGTCGGCATTCAGTCAAACAGCTCCTTGGGCACATCGTGCTTGAGCATCAACTGGCACTGCTCGCTGTCCGGATCGAACACGATCAGCGCCTGGCCCTTGGTCAGCGCCTGGCGCACGCGCAATACGCGGGTTTCCAGGGGCGTGTCATCGCCATTGTCGGTGCCGTCACGGGTGACAAAGTCCTCGATCAGACGGGTCAGGGTGTCGACTTCAAGTTGGTCGTGGGGAATCAGCATGGGGGCCTCCGGCAAACAATCCCGGATGCTACTGCGCCGGGGCCTGTGCCGCCAGCCAAACCGCTGCCCAGGCCCCGTTGCGTCATGCCTGGTGGCTTCACGCTTTATTGCCTACCAGGCTGTCCACCGACGGCACCCGGGTGTCGCTCTCCATTTGTGCATCGTGCTCCAGTTGATGGCTGAAGCGGTCCAGCGAACCCTGGGCCGGCTGGGCATCGCTGGCGAACACCGGCGGGCTGAGGATGTAGGCGCCGAGCAGGCGGCTCAGGGCGGCCAGGCTGTCGATATGGGTCCGTTCGTAACCGTGGGTCGCATCACAGCCGAAGGCCAGCAGCGCGGTACGAATGTCGTGGCCGGCGGTGACGGCGGAGTGAGCGTCGCTGAAGTAGTAGCGGAACAGGTCACGGCGCACCGGCAGTTCATGTTCCGCGGCCAGGCGCAGCAAGTGTCGGGACAGGTGATAGTCGTAGGGCCCGCCGGAATCCTGCATGGCCACGCTCACCGCATGTTCGCTGGAGTGCTGGCCGGGTGCGACCGGGGCGATGTCGATGCCGACAAACTCGCTGACGTCCCAGGGCAGGGCCGCCGCCGCGCCGCTGCCGGTTTCCTCGGTAATGGTGAACAGCGGGTGGCAGTCGATCATCAAGGGCTCGCCGCTGTCGACGATGGCCTTGAGCGCTGCGAGCAAGGCTGCGACGCCGGCTTTATCGTCCAGGTGACGGGCGCTAATGTGTCCGCTGTCGGTGAATTCGGGCAAGGGGTCGAAGGCCACGAAGTCACCGACGCCAATGCCCAGGGAATCGCAATCGGCGCGGGTGGTGCAGTAGGCGTCCAGGCGCAGTTCGATGTGGTCCCAACTGATGGGCATTTCATCCACTGCGGTATTGAAGGCATGCCCGGAAGCCATCAGCGGCAAGACGCTGCCGCGCAGCACGCCGTTGTCGGTGAACAGGCTGACGCGGCTGCCCTCGGCAAAGCGGCTGGACCAGCAGCCTACGGGCGCGAGGGTCAGGCGGCCGTTGTCTTTGACCGCACGCACGCTGGCGCCAATGGTGTCCAGGTGGGCTGACACGGCTCGATCCGGGCTGTTTTTCTTGCCCTTGAGGGTGGCGCGGATGGTGCCGCGGCGTGTCAGTTCAAAGGGAATGCCCAACTCTTCCAGACGCTCGGCGACGTAGCGCACGATGGTGTCGGTAAAGCCTGTGGGGCTGGGAATGGCGAGCATTTCCAGGAGGACTTTCTGCAGGTAGTTGAGGTCCGGTTCGGGGATTGTACGGGTCATGGAAACTCCTGATGGGAAGAGGGCATCGATGGTTTCGATGAAGGGGTGTTCGGACGCTTTCGCTGGCCAGCCCGCTCCTAGCGTCAGACGCGTAGGAGCGGGCTTGTGGGCGAAGGCTCAAGGCGCCGGTTGGCTGTGGGGAAACAGCAAGTCGACAAAACGCTCCGCCGTGGGCTGCGGTTCGTGGTTGGCCAGCCCGGCGCGCTCGTTGGCTTCGATAAACACGTACTCCGGCTGGTCCGCCGCCGGCACCATCAGGTCCAGGCCGACCATGGGGATGTCCAGGGCCCGGGCTGCGCGGATGGCGGCATCCACCAGGGTCGGGTGGAGGATGCCGGTGACGTCCTCCAGGGTGCCGCCGGTGTGCAGGTTGGCGGTGCGCCGCACGAACAGACGCTGGCCTGCCGGCAATACGTCGCTGTAATCGAAACCGGCGGCGTGCAGGGTGCGTTGGGTTTCGTGATCCAGAGGGATTTTGCTCTCGCCCCCCGTGGCCGCCTGGCGTCGGCGGCTCTGGGCTTCGATCAGGGCGCCGATGGAGTGTTGCCCGTCGCCGATCACTTCGGCCGGGCGCCGAATGGCGGCGGCCACCACGTCGAAGCCGATCACCAGGATGCGCAGGTCCAGGCCTTCATGGAAGCTTTCCAGCAGCACCCGGCTGTCGAACTGCCGGGCGTGTTCGATGGCCTGCTGGACGTCTTCAATGCTGCGCAGGTCCACGGCGACCCCCTGGCCCTGTTCGCCGTCCAGAGGCTTGACCACCACCCGCTGGTGCTCGTCGAGGAACGCCAGGTTGTCGTCGGCGTTGCCTGCACGTTGCTGCGCGGGCAAGCGCAGCCCGGCGCCTTTCAAGACTTTATGGGTCAGGCTCTTGTCCTGGCACAGGCTCATGCTGATGGCGCTGGTCAGGTCGCTCAGGGACTCCCGGCAGCGCACACGGCGCCCGCCGTGGCTAAGGGTGAACAGCCCGGCATCGGCGTCATCCACCTGCACGTCGATGCCGCGGCGATGGGCTTCCTCGACAATGATTCGTGCGTAGGGGTTGAAGTCCGCCTGGGGGCCGGGGCCGAGAAACAGCGGCTGGTTGATGCCGTTCTTGCGCTTGATGGCGAAGGTCGACAGGGTTCGGAAACCCAGCTTGGCGTAGAGGTTCTTGGCCTGGCGGTTGTCGTGCAACACCGACAGGTCGAGGTAGCTCAGGCCGCGGCTCATAAAGTGCTCGATCAGGTGGCGCACCAGCACTTCACCTACCCCCGGGCGGGTGCAGTGGGGGTCCACCGCCAGGCACCAGAGGCTGCTGCCGTGTTCCGGGTCCTGGTAGGCCTTGTGGTGATTGAGGCCCATGACGCTGCCGATCACCGCGCCGCTGTCTTCATCTTCCGCCAGCCAGTACACCGGCCCGCCTTGGTGACGCGGGGTCAGCAGGTTCGGGTCGATGGGCAGCATGCCCCGGGCCTGGTACAGCTGGTTGATGGCCTGCCAATCGCTTTCATTCTGCGCCCGGCGGATACGGAAACCGCGGAATACCCGGGTGGCTTGGCGGTAATCGCTGAACCACAGGCGCAAGGTGTCGGAAGGGTCGAGAAACAGCTGCGCGGGCTCCAGGCCCAGCACCTGTTGCGGTGCGGCGACATAGAGGGCGATGTCGCGCTCGCCGGGCTGCTCGTTGAGCAGCTCTTCGGCCAGGCTCGCCGGGTCCGGGAAGGTGTGGCCGATCAGCAGCCGCCCCCACCCGCAATGCACGGCAATGGGCGCGGCGCCGAGTTCGCTGCCGTCCTCGGCGAAGCGTGCCTGCAAGCGTTCGTAAGAAGGCGCCTGGCCGCGCAGCAAGCGTTGGCTGTAAGCCGTGGCATGGGCTTTCATCGGTCAGATTCCTTGTTCGCTGAGCCACAGGTTCAGTGCCGCCAACTGCCAGAGCTTGGAGCCGCGCAATGGGGTCAACTGGCCTTGCGGGTCGGTCAGCAGGCGGTCGAGCATGGCGGGGTTGAACAGGCCACGGTCCTGGCTCGGGTCCAGCAGCAGTTCACGTACCCAGTTCAGGGTGTCGCCCTGCAAATGCTTGAGGCCCGGCACTGGGAAGTAGCCTTTTTTGCGGTCGATCACCTCGCTGGGGATCACCAGGCGCGCGGCTTCTTTCAGCACTTGCTTGCCGCCGTCGGGCAGCTTGAACTGGGCTGGCACCCGGGCCGACAACTCCACCAGGCGGTAGTCGAGGAACGGCGTGCGCGCCTCCAGGCCCCAGGCCATGGTCATGTTATCCACACGCTTGACCGGATCGTCGACCAGCATCACGGTGCTGTCCAGGCGCAGGGCTTTATCCACAGGTGCGTCGGCACCGGGCTGGGCAAAATGCTCACGGACAAAGTCGCCGGCAGCATCGTTGGCGGTCAGCCACTTGGGTTGCACGGTGGCGGCGTAGTCGTCGTAACTGCGGTCGAAGAACGCCGCTCGGTAGGCCGCGTACGGGTCGCTGGCGCCGTCCACTTGCGGGTACCAGTGGTAGCCGGCGAACAGTTCGTCGGCGCCTTGGCCGCTTTGCACCACTTTGCAGTGCTTGGCCACTTCCCGCGACAGCAGGTAGAAGGCGATGCAGTCGTGGCTGACCATCGGCTCGCTCATGGCGCGGAAGGCGGCCGGCAACTGCTCGATGATTTCGCGCTCGTCGATGCGCAACTGGTGATGCTGGGTGCCGTAATGTTTGGCGATCAGGTCCGAATACTGGAACTCGTCGCCGCGCTCGCCACCGGCATCCTGGAAGCCAATGGAGAAGGTTGAGAGGTTTTCCACCCCGACTTCCCGCAGCAGGCCCACCAACAGGCTGGAGTCGACGCCGCCGGAAAGCAGCACACCGACATCCACCGCCGCCCGTTGACGAATCGCCACCGCTTCACGGGTGCTGTCGAGCACGCGGTCGCGCCAGTCTTCCAAGGTCAGGTTGAGCTCGTCGGCGCGGGGGCCGTAGGGCAGGGTCCACCAGGTTTGTTGCTCGGTGCGGCCATCGGCTTCGATGCGCATCCAGGTGGCCGGCGGCAGTTTTTCAACGCCGGCCAGCAAGGTACGCGGCGCCGGCACCACGGCATGGAAGTTCAAGTAATGATTGAGCGCCACTGGATCGAGGATCGGGTTGATATCACCGCCCTTGAGCAGCGCCGGCAACGCTGAGGCGAAGCGCAGGCGCTGGCCGGTGCGTGACAAGTACAGGGGTTTGACCCCGAGGCGGTCGCGGGCGATGAACAGGCGCTGGGCATCGCGCTCCCAGATGGCGAAGGCAAACATGCCATTGAGCTTGGGCAACAGGTCGGTGCCCCAGGCGTGATAGCCCTTGAGCAGCACTTCGGTGTCACCGCCGGAATGGAAGGCGTAACCCAGTTTTTCCAGCTCGGCCCGCAGTTCGGGGAAGTTGTAGATGGCCCCGTTGAACGCCAGGGACAGGCCCAGGGCGTTGTCGATCATCGGCTGCGCCGAGCCGTCCGACAGGTCCATGATTTTCAGGCGTCGATGGCCCAGGGCGATCGGGCCCTGGCTGTGAAAGCCCCAGGCGTCGGGGCCACGGGGGGCCAGGTGATGGGTGATTCGTTCAACCGCTGCCAGGTCGGCAGGTTGATGATCAAAGCGTAGTTCGCCAGCTAGTCCGCACATAAGTCCTTACCGGTTTTTCCGTTGGGGAGAGTCAATCCGTAGCCACCAAAAGGGCGGGTACCAGGAAACTGACCTGTGCATAACTCGGGAGTTTTAGATCGATCGGTTATAAGAAAGTGGGTTCAAGTGCGTTGCTGGGCTGGTCAAGCTGCTGATTTGCCTGACTTTGGCGGCGCGTTTTTGCGACGCGCCGCCAGTGTCTATCAGGCTTTGCCGCGAATCAGCCGACGCAGGGCGAAGCGGTTGGGGTGGCACGCTTCGGCCACGCTTCTGGGCAGGGGCAGGGGTTCGTTTTCCAGCCAGGCGGCCAGCAACTCACCGGACAGCGGTGCGGTGATCAGGCCGCGGGAGCCATGGCCACTGTTGATATACAGGCCGTCGAGCCAGGGGCAGGGCAGGTCCGGTACTTGCCGCGCATCCTTGGCCAGCGCGGCGTAGGTGTCGGCGAACAGGGCCGGGTCGGCCAGGGGCCCGACGATGGGCAAATAGTCCGGGCTGGTGCAGCGAAACGCAGCACGGCCCTGCAAGGTTTCCAGCGGCAGTTGCTCGGCGCCGAGGCGTTCGCTGAGGTCGCTGGAAATTTCCCGCAGCATGGCCAGGTTGCCGATATGCTCGGCGACCGTGGCCGTCAGGTCGTCACTCTTGAAATCGAAGCTGGCACCCAAGGTGTGCTCGCCCAAGCGCGGTGGTGCGACATAACCTTCGGCGCACACCACGGTGGCCAGGCTCTGGCTGCGCGGGGTTTGCGGCAAGCGGGTGATCTGCCCGCGAATGCGTTTGAGGGGCAACTCGGCACTGGCTGGAAAGTGCTTGATGTCGGCCGCGCCGGCGAGGATCACCACTGCCGCGCTGGCCAGCAAGTGTTCGCCGTCCCAGGCTTGCCAGCGCCCATCGACCTGGCGCAGTTCCAGGGCGTTGTGCCGTTGCAAGACCTGGATTTTCGGATGGCGGGCTTGCCACTGGCACAGGGCCGGCGGATGCACCCAGCCCCCTTCGGGGTAGAACAGGCCGCCCCAGGCCAGGTCGACGCCAGCGCGCGCCTGGGCCTGGGGCTGGTCCAGCCGTTGCAGCAGATCAGTGGGGAAGGCGTCGGCCAATTGGGCCTGGCGCTCGTCTTCCTTGGGGTTGAAGGCCAGTTGCAGCACGCCGCAGTTGTCCCAGTCCTGGCCCCGTTGCAGTTGTTCAAGCTGCCGCCGGGTGTAGCCAAAACCGCTGAGGATCATCTGCGACAGCGCGGTGCCGTGGGCCGATAGCTTGAGGTAGAGCACGCCCTGGGGGTTGCCCGAGGCTTCCTGGGCCAGTTGCTCGTGGCGCTCCAGCAGGCTGACCTGCCAGCCCCGAGCCGCCAGGCTGGCGGCGCTGGCGCAGCCGGCCAGGCCACCGCCGATCACCAGGGCGGTTTTCTCTTGCGGTGCCGAGGGCCGGGCGAACCAGGGTTTGACGGCCGGTGTCGGCGCTGCGTCCTCGGGCCAGCCGAGAAATGCGCCGCGCAGCACCTCCCATTTGTGGCCGATGCCCGGGGTGCGTTTCATCTTGAACCCGGCGGCGTTCAACAGGCGTCGAACCCAGCCAGTGCTGGTGAAGGTGCTGATGGTCGAGCCGGGCGCCGCCAGGCGGGCCAGTTCGGCGAACAGTTCCGCGGTCCACATGTCGGGGTTTTTCGCCGGTGCAAAACCGTCGAGAAACCAGGCGTCGATCTGCGCATCCAGTTGCGGCAACTGTTCCAGGGCATCGCCGATCAGCAGGGTCAGGGTGACCCGGCCGGCATCCAGCACGATGCGCTGGAACCCCTGGTGCACCGCCACATAGGACGCCAGCAAGCGCTCGGCGAAGCTCGCCAGTTCCGGCCATAGGGCCAGGGCGCGTCGCAGGTCGTCGGGGCTGAGGGGGTACTTTTCCACGCTGACGAAATGCAAGCGGGCATCCGCATCGGCCTGGGCCTCGAACAACTGCCAGGCGCAGAGAAAATTCAGCCCGGTGCCGAAGCCGGTTTCACCGATCACAAAGCGCTCGCCCGGCTGGAGCGCGGCAAAGCGTTCCGTCAGGCGGTTCTGCTCGATAAACACGTGGCGTGTTTCGGCCAGGCCCGACTCGGTGGAGAAATACACATCGTCGAAGACCTTGGAACGCGGGCGACCTTGGTCGTCCCAGTCGAGTTGGGCATGGGGCAATACGGGAGTCATGTTCGGCTCGAAATCGGCAAGGCGGCCATTCTAGCTGATCGCCGCGGGTGCGATTGACCCATGACAAGGCCCGCTGCCTCCGGGGCGCGGAAAATCCGCCGCCGGCTTTTGCTGGCCAGCCTCGGGTTGCCCGGGGATTTGTTTCCTGCGGCCGTTGTCGATCCGCTAGTCTTGGAAAATTCTTGGAAGGGAGCCGTCCATGTTTGAATCTGCCGAAATCGGTCACGCCATCGACAAAGACACCTACGAAGCCGAAGTGCCTGCCTTGCGCGAGGCGTTGCTGGAAGCGCAGTTCGAGTTGCAGCAGAGGGCCGGGTTTCCGGTGATTGTGCTGATCAACGGGATCGAAGGCGCAGGCAAGGGCGAGACGGTCAAGCTGCTCAACGAATGGATGGACCCGCGGCTGATCGAAGTGCGCACCTTCGACCAGCAGACCGATGAAGAGCTCGCCCGTCCTCCGGCCTGGCGCTATTGGCGGATGCTTCCCGCCAAGGGGCGCATGGGGGTATTTTTCGGCAATTGGTACAGCCAGATGTTGCAGGGGCGGGTCCATGGTCTGTTCAAGGACGCGCGCCTGGATCAGGCAATCAACGCCGCCGAACGCCTGGAGAAAATGCTCTGTGACGAAGGCGCGCTGATCTTCAAGTTCTGGTTTCATCTGTCCAAGAAACAAATGAAGGCCCGGCTCAAGGCCCTGCAGGACGACCCGTTGCACAGCTGGCGCATCAGCCCCCTGGATTGGCAGCAGTCAGAAACCTACGACAAGTTCGTCAAATACGGTGAGCGGGTGTTACGCCGCACCAGCCGCGACTATGCACCCTGGCACGTGATCGAGGGCGTGGACCCTTATTACCGCAGCCTGACCGTGGGCAAGATCCTGCTGGAGGGGTTGCAGAACGCACTGAACCGCCCCGTTGGCAAGACGGCTTTGGTGACCGCTGCACCGCTGCCGTCCAGCGTCGATCAGGTGACCCTGATTGGCAGCCTGGACATGACCCAACGCCTGGACAAGGACGATTACGAGGAACAGCTGATTACCGAGCAGGCGCGCCTGTCCGGGCTGCTGCGGGACAAACGCATGCGCAAGCACGCCCTGGTGGCGGTGTTCGAAGGCAACGATGCGGCGGGCAAGGGCGGGGCGATCCGGCGGGTGGCGGCAGCACTGGACCCACGCCAATACAGCATCGTGCCGATTGCCGCGCCCACTGAAGAAGAGCGCGCGCAGCCTTATCTTTGGCGTTTCTGGCGGCACCTTCCGGCCCGGGGCAAATTCACCGTGTTCGACCGCTCCTGGTACGGTCGGGTGTTGGTGGAACGTGTCGAGGGTTTCTGTTCCCCGGCCGACTGGCTGCGGGCCTATGGCGAGATCAATGACTTTGAGGAGCAGATCGCCGATGCAGGGGTGATCGTGGTCAAGTTCTGGCTGGCGATCGACAAACAGACCCAGCTGGAGCGCTTCCAGGCCCGGGAAGAGATCCCCTTCAAACGCTTCAAAATCACTGAAGACGACTGGCGCAACCGCGAAAAATGGGACGACTACCGCGCCGCTGTCGGCGACATGGTTGACCGTACCAGTACTGAGGTGTCGCCCTGGACCCTGGTGGAAGCCAATGACAAGCGCTGGGCCCGGATCAAGGTATTGCGCACCCTCAACCGCGCCCTGGAAGAGGCGTTCGAAAAGTCCGACAAGGACGATAAAAAACGCAAGAAGGACAAGAAATAGAGCGATGGTCGCGCATACGCGGGGTGAATGATTGTCGCGGTCGGTGAAGGGGCAGACTTATGCTCGGCCCACTTCCAACCGACAACAACAATGAGGTGTGCCATGCGTGAAGTGGTGATCGTCGATAGCGTGCGGACTGGCCTGGCCAAGTCCTTTCGCGGCAAGTTCAACCAGACCCGTCCGGATGACATGGCCGCCCATTGCGTCAATGCGCTGCTGAGCCGCAACGGCATCGACCCGGCCAGCGTCGAGGATTGCATCGTCGGCGCCGGCTCCAACGAAGGCGCCCAGGGTTACAACATTGGGCGCAACGTAGCGGTGCTCTCGCAACTGGGCACCGGCACGGCGGGCATGACCCTCAACCGCTTCTGTTCCTCGGGGTTGCAGGCGATTGCCATTGCCGCCAACCAGATTGCCTCCGGCTGCAGCGACATCATTGTCGCCGGGGGCGTCGAGTCCATCAGCCTGACGATGAAAAGCGTCAACACAGACAACCTCGTCAACCCGCTGCTCAAGGAGCAGGTGCCGGGTATTTACTTCCCCATGGGCCAGACCGCCGAGATCGTTGCTCGACGCTACAACGTCAGCCGCGAAGAACAGGACCTCTATGCCCTGCAAAGCCAGCAGCGCACCGCACAGGCCCAGGCGGCCGGGCTGTTCGATGATGAAATCGTCGCCATGGCGGTCAAGTACAAGGTCGAGGACAAGAACACCGGCCAGGTGCAGGTGCTTGACGGTGTGGTCGATCGTGACGACTGCAATCGCCCGGACACCACCCTGGAGAGCCTGGCCGGGCTGAAACCGGTGTTTGCCGAGGACGGTTCGGTGACGGCGGGCAACTCGTCGCAGTTGTCTGATGGGGCCTCGATGACCCTGGTGATGAGCCTGGAAAAGGCCCTGGAACTGGGGCTCAAGCCCAAGGCGTTTTTCCGCGGCTTTACCGTGGCCGGTTGCGAGCCGGACGAAATGGGCATCGGCCCGGTGTTTTCGGTGCCCAAGCTGCTCAAGGCGAAGGGACTGAGCGTGGCCGATATCGATTTGTGGGAGTTGAACGAAGCCTTTGCTTCCCAGTGCCTGTACAGCCGCAATCGCCTGGAAATCGATAACGCACGCTACAACGTCAATGGCGGTTCGATTTCCATCGGCCATCCGTTCGGCATGACCGGGTCGCGTCAGGTCGGCCATTTGGTGCGCGAGCTGCAACGGCGCAACCTGCGCTACGGCATCGTCACCATGTGCGTGGGCGGAGGCATGGGCGCCACCGGGCTGTTCGAGGCGGTGCGTTAGGCGGCCAGTCCTTTTATCAGGCCGGCGTCTACCCAGGTTTGGGTAGGCGCCGGTGTTGTTTCTAGCCCTGCTTTCCGGCCTCCAGCATGTTTTCGGGACGGACCCAGGCGTCGAATTGCTCATCCGTCAGGTAACCCAAGGCCAGCGCGGATTCACGCAGGGTCAGGTTTTCCGCATAGGCCTTCTTGGCAATTTCTGCCGCCTTGTCGTAGCCGATGTGGGTGTTGAGCGCGGTCACCAGCATCAAGCCACGTTCCAGGTGTGCGGCCATCTGCCCGGCATCGGGCTCCAGGCCGGCAATGCAATGGGCCTGGAAGTTACTGCAGCCATCGGCCAGCAAGGTGATGGATTGCAGCAGGTTGTGGATGATCACCGGTTTGAACACGTTGAGCTGCAGGTGCCCCTGGCTGGCGGCAAAGCCGATCGCTACATCGTTGCCCATGACCTGGCAGGCCAGCATGGACAGCGCTTCACATTGGGTCGGGTTGACCTTGCCGGGCATGATCGAACTACCGGGCTCGTTGGCCGGCAAGCGCACTTCGGCCAGGCCGGCCCGCGGGCCGAGCCGAGCAGGCGCAGGTCGTTGGCGATTTTCATCAGGCACACGGCCAGGGTTTTCAAGGCGCCGGAGAGAGTCGTCAGCGGCTCGTGCCCGGCCAGGGCGGCGAATTTGTTCGGTGCGGTGACGAAAGGCAAGCCGGACAGCGCCGCCAGTTCGGCGGCAATGGCCTCACCAAAACCGTGGGGCGAGTTGAGCCCGGTGCCCACGGCGGTGCCGCCCTGGGCCAGTTCGTACACCGCCGGCAAGGCCCCGCGGATGGCGCGCTCGGCGTAACCCAGTTGGGCAATGAAGGCCGAGAGTTCCTGGCCGAAGGTGATGGGGGTGGCGTCCATCATATGGGTGCGCCCGGTTTTCACCAGATGCATGTGCCGGGCCGAAAGCTCGGCAAGGCCGCCGGACAGTTCGGCAATCGCCGGCAGCAGCTTGGACTGCACGGCCTGGGCCGCAGCGATGTGCATGGCGGTGGGGAAGCAGTCGTTGGAGCTTTGCGAGCGGTTCACATGGTCGTTGGGGTGCACCGGGGTCTTGCCGCCGCGAGGGTTACCGGCCAGTTCGTTGGCCCGCCCGGCGAGCACTTCGTTGACGTTCATGTTGCTCTGGGTGCCGCTGCCGGTCTGCCAGACCACCAGTGGGAACTGGTCGTCATGTTCGCCTGCCAGGACTTCGTCGGCGGCCTGTTCGATCAGCCGGGCGATGTCGGCGGGCAGGTCGCCATTGCGGTCATTGACCCGCGCGGCGGCTTTCTTGATCAGCGCCAGGCTGTGCAGGACCGACAGCGGCATGCGCTCGTTGCCGATGGCGAAGTTCACCAGCGAACGTTGGGTCTGTGCCCCCCAGTAGGCGTCATCCGGGACTTCGACCTGGCCAAGGCTGTCGGTTTCGATACGGCTCATCGGTTCACTCTCCTGTTGGGCTGATTGCGAAGTTTAGGTCGTGATCCGTGGCCCGGGTTCCGTAAAGCGTGTTTTGCTTCCTTTGGTCGAGCAAAACCAGGCGGCATCAGGCCTGGGGTTGAGCCCCGGAGTTTATTAGGCGCAGAATGGTCGCCCTTGGGGTTTTACCTCGCCTGCTAGAAAAGGAAACTCGATGACCCGTCTTCGTGCCATCTGTACCGCGGTTGTTCTGGTATGCGCCAGCGGCCAGGTTCTTGCCGATACCGCCAGCCACAACGCCAGTGCCGAAGCCTTCCTGACCCTGGCCCACGCCGACAAGCTGGGTACCCCGGTGTACATGCAAGTGCAGCAAATGTTTGCCCAGCGTTTTGAGCAAACCAAAGCCCCCGAGTCGAAACGCGCCCTGCTGGAAACCTACCAGGCCAAGGCCAACGCCGCCCTGGACCAAGCCATTGGCTGGAACAAGCTGAAGCCGGACATGGTCAAGCTCTACACCACCAACTTCAGCGAATCCGAGCTCAAGGACCTGGTGGCGTTCTACCAGTCGCCACTGGGCAAGAAAGTCCTGGAAAAAATGCCCCAGCTGACTCAGCAATCGGCGCAAATGACCCAGGCCAAGCTGGAAAGCGCCGTGCCCGTGGTCAACAAGCTGCTGGCGGACATGACCACCGAACTCGAGCCTAAGGCTGCACCGGCCAAGAAGAAGTAAGCGGAGCCAGGAATGACCATGCAACAACGTATTGAATCGGCCCTTGGGGCCTTGCAGCCCGAGCATCTGCAAGTGCTGGACGAAAGTCATATGCACAGCCGCGGCCTGCAGACCCACTTCAAGGCGGTGCTGGTGAGCGAGCAGTTTGCCGGGCTCAACAGCGTCAAGCGCCATCAGAAGGTCTACGCCACCCTGGGCGATCTGATGAGTGAGTTTCATGCGTTGGCGCTGCACACCTATACGCCGGAAGAATGGCTCAAAATCGGCGCGGCTCCAGCTTCGCCGACGTGTGCGGGGGGTAGCGGCAAGCGATAAGCCGCAGCGGCAAGCTTGAGGCTTTGAGCTTGTCGCTTGGAGCTCAGCACCGCCTTCCTGCTACAATCCGCAACGCGCCGCTCAAGTCGGCGCGTTTTTTTTTGCCTCTATTTGCAGCGTGCAGCGAAAAGCTCGCATCTGCCGTATCCGGTTCACCCTTTACGAGGGTAGCCACCTGGAGATTACCCATGACACAACCCATTGTCGTGGCGGCACTGTACAAGTTCGTCACTCTCGAAGATTACGTCGCCCTGCGTGAGCCCCTGCTGCAGGCGATGCTCGACAACGGCATCAAAGGCACCTTGCTGATCGCCGAAGAAGGCATCAACGGCACGGTTTCCGGCAGCCGCGAAGGCATTGACGGGCTGATGGCCTGGCTCAAGAACGATCCGCGCATGGACGACATCGACCACAAAGAGTCGTATTGCGACGAGCAGCCGTTCTACCGCACCAAGGTCAAACTGAAGAAAGAAATCGTCACCCTGGGGGTGCCGGGCGTCGACCCCAACAAACAGGTGGGGACCTATGTCGATCCACAGGACTGGAATGCGTTGATCAGCGATCCGCAAGTGCTGTTGATCGATACCCGCAATGATTACGAAGTGTCGATCGGTACCTTTGAGGGCGCCATCGATCCGAAGACCACCAGTTTTCGCGAATTCCCCGACTACATCAAAGCCCACTTCGACCCGAGCAAGCACAAGAAAGTCGCCATGTTCTGTACCGGCGGCATTCGTTGCGAAAAAGCCTCCAGCTTCATGCTCAGTGAAGGCTTCGATGAGGTATTCCACCTTAAGGGTGGGATTCTCAAGTACCTCGAAGAGGTGCCGCAGGAAGAGAGTAAATGGCAGGGCGACTGCTTCGTCTTCGATAACCGGGTCACTGTGCGTCACGACTTGAGTGAAGGCGACTACGATCAATGTCATGCCTGCCGCACGCCGGTGAGTGTCGAGGATCGTGCGTCCGAGCACTATGTGCCCGGAATCAGTTGCCCCCATTGTTGGGACAAGCTGAGCGAAAAGACTCGCCGCAGTGCCATCGACCGGCAGAAGCAGATCGAGTTGGCCAAGGCGCGTAACCAGCCGCACCCGATCGGTTTCAACTACAAGCAATCACCCTCCGAGGCCTGAGCCATGTCTGCCCGCCTGCTCTACGTAATGGATCCGATGTGTTCCTGGTGCTGGGGCTTTGCACCAGTGGCGCAGGCGCTGGTCGAGCAGGCCCAGGCTGCCGGTGTGGAAGTGCACCTGGTGGTGGGCGGCTTGCGCACGGGCAGCGGTTCGGCCCTCGAACCCACGACCCGGCGCTACATTCTTGAACACTGGCAGGCGGTCAACGAGACCACCGGTCAGCCGTTCAGCTTCGAGGGCGCCTTGCCCGAAGGCTTTGTCTACGACACCGAACCGGCCTGCCGGGCAATCGTCACGGCCCGCAGCCTGGCGGCCGATTGCGCCTGGAACCTGTTGAAGCTGATCCAGCAGGCGTTCTATGTAGAGGGGCGCGATGTCACCCACGCCAGCGTACTGGTGGAGTTGGCAGAGCAGGCGGGCGTGCCGCGTATCGAGTTCGCCGAAGCCTTTGACCGTGCCGAGCAGCACGCCGCCACCGCAGCAGACTTCACCTGGGTCCAGGACCTGGGGATTGCCGGGTTCCCCACCTTGCTCGCCGAGCGCAACGGCCAGTTGGCGCTGTTGACCAACGGCTACCAGCCACTTGATGTGCTGTCCCCGTTGCTCGGCCGTTGGCTGGAGCGGGCTGCCTGTGTATGACCCGACCGAGACGTCCGCGCCTGCCAAGCCTGTCGATCGCCTGACCTGGGCGGAAATTCGCCGGCTGGCGTTGCACCATCGCAAAGGTTTGTGGGTGGCCAACGCCGTGGCGGTCCTGGCTACTCTGTGCAGTGTGCCGATCCCTTTGCTGTTGCCCTTGCTGGTAGATGAAGTCCTGTTGGGCCACGGTGACGCCGCGCTGCAGGTGATGAACCGGGCGCTGCCGCTCGCGTGGCAGAGCGCCCCGGGTTACATCGGCCTGATGCTGCTGGCGACCCTGGGCCTGCGCTGCTGTGCCTTGGTGTTCAACGTGGTGCAGGCCCGATTGTTTGCCGGCCTGGCCAAGGACATCGTCTATCGGATCCGCACCCGGCTGATCGAGCGCCTCAAGCGTATTTCCCTGGGGGAATACGAAAGCCTCGGAAGTGGCACCGTGACCACCCACTTGGTCACCGACCTGGACACGGTGGACAAGTTTGTCGGTGAAACCCTCAGTCGCTTCCTGGTGGCCATGCTGACCCTGGTGGGCACTGCGGGGATTTTGCTGTGGATGCACTGGCAACTGGCGCTGTTGATTCTGCTGTTCAACCCGTTGGTGATCTACGCCACCGTGCAGTTGGGCAAGCGGGTCAAGCACCTGAAGAAGCTGGAAAACGACAGCACCTCGCGTTTCACCCAGGCCCTGACTGAAACCCTGGATGCGATCCAGGAAGTGCGTGCCGGCAATCGCCAGGGCTACTTCCTTGGGCGATTGGGGCAGCGGGCCCGGGAAGTGCGTGATTATGCGGTGGCCTCGCAGTGGAAAAGCGACGCCTCGAGCCGCGCCACGGGGCTGTTGTTTCAGTTCGGTATCGATATCTTTCGCGCCGCGGCGATGCTTACGGTGTTGTTCTCGGACTTGTCCATCGGGCAGATGCTGGCCGTGTTCAGCTACCTGTGGTTCATGATCGGCCCGGTGGAGCAGTTGCTGAACCTGCAATACGCCTTTTACGCGGCGGGTGGCGCTCTGACACGGATCAACGAATTGCTGGCCCGCGCCGACGAGCCGCAATACGCCGGTGGCAGCAACCCGTTTCAGGGCCGGGAAACCGTCGGCATCGACGTGCGCGGCCTGAGCTTCGGTTATGGCGATGAACTGGTGCTCAACCACCTGGACATGTCCATCGCGCCGGGTGAAAAGGTCGCCATCGTGGGCGCCAGCGGCGGTGGCAAAAGTACCCTGGTGCAACTGCTGCTGGGGCTCTATACCCCGCGCGCCGGGGTGATCCGCTTTGGCGGTGCGAGCCAGCAGGACATTGGCCTGGAAACCGTTCGGGAAAACGTCGCCGTGGTCCTGCAGCATCCGGCCCTGTTCAACGACAGCATCCGCGCCAACCTGACCATGGGCCGGGAGCGGACCGACGCCGCCTGTTGGCTGGCGCTGGAAATTGCCCAGTTGGATGCCACGGTCCGGGCCCTGCCCCAGGGCCTGGACAGCGTTGTCGGGCGTTCTGGTGTGCGACTTTCCGGAGGCCAGCGCCAGCGCCTGGCCATTGCGCGCATGGTCCTGGCCGAGCCCAAAGTGGTGATTCTCGACGAGGCCACGTCGGCCCTGGACGCTGCCACCGAGTACAACTTGCACCAGGCCCTGACGCGCTTTTTGCGAGGGCGGACTACCCTGATCATTGCCCACCGCTTGTCTGCGGTAAAACAGGCTGATCGGGTGTTGGTGTTCGATGGCGGGCAGATTGCCGAAGATGGCGATCACCAACAGTTGATTGCCGATGGTGGCCTCTACGCCAAGCTTTACGGGCATTTGCAGCAAGTACAGCAACCCTGAATACTGCCGTTTTCATCGGCTTGATGATGAAGTCTCCTCTGGGGACGACCACTCAATTCGGCACTGTCGCAGTTTCCCCCGTCGACAACCTATAGCGCTTTACAGGCTGGCCTTCTGCTAGATGCAAAGTAGCCTAATCTGTTGGTTCAGGAGTGGGATCACTCGGGTGTTCATCTGGCAGTGCTTATGCAAGGGGCCTCATGAAGCAAAAGCGAACTCTCGGAACCCCACGGTTATTGGGCATCGTTTGGCCTTTTATCGCCGTGGTGGTGTTTCAAGCGTTGTTGGGTGGTCTCAGTCTCTATGTGCTATCGGCTGTGCGCGGCTATGTGGCCGGCGAAAGCCTGTGGTCCAAGGGGCAGAAAGATGCCATCTACTACCTCAACCTTTACGCCGACGGTCGTGACGAGTCGACGTTCCTCAAATACCAGAACGCGATCGCCGTGCCCCAGGGTGGGCACGAGTTGCGCCTGGCGCTGGACCGTCACCCGCCGGACCTTGAAGCCGCGCGCCTGGGCATTCTCAAGGGCGGCAACCACCCGGATGACGTTTCCAGCCTGATCTGGCTGTACCTCAACTTTCGCCACTTCAGTTACCTGGAGAAGGCCATCGACCTATGGACCGTAGGTGACAGCTACCTGGTGCAGCTGGATGACGTGGCGCAGGAGATGCACCGGAGTATTACCAGCGGTCGTGCCGACCCTGCCGATATCAATCGCTGGAAGAGCCAGATACTGGCCATCAACGACGGCGTGACCCCGGCGGCCAAGGCCTTCAGTGACGCCCTGGGCGAGGGGTCGCGGGTGATCCTGCGTCTTCTGCTGGTCACCAACCTGGCCACGGCGCTGATTCTGATCGCCCTGGCGTTGCTGCGTACCCACAAATTGTTGGCCCAGCGCCATGCCTTTGCCGATGCGCTGCAACTGGAAAAAGAGCGCGCGCAAATCACCCTGCAGTCCATTGGCGATGCGGTGATTACCACCGATGTCGAAGGTGCTATCGCCTATATGAACCCGGCGGCCGAGGCGCTGACCCACTGGAAAGCCGAGCAGGCCACGGGGTTGCCGCTGGCCTCGTTGTTCAACCTGTTGGATGAAAACGCCCAGACCGACGGGTTCACCCTGATCGAGCACATCCTCAGCGGCCAGCTCAGTGGCGGCAGCGAGCATTCCAAGCTGATCCAGCGGCTTGATGGCAGCACGGTGTCTGTGACCCTGGTCGGTGCGCCGATCCAGAATGCCGGCAAGGTCAGCGGCACTGTGCTGGTATTGCATGACATGACCCAGGAGCGGCAGTACATCGCCAACCTGTCCTGGCAAGCGACCCATGATGCTTTGACCGGGCTGGCCAACCGGCGCGAGTTCGAGTTCCGCCTCGAACAGGCCCTGCAGAACCTGGTGCGCCAGCCGGGCAGGCATTCGCTGATGTTCCTGGACCTGGATCAGTTCAAGCTGGTCAACGATACCTGCGGCCATGCGGCGGGTGACGAACTGCTGCGGCATATCTGCGCACTGCTGCAATCCGGCCTGCGTGAGGGCGACACCCTGGCGCGCCTCGGTGGCGATGAGTTCGGCATCCTTCTGGAGAACTGCCCGCCGGATGCGGCGGAAAAGATTGCCGAGGCCCTGCGCCAGACTGTGCAGAACCTGCATTTTGTCTGGAAGGGCAGGCCGTTCGTGACCACCGTGAGTATCGGCCTGGTGCACGTGGCCCAGACGCCTACGACGCTGGAAGCCTCGCTGCGGGCCGCCGACATGGCCTGCTACATGGCTAAGGAAAAAGGCCGCAACCGGGTGCAGGTCTACCATGCCGACGATTCGGAGTTGTCCCTGCGCTTTGGTGAAATGGCCTGGGTCCAACGGTTGCATATGGCCCTGGAAGAGAACCGTTTCTGTCTCTATGCCCAGGAGATTTTTGCCCTTGGCCACACCGAGAGCGGCGGCGGGCACATCGAGATTCTGCTGCGCCTGCATGACGAGGCCGGTCGGATGATCCTGCCGGACAGCTTCATCCCGGCGGCGGAGCGTTACGGCCTGATGACCTCGCTGGACCGTTGGGTGGTAGAGAACGTGTTCAAGATCATTGCCCAGTGCATGGCCGAGGGGCGTAAAGGGCCGACGGCCATGTGCGCCATCAATCTATCGGGCACGACCATCGGCGATGACGACTTTCTGGGCTTCTTGCGGAGCCAGTTTTCCGCCTATGGCGTTCCGCCAGAGATGATCTGTTTTGAAATTACTGAAACCAGCGCGATCACTAATTTGGGGAGTGCGATCCGTTTTATTAATGAACTCAAAGGCTTGGGATGCCACTTTTCGCTGGATGACTTTTGTGCGGGAATGTCGTCGTTCGCTTATCTCAAACATTTGCCTGTAGACTTCCTAAAGATCGATGGAAGTTTCGTAAAGGATATGCTGGACGACCCGATTAACCGTGCCATGGTCGAGGTGATCAACCATATTGGCCATGTCATGGGTAAGCGCACGATTGCCGAGTTTGTTGAAACACCGCAGATTGAGCAGGCATTGCTGGAGATCGGCGTGGATTACGCTCAAGGGTACGTTATCGAACGCCCGCAATTGTTTACCTGTGACAGCTTGCAATGTCGACCCGTACGACCACAGCCCCTGTTATTCAAGGCGCCTGGCACGTTCCGTTGAAATCTCTTACTGATCAGCCAATCACATAAAAAGGAGCCCGACAGTGATCGATACATTCAACCGAACCGGCCCGCTCATGGAAGCCGCAAGTTACCCCGCCTGGGCTCAGCAACTGATCCAGGATTGCAGCGAGAGCAAGCGTCGTGTGGTGGAACATGAGCTGTATCAGCGCATGCGCGACAACAAACTCAGTGCCAAGACCATGCGCCAGTACCTGATTGGTGGCTGGCCTGTGGTGGAGCAGTTTGCCTTGTACATGGCCCAGAACCTGACCAAGACCCGTTTTGCCCGGCACCCGGGTGAGGACATGGCGCGACGCTGGTTGATGCGCAACATTCGTGTGGAACTCAACCATGCGGACTACTGGGTGAATTGGAGTCGCGCCCACGGCGTGACCCTGGAGGATCTGCAAGCCCAGCACGTGGCGCCGGAGCTGCACGCGCTGAGTCACTGGTGCTGGCACACCAGCTCATCGGACTCGTTGATTGTGGCGGTCGCGGCCACCAACTACGCCATTGAAGGGGCGACGGGTGAGTGGTCGGCGCTGGTCTGCTCCAACGGTCTGTATGCAGCGGCTTTCCCGGAAGAGGAACGCAAGCGCGCCATGAAGTGGCTGAAGATGCATGCCCAGTATGACGATGCCCATCCTTGGGAGGCTCTGGAAATCATCTGCACCCTGGCCGGGATGAACCCGAGCAAGGCGTTGCAGGCCGAGCTGCGCCAAGCGGTGTGCAAGAGCTACGACTATATGTACTTGTTCCTTGAGCGCTGCATGCAACAGGAAAAGTCCACTGTGAGCCGTGAGCGACTGGCATTGGCGGAAGGTTGATGGCACCGGTGGGCCAGCCATGGCCTGCCGGGATTCAGGATCGTAACCGAGGGGCTCCGAAGAGGGCCGTTGAAGTCGGAGTCAGCCCGCCATGGCCAGTCGATTGCGGCCTTCGCGCTTGGCCACGTACAGCGCGCTGTCAGCCCGGCGCAATAGACTTTCGGCGGACTCCCCCGGTAACAGTGTTGAGCAACCCAGGCTCACCGTGAGTTCGATCAGGTTGCCGTCCGCGCTGTAATCCTGAGCCTGTGCCGCATGGCGCAGGCGCTCCCCCACCAGGGCCGCGGCCTCGCGTCCAGTGTTGGAGAGCAGGATCAGAAACTCTTCCCCGCCAAAGCGAAAGACCATATCCACATTGCGTAGCTGACCTTTGATGGCGGCCGCCACGGCTTTGAGCACATCATCGCCGGCGCTGTGGCCGTGGCTGTCGTTGATCTTCTTGAAGTGGTCGATGTCCAGCATCAGCAGCGACAACGGCTGCTGGTGGCGTCGGGACATGTCGATTTCCCGTTGCAGGGTCTGGTCCATGGCCACGCGATTGCCGGTCTCGGTCAGCGGGTCACGCAGGGCGCTGCGGGTCGCGGCGCGATAGAGCAAGGCATTGCGCATGGGGTAGAGCAGGGCGCACAGCAGAGACTCCAGATAACCCTGTTCGACATCACTGAAGCGTTGGTAGCGCTTGAACACCAGCTCGCCCATGGGCTCGCCTTCATGGCTCAGGTTGTAACTGATGGAGTGATGGCCGCGTTGACCGAAATCCAGGCGCAAGTCGCTGGGTTTGTACTGGTAGGACAGGGCGTCGAGGGGAACCAGGCGCTGAACCTCACGGAAAAACTGCCCCAGGATGCGTTGTGGGTCCAGGCTGGCTTGCAATTGCAGGCCCAGTTGCTGGCGCAGTTGAGCTGGAGTGATCGGGCGCTGCAGCAGTGGCGAGGAAGACTGCTGGCCAAAACCCAGGCGCTGTAACTTGGCGCTATCGAAATCAATGGCGTTGGTCTGGGTGGGTGTTTTCATACCGCGTGAGCCCCCTGAGCACTGAATGCAGTCTGACTGGCTGGGTGAGAGCGGCTCGGGGCAGCGCGTCGTACTGTTCCATCAGTCCCATAGGACATTTCTGAACAGTCTATGCCGCTTTACTGCCTCTTATAAGCCCCGGTTCAGCGGGGATGCCCTCTGCGCCAATCGGCTGCGTGTCTGAGCGAAGCCAGAGCGAAAGTCGTGCCATTCGTTAGCTTGAAATAGAAATGTCTTTTAATTCAGATGCTTGAATGGCGGTCCAGGCGGGCTTTTACCGTGGACGGTCATTTATTTGGCAGGGGCTGGGGGCTAAAAGACGGATGGTGGCGCGTCGCGACGGTATTCCGTCGCGACGAACGGAGGGTGTTACTGAGCGTCGAAGGCTTGGCCGTTGATTCCGGTGCTGTCGGGGCCCATCAGGTACAGGTAGACCGGCATGATTGCTTCGGGCGCCGGGTTGTTGCTGGGGTTTTCCCCCGGGTAAGCCAGGGCGCGCATGCTGGTGCGGGTAGCGCCGGGGTTGATGCTGTTGGCACGTACCGGCGCTACGCCGTCCAGTTCGTCCGCCAGGGTTTGCATCAGGCCTTCGGTGGCGAACTTGGACACACCGTAGGCGCCCCAATAGGCGCGGCCTTTGCGGCCGACACTGCTGGAGGTGAACACCACCGAAGCGTCCTGGCTCAGCTTCAGTAGCGGCAACAGGGTGCTGGTCAACATGAACATGGCGTTGACGTTGACTTGCATGACCCGCATGAAGTTTTCCCCGGACAACTGCTCCAGCGGTGTACGCGGGCCGATGATCGAGGCGTTGTGCAACAGCCCGTCGAGGTGGCCGAACTCGGTCTCGATCATGGCGGCCAGTTCGTCGTACTGGTGGGGCTGAGCGGTTTCCAGGTTGAAGGGGATCACTGCCGGCTGCGGGTGGCCGGCCGCCTCGATCTCATCGTAGACCTGGGTCAGGTTGGCTTCGGTCTTGCCCAGCAACAGGACGGTGGCGCCGTGGGCGGCATAGGTTTTTGCCGCGGCTGCGCCGATCCCGCGACCGGCCCCGGTCACCAGGATCACCCGGCCTTTGAGCAGTTCTGGGCGTGCGGAGTAATCAAACATAAACAACCTCAAGAATTCATGGCAGGAAGCCGCTTGCTGGTGCTGAGGCCCTTGAGCCATGAGGCTCATTCAAAGGCAAAGGCGCCAGCGTGGGCAAGCCAGCTCCTGCAGGGGCAGGGTCAGCAGCTGCAGAGTGCGTTATCCAGCACCTTGCGCAGTTCCAGCGGGTGATCGACGACCACGTCGGCGCCCCAGTGCTTGGGGTTGTCGTCGGGGTGGATGTAGCCGTAGGTGACTGCCGCGGTTTTGGTGCCGGCATCGCGCCCGGACTCGATGTCTCGCAGGTCATCACCGACAAACAGCACGCTGGCCGGGTCCAGGTCGAGCATCTTGCACGCGAGGATCAGGGGTTCAGGGTCCGGCTTGCTGTTTTTCACGTGGTCCGGGCAGATCAGCAGGGCCGAGCGCTCCGCCAGCCCCAGTTGCTGCATGATCGGTTCGGCGAAGCGCAAAGGCTTGTTGGTCACCACGCCCCAGATCAGCTTGGCGTTTTCGATATCGGCCAGCAGTTCGGCCATGCCGTCGAAGAGCTTGCTGTCGACGGCGCAATGCTTGAGGTAGCGCTCGAGAAACTCCTGGCGCAGCTCCTCGAACCCTGGGGATTCGGGGTCCATGGAGAAGGTCACGGCCACCATGGCCTTGGCGCCACCGGAGATTTCGTCGCGGATGTGCTGGTCGTTGATCGGCGCCAGGCCGCGATCGGCGCGCATGGCCTGGCAGACCGCGATAAAGTCCGGCGCGGTGTCGAGCAGGGTGCCGTCCATGTCGAAAAGAACTGCTCTGATGGCCATGGCTTATTCCTCCCGCAGGGTCTGGATCATGTAGTTGACGTCCACGTCCGCCGCCAGCTTGTAGTGCTTGGTCAGGGGGTTGTAGGTCAGGCCGATGATGTCCTTGACGGTCAGGCCGGCCGAGCGGCTCCAGGCGCCGAGTTCGGAAGGGCGGATGAATTTCTTGAAGTCATGGGTGCCGCGCGGCAGCAGCTTCATGATGTATTCCGCACCGATGATGGCGAACAGATAGGCCTTGGGGTTGCGGTTGATGGTGGAGAAGAACACCTGGCCACCGGGCTTGACCATGCGGAAGCACGCACGGATCACCGACGACGGGTCGGGAACGTGCTCGAGCATTTCCAGGCAGGTGACGACGTCGAATTGCTCAGGCATCTCTTCGGCCAGGGCTTCGGCGGTGATCTGCCGGTATTCGACGCTGACCCCGGATTCCAGCTGGTGCAGTTGGGCCACGGCCAGGGGCGCTTCGCCCATGTCGATACCCATGACCGTGGCGCCACGCTGGGCCATGGCTTCGCTGAGGATGCCGCCGCCGCAGCCGACATCGAGGACCTTCTTGCCAGCCAGGTTGACGCGCTCGTCAATCCAGTTGACCCGCAGCGGGTTGATGTCGTGCAGGGGTTTGAACTCGCTTTCGCGGTCCCACCAGCGATGGGCCAGGGCTTCGAATTTGGCGATTTCAGCGTGGTCGACGTTGCTCATGGGTCATCCTCTAAATCTAAAAAAATCGGCTGTCAGCCTTGAGGCAGGGCTCAAGGGGAGGTTCTATTCGGCATGCCCGCTGATGCGTCGGCCCCAGGCGCTGGCGGTGGCGCACAGCTGCTCTTCGTCCAGGCGGGTCAGGCGGTGGTCGTCGAGCAATTGCTTGCCGGCGACCCACAGGTGTTTCACGCAGTCACGGCCGGTGGCATAGATCAACTGCGACACCGGGTCATAAATCGGTTGCTGGGCCAGCCCGGAGAGGTCGAAGGCCACCAGGTCAGCGGCCTTGCCCACTTCCAGCGAGCCCACTTCACTTTCCAGGCCCATGGCTCGGGCGCCATTGAGTGTGGCCATACGCAGGGCCCTATGGGCATCCAGCGCTGTGGCCGAACCAGCTACTGCCTTGGCCAACAGGGCGGCGGTACGGGTTTCTCCGAGCAGGTCCAGGTCGTTGTTGCTGGCGGCGCCATCGGTGCCTATGGCTACGTTGACCCCGGCTAGCCACAAACGCTCCACCGGGCAGAAGCCGCTGGCCAGTTTGAGGTTGGATTCCGGGCAATGGATGACGCTGCTGTTGGTTTCTACCAGCAAAGCCAGGTCGTCATCGCTGATCTGGGTCATGTGCACGGCCTGGAAGCGCGGCCCCAGCAAACCCAGGCGTGCCAGGCGGTCCAGCGGGCGTTCGCCATGCTGCTCCACCGCTTGTTGCACTTCGAAGGCGGTTTCGTGAACGTGCATATGAATCGAGGCGTCCAGCTCCTCGGCGATCACGCGGATTTTCTCCAGGTTCTCATCACCGACGGTGTAGGGTGCATGAGGGCCGAAGGTGATGCTGATCCGCGGGTGATGCTTGAGGTCGCCGAACAATTCCACCCCCTGACGGATGGCCTCGTCAGCGCTGGCTGCGCCTGGAATGGGGAAGTCCAGGATTGGAATGGCGATCTGTGCGCGAATACCGCTGTTATGCACCCGCTCGCTGGCGACCTTCGGGAAGAAATACATGTCAGAGAAACAGGTGATGCCGCCTTTGAGCTGCTCGGCGATGGCCAGGTCGGTGCCGTCGCGGACGAAGGCCTCGTCGACCCACTTGGCTTCGGCGGGCCAGATATGGTTTTCGAGCCAGGTCATCAGCGGCAGGTCATCGGCCAGGCCGCGGAACAGCGTCATCGCCGCGTGGCCGTGGGCGTTGATCAGCCCGGGGCTGAGCAGCATGCCCGGCAGCTCTCGGACTTCACTGGCGGCGAGCTTCAAGGCTTCTGCGCGTGGACCGATATAGGCAATGCGCCCGTCACGAATACCCAGCCCGTGTTCTTTGAGGACCACGCCGGCGGGTTCGACAGGCACCAACCAAGTCGGCAACAGCAGTAAGTCGAGCGCAACGACAGGGTTTGGCATCGAAGATCGGGTCCAGTGCTTTTGTGAGGGATGGCGAAGTATACCCGAGCGTCTTCGCCGGGGGATCGCTATAATCGGCGGCTTTTGTTCATGAGTGCGGGGTGAAGGATGCGCGATCGACTGTTGGCGGCGGAGAAGGTGAAAGCCATCGATTGGCGGGACAACGCCCTGTATCTGCTCGATCAGCGCATTTTGCCGTTTGAGGAAACCTGGATTCCCTGCACCAGTGCCGCCGAGGTGGCCGAGGCCATCCGCACGATGGTGGTGCGCGGCGCTCCGGCGATCGGCATCAGCGCCGCTTATGGCATGGTGCTGGCGGCACGAGCGCGCCGCGCAGCCGGCGGTGACTGGCAGACGGCGCTGGAGGAAGACTTCACCCTGCTGGCCGGTTCGCGTCCGACTGCGGTCAACCTGTTCTGGGCCTTGAATCGCATGCGCGAGCGCCTGGAGCGTGCTCGGGATCACACCGACCCGTTGGCGGTTCTGGAGGCCGAAGCCCTGGCGATTCACGAAAGCGATCGTGAGGCCAACTTGACCATGGCCCAACTGGGTGTCGACCTGATCCGCCGTCATCAAGGCAATGCCCAGGCGCTGTTGACTCATTGCAATGCCGGAGCCTTGGCCACTGGCGGGTTTGGCACGGCCCTGGGGGTGATTCGCGGCGCCTGGCTGGAAGGCATGGTGGAGCGGGTCTACGCCGACGAAACCCGGCCCTGGTTGCAAGGTTCACGGCTGACCGCCTGGGAGCTGGTCAATGAAGGCATTCCTGTGACCCTGAATGCCGACTCCGCCGCGGCCCATATCATGAAGACCAAGGGCATTACTTGGGTGATCGTCGGTGCCGACCGGATTGCCGCCAACGGCGATGTGGCGAACAAGATCGGCACCTACCAACTGGCGGTCAATGCCATGCACCACGGCGTGCGCTTCATGGTTGTCGCCCCCAGCTCCACCATCGACATGAGCCTGGTCAGTGGCGATGAAATTCCTCTGGAAGAGCGTGACGGCATTGAGTTGCTGGAAGTCGGCGGCAAGCGCCTGGGGGCAGAGGTCGAGGCCTTCAATCCAGTCTTCGATGTCACGCCGGCCGATCTGATTGATGTGATCGTCACTGAAAAGGGCATTGTCGAGCGTCCCGATACTGCAAAAATGGCCCAATTGATGTGCCGCAAGCGCCTGCATTGAGGTTTTTCCTCGAAAGGCTTCGCTGATTGCTCCTTTGGCAGGTCGTTCGGTCAGGAAAAAACCGGCATTTTATCGCGAAATCCGCCTCTGAGCTTCTCTGGCCGCCTATAAGGCTGTCACCGGTCAACTAACTATGTTCCATGCTTGTCAGGGGGATAGGTGCGTGGCGGCGATTGTGATAACATCCGGCGGTTTCCAAGGCAGCCCTGCGGGGTTGCCTTCACTGCGCAAATCCATGGTCTAACTTGTTGATTTGTCGTAAGTCGGTGCATGGCACTAAGCCTGCAGCGGCGAGCTTCGTTCGTCCCATATGGATGTGACGAAGTTTCACCAGAAAAAGGAATCAGGCTTCTCATGGGCGAACTGGCCAAAGAAATCCTCCCGGTCAATATCGAAGACGAGCTGAAACAGTCCTACCTCGACTACGCGATGAGCGTAATTGTCGGGCGGGCACTGCCTGATGCGCGCGATGGCTTGAAGCCCGTGCACCGGCGTGTGCTGTTCGCGATGAGCGAGCTCGGTAACGACTGGAACAAGCCGTACAAGAAATCTGCCCGTGTTGTCGGTGACGTGATCGGTAAGTATCACCCTCACGGTGATACCGCGGTGTACGACACCATCGTTCGGATGGCCCAGCCATTTTCCTTGCGCTACCTGCTGGTAGACGGCCAGGGCAACTTCGGTTCGGTCGACGGCGACAACGCGGCGGCCATGCGATACACCGAAGTGCGCATGACCAAGCTGGCGCACGAGCTGCTGGCGACCTGCATAAAGAAACCGTGGACTGGGTGCCGAACTACGACGGCACTGAAATGATCCCGGCGGTCATGCCGACCAAGATCCCCAACCTGTTGGTCAACGGCTCCAGCGGTATCGCCGTGGGCATGGCGACCAACATCCCGCCGCACAACCTCGGTGAAGTCATCGACGGTTGTCTGGCGCTGATCGACAACCCCGAACTGACTGTCGACGACCTGATGCAGTACATCCCCGGTCCGGACTTCCCGACCGCGGCGATCATCAACGGTCGTGAAGGCATCATCGAGGCCTATCGCACCGGCCGTGGTCGCATCTATATGCGCGCCCGCTCGATTATCGAAGACATCGACAAGGTCGGCGGCCGCCAGCAGATCGTCATCACCGAGTTGCCGTACCAACTGAACAAGGCCCGTCTGATCGAGAAGATCGCCGAGCTGGTGAAAGAGAAGAAGCTCGAAGGCATCACCGAGCTGCGCGACGAGTCCGACAAAGACGGTATGCGCGTTGTGATCGAGCTGCGTCGTGGCGAAGTGCCGGAGGTGATCCTCAACAACCTCTACGCCCAGACCCAACTGCAAGCTGTATTCGGTATCAACATCGTCGCGCTGATCGATGGCCGCCCACGGATCCTTAACCTCAAGGATCTGTTGGAAGCCTTCGTTCGTCACCGTCGCGAAGTGGTGACCCGTCGTACCGTGTTCGAACTGCGCAAGGCGCGTGAGCGTGGCCACATCCTTGAAGGCCAGGCCGTTGCCCTGTCCAACATCGACCCGGTCATCGCCCTGATCAAAGCCTCGCCAACGCCGTCGGAAGCCAAGGAAGCGCTGATCAGCACCCCTTGGGAATCCAGTGCGGTGATGACCATGGTCGAGCGCGCCGGCGCCGACTCCTGCCGTCCGGAAAACCTCGACCCGCAATACGGTCTGCGCGACGGTAAGTACTTCCTGTCCCCGGAGCAGGCGCAAGCCATCCTGGAACTGCGCCTGCACCGCCTGACCGGCCTCGAGCATGAAAAACTGCTGGCCGAGTACCAGGAGATTCTCAATCAGATCGGCGAGCTGATCCGCATCCTAAACAGCGCCACGCGCCTGATGGAAGTGATCCGCGAAGAGCTGGAAGTGATCCGTGCGGAGTATGGCGATGTGCGTCGCACCGAAATTCTCGATGCCCGTCTCGACCTGACCCTGGGTGACATGATCCCGGAAGAAGAGCGCGTAGTGACCATCTCCCACGGTGGTTATGCCAAGACCCAGCCACTGGCTGCGTACCAGGCCCAGCGTCGTGGCGGTAAAGGTAAGTCGGCTACTGGCGTCAAGGATGAGGACTACATCGCTCACCTGCTGGTCGCCAACAGCCACACCACGCTGCTGCTGTTCTCCAGCAAGGGCAAGGTGTATTGGCTGAAGACTTACGAAATTCCCGAAGCATCCCGTGCCGCTCGCGGTCGTCCGCTGGTCAACCTGTTGCCGCTGGACAGTGATGAGTACATCACCACCATGCTGCCGGTCGACGAGTACACCGAAGGTCACTTCATCTTCATGGCCACCGCCAAGGGCACCGTGAAGAAGACCCCGCTGGAATCCTTCAGCCGTCAGCGCAGCGTGGGCCTGATCGCCCTGGAGCTGGATGAAGGTGACGTACTGATCTCGGCGCCATCACCGATGGCGAGCGTGAAGTCATGCTGTTCTCCGATGGCGGCAAGGTCACTCGTTTCAAAGAGTCCGACGTCCGTGCCATGGGCCGTACCGCTCGCGGTGTGCGCGGTATGCGCCTGCCGGAAGGGCAGAAGCTGATTTCCATGCTGATCCCGGAAGAAGGCAGCCAGATCCTCACCGCCTCGGCGCGTGGTTACGGCAAGCGTACGGCTATCAGCGAGTTCCCAGAGTACAAGCGTGGCGGCCAGGGTGTGATCGCCATGGTCAGCAACGAGCGTAACGGCCGTCTGGTCGGTGCGGTCCAAGTGCTGGATGGCGAAGAGATCATGCTGATTTCCGACCAGGGCACTCTGGTGCGTACTCGTGTGGGCGAAGTGTCCAGCCTGGGTCGCAACACTCAGGGCGTGACCCTGATCAAGTTGGCCAGTGATGAAACCCTGGTGGGCCTGGAGCGGGTGCAGGAGCCATCGGAAGTCGAAGGCGACGAGCTGGAAGGCGAAGAGGGTGCCGAATTCGAAGGAGCCGTGCTGGATGCGGTGACCGATGCGGATGACGCAACCGAAGGCCAACAGGCAGATGCCGCAGGCGAAGAAGAGTCGCAAGACTAATTAAATCGTAGCAGGGCAGAGTGTTTGCTCTGTCCGCTACCGTGAATGCATAGCGAGAGTGGATGTGAGCAAACGAGCCTATAACTTCTGCGCAGGTCCCGCTGCGCTACCTGAAGCTGTCCTGTCGCGTGCCCAGGCCGAGTTGCTGGACTGGCATGGCAAGGGTCTGTCGGTCATGGAGATGAGCCATCGCAGTGATGAGTTCGTGTCCATTGCCACCAAGGCCGAGCAGGATCTGCGTGACCTGCTGAATATCCCCTCGAACTATAAAGTGCTGTTTCTGCAAGGTGGCGCCAGCCAGCAATTTGCTCAGATCCCTCTGAACCTGTTGCCCGAAACTGGCAAGGCCGACTATATCGACACCGGTATCTGGTCGCAGAAAGCCATCGAAGAAGCCTCGCGCTACGGCCACGTGAATGTGGCGGCGACGGCCAAGCCTTACGACTATTTCGCCATTCCTGGCCAGAACGAATGGCAGCTGTCCAAGGACGCGGCTTACGTGCATTACGCACCGAACGAAACCATCGGCGGCCTGGAATTCAACTGGATCCCGGAAACCGGCGATGTACCGCTGGTGGCCGACATGTCTTCGGACATCCTCTCCCGTCCTGTGGATATCTCGCGTTTCGGCATGATCTACGCCGGTGCCCAGAAAAACATCGGCCCGAGCGGCATCCTGGTGAACATCATTCGCGAGGACCTGCTGGGTCGTGCCCGTTCGTTGTGCCCGACCATGCTCGATTACAAGGTCGCGGCCGACAATGGCTCCATGTACAACACTCCGCCAACCCTGGCCTGGTACCTCTCGGGCCTGGTGTTCGAGTGGCTCAAGGAGCAGGGCGGCGTAGAGGCCATCGGCAAGCTCAATGACGTCAAGCAGCGCACGCTGTACGACTTCATCGACGCCAGCGGCCTGTACAGCAACCCGATCAACAAGTCGGATCGCTCGTGGATGAACGTGCCGTTCCGTCTGGCTGATGATCGTCTGGACAAGCCATTCCTGGTCGGTGCTGAAGCTCGCGGCCTGCTGAACCTCAAGGGCCACCGCTCGGTCGGCGGCATGCGCGCCTCCATCTACAACGCCGTCGACATCAACGCGGTCAACGCGCTGGTGGCGTACATGGCAGAGTTCGAGAAGGAACACGGCTAATGTCTGAGCAAGAACTCAAGGCACTGCGCGTACGCATTGATGCTCTGGACGCCAAAGTCCTGGAGCTGATCAGTGAGCGTGCGCGCTGCGCCCAGGAAGTCGCGCGAGTCAAGATGGCCTCGCTGGCCGAAGGCGAAGTGCCGGTGTTCTATCGTCCTGAGCGTGAAGCTCAGGTGCTCAAGCGGGTGATGGAGCGCAACCAGGGGCCGCTGGGCAACGAAGAGATGGCGCGGTTGTTCCGCGAAATCATGTCCTCGTGCCTGGCGCTGGAACAGCCGCTGAAAGTGGCTTATCTCGGCCCGGAAGGCACCTTCACCCAAGCGGCGGCCATGAAGCATTTCGGCCACGCGGTGATCAGCAAGCCGATGGCGGCGATCGATGAAGTGTTCCGCGAAGTGGCGGCCGGTGCGGTGAATTTTGGCGTTGTTCCGGTGGAAAACTCCACCGAGGGCGCGGTCAACCACACCCTCGACAGCTTCCTTGAGCACGACATGGTGATCTGTGGCGAAGTCGAGCTGCGCATTCACCACCACCTGCTGGTGGGTGAAAACACCAAGACCGACAGCATCAGCCGGATCTACTCCCACGCTCAGTCCCTGGCGCAGTGCCGCAAGTGGCTGGACGCTCATTACCCGAATGTCGAACGCGTGGCGGTGTCCAGCAATGCCGAGGCAGCGAAGCGGGTCAAGGGCGAGTGGAACTCCGCGGCAATCGCCGGCGACATGGCTGCAGGCTTGTACGGTCTGATTCGCCTGGCCGAGAAAATCGAAGACCGTCCGGACAACTCCACGCGGTTCTTGATGATCGGCAATCAGGAAGTACCGCCCACGGGCGACGACAAAACCTCGATCATCGTTTCCATGAGCAACAAACCGGGTGCGCTGCACGAACTGCTGGTGCCGTTTCATGACAATGGCATCGACCTGACGCGGATCGAGACTCGACCTTCGCGCAGCGGCAAATGGACCTATGTGTTCTTTATCGACTTCGTTGGCCATCACCGTGATCCGTTGATCAAGGGTGTGCTGGAGAAGATCAGTCAGGAAGCAGTGGCACTCAAGGTGCTGGGTTCCTACCCGAAAGCGGTTCTCTGAGGCTTTGACAATGAGTGGCGACTTCCTCGCGCTGGCCCAGCCAGGCGTGCAACAACTTTCGCCTTACGTTCCGGGCAAGCCTGTGGACGAACTGGCGCGTGAGCTGGACATCGATCCGTCGCGGATCGTCAAGCTGGCGAGCAATGAAAACCCTCTGGGCGCCAGCCCGCGGGCGTTGGCGGCGATTCGTGATGAGCTGGCGGAGCTGACCCGCTATCCGGATGGCAACGGCTTCGCCCTCAAGACCCTGCTGGCCGAGCGCTGTGGGGTAGAGCTTGACCAGGTGACCTTGGGCAACGGTTCCAATGACATCCTCGAGTTGGTGGCCCGTGCCTACCTGGCTCCTGGTTTGAATGCGGTATTCAGCGAACACGCGTTTGCGGTGTATCCGATCGTGACTCAGGCCGTCGGGGCTGACGTGCGCGTAGTGCCTGCCAAGGCGTGGGGGCACGACCTGCCGGCCATGCTCCAGGCCATCGACGCCAACACCCGCGTAGTCTTCATCGCCAACCCGAACAACCCGACCGGGACCTGGTTCGGTGCCGAGGCGCTGGACGAATTCCTGCAAGACGTGCCCGCCCACGTATTGGTGGTGCTGGATGAGGCTTATATCGAGTATGCCGAGGGCAGCGACCTGCCGGACGGCCTGGATTTCCTCGCGGCCTACCCGAACCTGCTGGTCTCGCGAACCTTCTCCAAGGCCTATGGCTTGGCCGCTTTGCGTGTGGGTTATGGCTTGTCGACGCCGGTGGTGGCCGATGTGCTGAACCGCGTGCGCCAGCCTTTCAACGTCAACAGCCTGGCCCTGGCTGCCGCCTGTGCAGCATTGCAGGACGCTGATTACCTGGCGGAAAGTCGGCGCCTGAACGAGGCGGGCATGCAGCAGTTGGAGGCCGGCTTCCTGGCGCTGGGCCTGAGCTGGATCCCTTCCAAGGGCAACTTCATTGCTGTGGACCTGGGGCAGGTGGCGGCGCCGGTGTTTCAGGGCCTGTTGCGTGAGGGCGTGATCGTGCGGCCGGTGGCCAACTACGGCATGCCGAACCACTTGCGTATAACCGTCGGGCTGCCGGCGGAGAACAGCCGCTTCCTCGAAGCGCTGACCAAGGTTCTGGCTCGTGGGTGATGTCATTTCAATGCAATCTGCCAAGCCTATGATCGGTCGCCTAGTGGTGGTCGGCCTGGGGCTGATTGGCGGCTCCTTTGCCAAAGGCCTGCGTGAAAGCGGTGTTTGTCGTGAAGTGGTCGGCGTCGATCTCGACCCGCAATCCCGTCAGTTGGCGGTTGAGCTGGGGGTGGTGGACCGATGTGAGGAAGACCTGGCGCTAGCGTGCCAGGGGGCTGACGTGATTCAGCTGGCGGTGCCGATCCTTGCCATGGAAAAGTTGCTGGCCCTATTGGCGGGCATGGATCTGGGGCAGGCGATCCTGACCGACGTCGGCAGTGCCAAGGGCAACGTGGTGCGTGCTGCCCGCGAAGCCTTTGGTGCCATGCCCGCGAACTTCGTGCCCGGGCATCCGATCGCCGGCTCCGAGCAGAGCGGTGTCGAAGCCTCCAACCCCCAGTTGTTCCGTCGACATAAGGTGATTCTGACGCCGCTGGCGCAGACGGATCCGACCGCACTGGCCGTGGTCGACCGGCTTTGGCGCGAGCTGGGGGCGGATGTCGAGCACATGCAGGTTGAGCGTCACGATGAAGTGTTGGCCGCGACCAGTCATCTGCCGCACTTGTTGGCGTTTGGTTTGGTCGACTCCTTGGCCAAGCGCAGTGAAAATCTCGACATCTTCCGTTACGCTGCTGGCGGTTTCCGCGATTTCACGAGAATCGCCGGCAGTGACCCGGTCATGTGGCATGACATCTTCCTCGCCAATCGCGAAGCGGTTTTGCGCACACTCGATACATTTCGCAACGACCTCGACGCCTTGCGCGACGCGGTCGATGCAGGGGACGGGCACCAGCTGTTGGGCGTATTCACTCGCGCCCGGGTTGCCCGCGAGCATTTCAGTAAAATCCTGGCCCGCCGGGCCTATGTGGACGCTATGAATTCCAACGACCTGATTTTCCTGGCAAATCCTGGTGGCCGCCTCAATGGGCGGATTCGTGTACCAGGCGACAAATCGATTTCTCACCGCTCGATCATGCTCGGCTCCCTGGCTGAAGGCACTACCGAAGTCGAAGGCTTCCTCGAGGGTGAAGATGCCTTGGCAACGCTCCAGGCGTTCCGTGATATGGGGGTGGTGATCGAAGGCCCGCACCATGGTCGCGTGACCATTCACGGCGTTGGCCTGCACGGCCTCAAGCCTGCTCCGGGCCCGATCTATCTGGGTAACTCCGGCACTTCGATGCGTCTGTTGTCGGGCCTGCTGGCCGCACAGAACTTCGACAGCACCCTGACCGGGGATGCCTCGCTGTCCAAGCGTCCAATGAATCGCGTAGCCAACCCGTTGCGAGAAATGGGCGCGGTCATCGAAACCGCACCGGAGGGCCGTCCACCGATGGTCATTCGCGGTGGTCACAAGCTCAAGGGCCTGACTTACACCATGCCGATGGCCAGCGCCCAGGTGAAATCCTGCCTGCTGTTGGCTGGTTTGTACGCTGAAGGCAAGACTACGGTCACTGAGCCTGCGCCGACGCGGGACCATACCGAGCGCATGTTGCGTGGTTTCGGCTACCCGGTAACCGTCGAGGGCGCTACGGCGTCGGTCGAGTCTGGCGGCAAGCTGAAGGCGACCCATATTGAAGTGCCGGCGGACATTTCCTCCGCGGCATTCTTCCTGGTGGCTGCTTCCATTGCTGAAGGTTCCGAGTTGGTGCTTGAGCACGTCGGCATCAACCCGACTCGTACCGGGGTGATCGACATCCTGCGCTTGATGGGCGCGGATATCAGCCTGGAAAACCAGCGCGAAGTCGGTGGCGAGCCAGTAGCGGACCTGCGGGTTCGGGCGGCTAAGCTCAAGGGGATCGAGATTCCCGAAGAGCTGGTTCCATTGGCGATTGACGAATTCCCGGTGCTGTTCGTGGCGGCGGCCTGCGCTGAAGGCCGTACCGTGCTGCGCGGCGCGGAAGAGTTGCGGGTAAAAGAGTCGGATCGTATTCAGGTGATGGCTGATGGCCTGCTGGCCTTGGGCGTCAAGTGCGAGCCAACCCCGGACGGGATCATCATCGACGGTAGCCAGATTGGCGGTGGTGAAGTACACGGTCACGGCGATCACCGTATTGCCATGGCGTTCAGTGTGGCCTCGTTGCGGGCCAATGCGCCGATCCGTATTCACGACTGCGCCAACGTTGCCACCTCTTTCCCGAACTTCCTCGCCTTGTGCGCCCAAGTCGGTATCCGCGTTGCGCAAGAGGCCAAGTCGTGAACATCAAGGCACCCGTGATCACCATCGATGGGCCAAGCGGGTCTGGCAAAGGCACTATCGCCGGCATTCTCGCCAAGCGTTTGGGCTGGTGCCTGCTGGACTCCGGTGCCCTGTATCGCCTGCTGGCGTTCGCTGCCCGGAATCACGGTGTGGATCTGACCAATGAGGAATCGCTGAAGCTGCTGGCGGCTCATCTGGACGTGCAATTTCTTGGGGCGACCGAAGGTCATCCGCAACGCATCATCTTGAAGGGGATGATGTAACCGACGACCTGCGCAATGAGCAGGTTGGTGCCTGGGCATCCCAAGTGGCGGCGCTGCCGGCAGTGCGTGACGCACTGCTGCAGCGTCAGCGGGCCTTTCAAGAGCCCCCTGGGTTGGTGGCTGATGGTCGCGATATGGGCACCGTGGTGTTTCCCGGCGCTCCATTGAAGATTTTCCTGACCGCCAGCGCCGAGGAACGTGCCCGTCGCCGTTACTTGCAGTTGAAGGGAAAAGTCGATGGTGTTAGTCTGTCGAGTCTGCTAGATGAGATCCGTGCACGCGACGAGCGTGATACCCAGCGCGCAGTAGCCCCGCTCAAGCCGGCGGCTGACGCCATACTGCTGGATTCTACGGAGTTGTCCATCGATCAGGTGCTTGAACGCATCATGAGTGAAATCGCCATTCGCGATATCGCCGGATGAACAAGAAAGGGCGCAGGGGACCAGTCATAGTCCTGCGGTCTTTCTTTTATATGAACGTAACCCACATCGTCTGGGATGTGGCAGATGGGCGTATTCTTCGCCCTTATCAACAGGAATTAAAATGAGCGAAAGCTTTGCGGAACTCTTTGAAGAAAGCCTAAAAACCCTGAACCTTCAGGCAGGCTCCATCATCACCGGTGTTATCGTTGATATCGATTACCAAGCTCGCTGGGTAACCGTTCACGCTGGCCTGAAGTCTGAAGCACTCATCCCGCTTGAGCAGTTCTACAACGACGCTGGCGACCTGACTATCAACGTCGGTGACGAAGTTCACGTTGCGCTGGACTCGGTTGAAGATGGCTTTGGTGAAACCAAGCTGTCCCGTGAAAAAGCCAAGCGCGCTGAATGCTGGATCGTTCTGGAAGCAGCCTTCGCAGCCGAAGAAGTGGTCAAGGGCGTTATCAACGGTAAGGTTAAAGGCGGCTTCACTGTCGACGTTAACGGCATCCGTGCGTTCCTGCCAGGTTCTCTGGTTGACGTCCGTCCAGTGCGCGACACCACGCACCTGGAAGGCAAAGAGCTCGAGTTTAAAGTCATCAAACTCGACCAGAAGCGCAACAACGTTGTCGTTTCCCGCCGTAGCGTCCTCGAAGCCGAGAACTCCGCTGAGCGTGAAGCTCTGCTGGAATCCCTGCAGGAAGGTCAGCAAGTCAAAGGTATCGTCAAAAACCTCACCGATTACGGCGCATTCGTCGATCTGGGTGGCGTCGATGGCCTGCTGCACATCACCGACATGGCTTGGAAACGTATCAAGCATCCTTCCGAAATCGTCAACGTTGGCGACGAGATCGATGTCAAGGTTCTGAAGTACGATCGCGAACGCAATCGTGTTTCCCTGGGCCTGAAGCAACTGGGCGAAGATCCATGGGTCGCTATCAAGGCTCGTTACCCAGAAAGCACCCGCGTTACCGCTCGTGTAACCAACCTGACCGACTACGGCTGCTTCGCTGAGCTGGAAGAAGGCGTTGAAGGTCTGGTACACGTTTCCGAAATGGACTGGACCAACAAGAACATCCACCCTTCGAAAGTCGTACAAGTCGGCGACGAAGTGGAAGTTATGGTTCTGGACATCGACGAAGAGCGTCGTCGTATCTCCCTCGGCATCAAGCAGTGCAAATCTAACCCATGGGAAGATTTCTCTGGCCAGTTCAACAAGGGCGATAAAATCTCCGGCACCATCAAGTCGATCACCGATTTCGGTATCTTCATTGGTCTGGACGGCGGCATCGACGGCCTGGTTCACCTGTCCGACATCTCTTGGAACGAAGTGGGCGAAGAAGCCGTCCGTCGCTTCAAGAAGGGCGACGAGCTCGACACCGTCATCCTGTCTGTTGATCCAGAGCGTGAGCGTATCTCCCTGGGTATCAAGCAGCTGGAAAGCGATCCGTTCTCCGAGTACGTACAAGAGAACGACAAAGGCGCAATCGTTAAGGGGGTTGTAAAAGAAGTTGACGCTAAAGGCGCCATCATCACCCTGGCCAACGATATCGAAGCTACTCTGAAAGCCTCCGAAATCAGCCGTGACCGCATCGAAGATGCGCGTAACGTTCTGAAAGAAGGCGAAGAAGTTGAAGCCAAGATCATCAGCGTTGACCGTAAGAGCCGCGTAATCCAGCTCTCGATCAAGTCGAAAGACGTTGAAGACGAGAAAGAAGCTATCCAAAGCCTGCGCGACAAGCCAGCCACTTCGGATATCGCTGCTGGTCCTACCACTCTGGGCGACCTGCTGCGTGCACAGATGGAAAAACAGAACTAAGTTCTGTCAGACCATAAAAAGGGCGACTTCGGTCGCCCTTTTTTGTGCCTGGAATTTTTTGCGGGATCGGAACGCGCTTTTATCCATGAGCTAATTGCTCATTCAAGTCTAGGCTTCACCTGAGTGATGGCAGAGCAGCGCCTGCTGCATAGGGATGAGAATGAGCAAGCTAAGTGTCGTTGTTGTCTTGGCTCTCTTGGTGGGGTGCACGACCAATGTAAAGACCCATGCGGTGCGCGGGGTGAGCGGTATAGAGGTTGATTGTTCAGGCCTGGGGGGCACCTGGGAGCAGTGTCACAAGCGTGCAGCACGCGAATGCAAGCTTCAGGGCTATAAGGTCATTACCCGGTCTGATGACGCAAAAGAAGAGGAGGGAGACTACCCCTTTGGCTGGAACCCGGCGGGATACCTGACTCGCACCATGCTGGTCATGTGTAAGTAGTAGAAGTTTAGGGCTTTCTAGAGCTTCAGCCGGGGTGTTGGAGGTACAAGCTGGTTAAGTGAAGATAAGTCAATAGGTGGGCTGTTCAAAGTCGTCTCGGCATGCTAAAACCTTTTGAGAACTTTCCTAGCTGCTTGAAAAAGAAGGGAAAAATATGACCAAGTCGGAGTTGATTGAGCGAATTGTTACCCATCAGGGGCTGCTTTCATCCAAGGATGTTGAACTTGCTATCAAGACGATGCTTGAGCAGATGTCTCAATGTCTAGCGACGGGGGATCGCATCGAGATTCGCGGGTTTGGCAGTTTCTCTTTGCATTACCGAGCACCGCGAGTCGGCCGCAACCCAAAGACCGGAGAGTCCGTTAGCCTTGATGGCAAGTTTGTTCCTCACTTCAAGCCAGGAAAGGAGCTCAGGGATCGAGTGAATGAGGATGAGGAAGAGGGTGTGGATTTTCATTAATCACCTGCTTGGTGTCGATGTAGGTCAGTTGTGCTTACGATAAGTGAACTCGTAAGTTATAACGCTGCTAGTGATTGCTTGGCAGTTTTTTTAATTTTTGTAGTGGCTGGTTCTTAGGTTGCTCTTGGCGAATTTAAAAGTCATTGATGCAAAAAAATAGTGGGTCTGCATTTTAATAAGCTTCTTGTCGGGTTGTTTGATCTGTTTAGAGGTGTTTATTGGGTGGTCTGTAGTTTTAATATTTTAATTTTTTGGGGTTTGTTGTTTTTTAATATCTAATTTTTGGTTTTTTTCTTCGTTTTCTGAAAATTTATTTTTAATTCTTTTGGTTGTTTTTTAGATTTTTTCTAAATTAATTTAATAAAGATTTTTTACTAAAGCGCTCTCTATTTGGAAGTTTAGAATTTCTGATTGAATCGTTACCTTCAGTTGAGTTTAAGTGTAGGTCGTGGTTTTCGTGTAGGATTAAAAGTGGCTATTCCTATATCCGCTGTTCGTCGGTGATTACAGCAAAGCTATCGCCTAATAAAGGTGTAACCAAAAAATCAAGTTTTGGGGGGCTAAGTAGGAAATAAAATTGACGGTGGTGCATCGCCGAGGTGCCATCATGTTGATCCAATGACCACAAAATGACCAAAAAAGTTGGATGGGGCTAAGTCGATCCTGAACCTTGCTTTGAGGGGCGTCAGTGGTTTTAGTCGTGAAGTTTCATGCTTGAGGGCTTCAGAACGGTTTAAAATATGACGACGTTAAGCGGCAGGCGTCGCTGTGGGATTCAAGCGCGATAGCGTTGCAAATGCTGATTTTACTTTAGGAGAGGGCTGGTGCAGGAAGGGTTAATGGATAAGCTACGAGCAGGCATGTTGGGATTACCTAAGCGCCACAAGCGTGCAGTTCAGGTGGTCACGGATGTTCTACTGGTTTGGCTTGCCCTGTGGTTGGCGTTCCTCGTTCGTCTTGGGATTGAGGATTTGCTAGGGCCTATAAAAACCCATTTTTGGCTCTTTATGTCTGCACCGGTCGTTGCCATACCTATCTTTATCCGGTTTGGCATGTACCGTGCCGTCATGCGGTATTTTGGCAATGATGCACTGATTACCATTTGCAAAGCTGTCAGCCTTTCAGCCTTGCTACTGGCGTTGGTGGTGTTCTGGTATAGCAATCACGAAGCCGTGGTGCCTCGTTCCATCGTATTCAACTACTGGTGGCTCAGCCTTGTCATGATCGGTGGCCTGCGATTGATGATGCGCCAGTATTTTCTGGGCGATTGGTTTACTGCCTCTCAATATGTTCCTTTTGCCAATCGCGACAATGGTCTGACCAAAGTCGCGATTTACGGCGCAGGAGCCGCCGGTAATCAATTAGTCGCCGCTTTGCGAATGGGGCGAGTGATGCGGCCGGTGGCGTTTATCGACGATGACAGCAGTATTGCAGACCGGGTGATTTCAGGTTTGCAGGTGTACAAGCCGAAGTACATCCAGCAGATGATCGATGTAACCGGTGCGGAGGAAATCCTCCTGGCTGTCCCCTCATCCTCGAGAGGGCGTCGACGTGAAATTTTGACGTTGCTCGAACAATTTCCCTTGCACGTTCGCAGTGTTCCCGGATTTATGGATCTGGCCAGTGGTCGAGTGAAGGTCGATGACATTCAAGAGGTGGACATTGCTGACCTGCTTGGACGGGACGCTGTGCCAGCTCAAGCGGATTTACTAGAACTTTGCGTTGTCGATCAAACCGTTTTAGTGACAGGCGCTGGTGGTTCGATAGGGTCTGAACTTTGCCGCCAGATTCTCTCTCTCAAGCCTAAAACGCTGCTGCTGTATGAGCACAGTGAATACAATCTTTATAATATTCTTTCTGAGCTCGAGCCCCGTATCTCGCGGGAGTCTTTGCCTGTTCGACTACTACCTATTCTCGGCTCTGTAAGAGATCAGAATAAGTTGTTGGATATTATGAAAACGTGGAGAGTTGATACCGTTTATCACGCAGCGGCTTACAAACATGTGCCTATGGTCGAGCACAATATTGCCGAGGGCGTGCTTAATAATGTGATTGGCACGCTGAGTACCGCACAAGCCGCCTTGCAGGCTGGAGTGGCGAATTTTGTGTTGATCTCTACGGATAAAGCAGTACGCCCCACCAATGTTATGGGTAGCACCAAGCGCCTCGCCGAACTCACATTGCAGGCGCTTAGTCGTGAAGTTGCCCCGGTTTTTTTTGGTGACAGGTTCAATGTTTCCCGAGTCAACAAAACCCGTTTCACCATGGTGCGCTTTGGCAATGTATTGGGTTCTTCCGGGTCGGTGATTCCGCTGTTTCACAAACAGATCACCTCTGGAGGGCCGCTGACAGTCACGCACCCCAAGATCACCCGCTACTTCATGACCATCCCCGAAGCGGCGCAACTGGTCATCCAGGCTGGTTCCATGGGGCAGGGCGGAGACGTATTTGTCCTGGACATGGGCGAACCGGTGAAAATAGCTGAGTTGGCAGAGAAAATGATTCATCTGTCCGGACTTAGCCTGCGCTCGGAAAAGAATCCGCAAGGCGATATCGCCATTGAGTTCACCGGCCTGCGCCCTGGTGAAAAGCTTTACGAGGAGTTACTGATTGGCGACAACGTTTCTGCCACTCAGCACCCGATGATCATGAGCGCCAACGAAGATCACCTGCCGTGGGAGGTCTTGAAGGCTAAGTTGAGCGAACTCCTTGCTGCCATTGATCAAGACGACTATCCGAGGGTGCGTCAGTTGCTTCGGGAAACGGTCAGCGGTTACTCGCCTGACGGGGAAATTGTCGACTGGATTCATCAGCAGCGCCGTTTGGAACCTTGAGCCTACATAAGCTGTAACTCAGTGGTTTTTGACTTGCTCGTGGCATCACCTAGGTTAGGGAGGCAGCTTTGGAAAAGCTGCTTTCCCAATCGATGTCATGGAGTGTCACCTATGCGTATCCCTTATTTTTCCTCGCTGATCTTCGCTCTGTTGGCCAGCACTTCCCTGGTCGTTAACGCTGCCCCTGCTGTTTCGGCTCAGACAAGCCCCGCCGTGATCGAGGCGCCCACTGCCGCCGACCGGGTAAACAAGGTCAACCTGAACACCGCAGATTTGCCGACGCTGCAGCGTGAGCTGTTCGGTATTGGTGCGGCCAAGGCCAAGGCAATCGTCGACTATCGCGATAGCCATGGGCCTTTTGCCTCCGTGGATGAGTTGCTGGAGGTCAAAGGCATTGGCAAGACGCTCCTGGAGCGCAACCGGGACAAACTCGAGGTCAATTGACGGAGCGTTGGTTTGGGCGGAGGCCGGTCAATGACCGGCCTTCAACCGTTTAAGCGTCTTGTGCGTTACACATTGTTCAAGTGTCTGGAGTGTCGTTAAAGCTTCAAGCCTTGCCTTGAAGTATCCAGAAGCCCCTTGGCCATTGCAGCCAGGGGCTTTGCAGGTTAACGGTCTTGCGCTTCCTTGGCGTCCATTTGTGCGTTGCGTTCGGCCACGCGCTTACGTTGCTCATCGGTCAGCTCTACCTTGTTGGCGGTATCACGCAACATCATCAAGCCGCCGACAATCGAACCGATTGCAATCACCAGAATCAACCAGGCATACCAGGGCATAGGGCTCTCCTTAACAGCAGGCCGGGTGGCGAAGGGGTTCGCTCGCGGGCCTGCCTGTACCACTTTGAGTGAAGGTATTTCACAGTGGTTCCATTGTATGCCTGATCCTTTGGCCCCGCTTTGGCGCGGTTTACAGCCCGGTCAACATGGCGTCTGCCGGCGCATCGGCACGCAACTGGGCAGTGAGTTGGAAGTAGACGAAGCCTGCGGCCATGAAACCCAGGAAAATCAGGCCGATCAGGGTGTTGAACCAAGCCATGGCGACCAGGCACACCACGGCCAGGACCAAGGCGATGGCCGGTACCAGCGGGTAGCCTGGAGCGCGGAAGGTGCGTTCCAAATCGGGTTCGGTCTTCCGCAGTTTGAACAGGCTGAGCATGCTCATGATGTACATCACGATGGCGCCGAAGACTGCCATGGTGATCATCGCCGCGGTCAGGGTCATGCCGCCGAGGTTGATCAGGCCGTCGCTGTAGATCGCCGCGATACCGATCAGCCCGCCGGCAATGATGGCGCGGTGCGGGGTCTGGAATCGCGATAACTTGGCCAGCGAGGCCGGCAGGTAGCCTGCGCGGGCCAGGGCGAAGAATTGCCGTGAGTAACCAAGAATGATCCCGTGGAAGCTGGCCACCAGGCCGAACAGGCCAATCCACACCAGCATGTGCAGCCAGCCGGAACTGTCGCCGACCACGGTTTTCATGGCCTGGGGCAGGGGATCGTTGATGTTCGACAAGGTTCGCCAGTCACCCACGCCGCCGGCGAAGAACATCACCCCCATCGCCAGGAAAACCAGGGTCAGGATGCCGCTGATGTAGGCTTTGGGAATGGTGCGTTTAGGGTCCTTGGCTTCTTCGGCGCCATCGCGGCGCCTTCGATGGCCAGGAAGAACCAGATGGCAAAGGGAATGGCGGCAAACATGCCGGCAATCGCCGGGGCACCAAAAGTATCGGAGCCGGCCCATCCATTGAGGGCGAAATTGCTGAAGCTGAAGGCCGGCGCCACCACTCCCATGAACACCAGCAGTTCGGCCACGGCCAACACGCACACCACCAACTCAAAGGTAGCGGCCAGTTTTACCCCGAGGATGTTCAGGCCCATAAACACGAAATAGGCGCCAACCGCGGCGTGCTTTGGGTCCAGGGCGGGGAACTGCACGTTCAGGTAGGCGCCGATGGCCAGGGCAATGGCTGGTGGGGCGAAGACGAATTCAATCAGGGTCGCGAGCCCGGCAATCAGCCCGCCTTTTTCGCCGAAAGCCCGGCGGCTATAGGCAAATGGGCCACCTGCGTGAGGAATCGCCGTGGTCAGTTCGGTGAAGCTGAAGATAAAGCAGGTGTACATGGCCGCGACCATCAGTGACGTGAGCAGAAAGCCCAATGTCCCGGCGACGCCCCAGCCATAACTCCAGCCGAAGTATTCCCCGGAGATCACCAGGCCGACCGCGATGCCCCATAAATGCAACGTCCCCAAGGTGGGTTTTAGTTGTGTGTTCATCGGTTGCTCCCTGAACGGTTTGAAGTGCTCCAAAGGGGCTGTGCATCGGCTGTGCCAGTCTGCAAAAAAGCGTCGCAAAGGCTGAAAAGCTGTCGTATCGAGGATGTTCAGCGCTATTTCCCAGGAAAAAGCGCTCAGCGTGGTGCAGGGGCATGCAACGCCCAAGGGCATCGTGATCAACGCCCATCGCTCTCAGATCGCCGACAGGCCGGGCAATGCGGCCAGTCTTTACGCTTTCTTTATGCCCTGTGCGCGGCCTCGCTCTCGTTCCTTTACGGCGCTCCTGGGGACAATCCCCCTACACGCGGCAATCGCCGTACGACGGAGAAATTCCATGAGCGTTCTGGACGGGGTGTCACTGCTGCTGGCAGTGGGGCTGTTCGTTTATCTACTGGTTGCGCTGTTGCGCGCGGATCGGAACTAGGAGCTGCGGTTATGCACAGTAATGACTATTGGCTGATCCTCGCCTTCTTTGCCCTGGTGCTGTTGCCGGCCCCTTTCCTGGGGCGTTTTTATTACCGGGTCATGGAGGGGCAGCGCACCTGGCTGAGTCCGTTGCTCGGTCCTGTGGAGCGGGGCTGTTATCGGCTGGCCGGGGTTGATCCGCAGGCTGAACAGAGCTGGCAGAAGTACACGCTGGCCTTGCTCGCGTTCAACCTTGCAGGTTTTCTCCTGCTGTTCGCGATGTTGTTGTTTCAAGATCACCTGCCCCTCAACCCGCAGCACTTGCCGGGCCAGGAGTGGACCTTGGCCTTCAACACGGCGGTCAGCTTCATGACCAACACCAACTGGCAGTCCTACAGCGGTGAGGCGTCCCTGAGCTACCTCAGCCAGATGGCCGGCCTGACGGTGCAGAACTTTGTCAGCGCTGCCACCGGGCTTGCGGTGCTGGTGGCCCTGTGTCGCGGTATCGGCCGGCGTTCGGCACAGACCCTGGGTAACTTCTGGGTCGACATGACTCGCGCCACTCTTTATGGGCTGTTGCCTCTGTGTCTGTTGTTGGCGCTGTTCCTGGTCTGGCAGGGGGTGCCACAAACCTTTGCCCAGTATGTGAATGCGTTGACGGTGCAGGGCGCCGATCAAGTGATCCCGTTGGGGCCGGCAGCCAGTCAGATTGCGATCAAGCAACTGGGCACCAATGGCGGGGGCTTTTTCGGTGTCAACTCGGCCCATCCCTTCGAGAACCCGACCGCCTGGAGCAACCTGTTCGAACTGGCCTCGATCATCCTCATTCCGGTGGCCCTGGTTTTCACCTTTGGTCACTACGTGAAAGACCTGCGGCAGAGCAGGGCCATCGTCGCCTGCATGCTGGCCTTGTTCCTGATTGGCGGTGCCACTTCGCTGTGGGCCGAATACCAGCCCAACCCGGCGCTGAATAACCCGGCGGTCGAGCAAGCGGCGCCGCTGGAAGGCAAGGAGTCACGCTTCGGAACCACCGCCACCGTGCTCTGGTCGGTGACCACCACGGCGGCGTCCAACGGTTCGGTCAACGGCATGCACGACAGCCTCAACCCCCTCAGCGGAATGGTGGCGTTGATCAACATGATGGTTGGCGAGGTGATCTTCGGCGGTGTTGGGGCCGGTCTTTACGGCATGTTGCTCAACGTGCTGATCGCGGTGTTCCTGGCCGGCTTGATGATCGGTCGTACCCCCGAATACCTGGGCAAGAAGCTTCAGGCCAAGGAAGTGCAACTGCTGGTGTTGACCCTGATGGTGATGCCGATCGGCGTGCTGGTGCTGGGTGCGATTGCCGCCAGCCTGCCTGGGCCGGTGGCCGCAGTCAGCAATCCCGGGGCCCACGGCTTCAGCCAGTTGCTCTACGCCTACACCTCTGCCAGTGCCAACAACGGTTCGGCGTTTGGCGGCTTTGGCGCTAACACGCCCTTTCATAACCTGATGCTGGGGTTGGGCATGTTGATTGGCCGTTTCGGTTACATCCTTCCGGTACTGGCCCTGGCCGGCAGCCTGGCGTTGAAGAAAACCGCGCCCATCGGCCAGAACAGTTTTCCCACCCATGGCCCGCTGTTCGTGGCGTTGCTGACGGTGACCATCTTGCTGGTGGGCGGCTTGACCTTCCTGCCGACCCTGGCGTTGGGCCCGATCGCCGAACACCTGAGCATGGGCTTCTGAGGATTCCAACATGAATATGCAGATTCCAGCCTCGAACAAGGCCGCTTCCCAGGTTGCCGAGGGCCAGCGCACCAACGCCAGGCACGGCGCCTCCGAGCAACAGAAAACCTCCATCGCAGCGCTCTGGCGCCCGGCGCTGGTGCAAGCCTTCGTCAAACTCGACCCGCGCCAGTTGCAACGCTCGCCGGTGATGCTGGTGGTCGAGCTGACGGCGATCCTCACCACCGTGCTGTGCTTTATTCCCGACACCGCGGTGCCGACCTTCGTCGCGGCGCAGATCGCCCTGTGGCTGTGGTTCACCGTGCTGTTCGCCAACTTCGCCGAAGCCTTGGCCGAAGGTCGTGGCAAGGCTCGTGCCGACAGCCTTAAAGCGGGCAGTGAGGGCCTCAGTGCGCGGCGTCGGCAAGCCGATGGTGGCTTCCAGATTGTCCCGGCCGCTCAGTTGCGCAAAGACGATGTGGTGCGGGTTGAGGCCGGGGAGATGATCCCCGGTGACGGCGAAGTCATCGAAGGCATCGCGGCGGTCAACGAGGCAGCGATCACCGGCGAATCTGCGCCGGTGATTCGTGAGTCCGGGGGCGACCGCTCGGCCGTCACCGGCAACACCCGGCTGGTGTCCGATTGGCTGCTGGTGCGGATCACTGCCAACCCGGGGGAGTCGACCCTGGACCGCATGATTGCGCTGGTGGAGGGCGCCAAACGCCAGAAAACCCCCAATGAAGTGGCCCTGGACATCCTGCTGATCGGCCTGACTCTGATCTTCCTGCTGGTGGTCGTGACGCTGCAGCCCTTCGCCCACTTCGCCAACGGCAGCCTGCCGCTGGTGTTTCTGGTGGCCTTATTGGTGACCCTGATCCCTACCACCATTGGTGGCCTGCTGTCGGCCATCGGCATCGCCGGCATGGACCGCCTGGTGCGCCTGAACGTGATCGCCAAGTCCGGCCGCGCGGTGGAAGCGGCGGGGGACGTGCACGTGCTGCTGCTGGACAAGACCGGCACCATCACCTTTGGCAACCGTCGTTGTGCGGCGATTCATGCTGCCCCGGGCGTGACCGCCAAGGAAATGGCCGAAGGCGCCTTGTTGGCGTCCCTGGCCGACGACACGGCGGAAGGCAAATCCATCGTTGACTACCTGCGCGGACTTTATCCACAGCCTGAGCCGGGTGCCGATGCATTGATTGGTGTGCCGTTCAGCGCCGAAACCCGTTTGTCGGGGGTGGATTACCAAGGCCGTGTTTACCGCAAGGGGGCGGTGGATTCGCTACTCAGCTTCGTCGGCCAGCAACGCAGCGACCTGGCGCCGGCCCTGTCGCGGGAAATCGACAAGATTGCCCAGAGTGGCGGCACCCCGTTGCTGGTGTGTGCCGAGGGCCGGTTGTTGGGCGCCATCCACCTCAAGGACGTGGTCAAGCCCGGGATTCGTGAGCGCTTCGCCGAGCTGCGCAAGCTGGGGATTCGTACGGTGATGGTCACCGGCGACAACCCCTTGACCGCTGCGGCCATCGCCGCTGAAGCGGGAGTGGATGACGTGTTGGCCGAAGCCACTCCGGAGAAGAAGCTGGCACGGATTCGTCATGAGCAAAACGACGGGCGCCTGGTCGCCATGTGCGGTGACGGCGCCAACGACGCCCCGGCCCTGGCCCAGGCGGATGTGGGCATGGCCATGAACGACGGCACCCAGGCCGCCCGCGAGGCCGCCAATATGGTGGACTTGGACAGCGATCCGACCAAGTTGCTAGACGTTGTGCAGATCGGCAAGGAACTGCTGGTTACCCGTGGCGCCCTGACCACCTTTTCCATTGCCAACGACGTGGCCAAGTACTTTGCCATTTTGCCGGCCCTGTTCGCGGCGATTTATCCACAGCTTGGCGTGCTCAACATCATGGGCTTGAGCAGCCCGCAGAGTGCGATTCTCTCGGCCATTGTTTTCAACGCCCTGATCATCGTAGTGCTGATTCCCCTGGCCCTGCGCGGTGTGCGGGTGCAGGCGGCGAGTGCGGCGCATCTGCTGCGGCGCAACCTGCTGATCTATGGCGTGGGCGGGATCGTGGTGCCGTTCGTGGGCATCAAGCTGATCGACATGCTGCTCACCGCACTGCATCTGGTGTAACCCTTTTTGCAGGGGCCGGTTCGCCGGCTCTTGCAGGGACTGACTGAATCGAGGATTGAGAGATGTCTAGCGTATTGCGTCCGGCCTTGAGCCTGATGGTGTTGATGACCCTGATCACTGGCGTGGTCTACCCCTTGGTGGTGACGGGTGTGGCCCAGGTGGCGTTCCCGGATCAGGCCAATGGCAGCCTGGTGCGAGATGCCGACGGCAAGGTACGGGGCTCGGCCCTGATCGCCCAGGATTTTACCGGCGATGCCTGGTTTCACCCGCGTCCTTCGGCGGGGGCTTTTGCGACGGTGTCCAGCAGTGCCAGCAACCTGGCGCCGAGCAACCCGGCCCTGGCCACGCGGGTGATCGACGACGCCAACAAGTTGCAGGTACCCGGTCAGGGGCCGGTGCCCCTGGCGTTGCTGACCACGTCGGGCAGCGGTCTGGATCCGCACTTGCCTCCCGCAGCGATTAACTATCAACTGGCGCGGGTCGCCGCGGCGCGTAACGTGCCGCCAGCGACCTTGCAGCAACTGGTCGCGGCCCACACCGAACAACCGCTGGTGGGGCCACCGGTGGTCAATGTGCTGGCGCTGAACATGGCGTTGCAACGGCTAGCGTTGTAGGTGCGGGCAGGCTTGCGCTACACAGGTAACCACAGGCTCGCAGCAGGATGGATAGGTTTGAGTTCAGAGAGAGAATGGCATGAGTGATTCCGACCGCGCCGATGCGCTGTTAGCTGATTTGCCCCGGGACGGTCGTGGTCGACTCAAAGTCTTTCTGGGCGCCGCCCCCGGCGTCGGCAAGACCTACGCCATGCTCCAGGCGGCCCATGCCCAATTGCGCCAGGGGGTGAAGCTCCTGGCCGGGGTGGTGGAAACCCACGGCCGGGCGGAAACCGAAGCCCTGTTGGGCGGCTTGCCTCAGCAGCCGTTGGTGCGTTCCGAATACCGCGGCGTGATGCTCGAAGAGATGGACCTCGACGGTCTGCTCAAGGCGCGGCCAAGCCTAGTGCTGGTGGACGAACTGGCCCACAGCAACGCCCCGGGGAGCCGCCACGCCAAGCGCTGGCAAGACATCCAGGAGCTGCTCGCCGCCGGCATCGATGTATTCACCACGGTCAACGTCCAGCACCTGGAAAGCCTCAACGACCAGGTGCGCGGGATCACCGGTGTCCAGGTGCGGGAAACCCTGCCCGACTGGGTCCTGCAAGAAGCCTATGAGTTGCTGCTGGTGGACCTGCCGCCACGGGAACTGCTGGAGCGCCTGCGCGATGGCAAGGTCTATGTGCCGGAGCAGGCGCGGGCTGCCATCGATGCGTTCTTTACACAGACCAACCTCACGGCCCTGCGTGAGTTGGCCATGCAGACGGCGGCGGCCCAGGTTGATAACGATCTGGCCCAGGGCTATCGCCAGTTGGGGCAGGCGGCACCGGCGGTTCGTGGGCGTCTGTTGGTGGGTGTGGACGGCGATGACCAGGCCGAACGCCTGGTGCGTCACGCCAGCCGGGTGGCCCAGCGGCGTCACCTGCCCTGGAGTCTGGTGCACGTGGATAACGGCCGGGCGGCCGATGAGCAGTCACGCTTGCGTCTGCAGGCTGCCCAGCAATTGGCCGAGCGCCTGGGTGGCGAGGTGGTGCTGTTGCGCGCCGGCGAGGTGGCGAAAACCCTGATCCAACACGCCGCTGAGCGCCGCGCCAGCCTGGTGCTGGTGGGCCAGTCGCGGCAACGCTTTCGTCGTCGCTGGTTCGGTGGGGGGTTGGCGGAGCGCCTGCTGCGCCATGCTCGGGGCCTGGAAATCAACGTCCTCGACACGGAACTGCAACAGCAAGCCCCGGGGCTGCGGGTGCGACCTTCCCCGATCTGGTTTGATTACGCCCTGGCCCTGGTGGCGACGGCCTTGGCCAGTGCCCTGGCCTGGGGCGTGGCCAGTGTCCTGCCGTTGCCCAATATCTCCCTGGTGTTCCTCGCCGCGGTGTTGCTGGTGGCGGTGCGCAGCAGCCTGGGCCCGGCCTTGGCCTGCGCGGCGCTGTCGTTCCTGACCTATGACTTTCTGTTTATCCCGCCGAACTTCTCGTTTTCCATCCAGCGCGAAGAGGATGTCCTGACCCTGTTGTTCTTCCTGATGATGGCGGCGTTGACCGGCAACCTGGCCGCGCGCCAGCGCCGGCAGTTGCAGGCCCTGCGTGATACCCAGGAAGAAACCAGTGAATTGCTGGATCTGTCGCGCAAGTTGACTGCCGCCACGGATCGGCAAGCCGTCATCAGCGCCGCCGCCCAGCATTTGAATGGCTGGGAGGAGGTGCAGCTCTGCCTGCTCAACCGTGACGGCCAAGGTGGCTGGAAGGTGGAAACCGGTGGGCCCTTGGTGTTTTCCGAGTCGGAGCGGGCGGCCGCGGACTGGGCCTGGCAGCACGATCAGCCCGCCGGGCTGGGCACCGGAACCCTGCCTTCCGGGCGCTGGTGGTGGTGGCCGTTGTCCGTGGAGGACGGACCTTTGGGGTTGCTGGGTGTCTGTCCCCAAGAGGGCGAGACCTTCAGTGGTCAGCGGCGGCGCCTGCTGACTGCCCTAAGCCAGCCCTTGGCTCAGGCCCTGGCCCGGGCGCAACTGGCCGAAGACCTGGAAGCGGCCCGCCTGCACGGGGAAACCGAGCAACTGCGCAGCGCCTTGCTGGCCTCGGTGTCCCATGATCTGCGCACGCCGTTGACCTCGATGCGCGGCAGCATCGACAGCCTACTGGCCCTGGGCGAGGCAATTCCCCTGGAGGATCGTCGCGAATTGCTGGAGGGCACCCGGGATGAAGCCGAGCGCCTGGATCGCTACATCCAGAACCTGCTGGACATGACGCGCCTGGGCCACGGCGCCTTGAAGCTGGCCCGCGATTGGGTGGCCCCCGGCGATATTGTCGGCAGCGCCCTGGGCCATTTGCGAGCGGTGTTGGCGCCCCTGCACGTCACGACCGAGGTGCCGGCCGCGTTGCCGCTGCTTTATGTGCATGCCGCGCTGATTGAGCAGGCGCTGGTCAATGTCCTGGAAAACGCCGCACGCTTCTCCCCGGTCCAGGGGCGCTTGCAACTGCGGGTCGCGGCCGCTGACGGCGAACTGTGCTTTGCCGTGAGTGACGAGGGACCAGGGATTCCGCCCGAGGAGCGCAGCAAGATTTTCGACATGTTCTATACGGCGGCGCGAGGTGATCGGGGCGCTCAAGGCACGGGGCTGGGCCTGGCCATCTGCAAGGGCATGGTCGGTGCCCATGGCGGGCACATCAGTGTTGGCGACGGCATCGAGGGTCATGGCACTTGCATCACCTTGCACCTGCCTTTGCCGACCCAGCCCGGGCTGGAGGGCGAACCTTGAATGCCAAGCCCCGTGTCGCCGCTGGCTGCGCTACTCTGCAGCCCTTTATCAGCGTTGAATTCAGACCATGAGCCAGATCGCGACCATCCTGGTCATCGACGACGAACCGCAGATTCGCAAATTTCTGCGCATCAGCCTGGCCTCCCAGGGCTACAAAGTGCTGGAAGCCGTACCGGTACCGAGGGGCTGGCCCAGGCGGCGCTGAACAAACCGGACTTGCTGGTGCTCGACCTGGGCCTGCCGGACATGGACGGGCAGCAAGTGCTGCGTGAATTTCGCGAGTGGTCCGCGGTGCCGGTGCTGGTGCTGTCGGTGCGGGCCAGCGAAGGGCAGAAGGTCCAAGCCCTGGACGGCGGCGCCAACGACTATGTGACCAAGCCTTTCGGCATTCAGGAATTCCTGGCGCGGATCCGCGCCTTGTTGCGTCAGGCACCGGCGGGCGAGGCCCAGGAAGCGGCGTTGCAAGTGGGCCCGCTGACTGTGGACCTGGCCTATCGCCGTGTGTTGCTGGACGGGGCCGAGGTGGCTCTGACCCGCAAGGAATATGCGGTGCTGGCGCAGTTGGCCCGGCACCCGGGGCGGGTGATCACCCAACAGCAATTGCTCAAGGATATCTGGGGCCCAACCCACACCGAGGACAGCCATTACCTGCGGATTGTGGTGGGCCATCTGCGGCAGAAACTGGCGGATGACCCGACCCAGCCGCGCTTCATTGTCACCGAGGCGGGGGTGGGTTACCGCTTGTTGGCAGGCGAGGGTTGAGGGCATTGATGACCCGCTCTCCGCGGCCTGCAAAACATGGCAGGGCCTGGCTGGCCGCCGGTGCATTCAAGGCAAATCGTTCTCGTAGCGGTCCAGGGTATCGCGGGCAATTTCCCGTCCCAGCGCGATCAGCTCCGGGGCCTTGTAGAACTCAAAGAAGCGGCACACCCGCTTGGGCACGTTGATCAGGATATCCGGGGGGTAACCGGCGATCTTGTACTGCGCCAATGACGTCTGCATCACCTCGAAGCTCTGGTTGATCAGGTCCAGCAGGGACGCCGGGCCGACGTTATCGATGATGAACGAGCCACTGGCCGACTTCGGCGCGCCTTCGGACTCCGGAGCCGCGGCCGGTTGCTGGGCCTCGGGCTCGGCGGACTCGATCCATGGGTTGATATCGGCAGCTTGGGCCTTCAGTGCTTCCTGTTCGAGCAGCAACAATTGCTCGGCCTGCTTGCGGCGGAACGGCAGGTGCGAGCCGAGGGAGTTGATCAGGCTGTCGAAGCGGCTTTTGAAGGCCGGCGGGCGCTGGATGACCGGCAGTTGATAGTGGCGCTGGTTGGTGGAGTTGAGGTTGACGGCAATGATCAAGTCGCAATGACTGGACACCACCGGCACGATCGGCAGTGGGTTGAGCAGGCCGCCGTCCACCAACATGCGGTTGCCCTGCATCACTGGGGTGAACAGGCTGGGAATCGCTGCCGAGGCACGCATGGCTTGGTGCAGGCAGCCCTCCTGGAACCAGATTTCCTGCTGATTGGTCAGGTCCGTGGCCACGGCCGTGTAGGGGATGCGCAGCTCTTCGATGTTGATTTCGCCAACGATCTTGCGGATTTGCCCGAAGACCTTTTCCCCGCGAATGGCCCCCAGGCGAAAGCTGACATCCACTAGGCGCAGCACGTCGAGGTAGTCCAGGCTTTCGATCCAGTCCCGGTATTCATTGAGCTTGCCGGCGGCGTAGATCCCACCCACCACTGCGCCCATGGAGCAGCCGGCGATGCAGGCAATGTCGTAACCGCGCTTTTCGATTTCTTCGATGACCCCGATATGGGCGTATCCCCGGGCGCCGCCAGAGCCCAGGACCAATGCAACGCGCTTTTTCATGACTCATCCCTTCGGCAATCAGTTTGCAACAATGCACCTATTGGGTGCCTGGGTTCAATTCCCGGCCGCGAGCAGCGCGGGTTTTTCTAGGGGCGATGCCAACGTCCGGCTATGCTCTGGCCTGTCGGATTTTCCGTTGTGGAGGCTAGGCACTTTTCAGTGTCGGCACCGTCTTAAGCTGTACGACTGTTTGCTCTTTTGAGGTGTCATCGATGAAAGCCTGGATCTGTTTACCCCTGATTGCGTTGGCCCTGGCAGGTTGCGCAGGTAAAACCGCCTACCGTGACAGCTGCGGCACCCAGCTGGACGCGGCCTGGCATGAGCTGGACCTGGCCAAGGCCGAGGGTTTCGCCGGCACGGTCAGCTACTCCAAAGCCCTGTCGTTGCTGACAGGCGCCAAGACTCAGCAGCAGTTCGAGGCGTTCGAGGGTTGCGCCAAGAAAGCCGAAAAAGCACGCTTCTACATTCGCGAATCCCGCGCCGGCCGCTGATGCGGGCCGGTCCTCGGGCTCACGCTGTGGGCTCCGCAGGCCTTTATGACACAGCGCAATGCTGTGGCATCCTGCGGTGTCATTCTTGAGACAACTGGGGCGGCGGCAGGGAGCCGTCCTCCGGATTGCTCGATTCGAGGGTCAATAATGTCTGCCTTGGTTGATCGTTTGGTGGCTCAGGTCCTGGGCCTGGAAGTCCGTTTGTTGGCGTGTCAGGCGCGTTTGGCAGTGGCCACCGATCCGGAAGCGTTGCATGACTTGCGCACTACGGTGCGTCGCTTGCGCAGCCTGTTGCGCCCGCTGCGTGGTTTGCCGGGCGTGGAGCAACTGGAAGCGGCCGCGTCGGCGGTGGGCCAAGTGACCACGCCTTTGCGCGACCGAGAGGTGCTGGCCGCCTACCTGCATGAGCACGGCCAGCATGAGGCAGCCACACGGCGCATGGCGCAAATGGCCGAAGCCTATCCGAATGTGGCGCAAGGGCCGGAGTTGGCACAATTGCTCTTGGTGTTGGACGCGTTTCCACGATTCTTACGGGCCGCGCAGCGCCAGAAGATACTGCGGGGCTTGCGCCAGCGCATTGAAAAGCGTTTGGCCAAGCAGTGGGACGCCTTGGACCAGACCCTGCATGACCCGGCCCATGATCGCCATCGCCTGCGTTTGTTGATCAAGCGCGTGCGCTACGCGGCTGACGCCTACCCGGAACTGGGGCAGTTGCCCGCCAAAGCCATGTCTCGACTTAAGGCTGCCCAAGGCGCGCTGGGGGATTGGCATGATTGCTGGCAATGGCTGGCGCGAGCCGAACACGAACCCGACCTGCTGCCCTGTGTGCCGGTCTGGCGCAGCACCATGCTCAAAGCCGAAGCCCGTGCCGATAAGGTCCTCGCCAGGCTTAGCCGCGATTGCTTCAAGCGCTGACACATCGGCTTATCTGTCCGCGGGTTTGGCAGGAATAATGGCTGTGTGGCGGTGCGCTGCTGGTTAAGATCCCAGGGTCTTTTTCTGTCGCCATGAGGTTTGCATGCGCTTTTACGATTTGCTCGAAGCTGTTCGCGCCCAGCCATCGGCATTGTCGATCCCGGCTGAGTGGGCCCAGGGCCGTGCCAGTTTTGGCGGATTGGTGGTGGCCTTGCAGTACGAGGCGATGCGCGCCAAGGTGCCGCTCGATCGGCCATTGCGTTCTCTGGCGATTACCTTTGTCGGGCCGGTGGAGCCGGAGGTGCCGGTGAGCTTTGAGGTGGACGTGCTGCGCGAAGGCAAAGCAGTCAGCCAAGTGTTGGGACGGGTCATGCAAAAGGAGCAGGTGGTGACCTTGGTGCAAGGCAGTTTTGGTGCCTCAAGACCGTCCGAAGTCACGGTTCCGGCGCTGCCTGCACCTGCGATGAAACACTGGGATGAATGCCAGGAGCTGCCTTATATCAAGGGCGTGACCCCGGAGTTCCTGCGTCATCTGGCGATGCGCTGGGGCTTGGGCGACCTGCCGTTTACCGGCAGTCAATCCCGCGAAATGGGCGGTTGGGTGCGCTTGCGCGGTGACGTCAAAGAGGAGCCGCTGACCGAGGCCCATCTTCTGGCCCTGGTGGATGCCTGGCCACCGGCGCTGTTGCCGCACCTGAACAAACCGGCGGCGGGCAGCACCTTGACCTGGACCATTGAGTTTGTGCAGCCCTTGTTGGCGTTAAGCACCCTGGATTGGTGCAAGTACCGGGTAGAGATCGAACATGGCCGCGACGGTTATGGACACACCGCTGCCACCTTGTGGAGCCCCGACGGCCAACTGATCGCCTTGAGCCGGCAGACGGTGACGGTTTTCGGCTGAAGCCGCAGTCAACGGTGGTGGCGTTGGCGCCAGGCCCGCCACCACGCACCACTGAGGACAAAGCGCGGGAAGGTCAGGAACTGCTCCAGCAACAGGCGTTGGACGGCGTCTTTGCGGTCGCTGAAAGGCTCGGCTGCTTGCGCCTCCAGGCTGTGGCCGTGGCGCTGCAAACCCAGTGCAGCGAGCAATCCGACCACGCCGATGGCAATGCTCAAGAAACTCAACGAGAAGATCCCCGAGGCAATCAACAGGAAGCCGATGATGAACAGCGGCACGGCAATCAGGTGCAACACCAGGTTGGTCGGGTTGCGGTGATTGTCCGGGTAGGCGCGCCATTGCCAGGCTGGAAGGTTGGGGTGACGTTTGCCCATGGTGATCATCCTTAGTTCATGAAAACTCGTGAGCCAAGAATAGTTCGCCGCCGTGGCCTCGACGAATCAAGGCTGGCTATCGGGTTCATAGGCCCCGCCCGACAGAGAGCGGGGCGAGTGGGATGCCGCTACAGCTTCAACTGACCGATGGCTTTGCTCAATTCGCCGGCCAGGGTCGCCAGTTCGTTGCTGGTGGTGGCCGAGTTGACGGTCTGTTGCACCGTGTTTTCTGTGACATCGCGAATGCTCACCACCGCGCGATTCATTTCCTCCGCGACCTGGCTTTGCTGCTCGGCGGCGACCGCAATCTGAGTATTGCTTTCACGCATCTGTGCCACGGCACCGGTAATGTCTGCCAGCGCTGCACCCGCCTCTTGGGCCTGTTGCACGCAATCGTCAGCTTTGAACGAGCTTTCCTGCATGAAGTCCACAGCGTCCCGGGTTCCGGCTTGCAGCGCCGACACCATGGTGGTGATTTCGTCGGTGGAGGCTTGTACGCGTTTGGCCAGGTTTCGCACCTCGTCGGCCACAACGGCAAAACCGCGCCCCATCTCGCCGGCTCGCGCGGCTTCGATCGCGGCGTTCAGGGCCAGGAGATTGGTTTGCTCGGCGATGCTGTGGATCACGCTGACCACGCTGTTGATCTTCTGGCTGTCTTCGGCCAGGCGTTGAATCATTTCTGCGGTTTGTTGGACCCCGCTGGACAGGCCGGCGATGGACTTTTGTACCCGGCTGACCACTTCCTGGCCGCTGCCAGCGAGGGTATCGGCGGTTTTTGACAGGTCCCGCGTGGCGCCCGCGTGTTGTGCGATGTGGTAGACGGTGGCGGACATTTCGTTGATGGCCGTGGCGGCCTGATCGGTCTCGCTTTGCTGGCCGAGCATACCGTGGCGCACCTCGTTCATGCTGGAGGCCAGGCGCGCCGCGCCTTGATCCAGTTGCCGGGCGGTGTTGGCCACGGTGTTGACCACCCGCTGATAACCGGCCTGCATGGCGTTGAAGGCGTTGGCCATTTGCCCGACTTCATCCTTGCAGGCTAGGGGGACACGGGCCGACAGATCGCCGGTTTTCTCCACGTGCAGCATCACGTCTTTGAGGGTGTTGAGTTGGCTGAGGAGAAAGCGGATCAGTAATTGGGAGGCCCCGAGCATCGCCAGCATCAGGATGAACACCGCCACCGCATAGTTGGCAAAACGCTCGCCGAACACCTGGCTCAGGCTAGGACCGTAAGCCAGTACCGCCACCTGCTGACCGTCGGCTCGGCTGACCACTTCGGCCCCCATCAACGGGTTGTCGCCGAACAGCGGCATGTAGCTGAGCTCGACCCAGCCTTTGGCGGTGCTCAGTTCCGGGAGCGGTTGTTGGTTGAGGCTGGGTGTCTGGCCCTGATGAATGCTCAGCAGATGGTCCGCAGTGGGCAAGGGCTGCCCGTTTGGCCAGGCACTGAGCAATCGCGCCTGGGCCTGGGCGGATTGTTGCGAGGCCTGGCTGCGTGCTTGTTGTTCAAGCTGTACTGCGTACAGCACCAGGAGCAGGGTGGTGACAAAGGCGACCGCATTGACCGCCCAGAATTTGTACTTCAGCGAGATATTGCTAAGCCAGGCACCCATGGAAGGTCTTCTCTGATTGAGCGGAACAGTATTGGCAAGGTGCCATTATTTTGCCGCTACTCAGTCAGACGAATCTTGATATGGGTCAAGCTATTTCTGGCAAACCGAAGAAGGCTCGTGAGCACGCTGTGCTGTGGGCCGCCAGGTCTTCCTGGCTTTCGTTACGATGCAGGGCCACTTCGCGCAGGACTTCCGTCAGATAGGCCGGTTCGTTACGCCCGTTCTTAGGCTTGGGCCTCAGGCTGCGTGGCAATAGATAGGGCGCATCACTTTCCAGCATCAGGCGTCCACGAGGAATGTCGCGTACCAGCGGGTGCAGGTGGGTGCCTCGGCGCTCATCGCAAATCCAGCCGGTGATGCCGATGTGCAGGTCCAGGTCCAGGTAGCTGAACAGGGCTCGCTGTTCACCGGTGAAGCAGTGAATTACCGCGGCCGGCAGGCGGTCGCGAAAGTCCCGCAGAATCTCCAGCATGCGCTGGTTGGCGTCGCGCTCATGGAGAAAGACCGGCAATTGCAACTCGACGGCCAGGGCCAGGTGTTCTTCCAGGACTTTTTCCTGCTGCGCGCGCGGGGAAAAGTCGCGGTTGAAATCCAGCCCGCATTCGCCCACTGCCCGCACTTGCGGTTCACTCAACAAGCCACGTAGACGTCGGCCGCTGTCGGCATTCCAGTCCTTGGCGGAGTGGGGGTGGATACCGGCGGTGGAGAACAGTCGCTGGTTGCTTTCGTCCAGTTGCAGGCACAGTTCCAGGGCCTGCTCGCTGCCTTCGATACTGGTGCCGGTCAGGACCAGTTGGCAGACGCCAGCCGCGTAGGCTCGGTCGAGAACGGCTTGGTGTTTTTCGGCGAAACTGGAGTTGGTCAGGTTGACGCCGATATCGATGAGTTGCATGGTGCTACCTCCGCCTGCGGCCGGAAAGCATATCAGAGCTGTGGATTTATAAGAAAAGCCAAGAACTACAACGACTTGAAGCTGTCTGTTGCTGCCGGAACAACGCACTGCCTGTGATATCCACACGTGCCGCGCTCCGTCTTTCGCACGTTGCCAGCGCTCCAGGCGCTCTGTTTCTTTCGAGCAATTCTTCAAGAAACACGAAGGATTGACCCCGTATTCTTCCGGAGAGCGGATGACCCGACCCTCTGTTTTACTCGTGCTGTGCCTTTTGTGGCTGCTGCCCTTGCCGGCGGTTGCGCGCTTGACTGGCCCGCCGGAAGTCATTGCGGCGGGCCAGGTTCGCGACCTGGCGGAGATTCGCAGTAGCCGGGTGCTGCGGGTGCTGGTCAATCAGAGTCGCAACAGCTCCGGCGAGGTCCAAGGCCAGGCCATTGGCGTCGAGTACCACCGCTTGAGGGCCTTTGAGCAATACCTCAATGGGTATGCCCGTGACGGCCAGGCCATCAAACTCAAGATTATTCCCAAAGCCAAGGACCAACTGCTGGGTGCCTTGCAGCGAGGAGAGGGCGACCTGGTAGCGCCCGGGGAACTTCTGGAGGCTCAGTCCGGGCAGGCTGTCAGTCCCAGTGACCCCATTGCCAGCAATGTTCCACTGTTGTTGGTGGGGAAAAAGGGCGAGCGTCGTTACACCCGGGTCGAGCAGTTGTCCGGCAAGACTCTGGCGCTGACCACGGGCAGCGCCGCAGGTGATTCGGTGAGCCTGCTCAATCAACAACTGGCCCTGCACAAGTTGGCGCCGATCAAGGTGGAGTGGGTCGATCCCAGCCTGGCGGTCGAGGATGTTCTGGAAATGGTCCAGGGCGGGATATTCCACCTGACCATCGTTGAGCAACCGATTGCCGAGCGCTGGAGCAAGATCCTGCCCAAGTTGCGTTTTGACAAGCAACTGAAGATCAGTGAACCGGGGCAGGAGCATTGGTTCGTGCGGCGTGACGCGTCAATGTTGCGTGCCAGTATCGACCGCTTCCTCAAGACCTATAAAACGCCGGCCGACCTGGACGTGGCTTTCTTGCGTATCTACCGCCGTCTCTACCAAGTGCATTACCCGTTGGCTCGGGCTGATCGCCAGCGCTTGGAGAAGCTGCGTCCGGTGTTGCAGAAGCATGCCGGTGAACAGGGCATGGACTGGTTGAACCTGGCAGCGCTTGCCTTCAAGGAGTCAGCGCTGCAACCCAATGCCAAAAGCGGCAGCGGCCCCACCGGGTTGATGCAGATTACGCCGTCGGCGGCGCAGCGGGTGGGGGTGAGTAATATCCAGTCCCTGGATGACAACGTGCAAGCCGGCGCCAAGTACCTGGCGATGATTCGCCGCAAGTTTTTCGCCAGTCCCAAGCTTAATGAGCGCGAGCGTATGGCCTTTGTACTGGCGGCCTACAACATGGGGCCGGAGCGGGTACAAGGGATGCGCACCGAGGCCAAGCGCAGGGGCTTGAACCCGAACCAGTGGTTCTTCCAGGTGGAGCGCATCGCCATGGAGCAGGTGGGAATGGGGGCGGTCAGCTATGTTAATAGCGTCAATAAATACTATTTGGCGTTCGATCGGGAGCGTGACTCGTTGGAGCCTCAGGAGAGAAAAGTTGCCTCACGCAAATAATCGATAAATCTGATTGTTTTGACGGATTTTTTCGGCTTTTATCATTATAAAAACTGATTAGTATGGCGACCAATTCTTCTCCAAACACAAGGAACACCCCATGAGCACTCTGATCACTAAGCTGTTGAGCACCCGCGCAGGCTATGGCCTGACTGTCCTGCGAATCTTTGTCGGTATCATTTTTACCGCCCACGGCGGGCAGAAACTCTTTGGTCTGTTTGGTGGCTATGGCTTGGCCGGGACCGCGCAATGGATGGAGAGCATCGGCTTGGCGCCGGGTTACTTGATGGCGCTGCTGGCGGGCGGTACAGAGTTTTTCGGCGGCCTGGCATTGATCATCGGCCTGTTGGCACGGCCGGCGGCATTGGGCTTGTCGTTCACGCTGCTGGTGGCGATTTTCTCGGTGCATATCAGCAACGGCCTGTTCATGGCCAACAACGGTTATGAGTTCGCCCTGGCTCTGCTGGGGGGCACCATCGCTGTCCTGTTCGAAGGCGCTGGCAAGCTGTCGCTGGACGGCGCGATCATTAAGTAAACACGGAGTTTGAACAAAAAAGGCCCGCCCAATGCGGGCCTTTTTCGTTGCAGCAGATTCTTGACACTGTCCTACCCGTTTCTCTAGGATGCTGCCCATGCGCCGATTTAAACAGCTACTTGCGGGGCGCCAGGTGAGTCAGAAGACCACCGATAGAAGCTTGAACAAGGCTTCGAAATACCGCTAAAGCGCTGGTTCGGTGTTGCCTCTCACCTGCCCGGCAGAAACTTGAGGCAGAGACACGACACGATGAATGCACTACGCCCCTTTGTACGTCTTGAGCCGATCACGGCGAACCTCGCCTTGCGCAATCCCAAAATCCTTCTCTCGGGCACTCATCAGCCCACACTGCTGCGCTATCTCGACGGCTGGCCACGGCGAAATGCAGGCCCGGCGGCCTTTCTGATTCAGTTTGTCGAAGATGGCGAATCATTGGCGCGCTTTGCCAACGACAGCTTCGATCTGGCGGTGGTTCAGGCACCCAATGCCGAGCAGGCCGCCGATGTCATCAAGCATCTGACCCGCATTGCTCGCCAGGGATTGCTGACTCGGCGCTGATATCACCCGGTGATCGTTCGCCAGTGAGCACGGTGCTCACCGGCACAGCGAACGAGTGGTGCAAACATCCCTACCTCAAACGACGGCGTTGCGCTTGGCCAACTCTGCCAGGGCCACCAAGTTGGAGATATTGAACCGTTTGAGCAGTCGCACTTTATAAGTGCTGACGGTTTTGTGGCTGATTAACAGCGTCTCAGCGATCTGTTGGTTATTGAGCCCTGTGGCCAACATTTTGAGGACGGTTATTTCTCGGTCTGTGAGCCGGGAGATCAAGACGCTTTCCTGGCTTGCGGCACTGGTGTTCTGCTGCAGGATGTTGATGGTGTCTTCCGGGAAGTAACTGTAACCCGCCAAAATCGCTTTGACGGCGCTGGCCAGTTCATGCAGGTTTTCAGTCTTGCAGATAAACCCTGCCGCACCCGCTTGAAGGCAGCGCAGCGCGAAGTTCTTGGAATCGCTGGAGGTCAGGACCAGGGTCTTGACTTGCAGCCCGGCTGATTTGATGTGGGCGATGACCGAGAAACCGTCAAGCTTGGGGATGCCCAGGTCGAGTATCAGCAAGTCCGGAAGGTGCTTGCGCACCAATTGAACGGCATCGGCGCCGTTGTCGGCCTCGGCGATAATCCTGTGGTGATGGGGTTCGAGTATGGATCTTATCGCTAGCCGAATCAGCGGGTGGTCGTCGACGATAATGATGTTTCCCATTGAGTACGTTCCCTTTGGTGGGTTGAACATTTGGGTGGTCGTGGCTTGCGCCGGGAAGTCGTTGCTAAGTCTTGGGTTGAACGTGTTGCTGTTGTTCAGGCTTATGATTGTCTGACCTCTCTGAAATCTAAATCGGACAAATCTGATAGTTGTGTCCGGTTTGTCGAGAGGGGCCGTGAGGGTCGTGGAAGGCTTGTTGCGGGTAGGGTTTTCGCTGTCGAAGCGGGCCGGCCAGGCGGCGTTGATTTATTATCCGGGCCCGGCAAGGTAACTTACCCAGCGGCGTAACCGAGGTGGCTCTGGACTGAGGTTTTTAGCAAGGCAGCGCAAGACTTCGAGCATTCAGAAGTGAGGCGCGAATCGGTTATAAGGGCTTGTTTCGGCAGCGCAACAGCGACTTCAAAGCACCAGGGTGGTTAGCCAATTGAGTACCAAGCTCATTACGCAGGAAGGTTACGAAGCTCTGAAGAAAGAGCTCGATTATCTGTGGCGGGAACATCGCCCCGACATTACGCAAAAAGTCACGTGGGCCGCCTCCTTGGGGGATCGGAGTGAGAATGCGGACTACCAGTACAACAAGAAGCTCCTCCGAGAGATTGACCGCCGGGTGCGCTATTTGCGCAAGCGCCTGGAGGACATGAAAGTTGTTCCTTATGCCCCTGAGCAGGAGGGACGGGTGTTTTTTGGAGCCTGGGTCGAAGTTGAAAACGAAGAGGGTGAGACCAAGCGTTTTCGCATCGTCGGTTACGACGAGATTTACGGGCGTAACGACTACATCTCTATCGACGCACCCATGGCTCGGGCCTTGCTGAAGAAGGAAGTGGGCGATGAGGCGTTGGTTCAGACGCCAGGGGGGGAGACCTGCTGGTGGATCAACCTGATCGAGTACAACCGCTAAGCCCGCCCCGAGGTGCGGCGGGCTGAGCTCTTCAGCCTTCGCGCAGCACCGTCAGCGGGCTGGCGTTCAGGGCGCGGCGTGTACCGAATACCCCTGCGCTCCCGACCAGCAATGCGCCGATCAATGGCAATAGCAGTAACCAGGGATGAGGGTGCCACGGCAGGTCGAAGGCGAAGCGGTAAAGCACCAGGCTGATTACCTCACAACCCAGGGCTGCCAACAGGCCGCTCATGGCGCCGAGCAGGCCGAACTCGATCCGGCGTGCCTTGACCAACAACCGTCGTTCCGCGCCCAGTGCCCGCAGCAGTGCACCCTGGTGAATACGTTCATCCAGGGTGGCTTGCAGGCCGGAAAACAGCACAGCCAACCCCGCCGCCAAGACAAACAGCAACACGTATTCCACGGCCAGCGTGACCTGGGCGAGGATGCTGCGCAGTTGCTCGAGCAAGGCTTCGACCTGAAGAATGGTCACCGCCGGGAAGGCCCGAGACAGCTCGACGATCTGCTGATCGTTACCGGCGCCGAGGTAGAAGCTGGTCAGGTAAGTGGTCGGCAAGTCTTTCAAGGTACCTGGCTGGAAGATCATGAAGAAGTTCGGCTGGAAGTTATCCCAGTTGATCTTGCGCAGGCTGGTGACCTGGGCCTCTCGGTTGACGCCCGCCACAGTGAACGTCAGGCGATCCCCCAGTTTCAGCTTCAGGCTCTCTGCAACCTTGCCTTCCACCGAGACGCCAGGCAGATCAGCGCTGGGCTGTGCCGACCACCAAGTGCCTGCGGTAATGCTGTTGCCCGCCGGCAGGTCGGCGGCCCAAGTCAGGCTCAGGTCGCGCTGCACGGCGCGATCGCCGCTGGAGTCTTTGCTGACGATTTCCTGGACGGCCTCACCGTTGATGCTGATCAGCCTTCCCGGCACCACCGGGTAAAGCGGTGCCGACGGTGCGGAGAGTTGCACCAGGCGCTCGGTAAAGGCTTGTTTGTCGGCGGGCAGGATGTTCAGGGCGAAATAGTTGGGGGCGTTTTTCGGCAACTGGTTCTGCCAGGTGTCCAGCAACTCGCCGCGCAACAGGGCAATCAGCGCCATCGACAAGATGATCAAGCCAAACGCCAGGGATTGTCCGGCTGCGGCCAATGGGTAGCGCAACAACTGCCCCAGGCCCAAGCGCCAGGGCAGGGACGAGCGGGCCAGCAAGCGTCGCAGGCTTTGCAACAGAAGCAGCAGCAACCCGCCCAGGATCACCGCCGCCACTACACCGCCGCCGAGCAGGGCGAAGGTCAACACCAGGTCCAGACTCAAGCGCCACATGATCAGGCCCAGGGCAAAGAGCGCGGCGCCGTAGATCAGCCAGGTGCTGGAGGGAATCGGCAGCAGGTCTCGACGCAGCACCCGTAGGGGCGGCACGCGGCCCAAGGCCGCCAAGGGCGGCAAGGCAAAGCCGGCGAGGGCGACCAGCCCGGTGCCGATGCCGGCGATGGCTGGCAGTAAACCGCCGGGTGGCACGTCGTTGGGCAGCAGGTCGTGGAGCAGGGAAAACAGGCCGAACTGGGCCAGCCAGCCAAGCAGGGCGCCGCTTAGGCTGGCCAGTAGACCGAGAACGGCCAATTGCATGCTGAACAGCAGCAGGGTTTCCCGCCGTGACAGGCCCAGGCAGCGCAGCAAGGCGCTGGCATCGAAGCGACGGGCGGCAAAACGGTTGGCCGACAACGCGACCGCAACCCCGGAAAGCAGCACGGCCACCAGGCTGGCCATATTCAGATAGCGCTCGGCTTTGCCCAGAGCACCGCCGATCTGCTGATTACCGTCCCGGGCATCCTGCAGGCGCTGGTTGGCCGCCAGGCCAGGCTTGAGCAATTGCCGGTAGGTTTCCAGGGCTGATGAGGGGCCGCGCCACAGTTCCTTGTAGCTGACTCGACTGCCGGGCTGGACCACACCGGTGGCGTCCAAGTCCGAAAGGTTGATCAACACTCTGGGTGTCAGGCTGTAGAAGTTGCCGGCACGGTCGGGTTCATAGGTCAGGACCCGGGTCAGGCGCAGGCTTTTCATGCCGACGTCGATGCTGTCGCCAATCTTCAGGTCCAGGGCCGTCAATATGCGCGACTCCACCCAGGCTTCGCCCGGTTTGGGGCCGCCTCCCGCTTCTTCTGCGGCATAAGGGGCGGCAGCGCTTTTTAGTTGGCCGCGCAGGGGGTAGGCCTCATCGGTGGCCTTGATGCTGGACAGCTGGATGCTGTTGTCCGTGGCGATGACGCTGGAAAATTCGACGATGCGGGCGTGTTCGAGGCCCAGCTCTCGGCCGCTGTTAAGCTGCTCAGCGCGCGCCGGCGAACTGCCTTCAAGCACCAGGTCCGCCCCCAGGAACTCCGTGGCACGCAAAAGCATCGCGCCGTTGAGACGGGCCCCGAAGTAGCCGATGGCGGTGCTGGCCGCAACGGCCACCAGCAAGGCGAAAAACAGGACCCGCAGTTCGCCGGCGCGGGTGTCGCGCAGCAATTGGCGGAGGGCGAGGCTGAACAGGCGCAACAGTGGCAAGCGTGCCATCAAGGCTCCAGAGGGGCGACCAGCAGGCCCGCTTCAAGACGGATCAGGCGCCGGCAGCGATGGGCCAGGCGTTCATCGTGGGTGACCAGCACCAGGGTGGTGCCGCGCTCCTGATTGAGCTCGAACAACAGATCGCTGATGCGCTCGCCTGTATGGCTGTCGAGGTTGCCAGTGGGTTCGTCGGCAAACAGCACGTCGGGTTCGGCGGCGAAGGCTCGGGCAATGGCGACGCGTTGTTGTTCGCCGCCGGAGAGTTGCCGTGGCGAGTGGCTCATGCGCTGCCCAAGGCCGACCCGTTGCAGCAGTTGTGTGGCGCGTTCCCGGGCATCTTTGCGACCGTCCAGCTCCAGCGGCAACATGACGTTTTCCAGGGCGTTGAGGCTGTCGAGCAACTGGAAGGACTGAAAGACGAACCCCACATGTTCAGCCCTGATTCGCGCTCGTTGATCTTCATCCAATGTGCTCAGGGCGCGGCCGGCGAGCGTGACTTCGCCGCTGCTGGGAAGGTCGAGCCCGGCCAGCAGGCCAAGCAGGGTGGATTTGCCGGAGCCCGAGGCGCCGACGATGGCCAGGCTGTCGCCCTGGTTCAGGTCCAGGCTGAGTTCGTGCAGGATGGTCAGTTCACCTTCCGCGCTGGGAACCACTTTGCTAAGGTTCCGCGCAGTGAGAATGCTTGCGCCCATGGAGAGTCCGATGCGTGTGTGGTTTTTGAGTGCTGGCTTGGCCCTGATGTGCATGGCCCATAACGCAGCGGCGGGTACAGTCCTGATCGTTGGCGATAGTATCAGTGCGGCTTTCGGCCTGGATACCCGACAAGGTTGGGTCGCATTGCTCGAACAGAGGCTCAAGGCCGAAGGTTTCGATGACCAGGTGGTCAATGCGTCGGTCAGTGGCGACACCAGTGCAGGAGGCCAGGCGCGCCTGCCGGCGCTGCTTGCAGAGCATAAGCCCGAGCTGGTGATCCTGGAGCTGGGGGGCAATGACGGCCTGCGTGGGCAGCCGCCAAAGCAATTGCAACAAAATCTTGCGTCGATGATCGACAGCTCCCGGGCCAGCGGTGCCAAGGTGCTGCTGCTGGGCATGCGCATTCCACCTAACTATGGCGTGCGTTACACCCAGGCGTTTGCGGCGGTGTACAGCAACCTGGCCGACGAGAAGAAGGTCGCTTGGGTGCCATTTTTCCTGGAGGGCATTGCCGGGATTCCCGAGCTGATGCAGGCCGATGGTCTGCACCCCGCCGCAGTCGCTCAGGGCAAGTTGCTGGAAAATGTCTGGCCGACGCTAAAACCGCTGCTTTGACGCTTTTCTAGCGGCAGTGTTTCGGCTAATGTGGCGCCCCGATTTGGAGCCCCCGATGCCGCGTCCCGCCTGGTCCCTGTTTGCCTATCAACTGATCGAGCCTGATGAACAGCTTGACCTGTTCGCTTGCCAGGAAGTTAAGGTGCATCTGGTCACGCGGCAGTTGGAGTTGGGTGGGTCCGCCGACCGGACCTTGTGCGGCACCTTGTTGCCGGCGCAACCTCGCTGGTCGAGCGTGGACCGAACCATTTTCCAGGACCAGCGACTCTGCCCACTGTGTCGGGCGATTCTGGAATCGCAGAAGCGCGGCACGCCACCGATCTGGCCCGAGTTGCGCTTCGAACTCTAGGCCATCGCGACTGCTGGTATTTCGACAGGGATTTCGTCTGACTGCGCTTCTGCCCAGGCGGCTGCCTCAGCCTTGGGTGGCGGTGTACAATCGTTTTTATTTCCCGTTGATCATGCGAAGGATTTTCCGGATGTTGCCGCGTTTTCCCGCCGTCACCCGCTGCCTGACCCTTGCTGCACTGTGTGTGGCCGGCCCCGTTGCAGCATTGGAATTGCCTCTACCACCGCCTGGCGAAGACATTGTCGGCCAGGTGCAGGTGATCAAGGCCAAATACGAAGACACCTTTGCTGACCTGGGCACGACCTACGACCTGGGTTACCTGGAGATGGTCGCGGCCAACCCGGGGGTGGACCCATGGTTGCCCGGTGCGGGCACCGAAGTGGTGTTGCCGACGCGCTTCATCCTGCCTCCAGGGCCTCGCGAAGGCATTGTCATCAACCTGGCCGAGTACCGTTTGTACTACTTCCCCAAGGGCCGGAACGTGGTCTACACCTTCCCCTTGGGGATCGGTCGCGAAGGTTGGGGCTCGCCTATCGCCCACACCAGCATCACCGCCAAGACGCCGAACCCGACCTGGACGCCACCTGCATCGATCAAGGCGGAGCATGCGGCCGATGGTGATCCTCTGCCGAATGTGGTGCCGGCGGGCCCGGACAATCCCCTGGGGCCTTTCAAGTTCACCCTGGGTACGCCTGGCTACCTGATCCACGGCTCGAACAAGAAGTTTGGTATCGGCATGCGCACCAGCCATGGTTGCTTCCGCATGTTCAACAACAACGTGCTGGAAATGGCCGGGATGGTTCCGGTGGGTACGTCGGTGCGGATTATCAACGACCCGTACAAGTTCGGCATCAGCGCCGGCAAGGTCTATCTGGAAGCCCATACACCGCTGGATGACAAGGGCAACCCGTCGGTGGTGGACAAGCACACGGCGGTGATCAACGCCTTGCTCAAGCGTGAGGACCTGGCGAATAACCTGCGTATGAATTGGGACGTGGTGCGTGACGTCGTGGCAGCGGAAGACGGCCTGCCGGTAGAGATCGCCATACCCAACAATGCGCCAGTCGTGTCTAGCGCACCTATCGATCTGCAGCAGTAAGCGATGGGCCAGAGACCCGTCGATACCTGAGGGTGTCGGCGGGTTTTTTTATGGCTGGAGGAAAGTCCGGGCCATAAAAAAGCCGACCCATAAAATGGATCGGCTTTATAACAATCCCGAGGGACTATTACTTGCGGCTAGCTTTTTCAAGCATACGCAGAGCGCGCTCGTTAGCTTCGTCAGCAGTCTGTTGTGCTTTTTGAGCAGCAGCCAGAGCTTCATCAGCTTTACGGTAGGCTTCGTCTGCACGAGCCTGAGCACGAGCTGCTGCATCTTCAGTAGCAGTCAGACGAGCTTCGGTTTCTTTAGTTACGCTGCTGCAACCGGTAGCCAGAACTGCGGCCAGAGCCAGAGCAGAGAATTTCAGAACGTTGTTCATCGTGTTCCCCTTCAAGGACTTTCTATTAATAGCTATCACCCCAGAGTGAGGAAATAGCCGGCGTACATACTACCCATTACTTGTAGTAAGTAAACTGACGTAGCGCAAGAAGCAAAAAAAATTCTAGGCGGTGAATCTTTTTAGGGCAACTTTTCATTCAGTTGTATAAAAAATATGCAACGGCAAGGCCTGGCCGGGGGCTGTGGCCCGCGCTGTGATAGCTCTGTCGGGCCAGCCAGGTCGCAGTTTCGGAGTGTAGGCTAGAGTCGCTTTATATTGCCTGGGCTACACTTTTCTTCAGATTTGCCAACCGCTCTCCAGGTATCTTTATCCATGTTGAGGTGACTTTAAGAAGGTGCGCTCGTCTTAAAGTTCAACATCCGGCGATGTTTGGACCGTGGGCCATTTGGCAGTGCTTTCATTGTGCTATCTGTGTGACACGCTGATCGGGGCTTGGCGGTCTTGTGTCATGGATTGCCAAGACGAGCGTGCCTTGAGCATTTGCGCCAATGACGCCTACTATTTGTATCGTGCTCGTTGTTCGAGAGCGATAGCTCTCCTCGGTGTCCAACTGGCACGGGGTGGCGTAGTTGTTCCTTCGCCGGAAAAACATCGGTAAGGTAGGGGTCATAATTCCAGACCCGCAAGGAGTAGTGATGAGCGAGGCGTTGTCCATCCACCATGACCAGGCTGGTCATCAGTTCGAGACCAATGTGGACGGTCATCGTGCCTACCTGACCTATATGGACCTGGGTAAGCAGACCCTGGATATCTATCGGACCTTTGTACCCAATGCGCTGCGTGGCCGCGGCATTGCTGCTGCGCTGACCGAGCAGGCGCTGGATTACGCTGAGAGCATGGGCTATACGGTCATTCCGTCATGCTCCTATGTCGAGCGCTATATGGAGCGTCATCAGCGCCACGCCGCGAAGCTGTGATCGAGGCCGCTCCATAAAAAACGCCGGGCAATGCCCGGCGTTTTTGTGTCTGCCAAAAGCAATCAGCTGCGATTGCGTTTCGGCAACACGTCCTTGAGCTTGGCGTGCATGCTGCGCAAGGTTTTCTCGGTGCTTTCCCAATCGATGCAGGCATCGGTAATCGACACGCCGTATTGCAGTTCGGCCAAGTCTTTCGGAATGGCCTGGCAGCCCCAATTCAGATGGCTCTCGACCATCAGACCGATGATCGACTGGTTGCCTTCGAGAATCTGGTTGGCGACGTTCTCCATCACCAGTGGCTGCAGTGCCGGGTCCTTGTTGGAGTTGGCGTGGCTGCAGTCGACCATGATGTTCGGCTTGATCTTGGCCTTGACCAAGGCCTGCTCGCACAGGGCGACACTGACCGAGTCGTAGTTCGGCTTGCCGTTGCCGCCGCGCAATACCACGTGGCCATAGGCGTTGCCTTTGGTGGTGACGATGGACACGCCGCCTTCCTGGTTGATGCCCAGGAACCGGTGCGGGCTGGAAACCGACTGCAGGGCGTTGATCGCCACGGTCAGGCCGCCATCGGTACCGTTTTTGAAGCCTACGGCCGAGGACAGGCCGGACGCCATTTCACGGTGGGTCTGGGATTCGGTGGTGCGTGCGCCGATGGCCGACCAACTGATCAGGTCCTGCAGGTACTGCGGGGAGATCGGGTCCAGGGCCTCGGTGGCGGTGGGCAGGCCCATTTCCGCGAGGTCCAGCAGCAGTTGACGACCGATGTGCAAGCCGTCCTGGATCTTGAACGAGTCATCCAGGTACGGGTCGTTGATCAGGCCTTTCCAGCCGACGGTGGTCCGCGGCTTCTCGAAGTAGACGCGCATGACGATATAGAGCGTGTCGGAGACTTCAGCCGCCAGGACTTTCAATCGCTCGGCGTACTCGTGGGCCGCCTTGATATCGTGGATCGAGCACGGTCCGATCACGACGAACAGGCGGTGATCGGTGCCATCGAGAATATTGCGGATCACCTCGCGACCTTTGGTTACGGTACGCAGGGCAGTGTCGCTCAGAGGGATGTCTCGCTTGAGCTGATCGGGGGTGATCAGAGTCTCGTTCGAGGCGACGTTAAGGTCGTTGATCGGTAAATCAGCCATCGTGTTACTCGTCAGGTCACGGGTGCCGGCCGCCAGCGATCCCCGCGCGGCGGAGCACAGCGGATTTAAGCGCGTCGGGGAGCCGAACCTTAGCGCGTTACCCGGTGACTCGACAATGGGCAGACAGGGGTTTTATCCCGCTAAGGCTGCACAAAAGCCTGACGGACCTGTTCATGGGAAAAATCTTCGGCATGCTGCTGAACCCACTCCAGTGCCAGCGCCTGCATCTGCTGTTGTTCGGCCTTGGGTTCATGCATGCGGCAATAGCGCTCGATCTGGAAAACCTGTTCGCCCATTCGCGCACCAAACAGGGTCTGTTCATCGACAAAGGCGATGCCCACCAGGTAGCCATGCTTGCGCCTTAGGCACCAGGCCACATAACCGTGATAACAGATGTGCTCGCCCAGAGAGGGCATGCGTACCTCCAGCGCCGTACCGCGGCGCCAGGCCCGGTGGTAATTGCAAGCCATGCCGCCGAGGCTGATAGTGTGCAGCCGCTGACGGGAAATACACGAGTGTTTACGTAAGGTCAGCTCGACCGGAACATCATCAGGATGAGGTAAAAAACGTCCCATGAGCGTGGACTCCAAGTCTCAGCTATTTGACATTGTTTCAGCCAGTATAGTGGCCGAACTGGAACTGACTGATTTCGATGCAGACCAACGGTTGCTGGCGTTGAGCGGGGTTTCGCTGGTGATTTTCACCAGCCCCGGTTGTGCCAGTTGCCGCTGGGCTCGTCAGCAACTTCCAGGCCTGAAATTGCCAATCGACCGTTTGTGCTGGATCGATGCCGGGAACAACGGTGGCGTGGTGCAGCGTTATCAGGTTTTTCATTTGCCCGCGTTGTTCGTGGTGCGCGATGGCGAGTTTTACGGTGCCGTGCATTCGCGGCTGAATGCCCGTGAGCTCAGCGAAACCCTGGAGCAGGCGCTGAACAGAACCCCGGAGGAGTTGCCTTGATGGAGTCAAACCAGAAGCCGCGTATCGGCATTATCGGTACCGGTGCGATCGGTGGGTTTTATGGGCTGATGCTGGCCCGAGCAGGTCTCGATGTGCACTTTCTGCTGCGCAGTGATTTCTCCGCCGTGGTCGAGTACGGGCTGCAACTTAACAGCGCCGTGCATGGTGCGTTGAACCTGAACCCGGTCCAGGCCTACCGCGCTGCTGAAGACATGCCGCCTTGTGATTGGCTGCTGGTGGGCACCAAGACCACGGGCAATATCGATTTGGCGCCGACGATCGTTCAGGCATCGGCTCCGGGTGCAAAGGTGCTGTTGCTGCAAAATGGCCTCGATGTTGAAGAGGACCTGCGGCGCCTGTTGCCCGACTCGCTGCACCTGCTGGGCGGTCTGTGCTTTATTTGCGTGAGTCGCTCTGGGGCCGGCCTGATCGAGCATCAGGCGCTGGGGGCGGTTCATCTGGGTTACCACAGCGGTCCTGCCGCCGAAAACGAGCCTCTGCGCCAGGGGATCGTCGAGGAGGGCGCTGCGCTGTTCCGCCAGGCGGGCGTCGACGCTCTGGCCATGGGCAACCTGCAACAGGCGCGCTGGCAAAAGCTGGTGTGGAACGTGCCTTACAACGGCTTGTCGGTGTTGCTCAAGGCCAGCACGGCGCCCTTGATGGCTGATGCCAGCAGCCGCGCATTGATCCTGGCCTTGATGGACGAAGTGGTACAGGGCGCCAGAGCCTGCGGCCACCACCTGCCTGACGGTTATGCGGAGCAGCTGTTCAACATGACCGAAAAAATGCCTGATTATTGGCCGAGCATGTATCACGACCATGTGCATAAACGTGCGCTGGAGTTGGCTGCCATCTATGGGGCGCCCCTGGCGGCTGCTCGGGCGGCGGGCTGCGAGTTGCCGAGAATCGAGGCCTTGTTCCAGGCCTTGAGTTTTATCGATCGACACAACGCTTGACGCCGTCAGGCAGGGAGTAAGGCATGGCAAAGGGCTTGGGTGGCAAATTGGTGGTGGCGATTTCATCGCGAGCCTTGTTCGATCTGAGTGACAGCCACAAGGTCTATCTGGCCGAGGGGGTCGAAGCCTACCGGCAGTATCAGATCGAACATGAAGAGGAGGTCCTCGAGCCTGGCGATGCCTTTCTCCTGGTCAAGAAGCTGCTCAGCCTGAATGCCAGCCTGGGGCGCGCACGGGTCGAGGTGGTGCTGGTTTCGCGCAACAGTGCGGACACTGGTCTGCGGGTGTTCAACTCAATCCAGCACTACGGCCTGGATATTTCCCGAGCGGCTTTTGTCGGCGGGCGTAGCCCCTATCCTTATCTGGCGGCGTTCGGTTGCGACCTGTTTCTGTCGACCCATGCGGAAGATGTGCGCAATGCACTGGGTGCGGGGTTTGCTGCGGCGACGATTCTGTCCGGCGGCGCACAACGGGCGGCCAATGCCGAATTGCGCATCGCCTTCGACGGCGATGCGGTGCTGTTCTCCGATGAATCGGAGCGAGTCTATCAACTGGGTGGGTTGGAAGCCTTTCAGGCCAATGAGCGTGAGTCGGCACGCCAGCCGTTACCGGGCGGCCCGTTCAAAGGCTTCCTGGCGGCACTGAACCTGCTGCAGGGCGAATTTCCCAACGATGCCTGTCCAATTCGCACGGCCCTGGTCACGGCGCGATCGGCTCCGGCCCACGAGCGGGTGATTCGTACCTTGCGTGAGTGGGACATTCGCCTGGATGAGTCGCTGTTCCTCGGCGGCTTGGAGAAGGCGGCGTTTCTTGAGGCATTCGCTGCCGACGTGTTTTTCGATGATCAGGCGGGTCACTGCGAGTTGGCTCGTGAAGTGGTTGCCACCGGTCACGTGCCCCACGGCATCAGTAACGAGAGCCAGGCGTAAAGCCCCGCAGCACAAGGTTTTGCGCCAGGCCTCGCAGTCTTCCGGGCGCTGCTAAGCTGAATCAATCTCCGCCATCTTGGCAGTTGAGGAGGTCATATGATTCGTTCGATGCTGTATGCCACTGACCTCGGTCTGTATGCACCTTATGTGATGCAGCACGCGCTGGAACTGGCTCGAACGTTCAATGCCGACTTACATGTGGTGCACGCCGTGGAGCCCATGGGGCTATTTGCCGAGTCCGTGCTGCAGAGCTATCTCGACGAGCAAGCGCTGAACGAGTTCCACAAGCAGGGGCTGAGCACGGTCATGGCCAGTATCGAGCAGCGAGTGCTCGACAGCTTTCGAGAGGAGTTGGGTGAGGATTTGCAGGAGCTGACGCTGATTCAGTCTGTGCGGGTTTTCCAGGGCGATCCTTCCCAGGTCATTCTCGAGCAGGCGGCGAAACTCTCTGTGGATTTGTTGATCGTAGGAAGTCACACCCATGGCGCAGGGGCTGAAACGCCTTTGGGCAGAACCGCCGCACGGGTCTTGCAACTGGCCAAAGTGCCGGTGTACCTGGTGCCGTTGGTGCAGCGGCGGCGTCTCGGAGATCTATAGGGATGGATTGGAAAAATCTGATAAAAAAGTTCTAGATTTATTCATTCAACCATTAATATAGTTATATCTCGTCGCTGATACCCGTGGCGTCTACCTGCTTTGAGGGATTCATATGAAGCTTCAACAATTGCGCTACATCTGGGAAGTGGCGCACCACGACCTCAACGTCTCCGCTACCGCCCAAAGCCTTTACACCTCCCAACCAGGTATCAGTAAGCAGATCCGCCTGCTCGAAGACGAGCTGGGCGTCGAAGTCTTCGCCCGCAGCGGCAAGCACCTGACCCGCGTCACTCCGGCCGGCGAGCGAATCATCACCACCGCTGGCGAAATTCTGCGCAAGGTCGAAAGCATCAAGCAGATCGCCCAGGAGTTCTCCAACGAGAAGAAGGGCACCCTGTCGATCGCCACCACTCACACCCAGGCTCGTTATGCCCTGCCGCCGGTGATCAGCAGCTTTATCAAGCAGTACCCCGATGTCGCCTTGCACATGCACCAGGGCTCGCCGATGCAGATCGCCGAGATGGCCGCTGACGGCACGGTGGATTTTGCAATCGCCACCGAAGCTCTGGAGTTGTTCGGTGACCTGGTGATGATGCCGTGCTACCGCTGGAACCGTTGCGTGGTCGTGCCTCAGGGGCACCCGCTGACCAAGTTGCCGAAACTCACCCTCGAAGCACTCGCTGAATACCCGATTGTGACTTACGTTTTCGGTTTCACCGGGCGTTCCAAGCTCGACGAGGCTTTCAGCCATCGCGGCCTGACCCCGAAAGTGGTGTTTACCGCCGCCGACGCCGACGTCATCAAAACCTACGTACGCCTTGGACTGGGCGTAGGCATCGTCGCCAAGATGGCGGTCGACACCAAGCTCGACAATGACCTGGTGGTGCTGGATGCCAGCGAGCTGTTCGAGTCGAGCATCACCAAGATCGGTTTCCGTCGCGGCACCTTCCTGCGTGGCTTCATGTGCGACTTCATCGAGAAGTTCGCTCCGCACCTGACCCGCGAAGTGATGGCCAAGGCCATCCAGTGCCACAACAAGCAGGAACTGGAAGAGCTGTTCGACGGCGTTGAATTGCCGGTGCACTGATTCCCGTCGGGCCTACTTGACCTCGGTGACAGCAAACTGTTGCCGAGTACCCGCCACCACAATCTCCACGTCATCCCCTTCGAACTTGCCCAGCAGGTTTTTACCCAGCGGCGAGCGCGGGGTGATGACGGTGATCAATTGCCCCACCACGTAGACTTTCAATCCCGCCCCATCCGGCGCGAGAAACAGCCATTGTTCATGGCCGTGTTCGTCCTCCAACCCCAATAACGCACCGACTTGAATACCCTGTTGCTCATCGTAGGGGCGCAAGGTCAGGTTCTGGCAGAGGGTCAACGCTTGGCGAATTTCTTCGACGCGTTTGGCCTGACCGGCCGCTAGGTAAGAGGCTTCAAGCCCCAGGGTGTCGTACTTGTTCTCGGCGATGTTTTCTTCGTGGGTCGCGGTTTCGTAAGCGGTTTGCGCCGCGCGCTGGGCAATGTCGAGATCGTCCCGGAGCTTTTCCAGAATCAGTTGATGGACAGCGGATTTGTTCATGGTCAGTCGCAGAATTGCAGGACGTTGGCCCGGCTTTTTTCGGTGGGCGCCGTCTGGTCCTGCTGCAGCCAGAACTGGCATTTGGGGTTGGACTGGTTACGCAGGCTATTGCGTGCGTTATCCAAGGCCTGTTGTTGCTCGTTTTTGCGCAGGTTTTCCTGATACTGCTCGAACATCGGGTTCGCTGCCGGCGGTTCCACCACGACTGGTGGCTTGGCCAGTTGTTGCACCGCCTGAGCCACCGGAGCCAGTTGCTGCTCGAACAGAAAACGTGAGGCCAGCCAGCAGGTCAGGGCGATTGCCAGAAAACCCAGCCACAGGCCCAGGGCGATACTGCCGCTCAGCGCCAGCCCGTTCAGGCGGATACTCAGGGCGCGGCGAGGTGGGGTGCGATAGGGCATGGCTGCCTCCTGGCGGGTGATAGGTTGCGAGGCCTGATTGTCGCACGAAGATTAATCGACGTTGGCTCTTCTGCGCAGGGGGATTTATGCGGACAATCGGCGCCTTTGCCAATCGGAGCCCGGAATGAAAGCCTCCTGGGATATTTTCTGCAGTGTCGTCGATAACTACGGCGATATCGGCGTGACCTGGCGCCTGGCCCGACAGTTGGTGGCCGAGCATCAATACCAGGTGCGCTTGTGGGTCGATGACTTGCGTGCCTTCGAGCGTATGTGCCCGCAGATCGATACCGACCTGGCCCGCCAATGGCAGGCCGGCGTCGAAGTATGCCATTGGTCGGCCGATTGGGTTGCTGTGCCGGCGGCGGACGTGGTGATCGCCGCGTTCGCTTGCCAATTGCCCTCGGTCTATATGGAAGCCATGGCCGCGCGCGCGCAGAGCCCGTTGTGGTTGAACCTGGACTACCTCAGCGCCGAGGAGTGGGTCAGCGGTTGCCACGGCTTGCCGTCGGTCAAATACAAGCAGGTACAAAAGTACTTCTTTTTCCCCGGCTTCCAGCCGGGAACCGGTGGATTGCTGCGTGAGGCCGGGTTGCTTGAGCGGCGTCGCAGCTTTCAACAAGACCTTTCACAGCAGCAGGCATTCTTGGCGGGTTTGCAGGTTTTCCCCGCCGCGCAAGCGCGCCTGATCTCGTTGTTCGCCTATGAGAATGGCGGCCTGGCCAGTTGGCTGGATGCGTTGGCCGCTGACAGTCGTCCCACTCATCTGCTGGTGCCCGAGGGGCGGATTCTCGCGGATGTGCAGCGCTGGCTGGGGGAGGGGGAGGTTGCCGTCGGCACCCTGCAAACGCGCGACGCCCTGACCGTGCAAGTGCTGCCATTCGTCCGTCAGGACGATTACGACCGGCTGCTATGGTGCTGCGAGTTCAACGCCGTGCGCGGCGAAGACTCGTTCGTCCGTGCGCAATGGGCGGGGCGCCCCATGCTGTGGCACATCTATCGGCAGGACGACGACATCCACCTGGACAAGCTCGACGCCTTTCTTGAACGCTACACACGGGGTTTATCGGCAGAAGCCAAGAGTGCAGTGCTCGCCCTGTGGCAGGCGTGGAACACCGAGGCAAACATGGCGGCGAGCTGGAAAAACCTGCTGCAACACTGGCCCGAAGTCGCTGCCCACAGTGAACAGTGGTGTCTGGAACAAGCCTTGCAGGCCGATCTTGCTGCGGCGCTGGTGCAGTTTTACCTAAATTGGATATGATACGCGGCCTAGATTTTTGTAAATCCCATCCAAATTCGGATATTCGCAATGAAAACTGGTAAAGAACTCAAACCCGGTACCGTGATCCGTATCGACAACGATCCTTGGCTGGTTCAGAAAGCTGAATTCACCAAGTCCGGTCGTAACAGCGCGATCATGAAGACCAAGCTGAAGAACCTGCTGACCGGTTACAAGACCGAAACCGTTTACGGTGCGGACGACAAACTGGACGACGTGATCCTGGATCGCAAAGAAGCGACCCTGTCGTTCATCAGCGGCGACACCTACACGTTCATGGATACCACTGACTACACCATGTACGAGCTGAACGCCGAAGACATCGAAGCGGTTCTGCCGTTCATCGAAGAAGGCATGACTGACGTGTGCGAAGCGGTGTTCTTCGACGACCGTCTGGTTTCCGTTGACCTGCCGACCACCATCGTGCGTCAGGTTGACTACACCGAAGGTTCCGCTCGCGGCGACACTTCGGGCAAGGTGATGAAGCCTGCCAAACTGAAAAACGGTACCGAGCTGAGCGTTGCAGATTTCGTTGAAATCGGCGACTGGATCGAGATCGATACCCGCGAAGGTGGCTCCTACAAGGGCCGCGCCAAGGTCTAAGCCTGGCTTAAACCGCGCGAACGAAAAAGCCCGACCATTGAGTCGGGCTTTTTTGTGCCTGGCGTTTGCCGTTTGCAATCAGGATCAGACGCTGACGTGCAGGCGTACATCGACATTGCCACGGGTGGCGTTGGAGTACGGGCAGACTTGGTGGGCGGCGTCCACCAGGCTTTGTGCGTCGGCTTGTTCCAGGCCGGGCAGGCTGACGTGCAGGTCGATGTCCAGGCCGAAACCGCCAGGGATCTGACCGATACCCACATGGGCAGTGATCGAGGCGTCATCCGGGATCTTGCGTTTGCTTTGGCTGGCGACGAATTTCAGGGCGCCGATAAAGCAGGCCGAGTAGCCAGCGGCAAACAACTGCTCGGGATTGGTGGCCTGGCCACCTGCGCCGCCCAGTTCTTTGGGAGTAGCGAGTTTGACGTCGAGGATGTTGTCGTTGGAAACGGCGCGACCATCACGGCCACCTGTAGCAGTAGCGACGGCGGTGTAGAGAGTTTGCATGGCGGTAACCTCTGTCAGTGTGATTATTTGCGCTAAATGTTTGTGCGCTAAGTAAGTACGAAGAAAATATATAGCGCTAATATTTAGTGCGCAAGATATATTTTTTGAAATCGCCTCGCCATGGCCTGAAAATCGTTACAGGTAATTGATTTATATATGTTTTTAAAAAGCACTATTTTGTCGATCGACCCTGTTTGGTCGGTCACGGAGTAACCGCCTGGCTTAAAGGCTGCCTTGCAGATGGCTGCGCAGGGTCAGCAGGTCGGCCTGCAATTGGCGCAATTGCTCCAGGGTCTGACCGCTGGCGCCCAGGATGCACTGCGGAATGCCACGGGCTTTGTCTCGCAGGGCTCGTCCCTGGTCTGTCAGTTCAACAATCACCACCCGTTCATCTTCACGGCTGCGGGTGCGGCTGAGCAGGCCTTCGGCTTCCAGGCGCTTGAGCAGCGGGGTCAGAGATCCGGGATCGGTGAGCAAGCGGCTGCTGATCTCGCCGACGGTCAGTCCGTCTCGCTCCCAGAGCACCATCATCGCCAGGTACTGTGGATAAGTCAGTCCCAGGGCCTGGAGCAGAGGTTTGTAGACTTTGGTCATCAACAGTGAGGTGGAGTGCAGGGCAAAGCACACCTGATTATCCAGCAGCAGGTCGTCGCAGTTATCCGGGGTGGAACGTTCAGTGGTCATCTGAGGGCCTTGATCATTAAGCGTCCTGAATCTAGCGGGCAAATCTTTAATGCGCCAGGTAATTCTACCGGCGGTGTTCGTCGCTCATTGCTCACCGTTTCCGCCCATGCTGCTTTGCAGGGCCAAGTCCCAGGGGGGAATGGGGCTGAAGCGGGTCTTGAGGTACTCAAGCAGCAAACGGCTGCGGGCGTTGGTGTGTTGTTCCAGGCGCAAAGCGTAGATGCCGGCGCTTTCGGGCTTGGGCAGGCCGTTGTCACAAAACAGAGGCAGCAATTCGCCCCGCAGCAGGTACTCGCTGGCCAGCCAGGTGGGCAGGTGGGCAATGCCCAGACCCGCCAAGGCCCCGGAGAGCAAGGCTTCGGCGTTGTTGGCGCTCATGCGGATGCGGTTCGGGCGATGACTGTGCAGTTGCCCATCGCGCTCGAAACGCCAGGCGAACAGCGGGGCCAGGCCATCCCAGTCGAGGCCGTCATGTTCCCGTAACTCGCCTGGATGAGCCGGCGTGCCGCGGCGTTTCAGGTACTCCGGGCTGGCGCAGGCGATACGCACAATGCTCGCCAGCGGGGTGGCGATCATCCGCGTGTCGACCATTTGCCCGGCGCGCAGCACCAGGTCGACCTTGCCCAAATGCGAGCCCTGCATGTCGACGAAGCTATCGATCAGGTGCAGGTGTACGTCCAGCCCGGGGTAAACCCCAAGAAAGTCGGCAATGGCGGGCGCCAGGTGGCGGCGACCGAACGCTGCCGGTGCGTCCACGCGGATCAGCCCTTCCGGCGCATGGCTCAGGGAAACCGCCTCTGCCCGGGCCAACTGCAACTCGGCGACAATCCGTCGTGCTCGTTCGGCGAAGGCCTGGCCAGCGGGCGTTGGGACCACCGCATGGGTGGTGCGCATGAACAGCTTGCTGCCCAGTGCGTTTTCCAGGGTGTCGATGCGCCGAGCCACCGCCGAAGGGGTCAGCGGGTGGCGGCGGGCCGCCGCGGAAAAGCTGCCGGCCTCCATGACATCAAGGAACAGCCCGAGCTGATCGGTAAGGGTATTGGGGTTCATGGCATGTGCTTGTGCGAGATTGGCACAGCCATTGTGCGTTGCTGTGCGTTTCCGCACCAGTGCTGACTGGGTAGCATGCGAGGCTTGAGGCGAGGAGTGCGACATTGATTGAGTTAGTGATGTATTTGTTACTGGGCGCGGCGCTGGGCACCGTGGGTGGCTTGTTCGGGATTGGCGGCGGTTTGATCGCAATTCCGGTGCTGGGCGTCTGGTTTGGCCTGGACCAGCAAATTGCCCAGGGGACGGCCCTGGTGATGGTGGTACCCAACGTCATGTTGGCGCTGTGGCGCTACCACCAGCGCAATCGCATCGAGTTGCGGCATGCCTTGCCTCTGGCCGTGATGGGCTTCACCTTTGCCTGGCTCGGTTCGATCTGGGCGGTCGGCATCGATGCCCAATTGATGCGCATCGGTTTTGTGGTGTTTTTGGTGGTCCTGTCGGCATACAACCTGGTGCGGATGTTCGTGGGTAATCGTCCGGCGTCGGCACAGATGCGCTATTCGTGGCCCTGGCTGGGTGTGCTCGGGGCCGCTTCCGGCGCCATGGGCGGGCTGTTTGGTGTGGGTGGTGCGGTGGTGGCCACGCCGGTGCTGACCAGTATTTTCGGCACCACCCAGGTGGTTGCCCAGGGCTTGTCCCTGGCCCTGGCCCTGCCGAGCACTGGGGTGACCCTGGTGACCTACGGTGTGCACCATCAGGTGGACTGGTCCATCGGCTTGCCCTTGGCCATCGGCGGCCTGCTGAGCATCAGTTGGGGGGTGAAAGTCGCTCATGGAATGCCCGAGCGCCTGCTGCGCGGCCTGTTCTGCGGCTTCCTGGTGCTCTGCGCGGTGATGCTCGCCTTTAAAGTTTGAAGCCTTCGACGATGTGCTCGGCCAGGCATTCAGTGATGGGCGAAGGGTGGTTGAGGTTACGCAGCAGCATGATGCTGGCCTCAGGCAACAGGGGCAGGCCTTCGGCTTCGCCAAGGATGCGCATGTCCGGGGTGATCAGGCTTTCCAGCTGGGCGGTGATCGCCAGCCCGGCGCTGACCACTGCCATGAGTGCGGACAGGCTGGAGCTGTTGTAAGCCACCCGATAATCGCGCCCGGCGGCATCCAGGGCATTGCACGCCCAAGCTCGGCAAAAGCAGTCGCTGTTGAACATCGCCAGGGGCAGGGGCGTTTGCTCGTGGGCGCAGAAACCCTGGGCCTGGGCCCAGACAAAACGCTCCTTGCGCAGCAGTTGGCCGATTTCACTGCCCGGCTCTCGGGTGACGATGGACAGGTCCAGGTCCTGGCGTTGCAGCAGTTGCTTGGAAGACTCGCAATGCACTTCGATCTGGATCAGCGGGTAGGACTGGGCGAAGCGCGAGAGGATGCCCGGCAGGAAGCGCATTACATAATCATCCGGGGTGCCGATGCGCACGGTGCCGATCATGTGTGGTTCGCGCAGGGTATTGAACACCTCGCTGTGCAGTTTCAGGATGCGACGCGCGTACCCCAGCAGCACCTGGCCCTCGGCAGTCAACTTGACCTGACGGCCATCGCGCTGGAACAGCTGGCGCTGCAGGACGTCCTCCTCCAGGCGCTTCATCTGCATGCTCACTGCCGATTGGGTGCGATTGACGTGCTCCCCGGCCTTGGTGAAGCCGCCTTGATCGGCAATGGCGACAAAGGTGCGCAGGACGTCGGTATCGATACTGGGGAACTGGGACACTCATCAAGCTCCGAGATGTATTGCATAAGAAACATTCGTTGGATTGATCTTATTCCTCGCGAGAGACTTTCGTCATCCCCAACGGAGGGCAAGATGATGAAAGGTCAAAAAGGTTATGTGCTGGCACAGAAATTCTCGCTTCAGGGCTTCTCCCTCAGCCGGTTGTGGCACAGGGTGTGGCGTTGGCATCAGCTCAATAATGAGCGGGCCATGCTGGCCAGCTTGAGCGATGACGCACTCAAGGATTTGGGCCTGAGTCGGGCCGATGTGGAGCATGAAGCGGTGCGCCGGTTTTGGGATGACCCGCTGCAAAAATGAGCACGAAAGCGCTACACAAGCCGCTTCTTGCTGAGGTAGTTTGCGGGCTGACCAGGAGAATGCGATGCCCGCAGAACTGTCTTTTTCCCTCAAACAGGCTCGGCGACTGGCCTTGGCAGCCCAAGGGTTTTCCGGGCGCCAGCCGCCGGCAACGATCAAGTCGGCCCAGGTCAACCGCCTGATCGAGCGTTTGGGCGTGCTGCAGATCGATTCGGTCAACGCCTTGGTGCGCTCGCACTACCTGCCATTGTTCTCGCGACTGGGCCACTACGCACCGCAGTTGCTCGACCAGGCCGCCTGGAGCCAGGGACGCCAGCGCACGCTTTTCGAGTATTGGGGGCACGAGGCGTCGCTCTTGCCGCTGGAGATGTACCCGCTGATGGGCTGGCGCATGCAGCAGGCACGCCAAGGGCAGGGCATTTATGGCCAGTTGGCGCGTTTTGGCCTTGAGCAGCAGGCGACCATTCGCCAGGTATTGGCAGCGGTCGAGACCCAAGGGGCATTGGGGGCTGGCAGCCTGTCGACCCGGCAGGAACGGGCCGGGCCCTGGTGGGACTGGAGCGCGGAAAAAATGGCCCTGGAATGGCTCTTTGCCGCCGGCGAAGTCACGGTGGCCGGGCGTCGTGGTTTCGAGCGCTTGTATGACGTGCCCGAACGCGTGATTCCCCAGCGGATTCTGCAGCGTTCCTCCCTTAGCGAGGCTGAGGCGCAGCGCGGTTTGCTACTGCACGCGGCGACGGCGTTGGGCGTGGCCACGGAAAAGGACTTGCGCGATTACTTTCGCCTGACGCCGGCTGAGAGTGGGGCGCGCCTGGCTGAGCTGCTGGAGGATGGCCAACTGCAACTCTGTAATGTGCAAGGTTGGCGGCAGCCGGCTTATTGCCTGCCAGCGCCCAAGGTGCCGCGCAAGGTCGAGGCCAGTGCCCTGCTGTCACCCTTTGACTCGTTGATCTGGGAGCGCAGCCGAACCGAGCGGCTGTTCGACTTCCGCTATCGGCTGGAGATCTATACCCCGCAGCACAAGCGGGTCTACGGCTACTACGTGCTGCCGTTCCTGTACCACGAGCGCATTGCCGCACGTGTCGACCTGCGCGCCGAACGGGCCCAGGGCCGTCTGGCGGTGCACGCGGTGCATGAAGAAGTGCCTGGGCTGGATGACGCCGGGATGCAGGCGCTGGCCTTGAACCTGCGGCAACTGGCCGACTGGCTGGGGCTGGCGGACATCCAGCTCAATTGCCAGCGGGCCAGTGCCCAGCGTTTGCGTGGGCTACTGGTTTAAACCGGCCCGCTTCCGACAGGCGCGGGCCGGGCTCTCAGCGCTTGACCTGCTTCAAGGTCTCGGCAATCAGGAACGCCAGTTCCAGGGACTGGTCGGCGTTCATCCTTGGGTCGCAATGGGTGTGGTAGCGGTCTGATAGGCCGTCTTCGGTGATCGGCCGTGCGCCGCCGATGCACTCGGTGACGTTTTGCCCGGTCATCTCGATATGGATGCCGCCGGCGTAGCTGCCCTCGGCCTGGTGCACCTGGAAGAACTGCTTCACCTCATTGAGGATTTGCGCAAAGTCCCGGGTCTTGTAGCCACTACTGGCCTTGATGGTGTTGCCGTGCATCGGGTCGGAGCTCCACAGCACCTTTTTGCCTTCACCTTCCACGGCGCGGATCAGCTGTGGCAGGTGATCGCCGACCTTGTTGGCGCCCATGCGCACGATCAGGTTGAGGCGCCCAGGGTCATTGTCCGGGTTGAGGATGTCGATCAGGCGCAGCAACTCCTCGGTGTTCATGCTCGGGCCGACCTTGACCCCGATCGGGTTGTGCACCCCGCGCAGGAACTCCACATGGGCACCGTCCAACTGACGGGTGCGGTCGCCGATCCACAGCATGTGGGCCGAGCAGTCGTAGTAGTCGTTGGTCAGGCTGTCACGGCGCACGAAGGCTTCTTCGTAATTCAGCAGCAGCGCTTCGTGGGCGGTGAAGAAGCTGGTCTCACGCAGTTGTGGCGAACTGTCCATGCCGCAGGCGCGCATGAAGGCCAGGGTTTCATCGATGCGGTCGGCCAACTGGCTGTACTTCTCGGCCAGGGCCGAGTTGGCGATAAAGTCCAGGTTCCATTTATGCACTTGATGCAGGTCGGCAAAGCCGCCCTGGGCGAAGGCCCGCAGCAGGTTCAGGGTGGCCGTGGCCTGGTGGTACGACTGCAGCAGGCGGTCCGGATCGGGCACCCGACTCTTTTCGTCGAAACCGATACCGTTGACGATGTCGCCACGGTACGCCGGCAGGGTCACGCCATTGATGGTTTCATCGTTGGCCGAGCGCGGCTTGGCAAACTGGCCGGCCATGCGCCCCACCTTGACCACCGGGCAGCCGGCGGCAAAGGTCATGACAATCGCCATTTGCAGCAGGACCTTGAAGGTGTCGCGGATTTTGGCCGCCGAGAACTCGGCGAAGCTTTCTGCGCAATCACCGCCCTGCAAGAGAAAGGCGCGGCCCTGGGTGACCTCGGCAAACTGGCGGCGCAGCTCCCGCGCCTCACCGGCAAACACCAGCGGCGGATAGCTGGCCAGGGTCTGCTCGACCTGCAGCAAATGTGCAGCGTCCGGGTAGTGGGGTTGCTGCTGGATCGGCAAGGCGCGCCAGCTGTCAGGACTCCAGGGTTGGCTCATCGTCGGCTCAAGTGTTTACGGTGGGGGCAGGCATGTTAGCAGTAATTTAGTGCGTGACCTGCTCCGCTTGGTTGGCCGACAATCGCGCCTTTCCCGCTCACGGTCGAGCGGCTGGTTGATCGCGATGGCGAGGTTGAGCCCCATCGCAGCTAGGAGATGACATGACTGAGGAGCGCGTCGAGCGCCTGCTCGCCGAAGTGCATGATGAGTTCGGCATGATCCGGGTGCTGGAAGTGGCGGACTACCGCTTTCTCGAGTTTGGCGATGCCATCGAGCAAAGCTGTGTGTTCACTGCCGACCCGAGCTGGCTGGAGTACGACTACACCCGCGCCATGCTGATTGGCGCCCTGTGCCACGAGGCGCCGGAGAGTGCGCTGTTCCTCGGCCTGGGCGCCGGCACCCTGACTCAGGCGTGCCTGAAGTTCCTGCCCCTGGAAGACGTTGAAGCCATTGAGCTGCGCCCGGATGTGCCGCGTCTGGCCATCGAATATTTGGGGCTGGATGACGATCCACGTCTCTATATAAGAGTCGGGGATGCCCTGGAGCTGCTGGACAGCGCCGAGTCTGCCGATCTGATCTTTGTCGACCTGTACACCGACGTCGGTCCGGGCGTCGGGCACTTGGCGTGGGGGTTCCTGGAAAACTGCCAGAAACGCCTCAACCCGGGTGGCTGGCTGGTGATCAACCAGTGGGCCACCGATGATGGCAAGCCGCTGGGGGCGGCCTTGTTGCGCGGGTTGTATCACCGGCACTACTGGGAGCTGCCGGTGAAGGAGGGTAATGTGATCCTGATCGTGCCCGCCGATCTGGACCAGGAACTGGACCGAGCGGCCTTGATTGAGCGTGCCGAGATCCTGGCCCCGCGCCTGGGTTATTCGTTGCTGCCACTGATCAAGGCCATTCGTCCGGCCACCTGATACCCGTCGTCGATTGGCTGGCGCAGCTTAATGACCCGTTGCGCCGATCAACAGCCTTTGAACACCCCGGGCCGTCTCTCGACCATGGCCCGCACGCCTTCCTTGGCGTCCTCGCTGTTGAGCAGTTTTTTCACCAGGGGCGGTAACCCTTGGGCGGCGGCGGTTTCGCCCTCCAGCCGGGCCTGGCGCGCGGACATCAAGGTGGCCTGCACCCCCAGCGGGGCCTGGCGGGCGATTCGCTCGGCCAGTTCAATGGCCCGCGGCAGCAAGTCCTCGCTGGCCATAACCTCCTGGACCAGCCCGAGGCGCAGGGCGTCATGGGCGTCGAATTCGTCACCGGTGAGCAGCCAGCGCATGGCATTGCCCCAGCCGGCAATCTGATGCAGGCGCAGCGTCGCACCGCCAAACGGAAAAATCCCCCGCTGGACCTCCATCTGGGCAAAGCGCGTATTACTGGCACACAGGTTGATATCGGCAGCGAGCATCAACTCGATGCCAATGGTCAGGCAGTAGCCCTGCACCGCAACAATCACCGGCTTGCTGACCCTGGGCCCGGCAAATACGCCCCAGGGGTCGCAACCGCCGGTCGGCGCCTGCCAGCCTTCGGCCATGGCGGCGCCAACATTGGCCAAGTCCAGCCCAGCGGTAAAATGCTCACCGTGGCCGAACACCACCGCCACCCGTGCTTCGCTGCTGGCCTCGAACTCGCCATAGGCCAGGCTTAGCTGGTTCAGCAACGCCAGGTCGAAAGCGTTGCGTTTGGCGACCCGGTCCAGGCCAATGAGGAACAGATGACCCTGCTGTTCACGGCTGACGCGACTGCTGCTGGGCTGACTCATGGCGCATTTCCTCGGGTGGCGGAGAGGGTTCGGACCGACGGTTCCAGGCTACTGGGTGAACCGTTTAAGCTTGATGACCAACAGGGGCGGGCCTTTGCAAAATAGACCTTTGCCGGACGCTGCGCAAAGCCCGTTCCACAGAGGCGTTCAGCGGATTTTTCCGATAAAAAAAACTCCCTTTTTTGAGTAATTCCGGTATAGTGCGCGCCGGCCTTTAGACGGGCCACGTTTAGGTATTGCAATTCCCCGAAGTCAGCTTCGGCTGCTTGTCCGCTGCGCGGGCTATCCTTGACGATCCATTCATTCAATCGTTTTCGCAAATCCCCGCCGACAAAGCTGCCAGGGCGACTCTTGAGTCTTACACGGCATGCGCAGCTTTGGAGCATGGGTCTTTGCGGATGCACTTAGAGGCAGACCCATGACCCAGGAAATCGGCGGCTTCGCCGCTCTTGAACTTCATCCCAATATTGTCGCTGCAGTAGTCGCTACCGGCTATGAAGAGCCTTCGGCCATTCAGCAGCAGTCGATCCCGATCATCCTTGCCGGTCACGATATGATTGGCCAGGCGCAAACCGGTACCGGTAAAACCGCCGCGTTCGCCCTGCCTATCCTGCACCGCATCGATCCGTCCAAGCGCGAGCCGCAAGCTCTGATCCTGGCCCCAACCCGTGAGTTGGCGCTGCAAGTTGCAACCGCTTTCGAAACCTACGCCAAGCAAATGCCGGGCGTAACTGTTGTGGCTGTCTACGGCGGCGCGCCGATGGGCCCACAATTGAAAGCAATCCGTAATGGCGCACAGATTGTTGTCGCCACCCCGGGCCGTCTGTGCGACCACCTGCGTCGCGACGAAAAAGTCCTCGCTACTGTGAACCACCTGGTTCTCGACGAAGCGGACGAAATGCTCAAGCTGGGCTTCATGGATGACCTGGAAGTCATCTTCAAGGCCATGCCTGAGTCCCGCCAGACTGTATTGTTCTCGGCCACTCTGCCGCAATCGATTCGTGCCATCGCTGAGCGCCACCTGCGCGATCCGAAGCACGTGAAGATCCAGAGCAAGACCCAGACCGTGACCGCGATTGAGCAGGCTCACTTGCTGGTTCACGCTGATCAGAAGACTTCTGCCGTTCTCAGCTTGCTGGAAGTGGAAGATTTCGACGCCCTGATCATGTTCGTGCGCACCAAGCAAGCGACCCTGGACCTGGCCAGCGCCCTGGAAGCCAAAGGCTACAAAGCCGCTGCGCTGAACGGTGACATTGCCCAGAACCAGCGTGAGCGTGTGATCGATTCCCTCAAGGATGGCCGTCTGGACATCGTTGTGGCGACTGACGTTGCTGCTCGTGGCCTGGACGTACCGCGCATCACCCACGTATTCAACGTGGACATGCCGTACGACCCGGAATCCTACGTTCACCGTATCGGCCGTACCGGCCGTGCCGGTCGCGAAGGTCGTGCGCTGCTGCTGGTGACTCCACGTGAGCGCCGCATGCTGCAAGTGATCGAGCGTGTAACCGGTCAGAAGGTTGCTGAAGTTCGCCTGCCGGACGCCCAGGCCGTTCTTGATGCTCGCATCAAGAAGCTGACCAACAGCCTGTCGCCGCTGGTCGCTGATGCTGAATCGACCCACGGTGAGCTGCTGGATCGCTTGACCGCCGACATCGGTTGCAGCCCGCGTGCCCTGGCCGCTGCGCTGCTGCGCAAGGCCACCAATGGCCAAGCGCTGAACCTGGCGGCCATCGAGAAGGAACGCCCACTGGTGCCGAACAACGCACCACGTGGTGACCGTCCTGAGCGTACCGGTGATCGTCCGGACCGTGGTGATCGTGAGCGTCGTGCGCCGATCCCGCTGGCTGAAGGCCGTGCTCGCTGCCGTACCGCGCTAGGCGCGCGTGACGGTATCGCTGCCAAGAACCTGCTGGGCGCCATCCTCAACGAAGGTGGCCTGGCACGTGAAGCGATCGGTCGCATCCAGGTGCGTGACAGCTTCTCCCTGGTGGAGCTGCCGGAAGATGGTCTGGAGAAACTGCTGACCAAGCTGAAGGACACTCGCGTTGCCGGTAAGCAGTTGAAGCTGCGTCGCTACCGCGAAGATTGATCCGCCCACGGGCTGATTGATCGAACATAAAAAATCCCCGACTGGTTCGGGGATTTTTTTTGCCTGGGGTTTGCCCAGCCAGGCAGTAAGTGGGTTTGTACAGGTGAATCGTCAGCCAAAGCGGTAGATGTCCATCCCCAACGCTCCCAGGGTGAAACCTTGGTGGGCAACACTGAAGTCACCCCCGGCACCCCGGGCGAAATACAGCGGCAGCAGGTGTTCATCGCTGGGGTGACTGCGCACGGCATGGGGCGCCCGTTTCCGGTAGTCGTGCAGGGCCGGCTCATCGTTGGCCGCCAGATGCTCGATCATCCAGTCGCGAAAGGCCTTGGCCCAGGATTCGATGCTTTCCGGGCCAGCGTGCCAATCCAGCTCCCGCAAGTTGTGGGTGATGCTGCCGGAACCGATCAGCAGTACGCCTTGTTCCCTCAGGCTGGTCAGGGCGTGACCGACGCGAGTCTGCAGGGCAGGACCCAGGTGGCTGGGCAGCGACAGCTGAATCACCGGGATATCCGCCTGCGGGTACATCAGCGACAGCGGCACCCAGGCGCCGTGGTCGAAGGGGCGCGTGTGATCAAGCTGTGCGGGTAGGCCATCCGCCTGGAGCAACTCCACCACCTGCGCCGCCAGCTCGGGGCTTCCCGGGGCCGGGTACTGCACGGCGAACAGGGCAGGGGGGAAACCACCGAAGTCGTGCCAGGTTTCTGGCTGAGGGTGGGCGCTGACCCGCAGGTCCTGGCTTTCCCAGTGGGCTGAAACCACCAGGATCGCCTTGGGTCGTGGCAACTGTGCTGCCAGGTTGGCCAGGGCAGGGCCGCTGGCGCCGGGCTCCAGGGCCAGCATCGGTGAACCGTGAGAGATAAACAGGCTGGGCAGCATGAATAAGGTCCTGAGCGTTAAGATGCGCCATCTTCAATCAGATCATTGATCTAAATCTAATATAAGTTTCAGGGCTTTTTAATCGAATTCACGGGAGGATTTATGCAGCCGGAGTTTTGGCACAAGCGTTGGGCGAGCGACCAGATCGGCTTCCACTTGGCGCAGGTGAACCCTTATTTGCAGTCGTTATGGCCGTCGTTGGCCGTGGCCCAAGGGGCGCAGGTGTTGGTGCCACTGTGCGGCAAAAGCCTGGACCTGATGTGGCTGGCCAATCGCGGGCATCGCGTACTGGGCGTAGAGCTCTCGGAGAAAGCGGTGGAAGGCTTCTTCCACGAACAAGGGTTGGCGCCAACGGTCACTCAACAGGGGGCGTTCAAGGTCTACCAGGACGGTTTGATCCAGTTGTGGTGCGGTGACGTCTTTGCCTTGCGCGCAGAGGATGTTGCGGGCGTTGCCGGCTTCTATGACCGCGCGGCGCTGATTGCCTTGCCTCCTGAGATGCGTGAGCGCTATGCCGCGCACCTGCGCACCATTCTTCCCCGGGGCTGTGATGGCCTGCTGATTACCATGGACTACGACCAGGCGTTGATCGAGGGACCACCCTTTGCCGTGCTCGATGAGGAAGTCGAGCGTCTATTGAGCGCGCGCTGGCAGGTGGTGGTCCAGGGGCAGCGCGACATCCTGGGCGAGAGCGGGAAGTTTCTGCAAGCCGGCGTACCGCGTCTGGAAGAGCGGGCCTATCGCCTGGGCGACCTTCACGCCGCAGGGTAACCAACGCCTGGTTTTTGGGTGGCCATGCAAAAGGGCGACTTTCGTCGCCCTTTTGGGTGTTGCGCCAGTGGCTATCAGCCGCGGCGGCGCAGGGCCTCGATACGCTCTTCAAGCGGCGGGTGGCTCATGAACATGCGAGCCAGGCCTTGTTTCAGGCCACCGTTGATGCCGAAGGCATTCAGGGTGTCGGGCATATGCACCGGCAGGCCTTGTTCCGAACGCAGGCGCTGCAGGGCGCCGATCATGGCGCTGGTACCGGCCAGGCGGGCACCGGCTTCGTCCGCGCGGTATTCACGCTTGCGCGAGAACCACATGACGATGGCGCTGGCGAGGAAACCCAGTACCAGTTCGGCGAAGATGGTCGCCACGTAGTAGGCGATACCCTGGCCTTCTTCATTCTTGAAGATCACCTTGTCGACGAAGTTGCCGATGATGCGCGCGAAGAACATCACGAAGGTGTTCACCACGCCCTGAACCAGGGCCAGGGTCACCATGTCGCCGTTGGCAACGTGACCGATCTCATGGGCCAGTACGGCTTTCACTTCATCCGGAGAGAAACGCTCCAGCAAGCCTTGGCTGACGGCGACCAGTGCGTCGTTCTTGTTCCAGCCCGTGGCGAAGGCATTGGCTTCGTACGCCGGGAAAATACCCACTTCCGGCATCTTGATGCCCGCTTCCCGGGACAGTTGCTCCACGGTCTGCAGCAGCCATTGTTCATGGCGAGTGCGCGGTTGGGTGATGATCTGAGTGCTGGTGCTCATTTTCGCCATCCACTTGGAGATGAACAGCGAGAACAGGGAGCCGGCAAAACCAAAGACCGCACAGAAAATCAGCAGCTGATTGAGGTTGAGATCAACCCCATTGGCCGCCATGAACCCGTTGAAGCCGAAAAGGCTCAGGGTGATGCTGGCAATCAGCACGACCGCCAGGTTAGTGGCCAAAAACAGCAGGATTCGCATCATGGTTGTAGAAATCTCCTCATGCTAAAGATGTAGCGTACTGCGGGGTATATAAGGTGCGGCACCGGGCTATTCAACAGAGTGACTATTTCAAACTGTGTCGTATAGGCCGAGTTTAGACGCTTGCATGACGTTTCCACGGTGTCCGGGAACGTCGGGAAGGTGGTTGTTTCTGCCAGCCCTTGTGACCGTCGGTTTGGCGGAAAGTGCAAGCTTATAGAAGGGAGGTGGTGCAGGGGAGTGAAGATGTGTTGCTGAATTAATCGCAGTGCGACTGCGGAACAGTCGCACTGGCTAGCAAGCCTATTGGCGGTAGGTCTTGAGGAAACTTCCGATGCGGCCGATGGCTTGTTCCAGGTCGTCAACCCGCGGCAAGGTCACCACGCGGAAGTGGTCCGGCCATGGCCAGTTGAAGGCGGTGCCCTGAACCACCAAGAGTTTTTCCGAGAGCAAGAGGTCGAGCACGAACTTCTCGTCGTTGTGGATCGGGCACACCTTCGGGTCGATCCGCGGGAAGGCGTACAGCGCACCCATCGGCTTGACGCAACTGACCCCAGGAATGTCGTTGAGCAGTTCCCAGGTGCGGTTGCGCTGTTCCAGCAAACGGCCCTGCGGCAGCACCAGGTCGTTGATGCTCTGGTAGCCGCCGAGGGCGGTCTGGATCGCATGCTGGCTTGGTACGTTGGCGCACAGACGCATGTTGGCGAGCATGTCGATGCCTTCGATGTAGCTCTGGGCATTGTGCTTTGGCCCGGAAATCGCGATCCAGCCCGAGCGGAAACCCGCCACGCGGTACGACTTCGACAGACCGTTGAAGGTCAGGCAGAGCAGGTCGGGGGCCAGCGAAGCGGTGCAGATGTGCACGGCATCGTCGTAGAGGATCTTGTCGTAGATCTCGTCGGAGAACACCACCAGGTTGTGCTGGCGAGCCAGTTCGAGCATGCCCAGCAACACTTCCTTCGAGTACACCGCGCCGGTCGGGTTGTTCGGGTTGATGATCACCATGGCCTTGGTGTTCGGGGTGATCTTGGCCTTGATGTCGGCCAGGTCCGGGAACCAGTCGGCGCCTTCGTCGCACAGGTAATGCACTGCGTTACCGCCAGCCAGGCTGACGGCAGCGGTCCACAGCGGATAGTCTGGCGCCGGCACCAGCACTTCATCACCGTTGTTGAGCAGCGCCTGCAACGACATCACGATCAGCTCGGACACGCCGTTGCCCAGGTAGATGTCTTCGATGCCGACACCTTCAACCTGCTTCTGCTGGTAGTACTGCATGACCGCCTTGCGCGCGCTGAACAGGCCTTTGGAGTCGCTGTAGCCCTGGGCAGTCGGCAGGTTGCGGATCACATCCTGAAGGATTTCGTCCGGCGCTTCGAAACCAAAAGGCGCCGGGTTGCCGATGTTCAGCTTGAGGATGCGTTGGCCTTCCTCTTCCAGGCGTTTGGCGTGCTTGAGCACTGGGCCGCGAATGTCGTAGCAGACGTTGGCGAGCTTGTTCGATTTGCTGAACTGCATGGCGATGTGATCCCGAAAATGAACGATCCAGGCGGTGGATGAATGACCGCACTGGGAATCCTGCGTTTTCACACAGGCCTGTAGCCGACGTTGGCTGCGGCAAAATCCGTTTGAATGCACGTAACGTGACTGCCAGACTGGCGTCTAACGAGGCGCAATCATACGTGCCGCCTGATCCGTGGAAAAGATACAGATCGGGCTTTTTCAGTTGCAGAGGACGGACCATGGAAAAGCTGGAAAAAACCCTGGAAGAATGGCGGGCCATGCTCGATCCAGAGCAGTACAACGTCTGCCGGTTGAAAGGCACCGAGCGGCCTTTTTCGGGCAAGTACAACGGCACCAAGACCGACGGTGTCTATCATTGCATCTGCTGCAATGAACCCCTGTTCGATTCCCGCGCCAAGTTCGATTCCGGTTGCGGCTGGCCGAGCTTTTACGAGCCGATCGGCGCCAGCGCCATGGTCGAGATCCGTGACATCAGCCACGGCATGATCCGTACCGAAGTGGTTTGCGCCAAGTGCGATGCGCACCTGGGGCATGTGTTCCCGGATGGCCCACCGCCGACCGGCCTGCGGTATTGCATCAATTCGGTGTGCCTGGACCTGGTGCCGCGTTAGCCGAGGCAAGCGATTTTTCGAAATCGCTTTTCCGATAATTAAATTGCACGCAATTTAATTGATCGCTATTTTGTTTGCCTTGAATCCCTCCCGGAGTCCACGACATGACTGACACGCTGCTGAACATCCCGTGCACCACCATCAAGGGCGAACAAAAGACCCTGGCCGATTTCGCCGGCAAGGCGGTGCTGGTGGTCAATACCGCGAGCAAGTGCGGCTTTACCCCGCAGTACAAGGGGCTTGAGCAGCTGTGGCAGACCTACAAGGACCAGGGCCTGGTGGTGCTGGGCTTTCCCTGCAACCAGTTCGGCAAGCAGGAGCCGGGCAATGAAGGGGCGATCTCGGAGTTCTGCGAGCTCAACTACGGCGTCAGCTTCCCGCTGTTCAAGAAGATCGACGTCAACGGTTCCGACGCCCATCCCCTGTTCGTCCAGTTGAAGAAACGCGCCCCCGGCGTGCTGGGCTCCCAAGGCATCAAGTGGAACTTCACCAAGTTCCTGATTGGCAAGGACGGCCAGTTGGTCAAGCGTTTTGCCCCTGCCACCAAACCCCAGGACCTGAGCCGCGAGATTGAAGCCCTGCTCAAATGAATGACCTGTCCGATGATTCGCTGAAGCTTGATCGCCAGCTGTGCTTCAAGCTCTATGCGGCTTCGCGCGCGGTGGTCCGCGGTTACAAGCCGATGCTCGACCAGTTGGGCCTGACCTATCCCCAGTACCTGGTCATGTTGGTGCTGTGGGAGTGGCAGGCGACGCCGCCGGAGTATCCGACCGTGAAGGCCCTGGGCGAGCGCTTGTCCCTGGACTCGGGCACCCTCACGCCCTTGCTCAAGCGCCTGCAACAGTTGCAGTGGGTGCAGCGCCAGCGGGCTGCGCACGATGAGCGCGAGGTGCACCTGAGCCTGACGCCGGCCGGCCTGGCCCTGTGCGACAAGGTGCCGGCACTCAAGGCTGCGCTGTTGTGCGACAGCGGAGTCGATCTCAATAGCCTGGACGAGTTGCGCAACGGCCTGGATCGGTTGTTGGACCAGGTCAAAGCTTTGTCGTCATAGGCACCCAGAGGTCCAACAGGGCGATCAACTCCTCACGGCGGAACGGTTTGGCCAGGTAGTCGCTCATGCCGGCGGCCCGGCAGCGCTCGCGCTCTTCGGGCATGGCGTTGGCGGTCAGGGCGATGATCGGCAAATCCGGCCAGCGCCCGCTGTGGCGGATCTGCCGGCTGGCCTCATAACCGTCCATGACCGGCATGTTGCAGTCCATCAGCACCAAGTCGAAGCGCGCCTGCTCGAGCTGGTTCAGTGCTTCGGCGCCGTGCACGGCCACCGTGACCTCGCAGCCGAGCTTGCTCAGCATGCCTTTGGCCACCAGTTGATTGACCGGGTTGTCCTCCACCAGCAGGATCCGCCCGCGGCTGACGCTGGTGCGCAGTTCCAGCAAGGTTTCGTCGAGGGTGATGGTTTCTGCCCGCAGGGCGCGGCGCAGGGTTTGGTACAGCGCGTTGCGCGCCAGCGGTCGGGCTTGTTGTTGCAGCGGCGCCAGGGCGTTGGCTTCTTCGCTGGGCAGAAAGCTGCCATAGGCGGTGACCAGCAGAATCGGCGCGGTCAGGCCCGGGCGCAGGCCGAACAGGCACTCCGGGCAGTCGGTGATCAGCAGGTCGCGCTCAACCCACTCCGTGAGTCCTGAATGTCGCGCCGCCGATACTCCAGGCCCCAGGCGGGCAGCAGGGTGCCGAGCAGTTCGGCCAGGCCGCTGCCGGACTCGGTGATGGCGATCACGGTGCCCGACAGGGGCGGTACCGGGAGGGCCGGGGTGTGGCAGGGCAGTGGCAGTTCGGCGCAGAACTGGCTGCCAAAGCCCACTTCCGAGCTGATGCTCAGGCGCCCGTGCATGGCTTCGCAGAGGTTGTTGGTGAGGGCCAGGCCCAGGCCCGTGCCGCCGTACTGACGGGTGATCCCGGTTCCTGCCTGGGTGTAGGGCTGGAAAATTTTCACCTGGGCTTCCAGGGCAATGCCGATGCCGGTGTCGCAGATCTCGATGCGCACGCCCTGTTCCTGGGTGGTCAGGCGCACATCCACCCGGCCAAAACGGGTGAACTTGAGGGCATTGGACAGCAGGTTGCTGACGATTTGGCGAACCCGCGTAGGGTCCCCCAGGACCAGTGCCGGAAAGTCCGGCGCGATCAGGCAGGCCAACTCCACGCTGGCGGCGGCGTTCTGTGACAGCAGGTTGGCGGTGTCTTCGACCAGGGCTGCGAGGTCGAACGGGATGCTCTCCAGTTCCAGTTGCCCGGCGTCGAATTTGGACATGTCGAGAATATCGTTGAGCAACTCCACCAGCACCTTGCCCGAGTCATGGGCGATGGACAGCTGCTGGCGCTGCTCCGGGTTCAGCGAACTGTCCAGTGACAGGGCGATCATGCCCAGCAGGCCGTTGAGCGGGGTACGGATCTCATGGCTCATGTTGGCCAGGAACGCTGCGCGGGCCTGGGCCATGTCCAGGGCGGTGCGCCGGGCGATGTCCAGTTCTTCGTTGGACTGGCTGAGGCGGATGTTGCTGGCCTTGAGTTCGGTGGTACGGGCCGAGACGATATTTTCCAGTTGCTCAAGGTAGTCGGTCAGGCGGTTTTCCGCGTTGCGCCGTTGCTGGATCTCGGTGGACATGGTGTCGAACTGCTGGTTGGCGACCTTGACCAGCACCCCCACTTCGTCGTTCTCATGCCCCGGCGGGCAGTCCAGCCGAGCTTGTTCTGCGCTGCGCGGGTCGCGGCTGCTGAGTTCGCGGATGACCCCGACCAGCGGTTTGGTCAGCATCACGTAGAACAGCGCCAAGAGAATCCCGGTGAGGATCAGGCTGCGGGCGAAGCCGTTGATCAAGGTTACCTCGGCCCGACGCAGGAAGCGGCTGCCAAAGGCGTAGGTATCGACGTCCAGGAGCAAGATGCCCAGGGATTCTTCCGGTAGATGGCTGAGAAACAGGCGGTCTTCGAACTGGCGGCTGGCGCCGAACAGAGAGTCGCTGATGGTTCGGTAGCCGCTGCGTTGTGCCGGGCGTTCGACGTTGGCCAGCACGGTATCGTTGTTGTCGATCAATTGGGCCCGGATGATCGCCGGTGAGCTCAGCAGGCCAAGGGTCAGTTCCTGGGCCAGTTCGGCATCGATGTTGTAGGCGATGCGTGACGCCGGGTTGTGGCTGATTTCCAGCAGCGAGTTGATTTCCCGATTGATGGAGGCGTCTTCGCTGGCATAATCGATGCCGATTTGCAGCAGGCTGAGCGCCGTTCCGAGAATGAAACCGACCAGCACAGTGAGCCTGGCTTGTTTGTAAGACAGGCGGTTGGTGAATTTGATGTCCATGGGGTGCTGAGTCACGTCCCTTTCCTTTCGCTGCGCAAGCATAGCTGATCATCAGTGTTTGCCAGCGGGGTCTGGCGTTGGAACTGTCGCGTAATGTTCCGCCGTTCAGGTTGGCCTTTGCTCGGTGTGCTGCATCATTAACTGTGAACGTGCCTGAGGAAAAGTCGTGGATTCTCGATTGAATGCATTTCTTGAGCGTGCCGATGCCGTATTGGCCCGTATCGAACCCCTGTTACCCGCACCACGACACACCATCGACTGGACTCAATGCCTGGCGGCCCGCTGGCAACGTGAAGGCCGCAGTGGTTTTCTCCTGCCCCTCGAAGTCAGCCTCGACATGCGCCTGTCGGACCTGATCGGGGTCGACACCCAGCGCGAGCAACTGGCCCGCAACACCCGCCAGTTTCTCGATGGCATGCCGGCCAACCATGCGCTGCTCTGGGGCTCCCGGGGCACCGGCAAATCTTCCCTGGTGCGTGCGCTGCTGGCCGAACACGCCAAGGGCGGGTTGCGCCTGATCGAGATCGAGCGCGATCACCTGGCGGACTTGCCGCGGGTGGTGGAGCAGTTGCAGAAGCTGCCCCAGCGTTTTGTGCTGTTCTGCGATGACTTGTCCTTTGAGGCCGGTGAGGGGGATTACCGGGTGCTCAAGAGTGTCCTCGATGGTTCCCTGGAACAGGCACCGGACAATGTGCTGCTGTACGCCACCTCCAACCGTCGGCATCTGGTGCCGGAAAAAGAGAGCGACAACGAAAACTGGAAACGCGTCGACGGCGAACTGCACCCCAGCGAAGCCGTGGAAGACAAGATTGCCCTGTCGGACCGTTTCGGCCTGTGGTTGTCGTTCTATCCATTCACCCAAGAGCATTTCCTCAATGTGGTCGAGCACTGGATCGGCGAGCTGGCCGGCAAGGCCGGGCTTGAGTGGCAGCGCGACGAGGCGCTGGACATCCTGGCGGTGCGCTGGGCGACGGGGCGGGGTAACCGCAATGGCCGTTGTGCCTATCAATTTGCCCGCTATTGGGTGGGACTGAAGCTGTTGGAGCAAAAGGCATGATCGATCTGCAAAACGCTGGCAAGGGCCTGGAAGGTTATGGGCTCCTGTGTGCACAGCTGGAATCACTGCTGGCCGATGAGCGGGACTTCATCGCCAACGCCGCGCAATTCTCGGCTTTTTTGTTCAACCAACTGGACGACCTGAACTGGGCGGGTTTCTACCTCAATCGGGATGAAGAGTTGCTGCTGGGGCCGTTCCAGGGCCAGGTGGCCTGCGTGCGCATTGCCTTTGGTCGCGGTGTTTGCGGTGCGGCGGCAGCCACGCGGCAAACCCAGCGTGTGGAGGATGTGCATGCATTCGCCGGGCATATCGCCTGTGACAGTGCGTCCAACAGCGAGCTGGTGGTGCCGCTGATCAAGGACGACCGGCTGATCGGCGTGCTCGACCTGGACAGCCCTAAGCTGGCCCGCTTCAGCCTGGAAGACCAAGCCGGCATCGAGCGCCTGGCAGCGATTTTCCTGGCGCTGACCGACTGCTGATCGGCCTTCACGCCTGCAGGCCGGCCTTGGCCAGCAGGCCTTCGATGTCCACGGTGTCGATTTGCTGTGGGGCCAGGAAGCGTTCGGCGTACTGCTGGTAGATCCGCTGGCGGATGAATAGCTCGAACAGCTCGGGGTCGATGTGCGCATCGCGGCACATCATCGCCATGATCATCAGGGCCTCGCTCAAGGTCTTGCCCTTCTTGTAGGGGCGGTCCGCCGCCGTCAGGGCTTCGAAGATGTCGGCAATCGCCATCATCCGTGCGGGCAGGCTCATCTGGTCGCGTTTCAATTGTTTGGGGTAGCCGCTGCCGTCCATTTTTTCGTGGTGGCCGCCGGCAATCTCGGCGACGTTGGCCAGATGACTGGGGAACGGCAGGCGATTGAGCATCATGATGGTCTGCACGATGTGGTGGTTGATCACATAGCGCTCCTCGGTGGTGAGGGTGCCACGGCTGATGCTCAGGTTGTACAGCTCGCCGCGGTTGTACTTGTACGGTGGCGCGTCGAGCTTGAAGCCCCAGGGGTTGTCCGCGCTCAACAGTTCCGCCGGGTTGCGCTCGAACAGGTGTTCAGGTTTGTCGGCCAGCAGCCGTTCGGTCACGGGCAGTTCGGGGGCCGGTGAGCGCTCCTGGCGGCGGTTTTCTTCCCAGGCTACGCCGAGACGGTCGTCCAGGGTGCGGCTCCAGGTGTACTCGGCGATGCTGCCCAGGCGTTGCAGATCGGCCGCGGCCATGGCTTCACCGCCCAGGTTGCAGCGGGCGACAAAGGCAAAGTCCTCATCCAGTTGCTGCAGGCGGGCATCGCGCTTGGTGGCCTGGACGGTTTCTTCCTGGCCTTCGGCGCGAGCCTGCCAATAATCGATCCAGGCATCGCGCTTGAGCACTTCGAAGCGGGTACGGATTTCGTGGATGCGATCGTTCAGGGTTTCCAGCTTGGTGGCTTTATCCACCACGTACTCGGGGGTGGTGACCTTGCCGCAATCGTGCAGCCAGGCCGCGATGTGCAGGGCTTCCCATTCATCGTCGCTGGGCTGGTAAGCGCGGAAGGCCGGGTCCTGACTGTCGGCGGCGGCCTGGGCCAGCATCAGAGTCAGGGCCGGCACCCGCTGGCAATGGCCACCGGTGTAAGGGCTCTTGGCATCGATGGCGCCTGCCAGCAATTGGATAAAGGCGTCCAGCAGGTGCTTCTGCTTGTTTTGCAGGCGCTGGCTTTCGATGCTCAGCGCCGCGGCGCCGGAGATCGCCTGGATAAAGGCGATGCGGTCCGGGCGGAGCTTTTCCAGGTCCGACTCATCGCCACTGTCGACCAGCAACAGCACCAGCACACCGACGGTTTCGTTGTGCCGGTTGCGCAAACGGATACCCACCAGGTGCGCCCTCGGGCAGCTCAGGGCCAGCAGGATGCTTTGCAGGTCCTGCGCCTGGTCGAACCCCAGGGTGGCTACCACGTTGTCGTGGCTGCCCAGTCGTTGCAGCCAGGCCGGCGCCTGGGCGGCGTCCGGGTCCTGGGTACGAATATCGAAGCTGGCCAGCGCCTGGTGCTGGCCATCGATGATCAGCCCGTGGGGTTCCAGGTGCTGTCCGTTGTTCTCGCGGAGGTAAATCAGCCCGGCTTCGGCCTGGGCGATTTTCACGGTTTCGGAGAGCACCCGCTGCAACAGCGGGTCAAAGCGGGTTTCGGCCGAAAGGCTGGCGGTGATTTCGAAAAAGCTCGCCAGCGTCTCTTTCATCCGGCCCATGGACACACTCAACTGATCCACCTCCAGCACCGGTGAACGGCGGCCGGCCGGGTAGTTGAAGTCGAAGCTGCGAATCGCGTCGGCTTCCTGCACCAGGTTGCGCAGCGGCCGTACCAGAATGCGCGAGATCAGCCAGCCCAGGGGCAGGCACAGCAACAGGGTGGTCAAGGTGATCAGGGCGCCTTGCCAGCGCAAGCGATACGCATCCACCAGCAACTCGTCCTCAGGCACCAGCAGCGCCAACTGCAAGCCGCCGGGGCCGCCTTCGTCGACATGGCTGCTGGCAACGATCCAGGTACGCTGCCGGGTCTGCAAATGGCCGTCGGTGGCCTGGCCTTTAAGCAGGGCGTCCAGGGCCGGATTCAGGCTGCTGGCCTTGGCCAGGCGCGCGCTCTGTTCCTCGACGATCAGCTTGCTGCTGTCGGGGTAGGCCACGGCGTTGCCTTCTGCATCCACCAGGGCGATTTCGGTGGCGGGTGTGACCTTGTGCTTGGTCAGGGTTTCGGAAAGTTGCTCCAGGGTCAGGTCGGCCCCGATCACCGCCATCGTGCCGCTACGTCGGGCCAGGGTGGTGCCGACGTTGTGGGTGGAAAAGAACACATAGGGTTTGGTGGTGATTTGCGTGTCGTCGCTGCGGGCATGGACAAACCAGTCACGATTACGCGGGTCGTAGCGTTCGTCGGGGTGTTCCAGGCGGCTGATCAGCGTCAGTTGCCGGCTATAGAACAGCGACTGGGACTGGACCCGCCCGCTGCTGGCATTGCGCTCGATGCTCCAGACTTCGTAGGCGGCATCGTCGGGCGCCGGCGTTTTTCCCTGAGGGCGGCATTGCGCAAGGGCCGGACCATGAAGAAGTCGCCATTGGCGTACCCCAGGTACAGCGATGCCAGGCGTGTATTGTCGGTCAGCGACTGGCTGAAGAGCGGCAGCAGGCCTAGGCGTTGTTCCAGGCTGGGTGCCTGGCTCGCCGGGGCCAGGGCCAGCAGGTCGAGCAGGTGGCGGATGGGCTCATAGGTGGACTTCAGGTCGTTCTGTACGTCCTGCTCGATGCGCTGGAAGAGCTTTTCGCTGCTGGAGAGGATGATCCGCGTGGTTTGCTGGTAGTTGAAGATGCCCAGTACTACGCCGGTCAGCAGCAGGAGGAAGGTGAACATCGCACTGATGTGAACATGGAGAGGCAAGCGGCGTTTTTCAGGCTGTGGCGTGCTTTGCATTCCAGCGCTCTCCAAGGGGCATGATGCGTGGCTCAACGGTCTAGCGTAGTTACAGCGGGAGCACTGCACCCTCGCACACCGGCGGGGCGAGCTTGACGACAGCAGGCCTCTAGGGCCTGGCGAACGCGGGCCTTGGAGAAAACTTCGAAATAGTGGCTTTTTGATAGTTTTCTGGCAAGGGGCAGATGCTCGGGTCGTTGTTTTTAGGGGCCGACCAAGTGTTGGCGGGGCGACCAAGGCGGTGTTTTCAGCCTGTGTTCAAAGGGCGCTACAGAACCGTGATCAGAGGTTTCCGTGTGGTTCATGCGGCAATGCTTTATTGACGCTCTGTTTCACACCAGTGCATTACGTTTTGCCATATCAATCATTTCGCTCATGGTTGAAATGTTGAGTTTCTGCATGATTTTCTTCTTGTAAGTGCTGACGGTCTTATTGCTGAGAAACAGGCTGCTGGCAATGTCCTTATTGCTGCAACCTTGTGCGAAAAGTTGCAGGGCAATGAGTTCCCGATTATTCAGGCTTCTGAACAACAATAACTCCAGGTTGGAACCGTCTTCCGAGCGCAGGGGGCTGAGGGCCTGGCTGGGGAAGTAGTTGTAACCGGAGCTTACGGCCTTGATGGCGCCGACCAATTCACCCAGGTCCTGTTCCTTGCTGACATACCCGCTGGCGCCGGCCTGCATGCAGCGCCCGGCGAACAGGGCGGCCGATTGTGCCGTCAGCACCAGGGTTCTGGGCGCCGGGCTCAGGCTATTGAGGCGGTCCAGCAGTTCCAGCCCATCGACCTTGGGAATGCCGATGTCGAGGATGATCAGGTCCGGCAGGCATTCGCGAACGATTTGCAGGGCATCGATCCCGTTATCGGTTTCGCCGACGATTTTATAACCCTCGTGCTCCAGCAAAATACGGATGGAAAGACGAACGAAAGGATGGTCATCAATGATAAAAACCGAACGCATACCCAAACTCGCAATAGTTGAAATAAGGCCTGAACAGTAGCCCAGTCATTGGGGTGGATATACGTGTCCCACGCCGTATTAGTGCAATCTAAGACGGGTCCTACAGCTAATAAGGGAAGGGATTACAGTGCTTCGGGAATAGAAGGCGCTACATGTATTTAAATGTGAATAAACAACCAGGTTTATCGAGTATTAAGAGGCGTGGGTTGCCGAATTTTTTCTTGAATGCTGTTCGAGGGGGGAAGAAGCATGAGGTGCGCCGCCCCAGGCTTGGGGCGGCGTCGCAAGGGCGGGTTATTGGGGACTTGAGCGGCCGGTCATTTCCCGGGCCATTTCGCTGGCGTAGCTGTCGGTCATCCCGGCAATGAAGTCGATCACCCGCAGGAACGAGGTGTGCAACGGCCAACCGGGGTTGGGTGCGTTGTTGCCCAGCAGGTCGAGAATCCGTCGATTTTTGAACGACGGGGTGCGACCGCCATGCTGCTCCAGTGCGGCGCCGCAGAACGAATTAAGCAGGATCTCCAGGGTGGTGTAAGCGCCGATCTCGTGCAGGGTTTTGCGCTTGTCCTGGAAGATTTTCTTGCGGGCCAGGTCCTTGGCGTTGAGCACGCAGCGTTTGGCGGGACCGTGCATGTGCTCCACCAGGTCGCCGGACAGGGTGCCCGCCAGCAGGGCATCCTGTTGCTCGACAAAGGCTCGGGCTGCCGCGTTGGTCAGGTGCTCGATGGCCTTGCCCCGCAGGATTGCCAATTTGCGCCGCCGCGAATCCCCCGGGCCCAGTTGGCGGTAGGTTTCCGGCAAGTCATCGCCCACCAGGCCCAGCAGCAGCGACTCGACTTCGGCGTACTCCAGCAGGTCCATCTCCAGGCCGTCTTCGAGGTCGATCAGGCCATAGCAGATATCGTCCGCCGCCTCCATCAGGTACACCAGCGGGTGGCGGGCCCAGCGTTGCTCCTCAAGCTGCGGCAGGCCGAGCTTGTGGGCGATCTGTTCCAGCAGCGGCAATTCGCTCTGGTAGCAACCGAACTTGTGCTTTTTGTAGCCCAGGGAGTCGGCGTGGCGCGCGGTCCAGGGGTATTTCAGGTAAGTGCCGAGGGTGGCGTAGGTCAGCCGCGTACCGCCGTCGAACTGGTGGTATTCGAGCTGGGTCAGGACCCGAAAGCCCTGGGCGTTGCCTTCAAAGTTGAGGAAGTCATTGCGCTCGGCTTCGCTCATCGCGTCCAACCAGCCCCGTCCGGCAGCCTGCTGGAACCAGTGGCGGATGGCGTCCTCGCCGGAGTGGCCAAAGGGCGGGTTGCCGATGTCGTGGGCCAGGCAGGCTGACTGCACCACCATCCCCAAGTCGCTGGGCTCGCACCAGCTTGGCAGGGCGCTGCGCAGGGTTTCGCCGACGCGCATGCCCAGGGAACGACCGACACAACTGACCTCCAGGGAATGGGTCAGGCGGGTGTGGATATGGTCGTTGCTGGAAACCGGGTGCACCTGGGTCTTGCGCCCCAGGCGGCGAAAGGCGCCGGAGAAGATGATGCGGTCGTGGTCCTTGTGGAAAGGGCTGCGGCCCAGCTCTTCAGGGCTGTGCACAGGCTTTCCAAGGCGTTCGCGGTTGAGCAGGGTTTGCCAATCCAAGGCGGGGTCTCTCCGAAAAAGACTGAAGGGCAGAGCTTCCGGGTTCCCGGGCTTGGCCGCAAGAGGCGCATAGCCTGTACTTGTGTACCCACCTGGCCGTCGCTTTCGCTGGCGAGCCAGCTCCTACACGGAAATGGCATGGCCTGCGCCCCCCTGTAGGGGCCGGTGCGCCGGCGAAAGGGCCCGTTGGTCGCACATTCATCAGGTCGCTGCGTTCGCCGGCAAGCCGGCTTGCAACCGATCGGGATTACAGGCCGGCCGCGTCGATATCGATCAGCAGCAGGCGCTGGCCGTTGTCGAAAAACTGCCCGGCGGTCAGGCAATACTGGTTGCTGGTGGCGTCACGGTAGGTGTTGGACAGGGTCAGGCGGCGCTCGTCCCAGCCTTCGGCCAGCAGGTGATAGAAGTACGGGCGCCACGACCAGTTATGGCCGACGTAGCTGTTGTCCGCCACCCAGCCCTGATTGCGCCATTCCAGGTTGGGGGTCAATTGGGTGCCATGCCGGTCGCATTGGTAGAAGCGCAGCAGCCAGGGGAAGGCATCCAGTTGCGGCAGTTGGCTGATCGGCGCCTGAGCCTGGGCCCAGGCTTGCAGCAGGGCCATCAGTTCCGCCAGTTGCCGGCGCATGTCCATCAGGCGAGTGCGTTCCATGAGCTTTTGTTGCACGTAGCGCTCACGCAGTCGGGCAAAGGGTTGGACAAAGGCATCGGTGGCAAAGAAGTCGATTTCGGCCCGGGCGAACAGAAAACCCTGCACGTAGCGCGAGCCGCATTCGAGGGCGAAATTCAGCTCGGCTTCGGTTTCCACCCCTTCGGCAATGATCCAGCAGCCGGTTTTCTCGGCCATCTGTGCCAGGGCTTTGACCACGTCGCTGCTCGGGC
>NZ_JALQCW010000006.1 GCF_023241715.1 Pseudomonas morbosilactucae
TTTTTTATGCCGGGGTTTATTGGTCGCGGCGGTTCCCGGCATGTCCTTTGCTTTGTCTGACAATGAGCAATACGGACATTGAAAACGCTCAAGCGACTGACCTGCCAGTGGTCTGGAAACGCGAACTAATCCCGATCACAGCCGGTCAATGACTGCACGATCCAATCAAGCGGTGACGCACAATGGACAACCCTTTCCAACTGATTACCGATGCCTTCACCCCGGAATACCGGGTCAACCTCAGCATCCAGGGCCTGGACGGCAGCATCATGCTGACCCTGTCCAAAGCCGGCCGCGTCGTCGCCAAACGCATGATCAGTGCCGCCCAGCGCAACGACCCGCAGCGCCTCAAGCGCCTGGTGCAAAGCATTCAATTCGGCATCGCCATCGAACAGGGCCACAGCGCCGTGGCGATTCTTGAAGCCATGACCAACAGCGACAGCCTGACGCTGCCGCCGCCTGGGGCCAAAGGCCAGCCAAGGCTGGCCGCGGGGCTTTAAAGCTCGCCCTTTTCCACCTCAGGGTGTTCGCTGGAACCCGCACCGGTCTTGCGCTGCGGGTGCTCGATCTTCACCGACGGGAACTGCGAAGAGGCATAACGCACCACCAGGATGGCGAACGACAGCAGCAAGATCCCGCCACACAGGTAGATAATCCCCAGGTCCGGTGGATTGTGGTGGGACACGTTGGAAATCAGCAGCCGGGTCAGCGCGGTGATCGCCACGTAGATCAGGAAGCGTACCGGCATGTGGTTGGTCTTGAAGTAGATCCCGACCATGGCCCCCAATTCGAGATAGATGAACAGCAGGAGAATGTCATCGATCTTGATATGACCGACCTCGATCATCTGCAAGAACTCCATCACCGCCGCCCACGCAGTGACCGCGCCGATGGCGAACAGCGCCAGATAGTGGAACGACTCGACAAACAGATTGCCCAGGGACTCGGCCAGTTGATGAACGTTCTGCCGCAGGTTCTCGGCCCAATTGATTTTCACGATGGTTATTCCTTAGGTCGTTTCGACCGGATGATGCAGGTTGGACGTGACGGTTGTTCTGCATGCAGAAAAAAGGCCAGAGCCCCGACACTGAGATGATGGCGCGGTGCCGCAAGGCACGTAACGCCCTCATGCACCACAGAACAAAAATCCCGACTACATTAAAAAGCCACTATCCAAAGGCCGGCGTTTCCCCTATCCTGCGGCCTGTATATAAACACAGTAGTCGTAACAGACCCATTATCGTGAAGGCATGTGAGGTGGTGAATGGCCGTCGAAGTGGTATACCGCAGCAGCCGAGATCTGGAGCGCTTGTTCATGGATAAAGCCGAAGCTGATCGTCATGACAAAATGCTTGAGCTGGCTGAGTTGTTGTCCGAAGTGTTGCAAAAAGCTGTGCCGTCCCTGACCGAGCAGCAAGTGGAAGAAGCCGGGATCTACATGGCGAAAAACCGTGACGTGTTCGCCAGGGCATTCAAGAGCCAGCCGGACGCCTTGTCCGAACTGCTCAGCGTACCGGCCCCGGTGGCCGAAACGGTTGACCCGATCGAATCGGAGCAACCCGCAGCACCGAGCAAACCGGCAAAGCCGAGCAAGACCGCTAAATAAGCGACACACGAATTGAATAAGCCCTGCGCCAATGGCACAGGGCTTTTTTCATGGCGGTGCGTAAACGAGGGCGACACGGAGCACGCTCCTGAAGGGCTCACTTGATTCTGTTCGAACCCATGGCCTTGGCGAATCAGGTGAATTGAAAGGTGATCAGGCCCTGAGCGCTTGGTCTAGTCGCAAGCTGAAAGTTCTGCTTTAAAAAAACGTAAACCATTCCATCGGAGAACATGCAAGGTTCCTCAGAGAAACCTATATCGATATCCTCCCCACTCACGGTAATAAGGCACTCGTGATCAACAACTGTCTCCTGATCTTGCAACCAAACCGTTGGCCTGCCTATTTTTGAGCCGAATCCGCGAGACAAATCCTCTTCGTCAGCATGCTCCAAGGTGATTCTTCTCGCCTCAGATACCGCCTTTGAATACTCATTTCGGCTGGGGCCATTGTTGTCATGAAAAATAACCACTGAATGGTTTCTTCCATCAGCAGTAAGCTCCTCCCAATGAAGGTAGGTGTCTGCCAAGTCAAAGGGTGTGAATACCGACAACCAACCCTCTGCACCACTCACCACCCACTCGGCAGGGAGGGTGAACAAATGCAGAAGACCTTGTCCGCCTTCATCGACTGGCCAAGTGATGCTGCTTGGCAACAGGCATCCCCCCCCAGAGTGGGCCTTATCGAGGCTTATAAAGTCGGGGCAGAACCGTAGTTTTTTCAACGTGTAAGACCTCAAATTGTTCTGGTAGCCAATCTGATCGTTCTTGCAGAACTGGAGGCAGTTGGCTTCTGCCTGAACGCCAAATCAACAGCATACTGAAAGGACTCCCCCAGATATCCACACTCAAACCCAAACTCAATAACAGAAATTGGAAACGCCTAATTATCGTTGTCATCAAAACCCGGAACATCACCCACATAAACCTGCATTCCAGCAGCCAGATCTTGGGTGCCCATGGGTATGTAAACCCTATAGGTGCTCGCACGGTCCTTTCCCGATTTTACCAGCTCAATCAATATCTAGACCCTATAAAACTCATCCATCATCAGCATTCTTTAAATGCCAGAACATTCATTAAGCAACTTTACTCTCACATTATTGATGGCATCCAAAAAAGTATGCTGATCTTTTTTACTAACTTTAAACCTATCCATAAAAAAAACAGATCGTTCAAGGGCATTGAGTATCATAGAAATTTGTTTTTGATCGTTAGCGTCCTTAAATTTTGCATGAGGTACGTGCAAACGAAATTCGAGCTCCTTTCTCCGACTATTTTTTCTTACGATTTCAGGCATTCCCACTAAAAATTTTTCAGACAAAATGATGGATACAAACGACCATCGTTCTATGCCCTTATCGATTGATGCACCAGACAAAGCATCAATCATGGCAAGCTGTATTTTATTTCTAACGGTTCTCTCACTACCATTCAAATCAACATCAACTTCGCCAGACATCCAAAATTTCATCAATCTTAATCCTTAGCGACCAACTTCAGCCCTTTTTACTTATTTTGCTTTGGGCAGAATATTTATCAGCTATCTAACCACCAATTTAAAAGCGTTTCATCGTCAAGATCATCGAGATTTTTATAGATGTTCGCGTAATACCATTGAACACCCGTCACCTCAGTGAATCGATTGAAAAACATATTAATATTCTGCATACCGGCTTTGGCTGGCACATTCAGAGAGAGGTTACCCTTATACCGGCCATCCAATGTGCCGCCCAGCGACACTTGAACTGCTTCCTGCAGGTCTTCAATGTACTCTTCCTCGATAAAGTCCGAATAAATATGAATGCAAAAATTTCCGCCTCGCTTCAAAACTTCTGCCGGGCCGTTCTGATTTTTTATTGAAATGATATCGCCGATCGCCATATTCAGGGCCAGACCTGGAGACGAACACAGCTCATAAATATGCTCATCAATCTTTCGAGCGTGCACATTTTCATAAACAGGCCCTTCGGCATTTGAACCGACATAGACCTTGATCGAAATTTCTGGATGATCGCAAATCATAAAACAACCCCGCAACGTCCTTATTAAAAACCCAACTCACTCTACACAACCAGTACCATTTCAACCAAATTAAAAAACTTCAGACCTCGCTTGATATAAAACCCAGCCAATGGAGCTCCCAGACCTTACTCCACACCCTGCTTCTTATCTGCAATTAAAGCCTTACAACACCTCAAACATTCTGAACAACACGCTCAGTCGCCTACTGAAGGAGGCAGATCAATATTATTACAACGCAATATAGAAATAACCTTATTCAAAAATATGAACGGCAAATCAGTGGCAGCCCCGTGCATATCCACCAAACCGACTTCAACAACACTCTCAACAACAGCAGAAAACTCATCAATACTTTTAGGTGATATCAACACCACAAGATCATGGGGTATCTCATCCCCTCGCCCATTCAGTGGCAATGATGCTCCCCTTCTTTCCCACGCAGGCAACTCGTTATTTAGAGGGTAGTCATTTAGGTGCTTGATCAACTGGTCAATAGACGGGTGAGAAAAACCTTTCCACTTACAATAAACCTCCAAACATACCGCCGCATACAACTGCAAATCCCTGGCGGGCCGTCCAGCAAACTCCGAAGTGCACTCATTTTGACTAACGGAATGGGTAATCATGTTTCACTACTCTGATCTGACATCCAGACATCCTCGTAGCCCTCTTTATCAATGATAAATCTCGCGCCCTCTGGCAAGGATAGATATTTTAAGACTTCTGGAAGCTCTTCCAGCAAATGATCGGTGTGCAGTGCCTGATAAAAACCGCTTACCGCGGAATACTCTCCACCATGAATAAACCAACTGATCGTTCCATTCTCCGGCAGTTCTATCCTTGAGCCATAAATGGGCGATTTTTGTAATGTATCCAATGCGATAGCTACCATAGCTTCAGGCGGGTGCATGGGCAGTCCGTATTTCTCACAAATATCTCTCTGTTGCGCATCAACACCTGATAAATCAATTGTGCTCATACCCCCACTCCCCCCGAGAGCTTAAAAAATAAAAAACCTAACCAAAACCGCATCAACTCAAGAGACCGCCTTTCCCTAAACACGACACTCTCAGTTCTCATGCACCCAAGACAAATTGGGATCCGTAGCGCCACTCGCACCAAAATACAGCAAGGCTTTTTTCGCCATATGTTTATCAACACATTGGTTACAGGGATAGCTACCGGATTGCCCCCCTACGACTACATCGCGAATCCCCGTACCAGAAAGATTTGCATTGACCAACGTGGACAACCGCTGATCTACCTCTGTAGCGACGAAAACAATATATGCATTTTCAGCTCCGCCGCCGACACTCATAAAATTTTCTTCGTCGATAAAAAACAGAGTTAAGCTGAATGTCATGCCGTCCAAGCGGTCCAGCGCCGAAAGTAAGTCTGACTGACTAGGACTCAGCCGCTCGCCTGTATGACAGTGCTCAATTATCTTTTCATCTTCAATTATCTTTTTAATCTTCATCGTTATCACTGCGCTGATGTATAGACTCTGTTCCCGCTTACGGTTGGCAAGATGCCTCGTCGGACTGCTGGCCGATCCTCCAATCCACATGGATCGGCCCAACCGGGAAGATTAGACGCGTATGCCTATATGGCCAAGCCATGAGCAAAATCAGGTTTCCGCAGTTCCAGCCTGTGAGGATGAAGCTGGGGTCGAGTTCACGCTGTTGGCACCGTGTACGACATCGGGCGCCCACATTAAGCAAGCGCCCTGAAGCTCAGCTAACGATGGGAGTGTTTCGTTATTAGAAATTCTTCAACCCTTTGCGTATGCCAGCATCCGCGCCTGCGCACCATGCTTCGACGCCCTGAGGAGCATCAGTTTCCAAGTTGGAAATTTTGCCACTGGCCAATTTGATCTTGCCCTCACGGCCATACTTCTCCATCTCGTCACCGTCACTCTTGTCAAACTCCGCAGGAATACCCGAAATATAAGTGACCATTTTCTCGGCATTATCCAATGCTATCCGACTTCAGAAAGCCCTTATCTACGCAGAAGCTGACCAAGCCGTAGCTAGCACGACTCATGTCGTACATACCCTTAAGCGCCGTTGGGTCTGGCCCATCAGCGTGTGCAACATTGACAGAGGTTAAAGCACCGATAATTACACTATTGAAGCGAAGGTTTTCATATTGAGTCCACTGCAAGAAGTAAAAACAAACAGAAAATCCAATTTTCTGGTAGTACAAAAGTCAGACTCACCCCGTCAAAGGATCTGCAGATCCACTTCTGCGAACGCTCGCCAGATAAAAACTATTATTCCAAAGCAGCTCGCGGGTCACATCCCCCTTCGATCCACTGATCAGCCCAGCCCCGCAGGTGGTTTTCATGTCATCAAGCGCTACCGAAGCCCCATCCACCGTGTCAATACTGCTGCCTTCGCGATAGAAAAAATGCACTTGCATAGCGGACAGCTAAATTTATAACCCCCACAGCAATGTGGTTTGTCATTGAGATCGGTTTGGGAAAACGCTTCGGCGCTCCATTAGGTATCATTGGAAAACCTGCACCACACTTGAATTAGATCAATAAAGCACAGCCCCCTTCTGAAAAAACACTATTCACAGCCTATTTCAGCGTACTTAAAAAGGAGCCTTGCAAAAAGCATCACCTTTTATTGACATTAAATCTTATTTAAACTCAAAGTATTCAATCATCATTTCAACTGGCTTCGTCATATCCACTCCCAAGAAACCCAACACCTCAAAAAACCACGAAAGGTTATCTCCTAGAATAGAAATGTCGTCTTCATCATTTGACAGCAGACAAATAGCTAGCCGTGCGATCAACACCTCTCGATCCTTAAATTCTCGTATTGCCCCTTTCTCATCTATTTTCGCCCACCAGCCTGAAGCCTCCGCCTTACATTCTTCAATAGGTATTTCACCGCCAATATATTTTTTCACAAGGTACGAAGGATCATTCTCGCAACCAGAGAACTTAATATCCAACGTTTCCAAAACCTTAATCAAAAATCCAAGCTGGTGTTTAAGCGCATCAGACTTTTCAGTTGGCCGAATAATCGAACCAATATTGAACTTATTAAAATCAATTGAATTCATACATAACCTTAAAGCATTGTAAAGATCGTTACTGGATGAATGGGGAGCTTTATGGGTACCGTGCCATTTTGCTGGCAGTACGAGAACCAGGTCCTTTACGATCAAACTCAAAGTACTTCATTCAGTTCGGAAGAACACGCCAGAAACTACCTGCAAGATGTAAACTACTACTAACTGCTAGCTAACTACAGCGCCCTTCGGCCCACTGGCTATCAGAATTGCTCCACAAGCGGTTTTCATTCCATCAAGCGCTATCGGAGTGCCATCTACCGTGTAAGTACTACTGCCTTCAGCGATAGGAAAAACACCCTTGCACAGCGGACAGCTGACTTTATGGCCCACTCCTGCAATGGGTTTTCCATTGAGATTGGTTTGGGAAAACGCTTCAAGGACTGCACCGCCGTGAGTGGTGGAATCGCCCAATCTGATGATGTCTTTCACAAGACCCCTATTATCAAGCCAGCACAAGCCCAAAAAAAACAACCCCATAAACACACTAAAAACCAAAACCTACTAACTATTCAACCACCAATACAAAAGCGTTTCATCCTCAGGATCATCAAGATTTTTATAAACATTTGCGTAGTACCACTGAACCCCTGTAAGCCCAGTAAACTTATCAAAAAACTCATTAATCTTTTGCATCCCAACCTTAGATGGAATAGTCAAACAAAGATCCCAGTTATTCCTTCCATCCAATATACCTCCTATCTCTTCACGGACCTCCTTAGCCAGTGCCACTATATACTCCTCAGGTATAAAGTCCGCATAAATATGAATACAAAAATTCCCACCTCTTTTTAGAATCTCTGCTGGAGCAGCTTTATTTTTTATCGAGATTACATCCCCGCTCGCCATGTTCAAAGTAAGACCTGGAGAGGAAAGCAATTCATAAATATGCTCTTCAATTTTTCTAGCATGGACTTTTTCAAAAACAGGTCCTGTAGAACTCGGCCCAGCAAATACTTCGATCTCAATTTCTGACGGATCATCGACCATAAGGTGCCCCACAGCTCCCGCGTTCAACACATGACATTCCTTCCTTCACATAGCCACTACTACCAGCACTAAGATTACATGAAGCCCCCTCAAGATCTACGTTTACAGGCTCCAAATTTCCGCCTTTCGAAGTTGGAACATTTTTGTGTCCTAAGTGCATATCATCCGGATTCATTGAAGTTTCCCCACATCGCCAGCACTTGTATCCTTCTGGAGGTCTTATTTCCAATCTATTATTACGAATCTTACACTGCCCATTTCGATGCCCACCACCAACTTTACTTGCGGCTATTTCCTCTGCAGTAGCCCCCTCGCCATCTCGTAAAGCATGTTTTGAAGGCGCCTTTTTTGCCAAACCTAATGGATCGACCCACTCCACTGGGTTCGGCGCATATCCATAAAAATTCAACCCACCCGCATAACCAATCGGGTCCTGACTAACAAACCGCCCAACCGCCGGATCATAGTACCGATACCGATTGTAGTGCAGCCCTGTCTCAGGGTCGTGGTACTGCCCCTGGAACCGAATCGGGTTGGTGATGCCCTGCTGCACGGCCCAGTCCGTGCGTTGTTCCTTGATTTCTCCCCACGCCTTGTACTGTGCGCTCCAGGCCACGCGGCCGTGCTGGTCGGTGAGTTCTTGCGGTGTGCCCAGGTGGTCGCATTGGTACCAGGCCAGGGCGTCGAAGGGGTGGGCCTGTGGTTTGTGGTTCCACAGGGGGTCGTGGTCGATGTCGTAGTCGCCGCTGTAGGTCGGTTGGTTCAGCAGGCGGATGGGTTGGTGGCGGATGGCTTGGGCGACGGGCACGAAGCTGCCGGGTTCGAACAGGTAGTGCACGGTGCGGCCGGTGCCACTTTCGTGTTGGGCCGGGCTGCTTTCCCAGGCAAGGTTGTCACCGTCCCAGCCGTAGAGGGTGAAGCCGCAGCCGAGTTCTCGTTGTCGGCGCGCCTGTTCGTTGCGGTTCCATTGGGAGCCGGCTTCGGGGCGACGTTTGTAGTGGGCGCTGGAGTTTTTGTGTAGGCGTCGGCCCAAGGCGTCGTAGGCGTATTCCACGGCCAGACGCGGGTCTTCGAAGTGCACGAGGCGGTCGAACAGGTCCCAGCGCAGGCGGCTGTAGCTGCCGTTTTGCCAACGCTGGATCTGGTTGCCGCGGTCGTCGTATTCATAGTGGGTGCCAGCGTATTCGCGCAGCAGGTTGTCCAGCAGTTTGCTGCGTTTGGGGTCCTGGTCCAGGGGCCGCTGGATGGCGTGGGTTGGGTCGTCGAGCAGGTTGCCGGCCGGGTCGAAGGCGAAGGTTTCCACGGCCAAGCGGCTGGTGGCGCTGAGCAGTCTGCCCACCGGGTCATAGCGGTAGGCCAGCGGGCCACGGCGGCTGTCGTTGATGTCGGTGAGTTGCCCGGCGGCGTCGTAGCGGTACTCGCGCTTGATCAGGGTGCTGTTGTCGTCGCTGCGGCCCAGCAATTGTTCTTGCAGGCGCCCGGCCGGGTCCCAGCGTTGGGTTTGCAGCAGGTGGTTGCCTTGGTGACGGGCGATTTCCCGGTGCAGGTCGTCCCGTTCGTAGCCGATCAGTTCGTGCTGGTCCAGGCGCATGCCCAGCAGATGGCCGCTGCCGTAGGTCAGCCAACTGACGCGGTGGCCGTCGGGCCGCACGGTGGCGATGCGCTGGTTGAGCACGTCGTACTCGTGCTGCCAGACCGCAACCTGGGGCTGTTCCAGGCTCAGGTAGTGCTGGTGCTCACGGACCAGGTTGCCGGCCGGGTCGTGGAACCACTGCAAGCGGCTGTCGGCGTTGCTGGCCATGACCAGGTTGCCGTTGCCGTCGTAGGCGAAGGTTTCCCGTTGCGACAGGGTGTTCAGGCTGGCTTGGCGCTCGACCAGGCGGCCCATTGGGTCGAATTTGACCGCAATGCTGCGTTCGCCATTCAGGGTGCTGTGCAGCCGACCGGAGCTTGGGTCGTATTGGTAACGGGTGGTGCGGCCATCAAACCCGGTCTCTTCCAGCAGCCGGCCCATGGGGTCGTAGTGAAAGTGGGCACGGCGTTCGTTCTGGTTTTCCAGGGCCAGCAGGCGCCCGAGGCGGTCCCAGCGATAACGCAGGGTCTGCTCCGCGGCATCGACCCGCTCGGCAATCATCCCGCCCTCGGTGTAGCTCCAGGTGGTGCAGCGTTCAAGGCCATCGACGTGGGCCAGCAGTCGGCCTTCGGCGTCGCGCTCGAAGCGCTCTTCGGTCTTGTCCGGGTGTTTGATCAACACCAGTTGGCCGGCCTTGTAGCGGTACTCGGTTTTGTTGCCGGCGGCATCGGTGAAACCGACCATCTGCCCCAGGACGTTGTATTCCCAGGCACTGGCCTTGCCGGAGCAATCCACGTATTCGGTCAATTGCCCGGCATCGTTGTAGTCGAGTTTTTTCTCGTTGCCGTTGGCATCCTTGATCGCCGTGGGCTGGCCCGCCGCGTTGTAGGCGTACTCGGTCTTGTTGCCCAGCGGGTCCTCCATGACCACCAGGTTGCCGCGGTCATCGTACTCACGCAGCCACTGGCCGCCCTCGGCGTCGCTGATCTTGATCAGTTGGCTTTGGTCGTCATAGGCGTAATGCACCACGGTATCGTCGGCGCGAATGTGCTCCAGCACATTACTGCGGTCATCGTAGCTATAGCGGTCGGTGCTGCCGTCGGCGTGCACATGGCGCACCACGTTTTTCGCGCTGTCGCGGAACAGCCACTCGGAACGACCGTCGGCATGGCGGATGCGGTAGGTGTAGCCAAGGACGTCGTAGTAGTGCCAGGTCTCCTGCCCATGGGCATCGGTGACGTAGGTCAGGCGAATGTTTTTATCCCACTCCAGACGGGTGTCGAAGCTGCCGTCATCGGCCCACTCGCGTACGGCCCTGGCATCCGGACCGCTGCCCTGCCACTGCAGGTTCATGCCGCGCCCGGTGCGGTCGCTGTATCGGGTGACCAAGTGCTGCTGGTACCGATAACTCCAGGCCGAACCGTTCTCGTCCTGGGCCTGAACCAGGTCGCCATAGGCGTCATATTGATAGCGGCACAGTTGCCGTTGCGGGGCGCCGTCGCGGATTTCCCACACGCCGGTGAGGCGACCCTGCTCGTCGATCATCGTGCCCAGGTGCAACAGCACCTCGCTGATGTCGTCCTGATAGGTGATCAGGTCCGAGAGCACCGGCAGGTCGTTATGCCGATGCTCGTGGTGCAGCATGATCCCCGCGCCGTTGCGCAGCACCACGCCGCTCAGCAGATAACGCTGGCCGTAGCGGACGTAGGTTTCCTTGCGTTCGAAACCACGGCACAGCACCAGTTGTTGCTCGCTGGGGCGCACCAGCGTCAGGTTTTCGATCGGGTCATAGTGGAACAGGCCGACCTTGGGCAGCGGGTAAGCGTGGCTGCGGCCATCGAGGTCGTGGAACATCACGCCGTCATCGCCCAGGTCAAAACGGGTGGTCAGCTCGCTGATCCAACGGGCACCCAGCACACCCTGGTCGTACGCCGCCAGGCTCGAACAGTAGGTCCGGGTCCAGTCGATCGGGAACGGGCCCGGCAGGCTGAAATCGGTGTGACTGAAGCTTTCCGAGCCCATGGCAAAACTGATGCTCGGCCCGGTCCCCGAGGGCGCACCGTTCTTGCAGCAACTGGGGCTGCCCTTGGCCGGTATCTCGGTCGCGGTTTGCTCCACCTCGCCCGCCCCCGCCTTGTGTTTGGCCTGGCTGGTGGCGTCTGATTTAACGTTGGTGCCTTGCCCGTGTTTATTGCGCAGCCGCCATTTGGTGGTGCCGCTGGCGAGGATCAGGCGCATGGCCTCGATGGAATGCTCGGCCTTGGCATCCCCCAATTTGTTCAGCTCGACACGCAATTGCGGGCCCAATGCGCGCAATTTCGGGGTCTGGCGCAGCACCTCGGCCTTGACCTCTTTGGGCACCACGCTGCTGCTCAGGCTGTTGGCCAGGCCCTTGGCCCCGGCTTTGTAGGCGCTGAAGGCGGCGGCAAAGAAGTTGTCGATGGTCGCGCTGGGGTCATGCAGCAGGTTGTCCCCCGCAGCACTGAGTTTTTTGCTCGCCGCGTCCAGGTCGCCTGTGGAGTCGAGCGTGCCGTTGACCAAGGCTTCCAGGCCGTCGACGATCTGATTGATCATTTTTTCGCCGAACTTGCCGGCGTCATCGAGCACCGTCTTGAGCTGGCCCTCGGCTTGCGTGACGAAGTCTTCAAGCTCACCGACGATGGTCGCGTTGAGGTGGCTGACGATGGTCTCGATCAGGGCGTCGCCCAGTATCGCCTTGCCCTCCTGGCGCACCAGCGACAGCATCGGCCGCAGGCTCATGCGCGCCGCCGCCATGCCCGGCGGCAGCGGGATCACGCCGATCAGATTGATCCCCAGGCTGACCCAGATAAACGGGTCCTGCTCCTTGCTGTTGGCCAGGTTGACGATGTCCCCCAGGGCATCCATCAAGGCCATGACGTTGCCCACCACCGGCAAGGCGCCGGAGACGTTCTTGATGCGCTCCAGGTTGACCAGGTCGCCACTGACCTCGCGCAACCAGGTGTCGAACTTCGCGGCGCCAAGGCCGACGTCCTCGACCTCGATGAGGTTCAGCGGGACGATCGCGACTTGAACCTCGCGGGAGGTTTCGGCGGTGGTTTCAGTGCTCATGAGAGCACCTCACCGGCCATCAGGCTTGGCGTCTGGAGAGGCATCTTGGGCAGGCTCACCGCGGGCAGGCTTGGCAGGCTGGGCAAACTCGGCAGTTGGCCGGTCTTGCTCGCCGCCCCCAGCAACGACGAGGCACTGGGCATGGCGGCGCTGGCCAGTGGCGGCAGGCCGGCGACCCCGCCCTGCACCACGCCCTTGACCTGCTGCGCGGTCTGCATCGCGCCCTGGGCGCTTTGCATCAGGCCCATGCCGCTTTGTGCCAGGCCCTTGCCCTGCTCCAGCAGTTCGCTGCTGCCGCTGGGCAGGACGCTGGCAACCATCGACTGGACCTGGGCCGGAATGCTGTCGGCCCCAGGCAGCTTTGGCGGCCACTCGGGTTTGCCGACGTAGCTGCCCTGGCTCCAGGTGTCCGCCGGGTCGGCCCCGAACAGCACCCGGGCCGGGCCCGGAGCGGCGCCGGCCACGGTGGCGAAGCCCTTGGCGTCGAGGGTGCCCTTGAGGCTCTTGCCCAAGGCGTCGATCACTTCGAATTCGCCCCCCTTGATGCCCAGGCGGTTGGCGTACTGGTTGAACAGTTCCAGGGTGCCCTTGCTCGGTTTCGGCGGCTCGGGAAACACCCCGGCGTTGCTCTTGGCCCCGGTGTAGGCGAAGTTCGCCGCGTGGGCGGTGTAGGGCCCGGTGGTGGAATGGGTGATGCCTCCGGCGTTGTAGACCGTGGCGCTGCCACCGCCTTGGATCACCAGTTCGGTCTTGGCGGTCAGGGTGATGCGGTCGGCGTTGGCCGTGACATTCAGCTTGGCCAGCAGGTTGATGCTGTCTTTAAGCGCACGGATGTCGATGTCACCGGAGGCCGCCACCAGGCGCCAGCCCAGGTTCTGCACGAACAGGCGCATGCCTTGGCTGGCACTGGCCAGCAAGCGTTTGCCGATGGCCAGGCTGGTGTGACCGGTGCTGCTCAAGGCCAGGTGCTCGCCAGTGGCGATATGGCTGGAGCGTGGGGTGGTCAGGGCGATGCCGGCCGGGCTGGCCAGCACCAGGTGGGGTTCGACGAACTCGGGAAACTCGTTGGTGGTCACGTCCCCCGGGCCGGTCCCGAGAATGCCTTTGTGCTGCCGGTGCATGGCCTTGGCCACGTCATCCTGGTCCCCGGCTTCCTGGGCCTGGTTTTCCCGAGCCTGAATGGCAAAGCCGTCCTGCTGCTCGCTGGCGGTGGCCAGGCGTTCGGCGGTTTCCGGCAAGTCCTTGTGGTGTTTGCTTTCGTGGGGCCGGGGCTCGGTGGTGATCAGCAAGCCGGCCGCCGCCCGCACCGCGCCGTGGCGGTCGGTGCGCAGCTCGAAACCTTCACCCCGCGGCTGGCCACCCGACGGCCGTGGGTGGGTCAGGTAGCCGAGGTTGATGGCACTGGCGCCATGGTCGCTGCGCAGGGCGATGCTGATTTCACTGGTGGTGTCGTCGATGCGCAGTTCGTTGGCGCGGCTGCCCTTGTATTCCTTGCTCTTGACCGTGGCCAGGGTCTTGAAGTCCGGCAGCTTGTAGGGCGGCAGGTTCACCCCGTGGTACAGGCAACCCGTGAGCAGGGGCTGATCAGGGTCGCCCTCCAGAAAGGTGATCAGCACTTCCATGCCAATGCGCGGCAGCGAGATGGCCCCGAAACTCTGGCTGGCCCAGTTCGACGCAACCCGCATCCAGCAGGTGGTCTTGTCGTCAAAGCGGCCTTCGCGGTCCCAGAAGAACTGCACCTTCACTCGCCCGTACGGGTCGCAGTAGATCTCTTCGCCGGCCGGGCCGGTCACCACGGCTCGCTGGGAACCCAGGACCTTGGGTTTCGGATGGTCCAGGGGCGGACGATAAGGCACGTCCCAAGGCGTGGCGCAGAAGTGGTTGCGGTAGCCCTGGTGAAAGTCGTCCTTGTGGTCGGTGACGTCGCTGCTGATCACCTCTTCCAGAACCTGGGGCTGCTTGCCCTCGTGGTGGATTTCAGTGAGCAGCCACAGGTCATTCCACGCCGGGTTGGCATGGTCGGTCAGGGTCATGAAATGCCCGGTCACCAGCACCGGCTGGTCGCTGTTGCCCTCGGCCAGGCGGTAGTCACTGCGATGCCGCTCCAGGGCCCGATTAGCCAAGTGCTTGCCGCGCTCGCGATCGGTGAAACGCGCCGGGTAGTCATAGTCTTCCAGGTCCGGTTTGGCGCCGCTCTTGGCGTCGCTCTCCAGCTCGATGCGCGGCTTGGTGAAGTCATAGTCGCGGCGCGTGGTGCGGCTGGTCCGGGTGGCCAGGCGCAAACCGAAGCGCTTGACCACCGGTACCTCGGCCACCAGCCCGGTGTCTTGCTGATAGGCCACGGGGGCAAGCTTGGGGAACACCGTCTGATCGTCGCCAAACACCAGCAAATGCGCCTGTTCGCTGTGCTGGAAGTGATAGTGGATCCCCTCCTCTTCACACAGGCGCTGGATGAAATGCAGGTCGGACTCGTCGTACTGCACGCAGTAGATGCGCTCGGGGTACACCGCGCTGAGCTGGTAGCGATGATCGCTGGCGAGGATCCCGTGCTCCTCCAACACCGCCGAGATGATCTGCGGCACGGTCATCTGCTGGAAGATCCGCTGGTTGGTGCGATGGGCCAGGTAGGCCAGTTGCGGGCGCAGGGAAATCCGATAACGAGTCAGGCGTTTCCCGGCCTCGCCCTGGGCAATGCTATAGACCAGCCCATGGATGCCGCTGCCAGTGGGTGACAGCTGCAGGAACGCCAGCTTGTGCAGCAGGCTTTCGAGGTTCAACGAGGCCTTTTCACTGACCAGCTCCAGTTCAAATTCAAACGGTGTGTTCAAGGCTTCGCGGCCCTTGAAAGCCAGGACCTGAAAGTCCGCGCCCTCAAGGGTCAGCGTGAAATGGGGCTGGTTGGCCGGTGAGAACATCCCTTGTTCCTCGTGCAATGCTGCGGCCTGTGCTGACAGGCCCAAGGCCCATCAGCACAGGTCGAAATTCTTCAGGGGGTACAACAGCCCTCGGCCGGCCAATGCCGGCGAGGGACGCAACGCCAGGCAGCCTTAGCCGGCCACTGGAGTGCGCCAGTCATCGGAACCGGAAGTACCGGAGACTTCGTGGGTCCAGGTGATCTTGCGGTAGGTGAAATGCACGTCTTCCAGGTGGGTGAAGTGCGCGTTCGATGGGTCTTGGCAGTTGTGCATGTAGTCCTTGATGTCAACGATGATTGCGTCTTCAAGGGTGGTGGTGAAGTAATGCTCTTGGGTGCCGGCAGCGGACGTGCGGTACCAGTGGATAACGATTTCGGTCAGGCGCTCGCCCGAGGTCAGGGCCGCCAGCAGCAGCGGTGAGGCCTTGTCGAAGACCTTGGTGATGATCACCGGCTTGTGTACGCGCTGACCGGTCGGCTGGCCGGATTGCGGATCACGGGGAATGATCACTTCGTGCTGGAAGCCCTGGACCATGACCTGGTCTTCGTGGCCTTCCTGATAAGTGTTGCCCACCGAATCGGCGGTGAAGGCGCCAGCAGTGATCAGGCCTTGTTTGGTGCCAGTGACGGACATGTACGCGGGTGTAGCCATGGGTGCTCTCCTTGCTGAAAAATCGGGACCGACAGGCACCATCGCCTGCCAGGTAGTGGGAGGAGATATCAAAAGCCATGCCATCATATTGGAATCACTTATATTTCAATCACTTAGGCGTGTGTACAGGGAGTTTCAGCGGATTTACCCGGCCTTGGCCGGTCAGCATTGCGCAAGAAGTTGCGCAGTACTGCGCAACTTCTTGCGCACTCCCCCACAACCACCGAAGCACCTAGCCTCCAGAACCTTATCCACACACTTATCCACAACCCACTGCGCAACTTCTTGCGCACTTGGCCAAACCCTCGGCCAAGGGGGCCAGCGCAGTGTTCTGTTCTTTTCTGTACCCGCCGCCCTACCTCAGCCCCGCCGGCCAGGCCAACAACGTCGCAACCACGACGGCGACTCGGCCAGGGCCTCGCGCAACTCGCTGGCGCTGATGCGACGGTCTGCGGCATCGAACGCCAGGGCCGTGCGCAACGCCGGCCAGAGGTGAGCCGGCAAATGCTCGGGAGCCCGCAACTGACGGTCCAGGCGCTCGTCCCGGGCCTGGGTCGATGGCAGGCGCCGAAACGGGTGCTTGCCGCAGGCCAGTTCGTAGATCACACACGCCAGGGCATAGAGGTCCGCGGCGGCCGACAGCGGCGCCTGTTCCAGCAACTCAGGGGCGGCATAACTGGGGGTCCAGGCGTTGAAGCGCCCCCGGCTCAGGTGCGGCAGGCCGGCGAGCACGCCCTCCTCGGCCTGGCTCAGGCCGAAATCGAACAGCCGCACACCGTCTTCGCCAAGCATGACGTTGCTCGGCTTGAGGTCGCCGTGCATCACCCCGCGCCCATGGCTGTAGGCCAGGGCATCGAGCAGCGGCAGCAACACTTCCCGCAGTTGGTTCCAGGGCAATCCCAGAGGGTGCTCACACAGCCATTTGTCCAAGGTCGGCCCGTGCATCAGCTCCATGGTGATAAAGGCACGCTGACACTGGGTGTCCACCTCGAAGCTGTGCAAGCGCACGATGTTGGGGTGGCTCAAACGCCGGGTCAGGGCGAACTCGCTGTAGAGCAAGGCGCTGGCGTCCGGCGAGTGGCAAAACTCCTCGCCGAGCACCTTGAGCGCCACGTAGGGAGACGGGTCGCCGAACTGCTCGTGCAACAGGTCCCGCGCGCGGTAGACCACGCCCATGCCACCGGCGCCCAGCAGGCGTTCCAGGCGATAACGCCCACCCAATACTTCGGGCAAGCCGCCAGCGGCCACCAGTGGCTTGGGCTTGGCCCGGCCCTTGGCACGTTGTCGGCCCTTGCCTTTGGTCGGTGGGGCCGGGCGCGGTGCGGCGTGGGCTTTGGCAAAGGCGAAATAGGTCAGGTTGTTGGCCTCTTCCTCGCTCAGCAGAATGCCCTCCAACCCAGCATTGAGTTCACTCATTGGCGTATCACCACCGCCGTCAGGTTATCCCGCGCGGCGCCGCTCAAGGCCCCGTCGAACAAGCGCTCCAGGGCCACCTGGGCATGCCCCAGGCTCAGGGCGCGGCCCAGGGCATCGCTGCTCAGGCCCTGGTACAGGCCGTCGCTGCACAGCAGGAAAACGTCCCCTGGGTACACCTCCAGTTCCAGCACATCCAGGGTCAATTGCTCACAGGCCCCGACTGCCCGGGTCAGGGCGCTGGCGGCCGGGTGGGCACTGGCCTGCTCGGCACTCATCTGCTGCTCATCCATCAGTTGCTGCTGCAGCGAATGGTCCTTGGACAGCTGGTACAAACGCTGCCCGCGCCATAGATAACAGCGGCTGTCGCCGGCCCAGATACAGGCCCCGCGATTGCCTTCCAGCAGCAGCGCCACCACGGTGCTGCCCATGATGCTGTCGCGCCGTTCAGCGGTGACCGTCAGCTCCTGGCCCAGGCGCCGGTTAAGCCAGTGCAGGCATTGGCGCAAGCCCTTGAGCCGCTCATCGAAGCTGGCCTGGGGCGGCAACTCGGCAAGGCTGGCGACGATCAACTGGCTGGCCAGATCACCGGCATGGTGCCCGCCCATGCCGTCCGCCACTGCCCACAGCCCTTGCTGTGGACAGTCGAGAAAGGCGTCCTCGTTGCGCGCCCGGACCTTGCCCGGGTCGGTGCGCGCTGCGCTGCGCCAGGGGTGGGTGCTCGCCATCAAAGCTGCACCGGCATGCGGAAGGTACGCAACACGCCCATGTCGAACGGGTTCGGCGCACGCTGGCTGGTCAACACGTAGTTGGCCCGCAGCCCGCCCAGGTCGGCCTTGAGCACCAGCACATCACGCCCGGTCAGGTACTCGGTCTGCATCAGGTCGAACAGTCGGAACAGCGACCAGGGCCCGGTGTTTTTCTCGATCCCGATCGGCCGCCCGGCCATCTTGTCCAGCACCAGGCTGGCGCGACCGTCCTCGGCATCCGTTGGCCATTTGAAGTTCATCGGCACGATCGGGCCGTGGCGGTAATCCAGCTGCTGGTTGCCGAAGCGGAACTCGGCCCGGCTCACCGACGAATCGAGGGTGTAGGGCTCAAGCCGGAATTGCAGTTGCGGCTCAGCCGGGTTCTCGGCGAAGAAGCTCTGGCGGATCTGCTGCATCGCCGCGATCTGCTCCAGGTAGATCTTCGACATCGGCAGACTGTGGCCATCGACGCTGCGCAGCCGGTAACTGCCCGGGTCGCCGCTGACAAAGGGCCGCATGTAGGTGTCGAAGAAACGCTCGGCAATGCCCTGGGCCTTGAAGAACTCGCGGAAGTCGCTGATGGCAACGTCGCTGGTGCTGTGGGCGGTGAACGGGTAGCGCTTGCTGATGGTCTTGTCGTAAACGCTGTACAGCTCGCTCTGGTAACGCTGGTTGAGGTAGCGGTACGAGTCGTCCAGCACCAGGCGCCAGGTGTCCTCGGCCAGCAGGTTGAACCACACACCCACCGGGCGCGGCAGGCGCTGCGAGGCATTGCGCAGGTTGCTCAGGGCATCACGCTGGCCGCCCATGCGCGACTTGGCCATTTCAAAGGCCATTTGCTCCGGCTGCGGCCCGGGCCAGGCTGGCCAGTTGCAGTTGCAGGTCGTTGAGCGCCAGCAACACCGGGGTCAGGTCCGCCGCCGGCCCGTTGTTGTCATCCAGCAGGCGATGCAGGGGTTCGAAGCGCCGCTGCAGGGATTTCTTCGCCGTATCTGGCAGGTTCTTGGCCAGGGCTTCCTGGGCCTTGCCCGCCGCCACGGCCGCCACTTTGCCCAGCGCCCCACCCTTCTCGGCAACTTTATCCACAACCGCGCCCAGTTCTTCCGTGCTCTCGGCAATCGCCTGGAAGCGCGTGTTCTCGCGCACTTCCACCAGCAGTTGGAGGATCGGCGAGTTGGCCGAGGTCAGGCCGGCGATCTGGTCCGCCCCTTCACCGGCGTCGTTGAACGGCTGCAAGCCCACCTGGCCGACGGCCTCGCTCCAGTAGTTGGCGTAGTCACGGAAATACAGCTGCTCCAGCTCCACCATCAAGCGTCGCAGGTCCATGTCACTGATGCCGTTGCCCTCCCCCAGCACCCAGTTGTCACGCAGCAGTTCGGTGACCAGCGCCGAGCCCTGGACCGAGAAATACTGCTGGTAACCCTGCTGGGTGTAAAAGCCCGGGATCACGTAATCCGCACCGACAAACAGCCCACCCTGGGGCCCCAAATGCTGGCTCAGGCGATAGTCCGGCAGGCTCCGCGCCTGCTCCCGCAGTACCCGATACACCACGTTGGCCAAGACTCGCTGCGCAATACCTGGCGCGCCTGAGTCACCAGCGCATCGTTGAGTGGGTAGCTGAACGGCAGCGCCAGCAAACGATCCAGGTGGCTGTTCAGGCCATTTTGCACAGCGGTATTGCCGGCGTAGCGCCGCGACCAGTCACTGGCCACCCAATCCTTGAGCCAGGCGGCATCACGCCGGTCCTGCATGTTCAGCATCAGGTAGGCGCGCAAGCTGTTGAGCAGGCGCTCGCGGTCCCGCAGGTTGGCGCGGATCTGCCCTTCGAGCATCTGCCCGATGCGCGGCAACAACTGGGTGTCCAGCTCACGCTCGTAGGCGTTCAACAGCACCGGGTTGCTCGCCTCGCCCTGATACAGGCCGAAGCGCTCATGCCAGCCCACATCGCCCTTGGGAGGGAATACCCGGGTGGCGGCAAAGCCACTGTCGAGGACCTTGAGCAAGGCTATCGAGTCGTCTCGTGGGCTCAGGGCGGCCCGTTGCTGGGACCAGGTCTGGGCCAGGGCGCGGAGGTTTTCCAGGCGTTCGTAGTTGGCGGAAAAACCACCGGTCCAGAGCAGGCCAAACAGCCCCAGAACCGCCAGCGCCCCGACATACAACGCCCGCTGGCCCCAATGAATCCGGCTGCGTTCGCGCTTGTCCAGGCCGGCCAGGTCCGCCTCGGGGAAAATCACCCGGCTGAGCAAGTGATGAATGAAGCGCGCCCGACCGCTGCGCAGGGTCGGCAAGATCCCGGCCGACAGCCCCAGGCTGGCGCCGATGCCCGCGGTGTCCTGATCGAGCCGTTCGGTCAGGTACGGCGCGCTGGTCAGGTAGAAGCCGCGCAGTTGGCTGGCACGCTGGTAGCGGTTGCCGGTGAAAGCCATGTCGACAAACAGGCACAGCTGCTCGCCGATCCGCCCCAACTGATGCGGAAAATCGAGGATGCGACCCCGGCGCTGCGTGTCGCGCTCCTGGTGCATGCGCATGATCACCTGGCTGTTCAGGCGCCGCAGCAGGCCTTCGAACTCCTGGCGCAGAACGGCCACATCGGTGCCGCTCTGGTCCTTGCGGAAACTGCTGCCCAGGACCTGGTCTGTTTCTTCCCGGGTCAGTTGGTCGAAGAACTCGTCGAAGCCCAGCAGTTGGTCGGCCTTGCTCAGCACCAGGTACACTGGCACATCGACGTGCAGTTTCTGGTGAATCTCCTGCAAGCGCGCACGCACCTGACGGGCCAGGGTGTCGAGTTCCTGTTCGTTACCACCCTTGAGCAGGTCCAGGGGAATGCTCACCAGCACGCCATTCAGCGGACGCCCGCGACGGCGCTTGCGCAGCAGGCCGAGCAAGGTGTTCCAGGCACTGCCGTCCACCTCGGTGTTGGGCTGGGTCAGGTAGCGGCCGGCAGTGTCGATGAGCACCGCGTGGTCGGCGAAATACCAGTCGCAATGCCGGGTGCCGCTGGTGTCGCGGGTCAGCTTGCGCTCGATCTTGTTCAGGGGAAATTCCAGGCCCGAGAAATCCAGCAGGCTGGTCTTGCCGCTGCCCTGGGGACCGATCACCAGGTACCAGGGCAAGTCGTTGCGCCAGCGCTCACTGCGTCCGCGGTACAGGCTCGACGCCTTGAGGGTGCGCAGGGCGTCATTGAAGCGGCTGCGCAGTTCCTTGTGTTCCTCGTCGATCTGCTCTTCGCGACGCAGGCGTTCCTGGCCGTCGTCGCTCTCTTCCACGGCTTTCTTGCGCACCCCGGAGCGCCAGCTGACAAACACCATGCTCAGGCCCCAGATGAGGAACAGCACGCTGATGGTCAGCAAGCGCGCCACCGCGCTTTCCCAGAACTTGTTGTCATCGACCGCCAGCAACGGCCCGACGAACCACACCAGCAGCGCCACCACGAGTACCAGCAACAGGGTCCAGACCCAGGGCTTGCACAGGAAGTCCGCGGCTTTCTTGAAGAACTTTTTCATCACACATCCCTGTATTACGACTGCGGCCGGACCACGCCTGCATCAAGCGGCTGATAAGGTTGCAACACGGTTTCACGCTGCTCGCCCAGTACCCAGGCGAACCCCGAATACATCATCACCAGGCAGACCAGGGCGAACAGCGCCACCATCCACCAGGGCACGATGCGCACCAGGCCATTGCGCTTGTGGCTGAGGCCTTCCCAGTTCGGCGACAGCTCGCGCGGCGCATCGCCACGCAACTGCCGCACCTGCCGGTACAGCGCATCCCGGATGCCTTCCAGTTCGAGCATGCCGCGGGCCATGACCCGGTACTTGCCCTCGAACCCCAGGGACAGGCACAGGTACATCAGTTCCAGCATCGGCAGGTGCTTGACCGGGTTCTTCGACAGCCGATCCAACAGCTGGAAGAACTTCTCGCCACCGAAGGTCTCGTTGTGGAAGCTGCTCAGCAGGCTCATCTGCGACCACTCGCTTTCATTGCCCCAAGGCGTGGTCACCAGGGCTTCGTCAAGCACCGAGCAGAGCACGTAGCGAGCGGTCATCACCTGGCTGCTTTCGGCACCGTTGTGCAGCGCCCGTGCCTCGAACATTTTCAACCCGGCGGTCAGCCGCTCGTTCAACGCGTAGAGGTCTTCGCGGGTCTCGCTGTGCTTGAGCCGCACCACCTCCGACAACAGCTCGGAAGCGGCCGCCACCAAGGCGTTGAGGCTGATGTTGATGGCTTCGGCCGGCCCCAGGCGGGCGGCGTAGATCATCCGTTCTTCCAACTGTTCGAAGCGCGGTGGCGCGGCGAAATCCGTCAGCGGGCTCTGTGCCGGGCCGTGCCCCTGGCGATCGAGAAGGACGGTCTTGTCATCCTGCTGGTGTTCCATGTCCTTGATCATTGGGGTCAGTTCCTTATGGCCCAGAATTTCAGTTCAAGCTCGGAGAATTCGCCGGACACGTGGAAGGCGAAACCACCGGAACGCTCCAGTTGTTCCTGGTCCTCGGCATTGAATTCGAGGATGAAATAGGTCTTGTTGGAGTGGAACGGAATCTGCCGCGGTGCCACCGGCAGCGGTTTGACCTTGATCCCCGGCAGGTGCAGGTTGACCAGTTGGCGGATGCGCTCCACCGGGCCGACTTTCAGGTGCGCCGGCAGGCGCTGGCGCAGTTCCTCGGAGTCGCAGTTGGCGCTGGCCGCCAGCACGAACGACGCTGACTCGAGCAGTTTGTGATCGTGCAGCGGCGCCACCAGAATCCCGTACTGACGAGTCTGCAGGGCCAGTTCCATGGCGTGTTGCTCCAGCACCATGGACAGCACCTGGCGAATCGCGTCCATCAGTTTGCGAAAGCTCGCGCCCTGGTCGCTGTGCTGGTAACGGCTGTCCAGGCGCGGGCGTTTGCTGTCGCTGGCGAAGGTCGCCAGATCGCCGAGCATGGTCAGCAGGATGCGGTACAGCTCTTCGGGGTGAACCTGGTCCAGGCCCAGGTAGTGACGCAGCAACAGCTCGGTGCGGTTGATCAGTTGCAGCATCATGAAGTCCCCGACCTCGGCGCCACCGACCTTGCCGTTGGAGCGAATGCGCTCGGCAATAGTGTCGCCTCGGTGGCCGAGCATGCTGATCACTTCCTTGAGGCACGACAGCAGGTAGCCGGAGCCATGGGTGTGGATGAAGGTCGGCACAAAGTCGCCGTCCAGGCTGATGACCCCATCCGGCGTGGTGTCGAGGACCTCACACAGTTTGAGCTTCACATAGGCCTGGTCACTCTGTTGCTCACCCAGCAGCAGGCGGAAGTCCGGGCGACCACAACTGAGCTGGCTGCTGGAGTCGTCACCGGCGTTGGAGTCGCTGATCTCCGTTTCATACACCGTGTAGCGGGCCAGCACGTCGGACTGCTCCGGGCGACGCGACTCGATGTGGTTGCCGGTGACCAAGGGCAATGCCAGGTAGATCGGGGCGTTGCCGGTGTTCGGCGGGATGTCCAGGGCCAGCGGCTCGATGTTGCCGCCCAGTTCGAACAGGCTGCCATCGGGCAGTACGCCGGACGCCTGGCTGATCACCAGCTTGCCCATGTTGAGGAACTGCTGGTCGATCTCCAGGCCCAGGAACCCCCAGTTGTAGCTGCCCAGCAACTGGGTGCGGGTCTTCATCTGGTAGTCGTAGTAGCGGTCGTTGTGCTGGAAGTGCTGCGGGCGCAGGAGCATGCCTTCCTGCCAGATGATTTTGTGCACGTTCATGAAGGGTCATCCGCCTTGGCCAGGGTTGTGTGGGTATTGCGGATGCCGGTCTGGTCCAGGGTCAGGTCGACGTTGTTCTGCTCCACCGGGGTGATCTGCAGCACGTACCGCCATTGGGTCTGTTCCAGGTCGCGGTAGGCTGCGAGCACGCCGACGAAGCGGCTGCCGTCAGCGATGCTGAGCTTGAGGTCGAGGGTTTCACCGGGGCGCAGTTCCAGCTCTTCACTGACCACCAGGTCCGGGGACAGGGACTCTTTGGCACGCTCGTAGAGGCTGAAGAAATCGGCATTTTCAAAAGCCACCGGGTGCTTGAGCTCAACCAGCCGCACCACGATCGGCGAGGGCCGACCGTTGAGGTCCAGGTTGAGCTGCTCACCGCCAGTCAGGCGCAGGTTGAGCTTGGTCATGGTCGAGTACGGCGACATGGCGACGCAGCCAGGCAGCAGCACCAGGACAATCAGCGCTGACAGCGCCTTGAACAGCAGGGTCGAGCGGCGGGACATGAAGGTCATCCTTGAAAATCAGTGTGAAGGGTGGAAATCAGGCGCACCTGCTCCGCATAGGCCTGGGCGAAGTCACGGGCCAACAGACGCTCGCTCCACTCGTCGTCCTGACACAGGGCCTGGTGGTAGCGGTTGTAGGCTTTCCAGCGGCTGCCGGCGGTGGCCAGCAACGGCTTGCGGTCGCGCTCGAAACGCAGGGTCAGTTGCTGCGGCGCAAAGTGCTCCAGGGTGCCGCGCAGGGCGGCGCGGCTGGCCGTCAGCAACGCCACTTGATGCGCCTGTACATCACGGAAGGCACGGGCCACCGCCTGCTCGGCGGACAACTGCCCAGGCTTGCTGCCGCGCAACAGCAGGCCCAGGGCCTCGCCGGCTTCCAGGGCGAATTTCAGCGGGTTGCCGCTGACGCCCTGGACACTGCTCTGGGCCAGGCGCAGCTCGTTTTTCAGTTCGCTGCGGGTACGCAGGCTTTGCTGCAAACCACCGATGCTCTGCTTGAGCAGGCTGGCCGCCTGGAGCGCCAGCGCTTCACGAGCGGCGTGGTCCATGCCCCGCAAGTCCACCCCGAGTGCGGCGCCGAACTGGCCCCAGAACGGCTCGCTTTGCTGCGCTACCGGCGCCGCCTCGACCACCGCAGCGGCCTTTGGCGGGGCCACCAGTTCCGGCACCAGCAGGGTTTCCACGTCGATGCGCGCGTAGTCCGCCAGTTGCACCGGCTCTTGGTGCCGCACATTCAGGGCGCTGAGTTCGTCGATCGGTGACAGCTGCGTGTCGTCCCGGTCCAGGGCGTTGAGGGGGTCAAGTTCAAGGAAAGCGTCATCGGGGATGATGCTGCCGGCCGCCTGGGGCAGGCCGACCTCGGCCTCGAAGCTTTCCACCGGCTGGCGCAGGCGCGCGCGAATCTGGAAGTCCCCCAACTGGTAGACACTGCCGTGCTCGATGCGGCGCGGCTCGCCCTTGCGCATACGCGCGCCGCTGTCACCGTCCTGGATGCCATTGCTGCTGGTATCGGTCAGGAAAAAGCCGCCATCGCGGTAGCTGACCAAGGCGTGATGATTGGACAGGTGGCGCTTTTGATCAGGAATGCTCCAATCGCAATCCTCGCCACGGCCGATCACCCCGCCGGCCTGTTTGAAGGTCTTGCTGCTCAACTCAGTGGGCACGAACTGCTTGGTGTTGAGCATTTCGAATACCAATTCCATGGTGATGCTCCTTGCGGTCACTTGCCGCGATTGACCGCTTGCGGATCACCCAGGGGGCGATAGGTGTTGTCGTTGAATTTGTAGTTGCCGCCGCAGCCGCCAAGGCCGCTCAGGACAACCAGGGCCAGCAGCACGGCTGGCCAGTGACGTAGGGACATCAGGAAGTCTCCATGGGTGGACGATGCACGGAACGCGGCGCCCGGCAGGCACCGTGTAAAGAAAAGAAAAGTGAGCGTGAACCCGTCATGGCCGCTTATCCCTCGAAGTCGCCGAGATTGATGTTCAAGCGACCCAGGCGGTACAGCAGGGTGCGTCGGGGCAGGCCCAGTTCGCGGGCGGCCAGGGTCTGGTTGCCGGCGTTCTTGCGCAGGCAGTCGAGCAACAGGTGGCGCTCGACTTTCTCCAGCCGCTCGCGCAGGTTAAGGCCGCTGTCCTGGGGCAGCGTCTCGGTGCTCAACGAGAAGTGCTCGGCCAGCAGTTGGCTGCCTTCACACAGCAGCACCGCCCGCTCCACCAGGCCCTTGAGCTCGCGCACATTGCCCGGGAAGCTGTAGCCGCCAAGGTGCTGCAGGGCCGCGTCTGACCAGTTCAACGGGTCACGTCGCAGAAAGCTGCAGGCCTTGTCGGCGAAGTGCCGGGCCAGGTCGAGGATGTCGCCCTCGCGCTGGCGCAGGGCCGGCAACTCGATGGGAAATTGCGCCAGGCGGTAATACAGGTCCTCACGGAATTTGCCTTCACTGACCAGCACCGCCAGGTCGCGGTGGGTGGCCGCGATGATGCGCACGTCGATCTTGTGGGTGTCGTTGGAGCCCAAGGGGCGGATCTCACCCTCCTGCAACACGCGCAACAGCTTGGCTTGCAGGGACAACGGCATGTCGCCGATTTCATCCAGCAGCAAGGTCCCGCCATTGGCCGCATCGAACAGCCCCGGGCGATCGCGGTCGGCGCCGGTAAAGGCACCCTTGCGGTAGCCGAACAGCTCGCTCTCCAGCAGGCTCTCCGGGAACGCTGCGCAGTTCTGCACAATAAATGCCTGGGAGCGCCGCGGGCCGTAGTCATGGATGGCCCGCGCCACCACTTCCTTGCCGGTGCCGGTCTCCCCCCGTAGCAACACGGTGTAGGGGCTGTGCAGCACCTTGCTGATCAACTGGTAGGTCTGGCGCATGGCCTGGCTGCTGCCAATCAAGCCGTAGCCGCTGGCATTGACCACGGTGTCGCCCATCGGCGTCACCTCCCCGGAAGGCCGCCGCAAACGCTGGAGCAGCTCCAGTTGCGCCAGCACAAAGGAACCCAATTGCCCCAGGGAATCGGCAAAGCCTTGCAGGTCCACCTGCTCCCGGCTGGCGCAGAGCAGCAGGCCCTCCACCGCCTTGCGCGAGTTGACCAGGGGCACACAAAGCAGCGACTGCCAGGGCGCACCCTGGGCCGGCAGGAAACTGGTCTCATGCAGGCTGGTGCTCAAGCCCTGCAGGCTCAGCACCCGGTTCTGGCACAGGGCGAATTGCAGCAGTTGCTCACCGTTGTAGTCCGCCGGCAGGCTGGCCGCTTCCCGTGGTTGCAGCAGCCCGCCCAGGCATTCGGCACTCAGCCCCAGGCGGGTATGGGTTGCATCCAGCAAGAACAACTGGCTGAGTTCACAGCCGCTGAGCTCGGCCACGCCCTGGACGAACTCCCCCAGCAACACGGCCCCTTCCGCCGCCCGGGACAAGCCGGAAAATTGCGCCAGCAGGGCCTCGGCGTAGATCAAGGGTTGCGGGACACATGTGAACATCACACCCACCTCAGGCGAACTCGCACGTCACGCCGGCGCTGTGATCCAGCGTGGCGTGTACCTGCTTGAGGGACTCGCCACGGGCCATGGCCTCCAGCAGCCGGTCGGCCACCAGCGGCACCAGGTGCGACTCCAGCAAGTGGTCGATCAACCGCGCCCCGCTTTCGCTCTGGGTACAGCGCTCGGCCAAATGGCTCACCAGGTTCTGGCAATAGCTGAACCCCAACTGCCGGCGTAGCAGGCGCTCGCCCAGGCGCTGCAGTTTGATGTCGATCAGCTCGCGCAACACCGGGCCGCTCACCGGGTAGTAAGGCACCACGCGCATGCGGGCCAGCAGCGCCGGCTTGAAGTGCTTGCTCAGGGCCGGGCGAATGGTCGCTTCCAGGGTCTCGGCGCTTGGCCGTTCGGCCTGCTCGCACAGGGCACTGATCTGCTCGCTGGCCAGGTTCGAGGTCATCAGGATCAGGGTGTTGCGGAAGTCGATCTCGCGCCCTTCGCCGTCGTTGGCCACGCCTTTATCGAAGATTTGATAGAACAGGTTGAGCACGTCCGGGTCGGCTTTTTCCACCTCATCCAGCAGCACCACCGAGTAGGGTTTCTGCCGTACGGCTTCGGTGAGCATGCCGCCCTCGCCGTAACCGACGTAACCCGGCGGCGCACCGATCAGGCGTGAAACCGTGTGTTTCTCCTGGAATTCGGACATGTTGATGGTGGTGATAAAACGCTCGCCGCCGTACAACAGGTCGGCCAGGGCCAAGGCGGTTTCGGTCTTGCCGACGCCGCTGGGGCCCACCAGCAGGAACACCCCCACTGGCGCATCGGGCTTGTTCAGGCCGGCAGCGCTGGCACGCATGGAGCGGTCCAGGGCCTGCACCGCCTGCTCCTGGCCACGGATCCGCGTGCGCAGGTCAGCGGCGAAGTTCACCACCTTGGTGTTGTGCTCCCGGGCCAGTTGGGCCAGGGGCACGCCGGTCCAGGCGCTGATGACCTCAGCCACCAGGCGCGGGCACACTTCGAAACTCACCAGGCGCTCATGCACCTGGGCAAGGCTGAGGGCGCTTTGGGTCGCATGCAGCGCCGCTTCCAGGGCCGCGACGTCGAGCCTGTCCTCGGCAGCCACCAGTCCCGGCTGAACCTCGTGCTCTTCAAGCGATTCATCCGACGACGTGGGTTCAGCCTCTCGGGCCTTGGCCAGTTGCTGACGCAAGTGCAGCAGGCGCTCGGCCAACTCACGCTGCTCGTTCCAACGCGCTTGCAGGGCCTGTTGCTGCGCTTGTGCCTCGACCAGCCGCGCTTCCAGCAGCGCCAGGGCCTCCTGGTCGATGTTCAGGCCGGCCTCGGCGTCCCGACGCAGGGCCTGGCATTGCCGCCCCCCTTCGGCCAGTTCGGCGCGCAGGCGCTCCAGGCTTTCAGGCGCTGCCGCCAGGCTGATACGCACCCGGGCACACGCGGTGTCGAGCACGTCTACCGCCTTGTCCGGCAGTTGTCGCCCGGCCAGGTAACGGGCCGACAACTCGGCCGCTGCCACCACAGCGTCGTCGCGCAGGTAGATGCCGTGGCTCTTCTCGTACACCCCAGCCAGGCCACGCAGGATGGTCACGGCTTCATTGACCGTTGGCTCGTGCAGTTGCACTGGCTGGAAACGCCGAGCCAGGGCCGGGTCTTTCTCGAAGTATTTTTTGTATTCCGCCCAGGTGGTGGCGGCAATGGTGCGCAGTTCGCCCCGGGCCAGGGCCGGCTTGAGCAGGTTGGCCGCATCGGAACCGCCGGCATTGCCACCCGCGCCAATCAGGGTGTGGGCCTCGTCGATAAACACAATGATCGGCTTGGGCGAAGCCTTGACCTCGTCGATCACCCCTTTGAGGCGCCGCTCAAACTCACCTTTGACGCTGGCGCCGGCTTGCAACAGGCCCATGTCCAGGGCCAGCAGTTCAACCCCTTGCAACACCTGGGGCACTTCACCGGCCGCAATCCGCGAGGCCAGGCCTTCGACGATGGCGGTTTTACCGACACCGGCCTCACCCACCACGATGGGGTTGTTCTTGCGTCGCCGAGCAAGGATGTCGACCATCTGGCGGATCGCCTCATCGCGGCACAGCACCGGGTCGAGTTGGCCGTCACGGGCCTGCTGGGTGAGGTTGTGGGTGAAACGTTGCAACAACGACTCGCCGCCCACCGCGGGGCTGCCCGGGTTGGCGGGGGCGTTCTGCGCCAGAGCGAAATCCTTCAGGCGCTCGATGTTCAACTTGGCCAGCAAGGGTTGATAACGGCTGCCCGCGTAGCGCATGGGATTGCGCAGCAGGGCGAGAATCAACGCCGCCTGCTCGACCTGGGTCTGGCCCAGTTCCAGGTTGGCCACCAGCAAGGCGTCCTGCAGCCACTGCACCAATTCCGGAGCGAACACCGGGTTGCGCGAGGCACTGTGCTCGACCCGCGACTGCAACGCTGCGCTCAGCTCGCCGAGGTCCACGCCGGCGTCCTGCAAACCACGGGCGAGTAGCCCCTGGGGCCGCTCCAGCAACCCCAGCAACAGGTCTTCGACGAGGATCTTGCTGCCGCCCCGGGCCACGCAACGCTCGGCGGAGCGCTCCAGGTCTCGGCGGGTCTCGGCGTCCAGAGCCTGGATAAGTTGTTGCAAGTCGAGGTTGATCATGTTCATCCGTCCTTAATGAATTTTGCTACCCAGGGTCACCACGCCATCCGCGCGTTCACGACCCAGCCAGCTGGTCCAGCCCAGGCGACAAGCGTTCTGCTCACCGATGCGCAGTTCGCGGATTTCTTCCTGGCGCAGCACCAGGCGAATGTCGTAGTCCAAGGGGTCACGCAGGGTGAAACGCACCAGCGCGCACAGCGGCTGGTAACCGAAACCAATCGGCAAAAACTCGTGGAAGCGCTGCCAGTCCAGCTGGCTGATGTGGATGCGAAACTTGCCGCTGCGGTCGCGAACCCGCTCGCCCAGCACCAGGTCTTCGCCCAGCAGGCTGTTGGCCTGGCCCAGGCAATTGCGCTGCTCCTGGAGAATCTCCACCCGGCGCTCAATGCATTGCTCGATCACCAGGTCCGCGTGCTTGAAGTAGTAGCGCAGCACCGCTTCGATCAGCGCCGCCGAGTGGGCGCGCAGGCTGAGCAAACCGAGGTACGGCAGCAAGCGTTTCCAGTTCAGTTCCTTGGCCCGGCGAATGTCTTCGCCGCCCAGGCCGATCAGGGCGAACAGCTGGGACGAGAACGGGTCCAGGGCACCGCTCTGGAAGCTGGCGCGGTAGCGGTACTTGCGCCAGATCGGCAGCATCAGGCGTTGCAGGCGGTGGTGGAACAGGTCGAGGAAGTTGCGCGTCGGGTTGCCCTCTTCGCTATCGCCCAAGGCCTCTTCGCCATAAAACGCCGGCAGCGGCGAACCGGAGCCAAACAGCCCGATCAGGTTGAAGCGCAGGCGCGCCCGCAGTTGCCCGTGCTCCTGGAAAAACTCCACGCGATCGACGTCGCTGCCGGGAAACCCCAGGCTCGGGTTGGCCTGGAATTCCAGCTGGTCGTAAAGGTCTTCCTCGCTCAGTTGCGGGTGCACCTCGCGCAGCCGATCCAGCACCAGCAGTACCGCCTGAAACAGCGAGTACTCGCGAATAACCCGGCTCAGCCCGCTTAGAGCAGGGGCTGCAGGCCCATACGTGGTGTCCATTGGTACACCTCTCCTTGGGTACTTTTCACCCGCAGCTCGTGGTAGGAATTGAGGCTGGCGTACAGCGCAAAAAACTCGTTGAGCACCGAGGCGAAGACAAACAGGTCGCCCTCGCCGATGTAGCCTTCGGGGTCGATGGTCAGTTCAGTACGCAAGCCGCGTAGGGGCAGGCCACGGTGCAGCCGGTCCACGTGTTCATGACGGATCGACTTGAGCCCGCCAAGCAATCGTTTGCTGACCTTCTCCGCGTGCTGGTCGTAGTAGCGCGGCAAGTCGTAGGTTTCGAGAATCACCTTCAAGGCGTCGACGTTGGCCAGCGACAGGTAGTTGAGGGACATGTTGCTGATCAGCTTCCACAGGAAGTCGCGGTTCAACGGCGGTGCAAAACTCGACGTGACCGGGGTGATGTTGCGGAAGCTGAGGAACTCCGGGGTGGCTTCGGAAGGCTGGTTGATGTCCCCCAGCTTGAGCCGGCGCGGCAGGTTCTGGTTGGTGCAGGTCAGCTCGATGGACAGGGTTTCATGGGCTTCGGTGTGGCGGATGCCAAAGCTCAAGTAAGTGTCCAGGCCGTCATGCAATAACGAGGAGCGCTGACGGATGCTGTAGTGCGGGCTGCTGTGGGGGACGTCGAAGCTCGGGTCGTGCTCAAAGGATTCGAACGGCACGTACTCCTGGTAACCCAGGCCGCCGGGCTTCCAGCCGGTGACGGTTTCCACCGAAAACACCCCGCAGTTTTCCAGGTCGTACTCGGCAGGCAGCAGCAGGTACTCGTCCTGTTTGCCGTCCAGGCGGATCGGCAAAGCGTCGTGCTTGAACAGGTTGGCGATCGGCGTGCAGTACAGCTTGACGTTGTCCAGGGTCGGGCGCAGGCGCTGGATGCCGCCCTTGAGGATGTCGAAACGCAGCTCCAGGCCGCGCATCTGCTTAAGGGTTTCCTCGGGCAGCGACTGCAACAGGTCCAGGCCATTCAGGTCGACGAACAGGAACTTGTCCTGGAAAGCGAAATACTCCTGCAGGTAGCGATAGCCGCGAAAGGTATTGAGCGGGTACGGGATCAACGCCTCTTCTTCGGCAAACCCCACCGGCTGCACCCGGCTGCCCGGCATCTTGAACGCCATGCCCTCGCCGTTGGCTCCGGGGAACGGCTTGCCGTCCATGCCCAGGGGCACCAGTTCGATGCCCTCCAGGTTGCGCAACAGGCACAGATAGAGCATCTGGCTGATGTAGCGCTCACCGGCCAGGTGCAGGCGCAGGCGGCTCAGGTTCAACTCCCCGATGTGCCCGTCGCAACTCATCTCCAGGCGTAGGCTAAGCAGGGCGCCACCGCCCTTGACCGAATAGTTCAAGGCCGTCAGGTCCAGAGGCAGGACCTCGGTGGGGTAGCAGGTGCGAAAGCGGCAGCGCACATCATCGATCGGCTTGCTTTCCACTGGCGTATCGCGCTCCACCCGCAGCGCCGGCCCGGACTGCTTCAACGGGTCGAACTGCAAGATGCTGAAGGCCGGCAATGGCCGCATATAGTTCGGCCACAGCAGTTGCATCAACGAATGGCTGAGTTCGGGCAACTCGTCATCCAACTTCTGCCGCAGCCGCCCCGTGAGAAAGGCGAACCCTTCAAGCAGGCGTTCCACATCCGGGTCCCGCCCGGCCTGGCCCAGAAACGGCGCCAATGCCGGACTACGTTCGGCGAAACGGCGACCCAATTGGCGCAGCGCAGTGAGTTCGCTTTGGTAGTAGTAGTTGAAGGACACTTCGGATTACCTGTTTGTCGTATTCGCAATAATTAGCCGGGCAAAACCTTGAGGTTATTGCCCCGGCAAGGCACGTCTTCAAACAGCCTCGGGTCGCTATACACCCAACGCTGACAAGTTGATTTCAAGGGTTCGACAAAGGCCCACCACATCACTTGCCACAGACCCGAACAGGGTTTGACAGGCGAACGCGCGCGGCGCCGGCAATTGGCCGTCGAACAGATAACACTCATCCTCCTCTGCGGGCCTTGGATTCAGGCGCCGCGTTGAATCGCCAGGCCCGCCCGTTTGCAGGGGCGTTCTGGACTTCTGAAACAAACAACCGAACTAAGAGATACAAAGCACTGCACAACAGGGAAGTGCTTCCCGGCCAGCCACTTATTATTCGATGGCTGTTTGAACCTCATAGTTGAAGCTCACGCTTGCAACTTATGTTGCAAACCAGGAACTGCATGTTTTCAATCCCGGGTTTGTTAACTGACTTTGACTTGGCCACTGCCATTCAAGCGCGCGGCAAAACTCACCTGGCGCTTGATCCCTTCCACTTCCAGCAGGCCTTCGATACTGAAGGCAACTTGAGTTGGTCGTGATCCCGCGGCAGGGACACCACCCGCACATTTGTCAGGCGCGGCTCGTAGGCTTCGATAAAACTCTCGATCGCCAAGCGGGCTTGGCTCAAGGCGTCGTGCAGGCTCAGGCGCATGTCATTCAGATCCGGCAGCCCGTAGTCCGCCAACGTTTGCACGCTCCCCGCACGGGTGCTCAGCATCTTGCCCAGATGGGCCGCCACTGAAACCGTTGCACAGGCCTCGCGGCTCCAACCGACGCGTTTGTCGGCTTCGCCACTCAGGCGTTCGAACAGGCTGCCGTATCCGCTCATGACCTTTCTCCCGATTACTCTTTGTCCAACTTGCCCACCAGCGACAGGGTGAAATCAGCCCCCATATATTTGAAATGCGGGCGCACGTTCAGGCTTACGCGGTACCAGCCCGGCTCACCTTCCACATCGCTGACGATGATCTGCGCGGCACGCAGCGGACGACGGCCACGCACTTCGGCGCTCGGGTTTTCCTGGTCGGCGACGTACTGGCGGATCCACTTGTTGAGTTCCAGCTCCAGGTCAGTGCGTTCCTTCCACGACCCCAGTTGCTCGCGCTGCAGCACTTTCAGGTAATGGGCCAGGCGGTTGACGATCATCATGTACGGCAGTTGGGTGCCGAGTTTGTAGTTCAGCTCGGCAGCCTTGCCTTCGGCGCTGATGCCGAAGAACTTCGGCTTCTGCACCGAACTGGCGGAGAAGAACGCCGCGTTGTCGCTGCCTTTGCGCATGGTCAGGGAAATGAAGCCTTCCTCGGCGAGTTCGTATTCACGACGGTCGCTGACCAGTACCTCGGTCGGGATCTTGGTTTCGATCTCGCCCATGCTTTCGAAGTGGTGCAACGGCAGGTCTTCCACCGCGCCACCGCTTTGCGGGCCGATGATGTTCGGGCACCAGCGGAACTTGGCGAAGCTGTCGGTCAGTTTGGTACCAAAGGCATAGGCGGTGTTGCCCCACAGGTAATGCTCATGGCTGTTGGCCACGGTTTCCTTGTAGACGAACGACTTGACCGGGTTTTCTTCCGGGTCGTACGGGTTGCGCAGCAGGAAGCGCGGCACGGTCAGGCCGATGTAACGGGCGTCTTCGGACTGGCGGAAACTCTGCCACTTGGCGAACTGCGGGCCTTCGAAGTGATCCTTCAGGTCTTTCAGGTCCGGCAGGCCGGTGAAGCTTTCCAGGCCAAAGAACTTCGGCCCGGCCGCGGCGATAAACGGCGCGTGGGACATGCAGGCCACGCTGGACACGTACTGCATCAGTTTCACGTCCGGCGAACTGGGGGACATGAAGTAGTTGGCGATGATCGCGCCTACCGGCTGGCCACCGAACTGGCCGTATTCGGCGGTGTAGATGTGCTTGTAGAGGCCGGCCTGCATCACTTCCGGCGAGTCCTCGAAATCGTCCAGCAGGTCCTGCTTAGAGACGTTGAGGATTTCGATCTTGATGTTTTCACGGAAGTTGGTGCGGTCCACCAGCAACTGCAGGCCGCGCCAGGCGGACTCCAGGGACTGGAAATCAGCGTGGTGGAGGATCTCGTCCATCTGCCGGCTGAGCTTGGCGTCGATCTCGGCGATCATGCGATCGACCATGGCCTTTTTTACCGGCTCGCCGTTGTTCTGCGGCTTGAGCAATTCTTCGATAAAGGCCGACACGCCGCGTTTGGCGATGTCGTAGGCTTCGTCGTCCGGGGTCAGGCGGGTTTCGGCGATGATGCTGTCGAGAATGCTGTACTCGCCGTTTTCGGTGCTGCTTTGCTGTGCTGCGCTGCTGCTCATAATCTTGGCTTCCTTAGCGGATGGGGCTTAAGCGTCCTTGGCGGTGGCGGCACTCAGGCCCAGTTCACCCAGGACCCGACCACGGGATTCATCGTCGGCAAGCACGCCTTCGATGGCTTTGCGGAACGCCGGGGCGTTGCCCAACGGACCTTTGAGCGCCACCAGGGCATCACGCAGCTCCATCAGTTTTTTCAGTTCAGGCACTTGCTCCACCAGGCTCGCCGGGTTGAAGTCCTTCATCGAATTGACCCGCAGCTTGACCGCCAGCTCATCCATCTCACCGTCGTCCTGCAGACGGTTGGGCACGCTCAGGGTCAGGCTCAACTCCTGTTTGGCCAGGACCTCGTCAAAGGTCATCTTGTCGATGCTGATGGGCTTGCGATCCTCCACCTTGCGTTCGTCCGCACGCTGGGTGTAGTCACCGATCGCCAACAGTTTCAGCGGCAGCTCGATTTCTTCCTGAGCACCACCGGTGGCGGGTTTGAAGGTGACGTTAATGCGTTCCTTGGGGGCTACCGAGCCTTCTTTGGCCATGGCGTTTCTCCTTGTGTACGGCCCGGGGGGGCCTAATCGAGCACCACTTCGAGGTCGAGGTGGCACAGCCTGCGATAAATCTCTTCCTTGCGTTCACGCACGGCGTGGTTTTGCGGCAACAACTCACAGCAGCTATGCAGGAGGTGCAGCACATCCAGCGCCAGATCAGGCTCCCAGGCATGCAAGCCCGAGTTCTGCAATTCTTGATCGAGGGTTTCGAGTTGGGTCTTGGCCAATTCGTACTTCTTGGCCAGGAAGCACAGGCGCGCCAGGCTGAACAGCCAGAAGAAACGCACCCGGCCACCATGGGCGGCCTGCAGGCCCTGCTTGAGAATCTGCACCGCGGCCTTCAGACCGTCCTTGCGCAGCACCGGCAGCACCTCTTCCAGGGCCAGTTCCCAGGCCGGCTGGTTGGCCGAGGCCACTTCGACCTTGCGCGGCGCGCTGGCGCTTTGCAGGTGGGGCATGACGTTGGCGCTGATCCAGGCCCGGGTGGCGGGGTCGGCAAAGGGGGCGCCATCGTGAAAGCGCAACTCCACCACCCCCGGCAGGCGTTGCAGCAACAGCGCAAAGTGAAACTCCACCTCGCGCATCGCCTGCTCGGCGTTCAGTTCCATCAGGCATTCCCAGACCATGCGCTGGCCGTCGAACCAGAACGGCGCCTTGGCCAGGCTGGCTTCAAGCTCCACCAACAGATCGGCGAACTGGCCGTTGTTGAAGCGCTCCTGGTACTGCTTCAGCTTGTCGGCCGGCAGCCCGCGCAGCACGGTGATCTGCTCGGCATTGCGCTCGGGGACTGCGTCGATGGGCAGCCACAGCATGGTGCGATTGACACGCAACGCACGCACATCGGACGCCTTCTGCCGCAGCCACCAGGCACACAGCGGGCGGGCGCTTTCCTGCAACGCCCGCAGGGCCTTGTGAGCTTCTTTCTCGTTGTCGATGGGCGCGCCCGGGGTGAACAGTTGCGTGGCCGCCTGCTTGACCTGGGCCACGGCCGCGCCCACCACACCGGGTTCGGGCTGATTGTCGGCGGCGCGCTGCACCATGCTCGACAAGCGCCGGCTGATGGGCAGCAACAGCGGCGCGTCATCGCCCAGGTGTTCAGTCAGCGCTGCATCGAGGCCTTGCAGGCATTCCACCAGGCGGCGAAACAGCGGCAGCTGTTCCTTGATCGCCACGTTCTCACCCAGGACCTGCTCCAGCCGGGGCACCAGCCAACTGATGGCGGCCGCCCGAGTTCGCGGTTTACCGGGATGAACCTCGGACCAGTGCTCGGCGCACAGGTGCTGCAACAGGCCGACGCCCGCCAACAGTCCAGGAAAGGATTCGCGCTGGAACAAGGCCCAGGTGAGCCAGGCCGCCACCCGTAAGTCCTTGGACTGGGTGCGCAGCAGCGCTTCACTGTTTTCGAGGATTTTCAGCCAGTCGATCTGCCCGCTTTCGTGCATTGACTGGGCTTTGTTCAGCTCGCTTTCCAGGGCTTCATATTCACTGGAGAACCGCACGTCCTCGCCGGCAAATCGCTCTTTGGAAATAGCGGTTTGGGCGATCTCGAGGTAATGCGCTGAGAGCTTGCTTGAGTAGGACATCCATGACCTTCGACGGATTACGATCTCGACGCCGAGGGGGAATTCCGCCCACGGCACAGACCCAAGTGCAGCCGAAAAAACTCATCCCTTGAGTCATCTGCACTTGTTGAAAGTGCGGGCATCGTAATCAGGCTGATAGCGCTTTGCAATCATCCTTTACCATCAAAAAGCCATTAGTCAAAAAATAGACGTCAAAAAAATGCTCGTAAAAATGCCGCAAGCCACAGGCCACGGGGCTGTCCGCAGCGTTGCGATGGGAGCGCCCGAACGCTTGAAAAACGGCCTGTTTACAGCCCTTCAGAGAACAGAAAATCGGCGGGCGACACAGCAGTCGCTGCGCACACCTGTCCACAATCTTGAAATGGGGCTGCCTGCCAGCTAGCGATACAACACGCGTTCGCCAACTCGTCCGCGACCCGCGCGGGGGAGCGTTTTTCTGCCTGGGCGTGGGCGAAGACTTCGGTCAGGCGCGAGCTGATCTTCGACAAATGAGCGGTGATGGTGCTCAGTTCCGCGCCCTGGTGCTTGAGTGAAACGTAGATCAGGCCGCCCGAGTTGATCACGTAGTCCGGTGCATAGAGGATGCCCCGCCGCTCCAGTTGGTCAGCCACATCCAGATGGGTCAGTTGGTTGTTCGCCGAACCGGCCACCGCCGAGCAGCGCAGTTGCGCCACGCTGTGGCTGTTGAGCACCGCGCCCAGGCCGCAAGGGGCAAAGATGTCGCACGGAGTGCTGAGCAACGAGTCATTGGCCACCGGATGGGCGCCCAGTTGCTCCATGGCCAGTTGCACCTTGCCGGGGTCGATGTCGCTCACCAGCAGCTCCGCGCCGGCGGCGTGCAATTGCTGGGCGAGGGCAAAACCGACATTGCCCAAGCCTTGCACCGCCACGCGCAAGCCTTCCAGGTTGTCGCTGCCCAGGCGGGCCATGGCGGTGCTGCGAATGCCGGCGAACACCCCCATGGCCGCGTGGGGCGACGGGTCGCCAGCAGCACTGGTGCTGGTGACGTGCTGGGTCTGCTGGGCGATGCAATCCATGTCGGCAACCGAGGTGCCGCTGTCGATGGCGGTGATGAAGCGGCCGTCCAGTTGCTCGATGCAACGGCCAAAGGCCTCGAACAGCGCGGCGCGGTTTTCCACATGGGCCGGGCGAATGATCACCGCCTTGCCGCCGCCATGGGACAGGCCGGCCAGCGCCGCCTTGTAGCTCATGCCCTGGGCCAGGCGCACGGCATCCGCCACGGCACTTTCGTCGTCGGGGTAGGCCAGGTAACGGCAACCTCCCAGGGCGGGCCCCAGTCGGCTGTTATGGATGGCAATGACCGCCTTCAACCCGGTGATCGGGTCGACGCTCAAGTGCAGCGATTCAAGGCGAGTGCTTTGCATGAGAGCGAACATTGTCGGGCTCCCGAGTCACTTCTTGTAGTCGCCAGTATAGGCCTGCGCCTGAAAATTGCTGGAGCGCGCAAGAATAAGCAGCGCCGGTTTACAGCCTTTGGGAAATAACCTGCTACCGACTATGTACAGCACTGGACGAACGCTTGAGACGAGGCTAAAACGAGGCATCCGTCGGAGGTTGAGATGAACCCGCGCCAAGCTTTTTTCGCCTGCCTGCACCGCTCCCCGCCCGCCCTGTTCGAAGCCGCGCTGTGGATTGCCGCCGAGCACGACCCACAGGTCGTGCCAGGCCTGTTGCTCGAGGAAATGAAGGCGCTGCAGCAACGGGTGAGTGCCGGCTTGCCGCTGTTGCCGGTCAGCGAGCTGGGCCAACCCTTGCTGCGGCAGATGAACGACCTGGGTTTCCAGCAGGACGAGCACCTGCCCCTACGCCCCCACGCTGCCTTGCTGGACAAGGTCCTGCAACGGCGCCGCGGGCAGCCACTGGCCCTCGGCCTGATTGCCCTGGAACTGGCACGCCGGCTGGAGATCCCCATGGTCGGGGTGAATTTCCCCGGGCACTTTCTGCTGCGGGTGCCCGGCGCCGATCACCTGCTGGACCCTTGCGGCGGACGCCGCCTGTACCCCAACGATTGCCGGGAATTGCTGCAGCGCCAGTACGGTGCCAACTTCAAACTCTCGGCCGAGCACCTGGTGACCGCCGAACCACAGCAGATGCTTCAGCGCCTGTCACGCAACCTGCGCCAATTGCACCTGGCCTGCGATGACAACCTGGGAGCCCTGATCAATGCCGAGCGGGTGCTGGAGCTGGGCAATGGCAGCGCCGCCGACTACTTGGCCCGGGCCAGCCTGTACCAACGCCTGGAATGCCCCAACGCCGAACGTTTCGACCTGGAGCATGCGCTGCTGCTCAGCGAGGACCCGATCCAGCGCTTGCGCCTGACCGAGCGCCTAGGGCACTTGCCACCCAGCACCATCGTGCACTGAACCCGGACGGCCCGGCGGCAGCACTGCCGCGGGCCTCAGGGGGTGTCGGGCTGATGAGCCGGATGGGCCGCCTTGAACGCCGGGTGTTCGGCCGCCAGGGCGGCCACCCGGAGAATCCGTGGATAACTCGCCAAGGGCACCTTGAAGCGCTCGGCGGCGTACAGCTGCGGAATCAGGAACACATCCGCCAACCCCGGCTGCTCGCCAAAGCAGAAGCCCCGATCGCCGATCAATTGCTCCACGGCTCCCAGCCCCTGGCTGATCCAATGGTCGATCCACACCTGCACTTGCCCGTCATCGTGGCCCCAGTCACGCAGCAGGTTCTGGGTACTGGAGTTGTGCAGCGGATGGATATCGCAACCGATCACCGCCGCCACCGCCCGTTCATGGGCGCGGCTGAGCAGGTCACGGGAGAGCAACGGCACCTGTGGATAACATTCCTCCAGGTATTCGATGATCGCCAGGGACTGGATCAGCACCGCCCCCTCGTCGGTACGCAAGGCCGGCACCCGGCCCTGAGGATTGATGCGCAGGTACTCCGGCTGCCGATTGGCACCGCCCTTGGGCACCAGCAGGTTGACCGGCACCGCCTGGAAATCCAGGCCCTTGAGGGCCAGGGCCAGGCGCACCCGGTACGACGCGGTCGAGCGGTAGTAGGTATAGAGCTCCATGGCACGACCTCTTAACGGGCAGGCACGACTTTGCCGCGGCATTCGCCGAAGCCGATGGAGGCAAAACCTTCACGGCGGCAGCGCCCGCGCAAGATGATTTCGTCGCCGTTTTCAAGGAATTTGCGCACTTCTCCGGACGCCAGTTCGATGGGCTTTTTACCGCCCTCGGTGATTTCCAGCAGGCTGCCGAACTGCCCTTCTTGCGGCCCGGACAAGGTGCCCGAACCGAACAGGTCACCGGCCTGCAACTGGCAACCGTTGACGCTGTGGTGGGCGACCATTTGCGCCACGGTCCAGTACATGTGCTGGGTGTTGCTCAGGGTCAGGCGCTGGGGGGCCAGGCCCTGCTCAGCCATGGCCTCGGTCAGCAGCAGCACCTCCAGCTCGATATCGAAGCCGCCGCCCGCCTGGTCGCGCGGGTCCAGCAGATACGGCAGCGGCTGCGGGTCGCCTTGCGGGCGTGCCGGCTGGGCACGGCGGAACGGCTCCAGGGCTTCGGCGGTCACCACCCAGGGCGAGATGCTGGTGATAAAGCTTTTCGACAGGAACGGCCCCAACGGCTGGTATTCCCAGGCCTGGATGTCCCGCGCCGACCAGTCATTGAGCAGGCAGAAACCGGCGATATGCTCAGCGGCTTCGCTAATGGCGATCGGCTCGCCCATCTCGTTGCCCTGGCCGATCCAGATCCCCAGTTCCAGCTCATAGTCCAGGCGTGCGCAGGGGCCGAAAACCGGCTCGCTCTGCCCGGCCGGCAGGGTCTGGCCCTTGGGACGGCGGACCTCGGTGCCCGACGCACGGACGGTCGACGCGCGGCCGTGATAACCGATGGGCACATGCTTGTAGTTCGGCAGCAGCGGGTTGTCCGGACGGAACAGTTTGCCGACGTTTTGCGCGTGCTCGATGCCGACGTAAAAGTCGGTGTAGTCGCTGATGCGGGCCGGCAGGTGCAGTTGGCAATCCGCCGCCAAGGGCAACAGTCTGGCCCCCAGGGCTTCCATTTTTCCGCGCAGGCTGCCGCCTTCGCCGAGCAGTTCCAGCAGCCGTTCACGCAGGGCGACCCGGGCCCCACGGCCCAACTCGAAGAAAGCGTTAAGTTGCCCACCACGGGTGGCTTCCACTGCGGTACGGGCCGCGCCGTCGAACAGGCCGGCGTCCAGGGCCGCCTCCAAGTCAAGAATATGCTCACCAATGGCGACGCCACTGCGGGCCGCCGAACCCGGGGTGCTGAACACCCCCAGCGGCAGGTTTTGCAGGGGGAAATCGGCATGACCGTTGGCGGAGGCAACCCAACTGCGGGTCAAGGATGGCTGATTCATGGGTTATCTCCGATTCGGGTTGAAGGAGCTGGGTAGCGTGGCCCAGCAGGCGTCGTAGTTGTTCTGCAATTGCGGGCAGGCCAGGGCGAACTGGCTGGGGCGCAACACCTGGCTGGTCTCGAACATGAACGCCATGGTGTTGTCGATCTTGGCCGGCTGCAGTTCGGCGTTGATGGCCTTGCTGCAGGTTTCGCCATCGGGCCCGTGGGCACTCATGCAACTGTGCAGCGACGCGCCGCCGGGCAGGAAGCCTTCGGCCTTGGCGTCGTAGGCCCCCTGGATCAGCCCCATGTATTCGTTCATCAGGTTGCGGTGGAACCATGGCGGCCGAAAGGTGTTCTCAGCCACCATCCAGCGCGGTGGGAAAATCACGAAGTCGAGGTTGGCCAGGCCGTGCACGCTGGTGGGCGAGGTCAACACCGTGAAGATCGACGGGTCCGGGTGATCGAAGCTGACAGTGCCAAGGGTGTTGAAACGCCGCAGGTCATATTTGTAGGGCACGTTATTGCCGTGCCAGGCCACCACGTTGAGCGGCGAATGGTCCAGCTCGCAGCCCCAGAGTTCGCCCAGGAACTTCTGTACCAAGGGCGTGGGCTGCTGGAGGTCTTCGTAATGGGCCACCGGGGTCAGGAAGTCCCGCGGGTTGGCCAGGCCGTTGCTGCCGATGGGCCCCAGGTCCGGCAGGCGCAAGGGCGCGCCATGGTTTTCGGCAACGTAACCACGCGCCTGGGGGTCCAGCAATTCGACGCGAAATTTCAGGCCACGGGGCAAGACTGCGATTTCCAGGGGCTCAATATCCAGCACCCCCAATTCGGTGGCGATGCGCAGCCGCCCCAACTCCGGCACCAGCAGCAGCTCGCCGTCGGCGTTGAAGAACACCCGTTCCATGGAGCGGTTGGCGCCATAGTGATAGAGGCTGATACCCGCCGGTTTCTGCGCCGCCGAGTTGGCCGCCATGCTCACCAGGCCCTCGATGAAATCGGTCGGCTCAGCGGGAATGGTCAACGGGTTCCAGCGCAGGCGATTGGGCGTCACCTCGCCCAGGGGCCCACCCGCCAATTGACGTTCAAGTTTGGTAAAGGACGGGTGGTTGGCCGAAGGCAGGATACGGTACATCCAGGTGCGCCGGGCTTCGCTGCGGGCCATGGTGAAGGCGGTGCCGGAGAACAGTTCGGTGTACAGACCGTAGGGGGCCTTTTGCGGGGAGTTCTGGCCAACTGGCAAGGCGCCTGGCAGGGCCTCGCTGGAAAATTCATTACCAAAACCCGACTGATAGGCGAGCACCGTCGCCGTGGAATCGAGATTCATGGAGCCTCCTATGCAGGGAGCAGGCGGTGGCCGACGACTCCGTTGTGAGAGTGCTCGGCACGCCAGGTTTATTTTTATCGTAATTGAATTACGCACAACGTAATTTGATTGCCGAATAGCGTCAAGCTATAAAGACCGCCATTCGTCCCGGGATCACAGCACCACCATGGAAAAGCCCCGCAGCACCAGCGACAGCTCCGGCAAACAGAAAGTCCGCTCGGCGGAGGTCGGTACGGACATCCTCAAGGCCCTGGCCGAACTGTCGCCGTCCACTTCCCTGTCGCGCCTGGCCGAACATGTGCAGATGCCGGCCAGCAAGGTCCACCGCTACCTGCAAGCCTTGATCGCCAGTGGCTTCGCCGAGCAGAACAGCGCCACCAACCACTATGGCCTGGGCCGCGAAGCCCTGCGGGTGGGCCTGGCCGCCTTGAACAGCATGGACGTGTTGAAAGTCAGCGCCCTGCCCTTGGCCGAGCTGCGCGACGAGCTGAATGAAACCTGCTTCCTCGCAGTCTGGGGCAATCAGGGCGCGACCGTGGTGCACATCGAACCGGCCGTGCGGGCGGTGACCGTGGTCACCCAGTTGGGCTCGGTCCTGCCCCTGCTCAGTTCGTCCACCGGCCTGGTGTTTGGTGCTTACCTGCCTGCCCGGGAAACCCTCGAACTGCGCCAGCAGGAACTGCAAACCAACAGCGCCCATGCACTGTCCGATGAGGGCGAGTACGCCGAGCTCGGCGAACAGATCCGCGCCCGCGGCCTGCACCATGTGCATGGTTTGCTGATGCCGGGGGTCGATGCCTTGTCGGCGCCGGTGTTCGATGCCACCGGCAAGATCGCCGCCGTGCTCACGGTGGTGGGACCTGCCTCGCTGTTCCACGCCGATGAACATGGCCCGGCGGCCCAGCGTCTGCTGACGGCGAGCCAGGCCGTGAGCTGGCGCATGGGTTACCAACCCTGAGTACCGGGTGACGGCCCTCGCTCAGCCCATCAACCCCAGGGACTTGGCCCGAGCCACAGCCTGGGTGCGCCGCTCCACCCCCAGCTTGCTGTGAATACGCCGGGCGTGGGTCTTGACCGTGTGCAGGGATATAAACAACTGCTCGGCAATCTGCAGGTTGGAACTGCCCTGGGCGATCAACTGCAGGACTTCCAGTTCACGCAGGCTCAACGGGTTGGCCCCGGCGTCGGCTTGAGGGCCTGGCAAGCCGAACTCAGGGGATTCAAGGCCCTCCAGCGTCTGCAACAGCTTCGGTTGCCGCAGGCGCAGGTCCAGCAGCGCCTGGGGTAAATGGCAACGCTGCACCAGTTGCAACCCGGCCTCCAGGGCCTGGGCAGACACGCGCCGGTCGCCTTGCAGATATGCGACCTCGGCCAAGGCCAGTTGCAACTCGGTCTCCAGCCCTGACATGCCATGGCAGCGGGCCCACTCCACCCTCCCCTGCAAGGTCGCCATCGCGGCCGGCGCCTGCCCCAAATAGACTTCGGCCAGCACCAGCAGGTATTCAATCCGCGGGATCAGCTCCAGCGTCGCCGGGGGCGCCTGCACGGCCTGCGGGCCACGGTAGTGCCGCAAGACTCGGCTCAAGGCTTCGAGGGCCAATTCCGGTCGGCCCTGCTGGAGCCAGAAATGACTGCTGACCTGCAACAACACCCCGCGGTACACGGTGTCTGGAATCTGCCGTTGCTGCATCAGGCGTTCGGCATCGCGCAGGCGCACAAAGGCCTGGGCGTAATCGCGCTGGTTGGCAGCCAACTGCGCCTGCCCAAGAAAGCCGTACAACGCGCGTTTGTCATGGCTCAGCAGGCAGTCTTCCAGGCCCACCTGAAAGTAACCCGCCGCCTCGCTCTCACGTCCCTGACGCAACGCCAGGTGCCCTCGACGCAGGGCTATGCGCCCCAACAGCGGCGTGGCCGGCACCGGCTGTCGGGCCAGAAGTTCGGCCACGTCGTCGAGCAGGGCCTGCGCCCGGTGGGGCGCCCCACGCTGCTCCAGCAGTTGCCCATGATCCAACTCCAGCAAGGCCTCAAACAGCAACGAGTCCTGGGCCCGCGCCAGGCACAGCGCCTCACGGTTCAGGCCTTGGGCCACGTCCAATTCACCCTTGAGCAGGGCCTGCTGGGTCAGCCCGGACAGGCACAACAAACGGGTCGGCCAGGCACTGTCGGCCAGCACGCACAGCGCCTGGAGAAAATGCTCACGGGCTGGCTCCATCTGGCCTTGCAGATGCAATAGCCAGCCTTGCTGGGCTTGCCAGCGCGCCAGCAGCTGGCGTTGCAGATCGGCCGAAGGCTGCGGCGCAAAACGCGCCATGTGCTCGATGCACTGTTGCGCCTGGGCGAAGCGCCCGGCAAACAACAACGCCGCCGTCACCAGCCCCACCAGATGCGGGCTGCCCACCAGCAACTCGGCCCCATGCTGCTCATACAGGCGCAACAGCAGCACCAGGTTCTGCTGCTGGAACAGCGACTCGAAGCTGAAGTGCTGCAACAGGCTGACCGCCACTTCATATTCATGGGCCAGCAAGGCTTGCTCGAACGCCGCCTGCCAGTCCTGCTCGGCGGTGAACCACTGGCAGGCCCGCCGATGCCAGGAACGCCCTGCCGGCCAAGGCTCGTCGCGCATCAAGCGGGCCAGCGGAGTAAAGACTTGCAGCCATTCGGACGAGCCCTGCCAGGGCTCGATAAAGCAACCTTGCTCCTGCAGCGTGCGCAGGTACTGAGCGCCTTCCCCGGCCCCGAACAAGTGCTCGCACAGCGCAGGATTGAAGCGCGGCAAGTGCGCCAGTACCTGCCAGGTTTCCGCCAACTCCGGCGCCAGCACGCCGAACAGTTCGTGTTCCAGGTACTCCAGCAAAGTATTGGGCCGCCCCGGCTTGCAGGGCGTCGCCACCCACTCGCTGCCTTCGAGCAGGGCAATGCGCACCCCGGCGCACCAGCCGGCACTGCGTTGCAGAATCCGGCTGGCGGTCTGTGCGCCCAGGGGTTGGGGCAACTGCTGCAACAACTGTTGGATATCCTCCAGGCCAAAGGCCAGGGTCGGGCCGTCGCACTCGTACAACTCATCGTCGAGCAACAGGCGCGGCCAATTGCATTGAGGCCGCCGCCGGGTGCCCAGCCACCAGCTCAGGGCCGGGTTATCCACCGCCAGCAGGCGATCGAGCATCAGGTCCAGTTCCGGCGCCGCGACCCGGCAATAGTCATCGAGGCACAGCCAAGTCGGCGCCTGACGTTGTGCCAGGTGATCCAGCAGCGCTCGCTCATCGCCTTCCGCCAGGCCCAGGGCAGCGGCCAGTTGCGCGCAGAAATCCTCGGGGCTGCGCGGCATGCCGCACAGGGACAACCAACAGATGTGGATCGACGCCGGCGCCTGGGACAGGCACTCGACCAGCAGCGCAGTCTTGCCACTTCCGGGTGGTGCGCACAGCACCTTGACCCGGGCCGTGGAGGCCAGCAAGGGCGTGCTCAAGCGAGGGCGGGACAGATGGTGAGCGGACAAGCGAGGCATGAATCCAGGACGGTCCAGACGGTGACTCATGGCGGTCATTGCGGCGTGCCTTTTTATAGTTTTAGCCTGCGTGGACTCACCCTAGCCCTGTCCTTGGCGCTTGTTGAGAAACATTCAGTGCGCTGATCGGCAGCCATAAAAAAGGCGACCCAAAGGTCGCCTTTTGCCATCAAATGTATCCACCGCGTTACCGCACGCCGCTGGCTCGCAGTGCCGCCGGGGTGTAGTCCGCCGCCTTGGCCGCGAAGCCGAATTCGAAGCTGTGCTTCTCCTCGTTCTTCATGCCCAGGGCGATGTAACGGCCGGCGATGATGTCGTACAGGGTTTCCACGGTGTACGCCGGCACCTGGTGGTCGTAGTAGAACTGAGCGTGGCCTTCGGCGACCCGCCACAGCTGACCGCGACCGTCGTAGTGGTCCGCCAGGGCCACCTGCCAGCTGTCCTCGTCGAGATACATGTGGCGCTTGGCGTAGATGTGCCGCTCGCTGGGCTTGACGGTACCGACCACTTCCCAGACCCGGTGCAGCTCATAACGGGTCAGGTCCTGGTTGATATGCCCGGCCTTGATGATGTCGTCGTACTTGAGGCTGGGGGAATCCAGCTTGTAGCTGTTGTAGGGGATGTACATCTCCTTCTTGCCCACCAGCTTCCAGTCGTAGCGGTCCGGCGCGCCGGAGAACATGTCGAAGTTGTCCGAGGTGCGCAGGCCGTCGGCGGCGGTGCCCGGGCCGTCATAGGCCACTTGCGGGGCCCGGCGCACCCGGCGCTGACCGGCGTTGTAGATCCACGCCGAACGCGGTTCCTTGACCTGGTCGAGGGTCTCGTGGACCAGCAGCACGTTGCCCGCCAGGCGCGCCGGTGCGGTCACCGACTGCTTGAAGAAGGTCAGCACGTTGGCCGCCTTGGCCGGGTCCATGTCCGGAATCTGCTGCGGCACCGCCACTTCTTCCTCGAAGCGGATCGGCGTGTAGCTGCCGTTGGTCTGGGGCGTGGCCTGGGTGATGATGCGGCGCAGGTTGCCGCCGTGATAACGGGTGATGTGGTTCCACAGCACCTCCACGCCGTTCTTCGGAATCGGGAAGGCGTAGTAGCGATTGCCGGTGAAGTTGGCCAGGCCGTTACCGTCGTTGATCGCCTGCACATTCAGCGCACTGCGCTTGGCCGACTCGTAGATTTCCGCCGGCAGGCCCACGGTGCGATGGCTGGTGTAGACCGGGATCTTGTAAGTTTCCGGGTAGCGCTTGAACATCGCCACCTGGCCGTCCGAGAGCTTGTCCTTGTACTTGTCCACCGTGGCGGCGGTGATGATGAACAGGGGCTTTTCATTGGCGAACGGGTCAGCCAGGAAGCCCTTGCTGTCCACCGCACCGGCGTTTTTCGGAATGCCACCGGTCCAGGCCGGGATCGAGCCATCGGCATTCCCGGCCTTCTCCGCTCCCAGCGGGGTCAGGCTGGTGCCCAACTTGGCCGCCTCGTCGGGGGAGACCGCCGCCATCACGTTGGCGGCCAGCAAACTCAGGGCCAAGGCACTGCATTGCAGAATCATCTTGCGCATCAAAGTCGTCCTTCTCTTAGCCGGATCAGAAGTTCACGCCGAAGCTCAACGCGAGGAAGTCACGGTCGGTGAGGGTGTTGTAGTCACCGCCGAAAAAGTCGGTGTAACTGAGGCTCGCGGTGTAGGTGTTGCGGTAGTCGGCATCCACCCCGAGGCTCACCGCCTTGGCGCCCTGGTTGAACAGGCCGTTGGGGCCGTAGCCGTTGACGTCGTGGGACCAGGACAGGTTGGGCTTGAGGTTGATCCCGGCGATCACGTTGTTGTAGTCGAGGATGGCCCGGGCGCGATAACCCCAGGAAGTCGCGGTGACAAAACCGTCGGTGTCACCGTTGAACCCGTATTGCCCGTAGACCGAGTCGCGGCCATAACGCAGCTGGCTTTTCGACTCCAGGCCGCCGACGTGGACGATCGCGGCTTCGCCCACCAGGGTCAGGCGATCGGCCCCCAGTACGTGGTCGAAGAACTGGGTCATGCTGCTTTGCAGTTGGGTGATTTCCTTGCGCCGGTAGCCGGTATTGTCGGCGCCCATGGCGCTTGAAATCGGTGAAGCTGCACCGCCCGCGATGGGGTTGAGCAGGGCCAGGGTCACGTCGTTGGTGTTGATTTGCACCGGGGCGTTGGGCCGGTAGCTGATCTCGCCGCTCCACGCGGTGCCGGTGGGCAAGGTGGTGGAGAAGCTGGCGCCGTACAGGCGGATGTCTTCCGGGTATTCCAGGTAGTACTGGCCGCGGCCGAGCATCACGCTTTGCACCAGGCCCGCGCCGCTGCCCGGAACAATGCCGTTGGCGGCCGCAGCCAGCGCCCCCAGCGTGGCAAGGCTGACGTTGGCGGTGGTGGTGCCGACGATCGGGGTACGGGCGTGATAGTTCATGAAGTACAGGCCGTACTCGGTTTCGTCGCCAAGCCAGCGCAGGGCCGCGCCCCACTGGCCGGAATCCCGCGCATCACGGTCGCCGCCCCGGGGCAGGATCACCCCCTCGCGGCTGACCTCGAAGCCCAGGCCGGCGCCGGCGGCCAAGGGTTGCAACGGGCTGATGGCCGGGCTGCCGACGGTGTAGCCGGTGGTGCAGCCGTCCGCTGCCACGTCGCCACCAAAGAAGGTGCCGCAGTTGTCCAGGACCGTCTGGTCCCACTCCAGTTGATAGAAGCCTTCCACAGTCAATTGGTTGGTCAGCCCTTGGGAGGCGAACAGCATGTTCACCGGGATCAGGCCTTCCTTGATCTCGGCACCGGGGCGCCGGAATGCCGACACGTCGATCGGGTTGATGCTGTTGATGGAGTTGCCGATGAAGGTGCTTTCGCCCCAGCTGACCACTTGCTTGCCGGCGCGTACGGTGCCGGGCAGGTCGGCGATGGAGTAGTTGTGATAGACGAAGGCATCGAGGATCTGCGCACCGGACGACTTGGAGCCTTCCTTGCGATTGTGGTCACTGATGGGCTTGAACTCGCGGTCTTCATCCTTGAGTTCGAAGTCGTACCAGTACTTGCCACGCACGAACACGCCGGTGTCACCGTACTTGAGTTCCAGGTCGTGCAGGCCCTTGAAGATTTTCGAGAAGGTCTCGCCCTTCTTGAAATTCAGGCGTCCGTCATCACCGGTGGAGGACTGGCCACGGCCGCCATTGACCGTGCCCACATAGTCTTTGTCGGCATTGCGCATGCCCCAACTGGCGCCGACGGACAGCGACGAATCGAACTGCCCCTCGATCTCGCCAATATTGAATGAAACCGCCTGAGCCTGGGCACTGCAGCCCATGGCCACCGCGACGGCCAGCGCCTGCGGCGTGAAGATGGCGCGCATTGTTGTTTTTGTCATGCGTCTTCCCCGGTGAGTGACAGAAGGCCTCACCCTACTGCCGCTGTACCGGGTGCGATAAGCGCACCAAGGAGGTATTCGCAGTGTCGCTCAAAGGAGTGAATGCCTGCGCCAGCGGGGCTGTTCAGAGGCTTATGCATGGGCTGGATGCCGCTGCATCAGGGGAATGGATGGCGGGGATGAAGCCTGGAGCGGGCCACTGTTGTCCAGGATGTAACAGTCCTTGTCCCAATTGACTATTTTTCATTACGCAACAAGCACTTATTCTTGTCGCGCAGTCACGGCAAAGCGCCCGTCACTGCCGCCGAGGTGCTGTTGCAGCACCGGGGCATAACCCTTTCCAGCGCGCCTGAAGCCCTTGGGTTCAGGCCGCTCCCCCAGGTTCACTGACGTTGATTGGTAGCTCCTTGATCTAACGTCTTACTTCGGCCGCTGCTCTTGCAGCGGCCTTTTTTTATGCCTGTGGAAAACACGGGCCAGGGCAGGCGCCTAGGCGGTGTCGCCGTCATCGTAATGAAACCGGTGCAGCAGCCGATGCGCCACTGGCGACAGCAGCAGGCCGATGGTCGCAGCAAACACGATGTTGGCGTAAAGGCCATAACCGGCGAGGAACAGCTTGCCGCCGGGGGTGGTCGGCAAGCTGGCGGGCCCCACGCCGCCCAAGAGCATGGCGGCATTGATCAGGGCGTCGTGAAGGGGCATTCCTTCTTCGAAATACAGGTACCCGATGATGCCCAGGCCGATGGAAAAACCAATCAGCGCCAGCACCACCAGGGCGTGGAGAAACAACCGGCGGACAAACAACAAGCGGGATAACACGGGCTGGTCTTTTGACTCGTACATGCCTACGGCTCCTTATGCGTCGGGGGCGTCCACTGCCCATCGAGCATAAAGAGCCCGGCCTCAGGAGTAAAACCGCGCTCTCCCGGCCCGCCCTGTGCCGAGTTTCAGAGGGCGTACTTTTGCAGGTTGTGCATCATTTCCTTCAGGGCTTCGATGTTATCCCCAGGGTGGGCCGCGCCTTCGAAGTCGCAGATCTGCTGCCAGTGGGCCGCCACTTCCTCCGGTGAAAAGCCCTGGCGCGGGTCGAAGCCGACCCCCAGGCTGCGCTCCCAGCGCACCTTCCCCATCCAGCCCCCGCCCACTTCGAACAGGCCGGAAGTTTCCTGGCATTGCTCGCTGCCCAGGTACACCACCAGCGGGCTCACCAGTTCCGGCTTCAGCTGTTCGAAGACTTGCGGCGGAATCAGCCCCTCGGTCATGCGCGTGCCGCCGGTGGGTGCGATGGCGTTGACCAGGATGTTGTTCTTGCGGCCCTCGATCGCCAGGGTGCGGGTCAGGCCGTACAGCCCCAACTTGGCCATGCCGTAGTTGGACTGGCCGAAGTTGCCGTAGATGCCTGAAGTGGACGCGGTGAAAATCACCCGGCCATAACCCTGCTCACGCAGATGAGGCCAGGCGGCGCGGGTGACTTTATAGGCACCCTCGACATGCACCCGGTACACCAGGTCCCAATCGGCGTCGTCCATCTTGTGAAAGGTTTTGTCCCGCAAGATGCCAGCGTTATTGACCACCACATCGACCCGGCCAAAGACATCCAGGGCGTGCTGCACGATCTTTTCCCCGTCGGTCACCGAATCATGGTTGGCCTCGGCAATGCCGCCGGCCTCACGAATTTGCGCCACCACCCGATCCGCCGCCGAGGCATTGGCGCCCTCGCCTTGAGTGGATCCGCCCAGGTCGTTGACCAGCACTCGCGCCCCGTGTTTGGCGAACAGCAATGCATGAGCCCGCCCCAGGCCACCGCCAGCGCCGGTAATGACCACGACTTTATCTTCGAAGCGTACAGACTCACTCATACCGAACTCCAACGGGGGCAATGGACAATGCCCCGAGTGTCAGGCAGGCGGCTTCTGGTCACAATAAATACGTTTGCGGCTGAATGGTGGGCAATAAGGCAGCAGGATGATCGCCCAGGTCGGGGCAAGCAGGGCCCGCAGGATCGGGCAGAACGCACGGAACAGGGCCTAGGCGATGCGTCGCAGTCAGGCCATTTTCAGCGGCGGCAGCACGAGCTTTTCGCGAAAGCCCAGGTAATGCCGGAGTACCTGGACCGGGGCTTCGGTTTGCGGATATTGACCGATCCCGGCCAGCAGCACGGTCTGCGGATTGGGGATCAGTTCGCGGTAACGCTCGACCATGTCTGCCCCGGAGGTGCAGCCCAACGCGCCACTGATCAAGCTCAGCGGCACGTCGTTGCGCTGCATCGCGGCGACCCAGCGTTCACGCAGGAGCCGGCGTTCGGGGATGTAGGCGATCAATTTGTGCAGGATGCGCGGCCCATGATTGCTTTCCACCAGGCTCCAGAAGTCATCCAGGGCGCTTTCACTGGGGCGGGTCTGCGGGCCGAAAATCTGGCTGAAACTCTTCACCAGCGCATCACGACTGAAGGTGCGCCCAAGCATCCAGCCCACCGGACTGAGCAGAAGTTTTTGCATCAGCACCGGGCGATGGGCTTCGGGGAATAGGCCGCCGTTGAGAAACACGCAACTGGCCAGGGTCAGCCGCGCCTCGTAATGCCGGGCCAACAGCTCCTGGGCAACGCTGTCGCCATAATCGTGGGCCAGCACATGCAGCGGCGACTCGATATTCAAGTGGGCCAGCAATGCCTGCTGCAAGTCCGCCTGTTCCAGCAGGCTGTAGGCATGGTCTAGCGGCTTGGCCGAATCGCCAAACCCCAGCATGTCGCAGGCAATCACTTGGTAGCGCTGGGCCAGGGGTTGCCACAGGTAATGCCAATCCCAACTGGCCGTGGGGAAACCATGGATCAGCAGCAGCGGCTCGCCGTGACCGGCCACCCAATAGCGAATGGCCTGCCCGCGAAACATGAAACTGCGCCCGCGCTTGCGCCAGACGGAGAGGGGAATCTCGGCCAGTGGCATTAGAGTTTGTAACCCGAGTCTTGTTGATCGAGCTTGCGCAGCAGCGCCGGCCAGGCCAGTGCTCCGCCCATGCCCTGGGCGCTTTTGGTCACCCCGGCGATCATCGCCCGGGCACCAGCCAGGACCTGCGGTTCGATGGCGATCAAGGCCGCGCCGCCGCCCTGGGCCAGCACCTGGATATCGCAGGCGCGCTGGAAGGTGAACATCATCAGGAAAGTGTCGGCGATGGTGCTGCCGCAGGTGAGCAGCCCGTGGTTGTGCAGCATCAGGAAATTGTTCGGCCCCAGGTCCGCCTGCAAGCGCACCTTCTCTTCAGGGTTCAGGGCCACCCCTTCGTAGGCGTGGTAACCCAGGCTCGACAGCACGAACAGGGATTGCTGGCTGATGGGCAACACGCCCTGCTGCTGGGCCGACACCGCCACCCCGGAAGCCGTGTGGGTGTGCAGCACACAGACCACGTCGTGACGCACTTCATGCACCGCGCTGTGAATGGTGTAGCCGGCCGGGTTGATCTCGTAGGGGCTGGCCATCAGCTTGTTGCCGGCCTGGTCGACCTTCACCAGGCTGGAGGCGGTGATCTCGTGGAACATCAAGCCGAAGGGGTTGATGAGGAAGTCTTCAGTGCCCGGCACCTTGGCGGAAATATGGGTGAAAATCAGGTCGTCCCAGCCATGCATCGCCACCAGGCGATAACAGGCCGCCAGGTCGACGCGGGTTTGCCACTCGGCCGCGCTGACTTGCTCTTTCACACTCTGCGTCGATGGAACGGGGGCTAGGCTCACGGCAAGGACCTCGATGCTGGTTTTTTTTGTTATGTGTGGGCAGGCATGAACAGCAGTCTAGCCAGCCGCCGAGGCTGGCGTAGTTGCATTGGCAGCCAGCTTACTGACCGAGCGAGTCAGTGCCGAGAATGGCCCCTGACGCAGCCGATGGCGCTCATAACAACCAGGCCAGCACCGGCGCGGCAAACAGATTCAGCAGCCCGGTGAGGACCATCACCAGCCCCGCCACCGAGCCCTCTTCACCGCCCACTTCACGGGCCCGGCTAACGCCCGCACCGTGGGCCCCAACGCCAAACAGGGCACCGCGAGCCAGGGCGCTGCGCAACGGCAACCAACGCAGCAGCACGCCACCCAGCAGGGCCCCAAAGACGCCGGTGAACATCACGAACACCGCGGTCAACTCAGGCACGCCGCCCAGGTCATGGGCCAGGGGCATGGCGAAGGGTGTGGTGATGGAGCGCGGCACCAGGGACAAGGTCACCGAGCTGTCCAGCGCCAGGACCCTGGCCAGGCCAAAGGAACTGGCAATGGAGGCGGTGCTGCCGGCCAGCATCCCGAGCAACAGCGCCGACCAATGGCGCATCAGCAAATGCCGTTGCTGCCAGATCGGCACCGCGAAGGCCACGGTCACCGGCCCCAACACCAGCATCAGCCAGTGGGTGTTGGCGGCGTATTCGGCGTACGCCGTGTGCATCGGCACAGCAATCGCCAACAACAGGGCCGGCACCAGGATCAGCGGCGAGAGCAAGTAGCGTCCGCTGCGGGCATACAACCAGCGGCTGAACAGGTACGCGCCCAGCGTCAGGGCCAGCCAGAACATCGGCATCAGCTCAAGCGTCATGGCGCATCCGCCAGCGGCAAGCCCACTCCACGGTAAAGGCCGTGACCAGCATCACCATCAAGGTGCTGACGCCGATCACCAACAGGATCCGCCAACCGTCCTCGCGCAGCAGGCCGCCGTAGTCCAGCAGGCTCATCAGCGCGGGGATGAAAAACAGCAACATCTCGGCCATCAACAACCCCGCGCCCAACTGCAACGCCGCCGGCTTGACCCAGCCCAGGGCGAACACCAGCAACAGCAACGCCAGCCCGATCACCCCACCGGGAATCGGCCAGGCCAGCCAGCTCGCCAACTGGCAGCCCAGCAGGTAAATCGCCAGCAGGATGGCCAGTTCGGCCAGCAGTCGGCCCAGGTGTTTGAAGGTGGCAATGTTCATCGGCTTCGGTCCTCGCAGGCGTTCATGTTAAAGAAGCGCCCACCATCACCGAAGCGAATTGTTAGACTGGAAGGCATTCCAAAATGGAATTCAGGCCATGGACTTCAAGCAGCTGCGCAGTTTTGTCGAAGTGATCCATCAAGGCGGTTTTACCCAAGCGGCCAAGACCCTGCACATCAGCCAGTCGGCGGTCAGCAAGCAAATCGCCCAGCTGGAGCAGAGCCTTGGAACCCCGCTGCTGGATCGCCAGGGTTCCCATATTCACCTGACGGCGGCCGGCAACGTGGTCCTGCAACGGGCCGAAGGCATGCTCCGGCTGCGCAGCGAATTGCTCAGTGAATTGGATGACTTGAGCCAATTGGCCCGTGGCGAGTTGCGCCTGGGCTTGCCGCTGCTGGGCAGCGATGCCCTGTTTGCCGGGTTGTTCGCCGAATACCGCCGACGCTACCCGAACATCAGTGTGCAACTGCTGGAAGGCGGCAGCCTGAACATCGAGCAGGCGGTGCAAACCGGCGAGCTGGAACTGGGCGGCAGCCTGACGCCCAAAGACCCGCTGTTCGACTACCAGTCTTTTTGCGACGAACCTCTGGACGCCCTGCTGCCGGCCGACCACCCCTTGGCGATGAATGCTCAGGTGCGGCTGGAGGAATTGGCCGAGACGCCCTTCCTGCTGTATCAGCGCAGCTTCGTGCTCAACGATCGCCTGCTCCAGGCCTGCCAGCAAGTGGGCTTTACCCCCAAGGAAGGCGGGCGCAGCGGCCAGGCGGATTTTCTCGCGGCCCTGGTGGCTGCCGGGCAAGGCGTGGTGCTGCTGCCCAGCGTGGTCGCCCGGGGCCTGGTGAGGCCAGGCGTGGTGCGCCTGACCCTCAAGGCCCCCGAGTACCTGCGCTGGGACATTGCCTTTATCTGGCGTCGCGGGGCCTATCTGTCCAAGGCCGCGCAAGCCTGGCTGGCGTTGCTGCGCGAGCGCAGGGTCAGCCGCGCAGCGCCTTGACCAGATCGCCCAGCCAAGGCTCGGCATCGGTTTCCGGGGTCACGCTTTCACTCGCGTCCAGGCGCAGCATCGGCAGCACCTCGGTAACCCCAAGCTCGGCAAACAGCTCGCGCATCTGCTCGCCACCACCACAGAAGGTGTCGCCGTAACTGGAGTCGCCTAGGCCGATCACCGCCCCAGGCAGGCCACGCCAAGCGGCGGGCAATTGGTCACGAAGGGTCGAATACAGCGGCACCAGGTTGTCCGGCAGCTCACCCATGCCCGTGGTGGAGGTCACGGCCAAAAAGGCTTGTGGGGCGAACGCCTGGAGCTCCGCCAGGGTCGCGCGGGGGTTGTGCAAGGCCTCGAAACCTGCGGCTTTGAGAAGGTTGGCAGCGTGCCGGGCGACTTCTTCAGCCGTGCCGTACACCGAGCCGGAAAGGATGGCGACTTTCATCAATCTGATCCTGAAGCTGAGTAAAAGACTGGGATATTAACAGCTAGGCGCTAAAATCCGGACCCTGGGCGGTCGTCCCAAAAGCTAATGGCAAGTGGACAGCTTGCCGGCATCTCTTAAAATGCGGCACCTGCCGAACGATTGCGGAACCTGATGATGATCAATGCTCACTTGCTGCAACGGATGATCAACGCCTCCAACGACGGCATTGTGGTCGCCGAACAGGAAGGCGAAGACAACATCGTGATCTACGTGAACCCGGCGTTCGAGCGGCTCACGGGCTACAGCGCCGACGAAGTGCTGTACCAGGATTGCCGCTTTCTCCAGTCCGGCGATCGCGACCAGCCAGGCCTGGTGGCGATTCGTCAGGCCCTGAGCCAAGGCCAGCCGTGCCGTCAGGTCCTGCGCAATTACCGCAAGGACGGCAGCCACTTCTGGAATGAGCTGTCGATCACCCCGGTGTTCAACGACAGCGACCAACTGACCTACTTCATTGGGGTGCAGAAAGACGTCACCGCGCAGGTCAAGGCACAACAGCGGCTGGCCCAGCTGGAGCAGCAACTGGCCGAAGCCCAGGCTGAGCTGGCCGCAATAAAGGCGACAAACGGCGAAAACAATTTATCGAATTAGTGGTCAGTAGCTATATTCCCCCGACGACTTTGTAACCTTTTCTTTCGAGCAGACCATGCGCGATGCCCTACTGACCCAGGATGAACTGGACTTCATTCAGACCATGCAGCACAACCCGCAACTCAACATGCGGGATGCCAACTCGAGCCTGATGGTCAACGGTGGCGCGCAGATTCGTGATTTGCTCACGCGGCTGGCCGCCAATGAAAAGGTCACCATCCAGGCGCATTTCGAAAATCAGCAAATGACCTTCCCCCTGCACCTCGTGGAAGACGAGTTCCATGCCCTGCACCTGCGCCTGGGCGTGCCGAGCATCTACGAGGACGGCCCGATGGTGCGGCCATGGCGCCTGATTCTGGATGAGCCGGTGGCCCTGGAAAACGCCAAAGGCCAACCCGGGCAGCTGTGGGTTCACGAGGTGTCGTTCAAAGGGGTACTGCTGGAGATCCGCAACCGCACCAAACCGCCCAAGCAGTTCGCCTTGTGGTTCAGCCCCTCGGGTTATGAGCGCATCGCCTTGCATGGCAAGTTCGAGCGCGAGACTGACAGCGGCTTTTATGCCTACCGCCTGGACCAGAGCGATCTGGAAGAAACCGAGCGGCTACGCCAGTTCATCCTGCAACAACATCGCCTGACCCATCCCGCCCTTCACGCCTGACCCGCGCTCAGGTATCCAATTTGCCGCTGAGAAACTGCCGCAGCCGTTGTGGGATCACCCGTGCGTCGTTACCCAGGCAGGCCACCGGTGAAGTGGCGAGACTGTCCTGGGCCAGTTCGGCGGTATCGCCGGCCAGCATCAAAGGGCAATCCAGGGTCATGGCCAGGCGATTCAGGCGTCGTGGCAGCTCGGCGGCCGGCGCATGGTTGGAAAACAGCACCAGCGCCGCCGGCTTGATCTTCTCGCAAACCAGGGTCAATTCATCCAGGGGCGCACCCTGCCCCAGCACCCGGACCTCGAACTCGCCGCTGCCCAGCATCAGGGCCGTCACCAGCAACTCCAACTCACGCCCCTGATCACCCAGCGCCGCCAACAGCAACGGCCGCGCCTGGGCACCTCGTTGCAAGGCCAGGCACTGACTGATCCGCGCCCGCAAAAAGCCGTCGAGAAACAACCACTCACAGGCACGTCCAAACGCTTCCTGGGCCTGCAGCAGTTGCCTCCAGAACGGCATGAGAATGTCCTGGAACACCACGGTCAGTGAATAGCTGGAAAAAATCTGCCCGTACAACCGCTCCAGTTGCGCCTCGTCAAAGGCACTGACCGCCACCCCCAACTGGCTGCGCCACTGCGCGTATTCGCCCTGCAACCCCTCATCCGGCGCCACACGGTCCAGGTTCTGGGCCACCTGGGTCTTGGCCAGGATCTTGCCAACCTTGCTCACCGACACGCCGCGCTCGATCCAGCCGAGGATCTCGCGGACCGTCTCGACATCGCCCATGGAGTACAGGCGATGCCCACTTTCAGTGCGCGTGGGCTGGATCAAACCATAGCGCCGCTCCCAGGCGCGCAAGGTCACAGGGTTGATCCCGGTCAGCCGCGAAACTTCGCGGATCGGAAACAGATCGTCCTGCACCAGGGGGCTGGCGGGCTGGGAGACGCGGGCAAGTTCAGTCATGACGGGCATCTGGGGAGAAAACACCGATTAAGCAAAGTGGCGGCCATTCTACTCTTCCTGGGCCGCTGTGCCTCAAGCCAGACAAAAGCCGACCAATGTCGTTGGTGGTTGGCCAGGAATCAGGAATAATCCTTGCTTGTTCGCAAACGCGGCCCAACACCCCGGGCCACGTTCGGCGCCTGCCTTATCCAGGCAGCGCATAGGCTTTACGGAGATACATAATGTCTACCTCACCCGTCACCTTGATGGTTGCCCGGCGCGTTGCCGACGGGCGTTACCAGGATCTGATCGCCTGGCTGCGCGAAGGCGAGCAACTGGCCACCGACTTTCCCGGCTACCTGGGCTCCGGCGTCCTGGCCCCGCCGCCCGACGATGACGAATTCCAGATCATCTTCCGCTTTGCCGACGAGCAGACTCTGCACACCTGGGAGCACTCGGCGTCGCGCACCGCCTGGCTGGCCCGCGGCAGCGACCTGTTCGCCCACCCGTCCGAGCATCGGGTCAGTGGCATCGACGGCTGGTTTGGCGCCATCGATCAACGCCCACCGCGCTGGAAACAGGCCGTGGCGATCTGGCTGGCATTCTTTCCGGTGTCCCTGCTGTTCAACTTCGTCCTCGGCCCGCTGCTGAGCGACCTGAGCCTGCTGCCCCGGGTCTTCGTCAGCACCCTGGCCCTGACGCCGCTGATGGTCTACCTGTTCATCCCGCTGTCGACCCGGTTGCTGGCCAACTGGCTCCACAGCACCCCGGTCCGCACGCTGCCAGCCACTCCATCGACCCAAAACCCGTGATTCGCCAGCGAGCCGGCTCCCACCTGTAGGAGCCGGCTTGCCAGCGATGCTCCCCCCGGGCGCAACAGCCACAACAGGCACAGCGCGCCACCCGCTGGTATAGTTTTGCTCCACCCGCGACGCGAGCCCTCCATGAACCCCTCCTCCGCCCCGATCCTGATCACGGGTGCCAGCCAGCGTGTCGGCCTGCATTGCGCCCTGCGCCTGCTGGAAGACGGGCACCCGGTCATCGTCACCTATCGCAGCGATCGCCCCGGCCTGCAGACCTTGCGCGAAAAGGGCGCGACCCTGCTGTTCGCCGACTTCTCCAGTGAAGCCGGAATCCTGGCCTTGATCGGCGAGTTGAAAAACCATACCGACCGCTTGCGGGCCATCGTCCATAACGCTTCAGAGTGGCTGGCGGAAACCCAGGACCAGGAAGGCGCTGCCTTCACCCGCATGTTCAGCGTGCACATGCTCGCGCCCTACCTGATCAACCTGCATTGCGCCGAACTGCTGGAACGCTCCACACCGGCGGATATCGTCCATATCAGCGACGACGTGACCCGCAAAGGCAGCAGCAAGCACATCGCTTACTGCGCCAGCAAAGCCGGCCTGGAGAGCCTGACCCTGTCGTTCGCCGCCCAGTACGCGCCGCGCATCAAGGTCAACGGCATCGCCCCGGCCCTGCTATTGTTCAACCCCGGCGACGACGCGGCGTACCGCGCCAAGGCCCTGGCCAAATCCGCGCTGGGCATCGAACCCGGCAGCGAAGTGATCTACCAGAGCCTGCGCTATCTGCTGGACAACCCCTATGTCACCGGCACGACCCTGACCGTTAATGGCGGACGACACGTCAAGTAAGCCTTCCCGCGAGGATGTTGTATGTCTTTATCCCTGCCCCAGCACTACCGCGAGATTCTCAAGGGTCTTGGCGAAAACCCCGACCGCGAGGGCCTGCTCGACACGCCGCAACGCGCGGCCAAGGCCATGCAATACCTGTGTCACGGTTATGAGCAGTCGCTGGAAGAGATCGTCAACGGCGCCCTGTTCGCCTCGCAAAGCGATGAAATGGTGATCGTGGCCGACATCGAACTGTATTCACTGTGCGAACACCACTTGCTGCCCTTCATCGGCAAGGCCCATGTGGCTTATATTCCCACCGGCAAAGTGCTGGGCCTGTCGAAGATCGCGCGAATCGTCGACATGTTCGCCCGGCGCCTGCAGATCCAGGAGAACCTCACCCGGGAAATCGCCGACGCGGTGCAGCGTGTAACCCAGGCCGCCGGCGTGGCCGTAGTGATCGAGGCCAAGCACATGTGCATGATGATGCGCGGCGTCGAGAAACAGAATTCCACCATGCACACCTCGGTGATGCTCGGCGCCTTCCGCGACTCGAGCACCACACGCCAGGAATTCCTGCAATTGATTGGACGGAGTAAGTAGCAATGCCACAACTTCAGCCAGGAATGGCTCGCATCCGGGTCAAGGACCTGCGCCTGCGAACCTTTATCGGCATCAACGAGGACGAAATCCTCAACAAGCAGGATGTGTTGATCAACCTGACCATCCTCTATGCCGCCCAGGAAGCCGTGCGCGATAACGACATCGACCACGCCCTGAACTACCGCACCATCACCAAGGCGGTGATCGCCCATGTAGAGGGCAACCGTTTTGCCCTGCTCGAACGCCTGACCCAGGAGTTGCTGGACCTGGTGATGAGCAATGGGTCGGTGCTGTACGCCGAAGTCGAAGTCGACAAACCCCACGCCCTGCGTTTTGCCGAGTCGGTGTCAATTACCTTGGCGGCCAGTCGTTAGCGGCAAGCTGCACGTCGAAAGCCGAACGGCTTTGGCTTGCAGCGGCTGCTGTCTTCCACTTTTTTCGCAGTGAACCTTATGACTTCCCAAGAACGTCTTGAACTTGAGGCCGCGGCCTTTCGCCGCTTGGTGGCGCACCTGGACAGCCGCAAGGATGTGCAGAATATCGACCTGATGAACCTGTCCGGTTTCTGCCGCAATTGCCTGTCCAAGTGGTACAAGGCCGAGGCCGACGAGCGCCAGATCGAGCTCAGCCTCGATGACGCCCGTGAAGTGGTGTACGGCATGCCCTACGCCGAATGGAAAAATCTCTACCAGAAAGAAGCCAGCGCCGAGCAGCAAGCGGCGTTCGCCAAAGGAAAAACCCATGACTGACCTGAACACCCTGCGCGCCAGCCTCAAGAGCGGCGAACACGCCTTCGCTGACACACTGGCCTTTATCGCCGCCGGTTACGACTACCAGCCGCAAGCCTTCACCAATGGCGACGTGGAAAACGCCGCCGGGCAGAACGAAGGCTCGTGCAAGACCCTGGGCCTGGCCCTGCTGGAAGGCTTGAGCGATGAAGAAGCCCTGCTGGCCTTCGGTGAGCATTACCGCTCCGTACTGGCCACCCCGCAAGGCAGCGACCACGGCAACATCCGCGCCCTGATCGCCCATGGCCTGGCCGGCGTGAAGCTGGCGGCCCAGCCCCTGACCCGGCGCTGATCCCTGCCCCACACGCCACCCCGTAGGAGCGGCGTTGGTCAGAGGGTTGCCCATAAAAAAACCGGCTTGCGCCGGTTTTTTTTATTGCAACGGATTTAGAACGACGCGTTCTGCAGGCCGTCCAGGTAACGCTCGGTGTCCAGTGCCGCCATGCAGCCGGCACCGGCCGAGGTGATGGCCTGGCGGTAAACGTGGTCAGCCACGTCACCGGCCGCGAAGATGCCTTCGACGCTGGTGGCAGTGGCATTACCATCACGACCGCCCTGCACCACCAGGTAACCGTCCTTGAGCGCCAGCTGGCCTTCGAACAGCGAGGTGTTCGGGGTGTGGCCGATGGCGATGAACACGCCGTCGACTTTCAGCTCGTCGAAGCTGCCGTCGTTGTTCTTCAAGCGCGCACCGGTCACGCCCATGTTGTCGCCCAGCACTTCGTCCAGGTTGGAGTTCAGCTTGAGTTCGATTTTGCCTTCAGCAACCCGGGCATTCAGCTTGTCGATCAGGATCTTCTCGGCGCGGAACGTATCGCGACGGTGGATCAGGGTGACCTTGCTGGCGATGTTGGCCAGGTACAGGGCTTCTTCGACAGCGGTGTTACCGCCACCGACCACGGCCACAGGCTTGTTGCGATAGAAGAAACCGTCGCAGGTGGCGCAGGCGGAAACACCTTTGCCCATGAACGCTTCTTCCGATGGCAGGCCCAGGTAACGAGCGCTAGCGCCGGTGGCAATGATCAGGGCATCGCAGGAGTAGGTCGCGCTGTCGCCGGTCAGGGTGTAAGGCTTGGCGGCGAAGTCCACGGCGTTGATATGGTCGAAAACGATCTCGGTCTCGAAACGCTCGGCGTGTTCACGCATGCGATCCATCAGCGCCGGGCCGGTCAGGCCGTGGACGTCGCCCGGCCAGTTGTCGACTTCGGTGGTGGTGGTCAGTTGGCCGCCAGCCTGCATGCCGGTGATCAGCAAAGGCTTGAGGTTGGCGCGGGCCGCGTAGACCGCAGCGCTGTAACCGGCAGGGCCGGAACCGAGAATAATCACACGCGAATGGCGTACTTCAGACATGAGTCACTCCTATCGACCGGCCCGGGTGACCTGGCGCGGAACGCCGGATAGCCGGCTGGAATAAAAAAGGACGGCGAAACCTTGGGGAAGGTTAAAACTCGCCCGTCCCAAAAAATATGGGTGAAGCGTATAGAGGGGGCGAAGATTAAGGAAATACGGTTTAACAATCCAGCTCATAGGCGGTCTCTATCCGGTAACGCTCCATTTCAAAGGGGCTTTGTTACCGTTGATGTCGACCTGTTCGCCGCGCTTTCACCACTCGGGCAAAGCCGGTAAGGTCGGCGCGTTTTCCACTGCTCGGAGCACTTTTATGCCCGCCCCCGTACTGTCCGGCCCGCAATACCTGCGTGAAGGCCTGAAGCTGGTCCTCAGCCCGGGCCTGCGCTTGTTCGTCCTCCTGCCCCTGATGATCAATCTGGTGTTGTTCGTCGGATTGATCTATCTGGCCGGCCATCAGTTCAGCCTGTGGGTCGACACCCTGATGCCCTCACTCCCCGATTGGCTGAGTTTCCTCAGCTACCTGCTCTGGCCGCTGTTCGTGGTGCTGGTGGCGCTGATGGTGTTTTTCACCTTCACCATGTTGGCCAATATCATTGCCGCGCCCTTCAACGGTTTTCTCGCGGAGAAAGTCGAGATCGTGGTACGTGGCACCGACGAGTTCCCGGCGTTCAGTTGGGGCGAGCTGATCGCCATGATCCCCCGCACCCTGGCGCGGGAAATGCGCAAGCTGGGCTATTTCCTGCCCCGGGCCATCGGCCTGTTCATCCTTTCGTTCATTCCCGTGGTGAACCTGATCGCGGCGCCGCTGTGGCTGTTGTTCGGCGTGTGGATGATGGCGATCCAGTACATCGACTACCCGGCGGACAACCACAAGCTGGGCTGGAACGAAATGCTCGCCTGGCTGCGTGAGAAGCGCTGGCAGAGCCTGGGGTTCGGCGGCATCGTCTACCTGGCGCTGATGATCCCCTTCGTCAACATCCTCATGATGCCGGCCGCCGTGGCCGGGGCCACCCTGTTCTGGGTCCGCGAACGCGGGGCCGAGAAGCTGGTGGCCGAGCAAGGCTGATCGGGTCACAAATCCATCATCGCAACGTCATGCGGGCGACATGGCCTCAGCCGACACTGAGGTCATGACGACAGCCCTGCACATCACCCTGATCACCGAAACCTTCCCCCCGGAAATCAACGGCGTGGCCAATACCCTGGGCCGCCTGTGCGACGGCCTGCGCGCCCGTGGACACCAGGTTGAGCTGATCCGCCCACGCCAGGGTTGTGATCAGACCCGCCCCAGCGACGACGCCTTGCTGTTATGCCGCGGCTGGCCGCTGCCGGGGTATCCAGGCCTGCAATGGGGCCAGTCGTCGATGCACAAGCTGTTACGCCGCTGGAAGCGCCAGCGCCCGGACGTGTTGTACATCGCCACCGAAGGCCCCTTGGGGCTGTCTGCCCTACGGGCGGCGCGGCGCCTGGGGATTTCCGTGGTCAGCGGTTTCCACACCAACTTCCAACAGTACTCCAGCCAGTACGGCCTGGGCCTGTTGACCCGCCTGCTGACCCATTACCTGCGCTGGTTTCACAACCGCTCCCAATTGACCCTGGTGCCCAGCACCAGCCAGCGCCTGGAATTGGAACGTCGGCATTTCGAACGCCTGGCCCTGCTGGCCCGAGGCGTCGACAGCCAACTCTTCCACCCCACCAGGCGCCGCAACGAGCTGCGGGAAAGCTGGGGCCTGGGGCCCGACGATGTTGCGGTGATCCACGTCGGGCGCCTGGCACCGGAAAAAAACCTCGGCCTGCTCAAGCGCTGCTTCAACAGCCTGAGCAACGCCTATCCACAACGGCGGATGAAGCTGATTGTGGTGGGCGATGGGCCACAGCGGGCGGACTTGCAGCAGGAACTGCCCGAGGCGATTTTTTGTGGCAGCCAGCGCGGCGAAACCCTGGCCAGTCATTACGCGTCGGGGGACTTGTTTCTTTTTCCCAGCCTGACCGAGACCTTCGGCAACGTGGTGCTCGAAGCCCTGGCATCGGGGTTGGGCGTGGTGGCGTATGACCAAGCCGCGGCCGCCCAGCACATTCGCCACGGCTATAACGGGGTGCTGGCCATGCCGGGGGATGAAAGCGCCTTCTGCGACGCCGCCACCTGGCTGCTGGAGGAGCAGGAAACCCTGCGTCGGGTGCGGCTCAATGCTCGGCAACATGCCAGCCGCCAGGGCTGGCCGGCAATCATCGAGCAGTTTGAGAACCAATTGCGCGGGGCCTGCCAGGTCGAGCAAGGGCTGCCTGACGGCCGGTTACTGCCTTGAACACTGCAGCACTGAGACCGGGCTGATCTGAACCCATCATCGGCAAACCCACGCCATCTCGGTCGAAGGCGTGGGCCTGCCCGTGATCAGGTCGCGCTTAAACCAAGGTCATCAACGCCTCGCGGCTGAAGGGCAGGATGTCTTGCTCACGACCTTCACGCACCTTCTGCGCCCAATCCGGATCCACCAACAGGGCGCGGCCCACGGCCACCAGGTCGAACTCGTCGTTGTTCAGGCGCTCCAGGAGCTTTTCCAGACTCGCCGGTTGCGCCACCTTGTCTGTGTTGACCATGAACTGCAGAAACTCGCCGTCCAGGCCGACGCTGCCCACGGTGATGGTGGGTTTGCCGGTGAGCTTGCGGGTCCAGCCAGCCAGGTTGAGCTCGGAACCTTCGAACTCCGGCTCCCAGAAACGCCGCGTCGAGCAGTGGAAAATATCCACGCCGGCATCCGCCAGAGGCTTGAGGAACGCGCCCAGGGCTTCCGGGGTTTGCACCAGGCGAGCGCTGTAATCCTGCTGCTTCCACTGGGAGAAACGGAAGATGATCGGGAAGTCCGGGCCCACCGCCGCACGCACCGCCTGGATCAACTCAATGGCAAAACGCGAACGCTGGGCCAGGTCGCCGCCGTACTCGTCGGTGCGCTGGTTGCTGCCTTCCCAGAAGAACTGGTCCACCAGATAGCCATGGGCACCGTGGATCTCCACGCCGTCCATGCCGATGCTCTGGGCATCCTTGGCCGCCTGGGCGAACGCTGCGATGACCTGCTGAATGTCTTGATGGGTCATGCCGTGCACCACCACCTGCCCGTCCTTGAGCTTCTCGCAGGGGCCAAAGCCCGGCACGCTGGCGTCCGGCTCAGTGCCCAGGCGTCGCACGTTGCCCACGTGCCAGAGTTGCGGAACGATCTTGCCACCTGCCGCGTGGACCGCATCCACCACTTTCTTCCAGCCGGCCAGGGCTGCCTCACCGTAGAAATGCGGCACGTTGGGGTAGCCGTTGGCGGCCGGATGCCCGACGGTGGTGCCTTCGGTGATGATCAGGCCCACGCCGGCTGCGGCACGACGCCGGTAGTATTCGATGACTTTCGAGTTGGGGACGCCACCCGGGGAAAACGAACGGGTCATGGGCGCCATGACCACACGGGTCGGCAACTCCAGGGCGCCGAGCTGGAAAGGTTTGAACAAGGCTTGTACGGGCATGCGGCACTCCGGGGATCAGCGGGCTCGGATCATTGATCGGGACGTCGACACCCGACAGGACGCGGGCCGACAAACTTATGATGGCGATAATATTCATCGTCTGAAGCGCAGCACAGCACTATTGATCAGGGTGATTAAGGTGCAAAAGCGCAGAAGGGAATTCAAGGAAACTCGGAGGGAACTGGCCGGGCAGCGGGGCCCGGCAGTCAGGGTCAGCTCAGGGCTTTTTCGATCGCCTGAACCACCGCCGGATCATCCGGTGCCGTGCGTGGGGAGAAACGCGCCAGGACGCGACCGTCCTTGCCCAGGAGGAATTTCTCGAAGTTCCAGGTGATATCCCCCGGGAACTCCGCGCCTTCGCCCGCCAGCAGACGGTACAACTGGTGACGCTCCGGACCATTCACCTCCAGCTTGCTGCTCAGCGGAAAGGTCACGCCATAGTTGAGGCTGCAGAAGTCCTGAATCTCCTGCTCGGAGCCTGGCTCCTGCCCGGCGAACTGATTGCACGGCAGGCCCAAGACACTGAACCCCTGGCCCTTGTACTGCTGATAGAGGTTCTCCAGCGCCGCGTATTGTGGTGTCAGGCCACACTTGGAGGCGACGTTGACCACCAGCACGACGTGCCCTTTGAAAGGGGCGAGCGGTAGCTCCTGACCATCCAGGGCTTTCAATTTAAGGTCGTGAAAAGCACTCATGACGAACTCCAAATTCCCGTGTTCTAACAGAAAACAGCCTCTCGACAGCACACCCTGTGCCCACGGCAATAACCGCGCCGACTAAAAAGGCGCCCTCGGGCGCCTCTCCAGTCAACTTGAGCTTAGCGCAGAAAATCAGTGGTGATGGCCACCTTCGCCATGGACGTGGCCATGAGCGATTTCTTCCTGGCTGGCGTCGCGGATGGCGACGATTTTTACTTGGAAGTTCAGACGCTGGCCGGCCAACGGGTGGTTGCCGTCAACGGTCACGTCGTCGCCGTCCAGGTCACGGATGGTGACGATCTGCATCTGGCCGTCCGGAGCGGACGCGTGGAACTGCATGCCCACTTCCAGCTCGTCGACGCCTTCGAACATGCTGCGGCTCAAGGTGCTGACCAGTTCGGCCGCGTATTCGCCGTAGGCATCTTCAGGTTCTACGGCAACGGTCAGTTCATCACCAACCTGCTTGCCTTCCAGGGCTTTTTCCAGGCCTGGGATGATGTTACCTGCGCCTTGCAGGTAGACCAGCGGGGCGCCGCCGGCAGAGCTGTCGATGACCTCACCAGCGTCGTTGGTCAGGGTATAGTCGATGGAGACAGCCTTATTGGCGGCGATCAGCATGGGGCGAGACCTTTTGCATTAGAAATGAAGAGCAGCAAGTTTAGCGAAGCCATCGCTCGAAAGCGAACGGAACCCAGACAGACGGACACCCATGAAACCCTCCACAGTCACCGGTTTTCATCAGGATGAAGACAGCCATTGGGTCGTCGAACTGTCCTGCGGCCACACCCAGCACTTGCGCCACCTGCCGCCCTGGCAATCCCGCAGCTGGGTCCTGGACCCCGCGCAACGCCAGGAAAAAATAGGCCAGGCCTTTGCCTGTGGCTGGTGTGCGCAGGGCGCGGATAACGATAACCTTAGCGCCTGACGATCAGGTAGGCGGCCAGCCATAGACCGCCACCTTTGCCATGCACCTTCTGAGAATTCGCATGCAAACTTTTTTTATCGCGCCCACCGATTTTGGTGTGGGTCTGACCTCCATCAGCCTCGGGCTGGTGCGCACCCTGGAACGGGCCGGCCTGAAAGTCGGCTTTTTCAAGCCCATTGCCCAGCCCCATCCCGGCGATACCGGCCCCGAGCGCTCCACTGAGCTGGTGGCCCGCACCCACGGCCTCAAGCCGCCGCAGCCCCTGGCGCTGGCCCATGTCGAGCGGATGCTCGGCGACGGTCAGTTGGATGAGCTGCTGGAAGAAATCATCACCCTCTATCAGGAAGCCGCCATCGGCAAGGACGTGCTGATCGTCGAGGGCATGGTGCCGACCCGCAGCGCCAGCTACGCGGCCCGGGTCAACCTGCACCTGGCGAAAAGCCTGGATGCCGAGGTGATCCTGGTCTCGGCGCCGGAAAACGAAGTGCTCACCGAACTGTCCGGGCGCGTGGAGTTGCAAGCGCAGCTGTTTGGCGGCCCGCGAGACCCGAAAGTGCTCGGGGTGATCCTCAACAAGGTGCGCACCGACGAAAGCATGGAGCAATTCTCCGCGCGCCTGAAAGAACACTCGCCGCTGTTGCGCAGCGGCGACTTCCGCCTGCTGGGCTGCATCCCCTTCCAGCCGGAACTGAATGCCCCGCGCACCCGCGATGTGGCGGACCTGATGGGCGCCCAAGTGCTCAATGCCGGCGACTATGAAAGCCGGCGCATGAGCAAAATCATCATTTGCGCGCGCACCATGCGCAACACCGTGGAACTGCTCAAGCCCGGCGTGCTGGTGGTAACCCCGGGCGACCGCGACGACATCATCCTCGCTGTCAGCCTGGCAGCGATCAACGGCGTGCCTCTGGCCGGACTGCTGCTGACCAGTGACACCCTGCCCGACCCACGGATCATGGAGCTGTGCCGCGGCGCGCTGAATGCCGGCCTGCCGGTGCTGTCGGTGAGCTCCGGCTCTTACGACACCGCCAACCAGCTCAATGGCCTGAACAAGGAAATCCCCATCGATGACCGCGAGCGCGCGGAAATCATCACCGACTTCGTCGCCAGCCACCTGGACGCCCGCTGGCTGCACCAGCGCTGCGGCACCCCGCGGGAAATGCGCCTGTCACCGGCGGTGTTCCGCTATCAGTTGATCCAGCGTGCCCAGGAGGCCAACAAACGCATCGTCCTGCCGGAAGGCAGCGAGCCGTTGACCGTACAAGCGGCGGCTATCTGCCAGGCCCGGGGCATTGCCCGCTGCGTGCTCCTGGCCAAACCGGAAGACGTGCAGGCCGTGGCCCGCGCCCACGGCATCGAGTTGCCGCCGGGCCTGGAGATCCTCGACCCGGACCTGGTGCGCGAGCGCTACGTGGAGCCCATGGTGGCTTTGCGCAAGAGTAAAAGCCTCAACGCGCCCATGGCCGAGCAGCAACTGGAAGACCCGGTGGTGATCGGCACCATGATGCTGGCCCTGGATGAAGTCGACGGCCTGGTCTCGGGGGTCATTCACTCCACCGCCAACACCATTCGCCCGGCCCTGCAACTGATCAAGACCGCACCCGGCTGCACCCTGGTGTCCTCCGTGTTTTTCATGCTGTTCCCCGAGCAGGTGCTAGTGTACGGCGACTGCGTGATGAACCCGCACCCCAGCGCCAGCGAACTGGCGGAGATTGCCCTGCAAAGCGCCGACTCGGCCGCCGCCTTCGGCATCACCCCGCGAGTGGCGATGATCAGCTATTCCAGCGGCGACTCGGCCAGCGGCGAAGAAGTGGAAAAGGTCCGCGAAGCCACCTTGCTGGCCCATGAAGCGCAAAGCACGCTGCTGATCGACGGCCCGCTGCAATATGACGCCGCTGCCAATGAAAACGTGGCCCGGCAACTGGCCCCCAACAGCCAGGTCGCCGGCAAGGCCACGGTCTTTGTGTTCCCCGACCTGAACACCGGCAACACCACCCACAAGGCGGTGCAACGCAGCGCCGATTGCGTGAGCCTGGGGCCGATGCTGCAAGGCCTGCGCAAACCGGTGAACGACCTGCCGCGCGCGCCCAGGTCGATGACATCGTCTACACCATCGCCCTCACCGCGATCCAAGCCGCCAACCGACCTATGGATGTCTAAATGCTGGAATTTCTGCCTGCCGCCCTGCGCGGGGTCATCGCCTCGCTGCTCCTGGCGCTGAACACCATCCTGCTGTGCTCGTTTCTGTTCTGCGTGGCGATCGTCAAGGCCCTGCCCTTCGCCCTCACCCAGCGCTTGAGCCTCTGGCTGATGAACCACACCCACGAGGCCTGGATCAGCAACAACAAGGCCTGGATGCAACTGGTCTGCCGCACCCGCTGGCACCTGCGCGGCCTGGAGGGCCTGGACTACCAGCACTCTTATCTGGTGACCAGCAACCACCAGAGCTGGGTCGACATCATGGTGCTGCAGTACGTGCTCAACCGACGCATCCGCCCGCTGAAGTTCTTTCTCAAGCAGGAACTGATCTGGGTGCCGGTCATCGGCCTGGCCTGGTGGGCATTGGGCTTTCCCTTTATGAAGCGCTATTCCAAGGCCTACCTGGAGAAGTACCCGGAAAAGAAAGGCAAGGACCTGGAAACCACCCGCAAGACCTGCGCGAAGTTTCGCAACCAGCCGGTGGGCATCTTCAACTTCGCTGAAGGCACGCGCTTTACCGAGGGCAAGCACGCCCAGCAGCAATCACCGTTTCGCTACCTGCTCAAACCCAAGGCCGGCGGCATTGCCTTTGTGCTGGATGCCATGGGCGAACAGTTGGAGTCCATCGTCAACGTGACCATCCACTACCCAGCCGGACGGCCCGGTTACTGGGACCTGCTGTGCGGTCGAGTCAAAGACGTGGTGGTGCAGTTTGAAGAATTGCAGATTCCGCCACAGTTCATTGGCAAGAATTATGAGCAGGATGGGGAGTACCGGTTGGCGTTCCAGGGGTGGATCAATAAGCTGTGGGAAGACAAAGATGCACTGCTCGAGCGGTTGCATCAGGAATATCCTGGCCGGTCTTGAGGGTTCCATCGCCGGCAAGCCGGCTCCTACGGTTGATCGCATTCCCATGTAGGAGGCGACTTGCCGGCGATGACATCAGCCGCAACACCCACAATGCAAAAGCCCGCCACCGATCACTCGGTGGCGGGCTTTTTTGTGGCCGCGTGGTTTAGATCGCGCCGCGTTGACGCAACAGATCCAGCACCTGCTTGACGCTTTCTTCCAGCGACAGGGCCTGGGTGTCGATCACCAGATCGGCATTCAACGGCACGTCGTAAGGGAAGGACTCGCCCGGGATGTTATCCCCGCCCGCCGCGTACAGGCCTTGCGGATCGCGCTCGGCGCACACCGCTGGAGAAGCCTGGACGTAAACGGTCAGCAAACGCTCCTTGCCGATCAGCGCCTTGGCCTGTTCACGGCCTTCAGCGTCCGGTGCAACAAAAGCGGCCAGGGTCAGCAGGCCGGCTTCGTTGAACTGACGGGCCACGTGGGCCGCACGACGCCAGTTCTCGGTACGCCCGGCGCGGTCCTGAGGCAGGCCCTTGTTCAGGTCGTGACGCAGGTTCTGGCCATCGAGGACGAACACCGCGCGGCCCATGTCGAACAGGCGACGCTCAACCGCATAAGCCAGGGTGCTTTTGCCAGCACCCGACAGGCCGCTGAACAGCACGGTAGCCGGTTGCTGGCCGAAGCGCAGGGCGCGCTCTTCGGTGGCCACGTGGGCCAACTTGCCGTGCTGAGCCGAGCTGCCGTGGGTGACCGGCGGAGCGATGATCATGCCCGCCGCCACGGTGCCGTTGGTCAAACGGTCGATCACGATGAACGCACCGGTGGTGCGGTTGCTGTCGTAACCGTCCAACGCGATGGCGGCGTCGAGGCTGACCTTGACCCGGCCGATCTCGTTCAGTTGCAGCGAACTCGCCGGGCCTTCGGCCAGGGTGTTCACATCCACACGGTGCACGATGCTGGTGATGGAACCCGGCACGTAGCTGGTGGCGCGCTTGATGTCGTACTTCTTGCCGGGCAGCATCGGCTCTTCGGCCATCCACACCAGCATGGCGTCGAAGGCGTCGGTCACTTGCGGCACGTTGTCGGCATGCACCAGCAGGTCGCCACGGGAGATGTCGATCTCGTCTTCCATGGTCAGGGTCACGGCCTGGCCTGGGCCGGCGTGCTCCAGCTCACCTTCGAAGGTGACGATGGATTTGACCCGGCTGCTCTTGCCCGACGGCAGGACCACGACTTCGTCGCCCTTGTGCACGATGCCGCTGGCCAGGGTGCCGGCGAAACCGCGGAAGTTCAGGTTCGGACGGTTGACGTACTGCACCGGGAAACGCAGGTCGGTGTAGTTGCGGTCGTTGGCGATCTCGACGGTTTCCAGGATCTCCATCAACGATTGGCCGGTGTACCAAGGCGAACGCTCGCTCTTGTTCACCACGTTGTCGCCCTTGAGCGCCGACATCGGCACGAAAGCCAGGGTGCTCGGCTTGAAAGCGATACCGTCGGCGAACTTCAGGTAATCGGCCTTGATCTGCTCGAATACGCTTTGATCGAAGCCATTGATGTCCATCTTGTTGACGGCCACCACGATGTGTTTGATCCCCAGCAACGAGGCGATAAAGCTGTGGCGACGGGTCTGGGTCTGAACGCCGTAGCGGGCGTCGATCAGAATGATCGCCAGGTCACAGGTGGACGCACCGGTGGCCATGTTGCGGGTGTACTGCTCATGGCCGGGGGTGTCGGCGATGATGAATTTACGCTTGGCAGTGGAGAAGTAGCGGTAGGCGACATCGATGGTGATGCCCTGCTCACGCTCGGCCTGCAGGCCGTCAACCAGCAACGCCAGGTCGATATCGTCGCCGGTGGTGCCGACTTTCTTCGAATCGCGGGTGATGGCTTCCAGGTGATCTTCGTAGATCATCTTGGAGTCGTGCAGCAGGCGCCCGATCAGGGTGCTCTTGCCGTCGTCGACGTTGCCGCAGGTCAGGAAGCGCAACATTTCCTTGCGCTCGTGCTGGCCCAGGTAGGCGAGGATGTCCTCGCTGATCAAATCAGATTGGTGGCTCATTGGGTTCAAGCTCCGAGCTGTAAGCTTCAAGCGGCAAGCTTGTCGGCGTACAGCTAGTCAGAAATTTTGTTGATCAACCCGCGCAGCATTCTTGAGAGTTCGCGGGTTTCCATAATCCAATTTTCGGCCAGCGGGTCTGCGATGTAAGCAATGTCTCGACCAATAAGGACTTGGGTACGTAGCTCCCCACAGGACGCTTTCGCAATCCAGAGAAAACGAACCTTCTCCTTGGCACTGCGACGTTCCATGCCTTCAGCAATATTGGAAGGCACTGAAAGTGCCGAGCGGGTGATTTGATCCTTGAACCCAAAATCCCCACATCGCGCAAATTCTTTGTAGATCCCTACTGCCAAACACTTGCTTCGCTGCCAAACAATCAGCTTCTCGAAATCCATTACGAGTCACTCGATCCCGGCTCACAGCAACAGGCCGCAAGCGCCAAACTGCGAAGTTACGCATACCGCCTTTAACTTGCAGCTTGCCGCTTGTAACTCGAAGCTTAGAAGTACCCCTGACGCTTCTTGTCTTCCATCGAGCCTGCACCATCGTGGTCGATGACACGGCCCTGGCGCTCGGAAGTTCGCGTCAGGAGCATTTCCTGAATGATGTCCGTCAGCGTCTCGGCTTCGGACTCCACCGCACCCGTCAACGGGTAGCAGCCAAGGGTACGGAAACGTACTTTCTTTTTGACGATTCGGGCTTTGTCTTCGTCGGACAGGTGTTCGAGGATGCGGTCGTCGTCGATCATGATCAACGTGCCGTTCTTCTCGATCACTTCACGTTCGGCAGCGAAGTACAGCGGCACGATCGGGATGCCTTCCAGGTAGATGTACTGCCAGATGTCCAACTCGGTCCAGTTCGACAGCGGGAACACGCGGATCGACTCGCCCTTGTTGACGTTGCCGTTGTAGACGTTCCACAGCTCGGGGCGCTGGTTCTTCGGGTCCCAACGGTGCTTGCTGTCGCGGAAGGAATACACGCGCTCTTTGGCGCGGGACTTCTCTTCATCGCGACGGGCACCGCCGAACGCTGCGTCGAAACCATGCTTGTCCAGTGCCTGTTTCAGGCCCTCGGTCTTCATGATGTCGGTGTGCTTGGCACTGCCGTGGGTGAAGGGGTTGATACCCTGCGCCACACCGTCAGGATTGACGTGGGTGATGAGGTCCAGGCCAAGCTCTTCGACCATGCGATCGCGGAACTTGTACATTTCCTGGAATTTCCACTGGGTATCGACGTGCATCACCGGAAACGGCAGCTTGCCCGGGAAGAACGCCTTGCGTGCCAGATGCAGCATCACGGCGGAGTCTTTACCGATGGAGTACAGCATCACCGGGTTATCGAACTCGGCGGCCACCTCGCGGATGATGTGGATGCTTTCCGCCTCCAGCTGTTTCAGATGCGTCAGTTTGTCGACCATGGCTACTCACGAAAGCTTTCTTATGAACGGCCATCGGGCCGTGTTCGAGCGGGGCATGCTAGCACAGCGTGCCGCTTCTATTCAGGGCGCCAAATAGAACGAAACGATATATGAATATATCGCCTCGTTTGGGTCTGTCCGTGGCTTGTGGGGTGCCGGCTGGCCGAGGTTGGCGCTCGTGAAATCGCCGGGGGCGGCGACGTCGGATGCCCCTCAAACGGCGATCGCCGACAAGCCGGCGCCAACAGGCGGAGCGTTAGATGGGGTTGGGGCAGTCGATGAACAGGTGCTCCAGGGCGAAGCGCCGGGCCAGGTAATCACCCAGGGCCTGGACGCCATAACGCTCGGTGGCGTGATGGCCGGCGGCAATAAAACTGATGCCGTTCTCCCGGGCGCTGTGATAGGTCTGCTCCGAGGCTTCGCCGCTCAGGTACAGGTCAACGCCGGCCTGCACGGCCTGGTCGATGTAGCCCTGGCCACCGCCGGTGCACCAGCCGACGCGGCGGATCATGTCCTCGCCTTCGATCAACAACGGCTCGCGCCCCATGACTTCCTGCACGCGTCGGGCAAAGTCCCGTGGCGTCATGGGTTCGTTGAGTGAGCCCACCAGGCCGACGATTTTCAGGTTGTCCGGATCCAGGGGCCCTTCGACGGTGATGTCCAGTTGCCGCGCCAGTTGCACGTTGTTGCCAACGTCCGGATGCAGATCCAGGGGCAAGTGGTAGGCCAGCAGGCTGATGTCGTGCTTGAGCAGGGTTTTCAGGCGCCGCTGCTTCATGCCCGTGATGCACGGGTTCTCGCCTTTCCAGAAGTAACCATGGTGCACCAGCACCAGATCGGCCTTGGCCTCGACGGCGGCATCGAGCAATGCCTGGCTGGCGGTGACGCCACTGACGATGCGCATCACCTGCGGGCGCCCCTCGACCTGCAGGCCATTGGGGCAATAGTCGGCAATCCGCGAACTGCCCAGATAACGGTCGGCTTCTTCCACCAGGGTGCTCAGGGCAACGGCCATAAAAGACTCCTAAATATCCCGTTCAGAGGCGCGCTTGGCCTCGTATAATGCGCGACATTATGGGCCGTGCGCGGTCCTTCGCAACCACCCAGGACTTGCTCAATGTTCAAGGCTCTGCGTTTTTTTGGCTGGCCGCTGCTGGCCGGTGTGCTTATCGCGTTACTGATTATCCAGCGTTATCCGGAGTGGGTCGGGCTGCCCAGCCTGGACGTCAACCTGCAACAGGCGCCGCAGACCAGCAACACTCAGCAGGGCCCGGTCTCTTACGCGGACGCTGTGGTGATTGCCGCGCCGGCAGTGGTCAACCTCTACACCACCAAGGTCATCAACAAACCCGCCCACCCGTTGTTCGAGGACCCGCAATTTCGCCGGTTCTTCGGCGATAACCTGCCCAAGCAGCAGCGCATGGAGTCGAGCCTGGGTTCGGGGGTGATCATGAGCCCCGAAGGCTACCTGCTGACCAACAACCATGTGACCTCCGGCGCCGAGCAAATCGTGGTGGCGCTCAAGGACGGCCGTGAAACCCTGGCCCGCGTCATCGGCAGCGACCCGGAAACCGACCTCGCAGTCCTCAAGATCGACCTGAAAAACCTGCCATCGATCACCATTGGCCGCTCGGAAAACATCCGCGTGGGTGACGTTGCGCTGGCCATCGGCAACCCCTTTGGTGTCGGCCAGACCGTGACAATGGGCATCATCAGCGCCACCGGGCGCAACCAGTTGGGCCTGAACAACTACGAAGACTTCATCCAGACCGACGCGGCGATCAACCCGGGCAATTCCGGCGGCGCCTTGGTGGATGCCAACGGCAACCTGACCGGGATCAACACCGCGATCTTCTCCAAGTCCGGCGGCTCCCAGGGCATCGGTTTTGCCATCCCGATCAAGCTGGCCATGGAGGTGATGAAGTCGATCATCGAACACGGCCAGGTCATTCGTGGCTGGCTGGGCATCGAAGTGCAGCCACTCACCCAGGAACTGGCGGAGTCCTTTGGCCTGTCAGGGCGCCCCGGGATCGTGGTTGCGGGGATTTTCCGCGATGGCCCGGCGCAGAAGGCCGGCATGCAATTGGGTGACGTGATTCTCAGCATCGACGGAGAACCCGCCGGCGACGGTCGCCGCTCGATGAACCAGGTCGCGCGGATCAAGCCCAGCGACAAGGTGAGCATCCTGGTGATGCGCAATGGCAAGGAGATCAAGCTCACCGCCGAGATCGGCCTGCGTCCGCCACCGGCGCCAGTCAAAGAAGAAGAGTAAGTCGTAGCCCGGCACGCCGGGCTAACGATATAAATTCTCATTAGTCATGTTATATTGTTTCAATATCGATATTGGAACCCTTTCATGACGTCTCGAACATTTGCCTCTCTGGCAGGCCTGACCCTGGGCCTGCTGGCCGATCCCCTGCTCGCCGAAGAACCCCAGCCGCTCGAACTCGACGCCACCAGCATCACCTCCGAATACGAATCCACCAACGCCCCGCTCAAGGGTTATCAGGCAAGCCGCGCCTCCAGTGCGACCAAGACCGACACAGCGATCCGTGACATTCCCCAGTCCATCAGCGTGATCCCTGCCAGCGTGCTCAAGGACTTGGGCAGCACGAGTGTCGAGCGCGCCCTGGAATTCGCCGGTGGTGTCTCCAAGCAAAACAACTTCGGCGGCCTGACGCTCTACGAATACAGCGTGCGCGGCTTCACCACGTCGGAGTTCTACAAGGACGGCTTCAGCGCCAACCGCGGCTACCCGAGCACACCGGATGCGGCCAATATCGAACGCATCGAAGTGCTCAAAGGCCCCGCCGCCAGTCTCTATGGCCGTGGCGACCCGGGTGGCACGGTGAACATTGTTAGCAAGAAGCCTCAGCCGGAAGCCTTCACCACCCTGCAGACCAGCGTCGGCAGCTGGGACCGCTACCGCACCGCCCTGGACCTCAACACGCCGCTCGACGAGCAAGGCCAGGTCCTGTCCCGGGTCAACCTGGCAGTCGAAGACAACCAGAGTTTCCGCGATCACGTCGACAGCCAACGGGTGTTCGTCGCACCCTCCCTGAGCTGGCAGATCAACCCAGACACCCACCTGTTGCTGGAAAGCGAGTTCGTGCGCCACAGCTCGACCTTCGACCGCGGCATTGTCGCGCCGAACAATCGTTGGAGCGGCGTGTCACGCTCGACCTTCCTCGGCGAACCCAATGACGGCAACATCGACAACCACAACAACATGCTGCAAGCAGCCCTGGAGCATCACCTCAACGACGCCTGGAAATTGCGCCTGGCCAGCCACTACAAAGAGGGCAAGCTCTGGGGCTTCGCCTCGGAAGCCCGGCCTTTGAATGCCGACCTGCGCACGGTCAATCGGCGCTATCGCGAGCGCGACAGCAACTGGCATGACAGCATCACCCAGCTGGAACTCCACGGCCTGTTGGACATCGGCAGCTGGCAACACCAGTTGCTGATCGGCAGCGAATACGAGAACTACCGCAAGAACGAACGGGTCACCACCATTACGGGCAGCACCTACCCCATCGATATCTATAACCCGGTGTACGGCCAGCCCAAGCCAAATGGCCTGCGCTCCGGCACCGACTTCTCCGAGCACGTGCAAAGCCAGGCATTGAACCTGCAGGACCAGATCATCTTCAGCGACCGCCTGCGGGGCATGCTCGGGGCGCGCTTCGAGCACTTCGAACAACGCATCGACGACCACGTCAGTGGCCTCCCCTCGCGCCAGACTCACGACGCCCTGACCCAGCGCGCCGGCCTGCTGTACCAACTGACCCCGCAAGTGGGCCTGTTCGCCAACGCCTCCACCTCGTTCAAGCCCAACAACGGCCTGGACGCCGAGAGCAAAACCTTCAAGCCCGAAGAAGGCGTCGGTTATGAAGTGGGGATCAAGAGCGAGCTGTTCGACGAGCGCCTGAGCAGCACCCTCGCCGCCTTCCACATCGAAAAGGAAAACGTCCTGGCCCTCGACCCGGCCACCAACAGCAACCGGGCCATGGGCAAAGCCCGCAGCCAGGGCCTGGACCTGCAAGTGACCGGGCAACTCACCGACGCGGTGCGGCTGATCGGCGCCTTCGCCTACATCGACGCCAAGGTCACCGAGGGCGACCCGTCCATTCCCGCTGGCAGCCGCATTCTCGGCGTGGCCAAGCGCAGCGGCAGCCTTCTGGGGGTCTATGAGTTTCAGGAAGGCTCGTTGCGCGGCTCGGATGTCGGCGCAGCCTTCACGTACGTGGGCGACCGTTCCGGGGAAGCCGGCAGCCGCTTCGAGTTACCGGCCTACCAGACCGTGGACCTGTTGGCCCACTACAAGGCCAGTGAGCAGGTGACCTTGGGCCTGAACCTGAACAATGTGTTCGATGAGAAGTACTACGAGCGCTCTTACAGCAACTACTGGGTCAACCCCGGGGAGCCGCGCAACTTCACCCTGAGCCTGACCCTCAGCCTATAAAAAAGCCCGCTCCTGTGAGGGAGCGGGCTTTTTATCTTCAAGGGCTTAAAGCTCGCCCAGTCCGTCAATCAGCGCCTGGTTCTGCTCTGGCGTGCCGATGGAGATACGCAGGAACTGGGCAATGCGCTGCTGCTTGAAGTGGCGGACGATCACTCCTTGCTCCCGCAGCTTGGCCGCCAGGCCGGCCGCGTCGTGCCCGGGGTGACGGGCAAAGATGAAGTTGGCCGCCGACGGCAGCACCTCGAACCCCTTGGCCTGCAGTTGCGCCACCACGTAGTCGCGGCTGTCGATCACCCGCTGGCAGGTGCTCTGGAAGTACTCGCGGTCTTCGAACGCGGCGGTTGCACCGACAATCGCCAAGCGGTCCAGGGGGTAGGAGTTGAAGCTGTTCTTGATCCGCTCCAGGGCCTCGATCAGGTCCGGATGACCCACCGCCAGGCCGACCCGCAAGCCCGCCAGGGAGCGCGACTTGGACAGGGTCTGGGTCACCAGCAGGTTCGGATAGCGATCCACCAGGCCAATGGCCGTCTCACCGCCAAAGTCGATATAGGCTTCGTCGACCACCACCACCGAATCCGGGCTGGCCTTGAGGATCTGCTCCACCGCGTCCAGGGGCAGCAGGCAGCCGGTGGGCGCGTTCGGGTTAGGGAAGATGATCCCGCCATTGGGCTTGGCATAGTCCGCCGTGCGGATCTGGAACTGCTCATCCAGGGGCACCGCTTCGAAGTCGATGCCGTACAGGCCGCAATACACCGGGTAGAAGCTGTAGCTGATGTCCGGGAACAGCAACGGCTGATCGTGTTGCAGCAAGCCGTGGAAAATGTGCGCCAGGACTTCATCCGAACCGTTGCCGAGGAACACCTGGTTGCTCTGCACGCCGTAATAGCCAGCCACCGCCTGCTTCAGCAGGTCGCTGTTGGGGTCCGGGTACAGGCGCAGGTTGTCATTGAGCTCGGCCTGCATCGCCGACAGGGCCTTGGGCGACGGGCCATAAGGGTTTTCGTTGGTGTTGAGCTTGACCAGCTTGGTCAGCTTTGGCTGTTCGCCCGGCACATAAGGCACCAGATCCTTGACGAACGGACTCCAGAATTTGCTCATGCTCATTGCCCCTTTGCTTGATCGTCGACGATGCGGTATTCGGCACTGCGGGCGTGGGCGGTCAGCGACTCGCCACGGGCCAGCACCGACGCGGTCTTGCCCAGTTCGGATGCGCCCTGCTCGGAGCAGAAGATGATCGACGAACGTTTCTGGAAGTCGTACACGCCCAGTGGCGAGGAGAAACGTGCGGTGCCGGAGGTCGGCAGCACGTGGTTCGGCCCGGCGCAGTAATCGCCCAAGGCTTCGGAGGTGTGACGGCCCATGAAGATCGCCCCCGCGTGACGAATCTGCGGCAGCCAAGCTTGTGGGTCCGCCACCGACAACTCCAAGTGCTCCGGCGCGATGCGGTTGGCCACGTCGATGGCCTGCTGCATGTCGCGCACTTTGATCAGGGCGCCACGGCCATTGATCGAGGTGTTGATGATTTCGGCACGCTCCATGGTCGGCAGCAGCTTGGCGATGCTCGCCGCCACCTGGTCGAGGAACTCCGCGTCCGGGCTGACCAGGATCGCCTGGGCGTCTTCATCGTGCTCAGCCTGGGAAAACAGGTCCATGGCGATCCAGTCCGGGTCGGTCTGGCCGTCACAGACCACGAGGATCTCGGAGGGGCCGGCAATCATGTCGATGCCCACCTGGCCAAACACGTGGCGCTTGGCAGTGGCCACATAGATGTTGCCCGGGCCGACCACCTTGTCCACCTGGGGCACGCTTTCGGTGCCATAGGCCAGGGCGGCAACCGCTTGGGCGCCACCGATGGTGAACACCCGGTCGACCCCGGCGATGCAGGCTGCGGCCAGCACCAGTTCATTGACCTCGCCACGCGGCGTAGGCACTACCATCACCACCTCGGTGACCCCCGCCACTTTGGCCGGGATCGCGTTCATCAACACCGAGGACGGGTAGGACGCCTTGCCACCGGGTACATACAGGCCGGCACGGTCCAACGGGGTGACTTTCTGCCCCAGCACGGTGCCGTCGGCCTCGGTGTAGGTCCAGGAATCCTGTTTCTGTTTTTCGTGATAGCTGCGGACCCGCGCGGCGGCTTTTTCCAGGGCTTCGCGCTGGGGTACGGTGATGCGGGTCAGGGCCAGTTCCAGGCGCTCACGGGGCAGGATCAGGTCGGCCATGGAGCTGACCTGCAAGCCATCGAAGCGCTCGGTGAATTCCACCAGCGCCGCATCGCCGCGTTCACGCACGGCCTTGATGATGTCCAGCACCCGCTGATTGACCGAGTCGTCAGAGACACTTTCCCAGCTCAGCAGATGATCCAGATGCTGGGCGAAATCCGGGTCGGCAGCGTTGAGTCGGCGAATTGCAGTGGGAGCGGTCATAGCGAAGGCCTCATTTATTGGCGAGTGCTCAAAAGGACAAGCTTGGTTTTGCAAAGCTCAGGCGCCGCAAGACTACCAAGCCATCCGCGTGGGCACCTGAGCATTCTGGCTATGACGCGGATAGATGGGCGTGGCTCAAGGCCACGCATGTGAATCAGCCGCGGTGTCGCGACTCCACTGCTTTGCGCAGGGTGTCGATCAACGCCTGGATGCGGGCGTGCTGCATTTTCATCGAAGCCTTGTTGACCACCAGGCGCGAACTGATGGTGGCGATCAGCTCCTGGGGCTCCAGGCCATTGGCCCGCAAGGTGTTGCCGGTGTCGACCACGTCGATGATCTTGTCCGCCAGGCCGATCAGCGGCGCCAGCTCCATCGAACCGTAGAGCTTGATGATGTCGACCTGGCGACCCTGTTCGGCGTAGTAACGCTTGGCCACATTGACGAACTTGGTGGCCACGCGCAGCCGGCCCTTGGGCTCGGCGGCACCGATGGCACCGGCGGTCATCAGCTTGCACTTGGCAATCTGCAGGTCCAGCGGCTCGTACAGGCCCTGGCCGGTGTATTCCATCAGCACGTCCTTGCCAGCGACCCCGAGGTCAGCGGCCCCATGCTCGACGTAGGTCGGCACATCGGTGGCGCGCACGATCAGCAGGCGCACATCGGCCTGGGTCGTGGGAATGATCAGCTTGCGGCTCTTGTCCGGATTCTCGGTCGGCACGATGCCCGCTTCAGCCAGAAGCGGCAGCGTGTCGTCAAGGATACGGCCCTTGGACAATGCGATGGTCAACATGGGAAACGTCAGTCCTTATCAGGCTACTGATGCCCGGTCGCAAATGGCGCCAGACACAGATCGAGCCTGATGACAGGCTCGACTTGAAACTCAATCAAGGTGTGGGCACGTCCTTGTGCCCATGACACCGACTAGCCCGGTACGCGGCGAATCTTGGCGCCGAGCATCTGCAGCTTCTCTTCGATGCACTCATAACCACGATCTATGTGGTAAATGCGATCGATCAGGGTGTCGCCTTCGGCCATCAGAGCCGAAATCACCAGGCTGGCCGAAGCCCGCAGGTCGGTGGCCATGACGGGCGCGCCCTTGAGGATTTCAGTGCCGGTCACGATGGCAGTGTTGCCTTCGACCTGGATCTTGGCGCCCATGCGGTGCAGTTCGTAAACGTGCATGAAGCGGTTTTCGAAGATCGTCTCGATGACCGCACCCGTGCCTTCGGCAATGGCGTTCAGGGAGATGAACTGCGCTTGCATGTCCGTCGGGAACGCCGGGTAAGGCGCGGTTCGCACGTTGACCGCCTTGGGGCGCTTGCCGTGCATGTTGAGCTCGATCCAGTCGGTGCCGGTGGTGACTTCTGCACCGGCTTCCTTGAGCTTTTCCAGGACCGCTTCAAGGATGGTCGGATCAGTGTCCTTGACCTTGACCCGGCCGCCGGTGACGGCAGCTGCCACCAGGTAGGTGCCGGTTTCGATCCGATCAGGCATGACTTTGTAGAACGCCGAATGCAGACGCTCGACGCCATCGATGGTGATGGTGTCGGTGCCGGCACCGGAGATTTTCGCGCCCATGGCGATCAGGAAGTTCGCCAGGTCCACGACTTCAGGCTCGCGGGCGGCGTTTTGCAGCACGCTGCGGCCTTTGGCCAGTGCGGCGGCCATCATGATGTTCTCGGTACCGGTCACACTCACGGTATCGAAGAAGAAGCTCGCGCCGCGCAGGCCGCCTTCAGGGGCCTTGGCCTTGATGTAGCCGCCTTCGACGTCGATCACCGCGCCCATGGCTTCCAGGCCACGGATGTGCAGGTCCACCGGACGCGAGCCGATGGCGCAACCGCCAGGCAGGGCGACTTCAGCTTCACCGAAACGGGCAACCATCGGGCCCAGTACCAGGATCGAGGCACGCATGGTTTTCACCAGCTCGTACGGCGCGATCAGGGTCTTGATGGTGCGTGGGTCGATTTCGACGCTGAGTTTCTCGTCGATCACCGGCTCGATGCCCATGCGACCGAACAGCTCGATCATGGTGGTGATGTCGTGCAGGTGCGGCAGGTTGGCCACAGTGACCGGGCCATCGCACAGCAGGGTTGCCGCCAGGATCGGCAGCGCGGAGTTCTTGGCCCCGGAAATGCGGATTTCGCCATCAAGGCGAACGCCGCCGGTAATAATCAATTTATCCATAAGAATCTCGACGCCCTTGGGCTGCTCAGGTGCGCTCGGCCCAGGCCGCGCGGCTGAAAAATTTCATAGTGACCGCGTGGATGCTGCCATCGGCGATCCATGGGTTCAAATGGGCATAAATGCTCTGCTGACGCTTAACCGGGCTCAAGGCCGCCAGTTCGTCACTAATCACGTTCAGCTGAAAGTTGCAGCCTTCGCCCTCAACTTCTACCTGTACGGATAAAAGAGTCTCGGACAGCTTTCCTTCAAGGAAGCTCTTCACTTCGGTGGCCTGCATGCTCAACCTCAATCGGCGCCCTGTGCGCGCGGGTCGCACATCATACAAAAAAAGCCCCGCGCCTGCGAACCCCGCATAGCAGGACTCTGACGGGGGGCTTCTATATAGATGTGGGTTACTAAGGATGGGTGAGGATTTCGGTCAAGCCGGAAACCTCGGCGATTTCGCGCATGTCCTCGGGCAAGGCGCGGATGCTCAGGGCCTTGCCGGCCGCCTGGGCATCACGCATGAACGCCAGCAACAGCGCAAGGCCGACACTGCTGGACTTCGACACTGCCGAACAATCCACAACCAGGTCCGGCACCGCGCTGGACTTGATCAGGGCCTGGCCCTGCTTGCGCAGGCCAGGGCCGGTGCGATAGTCCAGCACGCCACTGAGCAACAGTTCGCCAGCAGCCCCGGAACGGACGGCCGCCTCACTCATTGCGCAGCCTTCTGCGCGGCGTCTTCGGTCACTTCCTTGGCCTTAGCCACTTCCCCGGCCCAACCGTCGATGGTCTTGTCCAGGTTATTGCCATTGCGCTGCATGGCATCGGCGAACTGATCACGGAACAACTTGCCGATGTTGATGCCGTTGATGATCACGTTGCGCACTTTCCACTGGTCGTTGATCTTCTCCAGGGTGTAGGACACGGGGTAGATCGCCCCGTTATTGCCCTTGACCTGCATATCGACGCTGGTGCGGGTGCCGCTTTCATCCTTGGCCGGGGACACCGTAATGCCCTGGTTGTTGTACTCGAGCAAGGCGTTGCCATAGAACTGCATCAGGCTGCGCTTGAAGTTTTCCTGGAAGCGGGTCATCTGCTCCGGGGTGGCTTTGCGCGAGTACTTCACGGTCATGATGCTGCGGGAGATGCCATCGGCATCCACCACCGGACCGACAATACCGTTCAAGGCGTCGTAGAAGGCGCTCGGGCTCTGCTTGTACTGCTCTTTATTGGCCGCCAGGTCCGCCAGCAGGCGGTTGGTGGTGTCTTGAACCAGTTCATGGGCGGAAGGCCCGGTCACGGCGTTAGCCATCAAAGGTAGCGCCGCAAGCAACACCAACAGGCCACGTCGCAAGGTAGAGATCATGAACAAACTCCTCATTTAGCGTCTTTGCTAACGGTATTGAGCAGGAACTTACCGATCAGGTCCTCCAGTACCAGCGACGACTGAGTGTCATGGATGGTGCCACCATCCTTGAGCAGGGACTCTTCCCCACCCACGCTGATGCCGATGTATTTCTCACCCAACAAGCCCGCAGTCAGAATAGATGCAGTGGAGTCAGTCGGCAGATTATCCACGCGCTTTTCCAATTGCATCGTCACCCGGCCGGTGAAGCTGTCGCGGTCCAGATCGATAGCCGTGACCTTGCCGATAGTCACACCGGCCATGGTCACTTTAGCTCTGACAGTCAAACCGGCGATATTGTCGAAGTACGCGTAAAGTTTGTAGGTATCGGTGCTCGCGGCGGCCGACAAGCCACTGACCCGCAAGGCCAGCAACAGCAAAGCCAGGATGCCAGCCAGCAAGAAAAGGCCGACACCGATTTCCAGGGTGCGGTTTTGCATCAGAAATCTCCAAACATCAAGGCGGTCAGAATAAAGTCCAAGCCGAGCACCGCCAGGGAGGCGTACACCACGGTCTTGGTAGTGGCACGGCTGATCCCCTCTGAAGTGGGCTCACAGTCGTAGCCTTGGAATACGGCAATCCAGGTCACTACAAAGGCGAAAACAATACTTTTAATCACACCATTGAGCACGTCACCACTGAAGGTCACGCTGTTTTGCATGTTCGACCAGTAGGAACCTTCATAGACCCCCAGCCAGTCAACCGCCACCCAGGAGCCGCCCCAGATCCCCACTACGCTGAAAATCATCGCCAGCAACGGCAGGGAAATGAAACCTGCCCACAGACGCGGGGCAATGATGTATTTGAGCGGATCGACACCAATCATCTCCAGGCTGGAGAGCTGCTCGGTGGACTTCATGTTGCCGATTTCCGCGGTCAGGGCCGAACCCGCTCGACCGGCGAACAGCAGCGCCGTCACCACCGGGCCGAGTTCACGCAGCAACGTCAGGGCGACCATCTGCCCCACCGCCTGCTCGGAACCGTAGCTGGACAGGATGTTGAACCCCTGCAGGGCCAGCACCATACCGATGAACACCCCGGAAACCACGATGATCACCAGGGACATCACCCCCACCGAGTGCAGTTGCTTGACCAGCAGACCAAAGCCACAGCCGATGCCGCCGCGCCCCAACAAGGCATGGAACAGAAACAGACTGGAACGCCCCAGTACCGCCAGGACATCAATGCCTGAACGACCGAAGAGGCGAACCCGTTCGAGTAACGATATTTTGCGCATCAGCGCTTCCCCAGGAGATCTGCGCGGTAGTCCGGCGCTGGAAAGTGGAACGGTACCGGGCCGTCAGGATCGCCCTTCATGAATTGACGGATGCGCGGATTGTCGGAGTCCATCAGCTCGGCAGGAGTTCCCTGGCCCAGCACCTGGCCATCGCCCACCACATAGATGTAGTCAGCGATGCTCGCCGTTTCGGCCAGATCGTGGGAGACCACGATGCTGGTGATGCCCAGGGCATCATTGAGCAGGCGGATCAGGCGCACCAGGACGCCCATGGCAATCGGGTCCTGGCCCACGAATGGCTCGTCGTACATAAGAATCTGCGGATCCAGGGCAATGGCGCGCGCCAGGGCCACCCGGCGCTTCATGCCCCCGGACAGCTCATCCGGCATCAGGTCGATGGCGCCGCGCAGCCCGACGGCCTGCAATTTGAGCAGGACGATGTCGCGGATCATCTCTTCCGGCAGCTCGGTATGAACCCGCAAGGGGAAAGCCACGTTCTCGAAGACGTCGAGGTCGGTGAACAGGGCTCCGCTCTGGAACAGCACGCCCATTTGCTTGCGGGCATCGAACAGATCACTGCGCGACAGCGCGGGCAGGTTCTGCCCGTTGACCCACACTTCGCCGGCGCTGGGCCGCAATTGCGCGCCCATCAGCCGCAGCAGCGTGGTTTTCCCGCAGCCGGAAGGCCCCATGATGCCGGTGACCTTGCCCCGCTGAATACGGATATCGACATTATTGAAGATGCTGCGCGCACCGCGCTTGAAGGACAGTCCCTTCAGCTCGACCGCGTAGGCGTTATCGGCACTCATCTAAACTCCTTGCGATGCAGCCTTTCACTAGGACGCTTGGCTCCCTGCCGGGAGTACATCCTCAGGGCAGGCCGAACTGGCGGCGAACTATATCACTGCTGATACGGAGCGCCCAAGGCCGAAGCCGAGGCCGTTCAGGTCGAGGACAGGCGATTCAGCGCTTTCCCCAGCCCGGCGCAACAAAGCCTGACGAACTTGCGTGAGGGATTTGTTCATTACCGCTATAATCGCCGCCTTTTCATCGGGCTATACGATTTCAGACATGAGCCAATCCAGCGACCTGATTCAATCAGCACAACGCACCATCCGCCTCGAAATTCAGGCCGTAGAAGGCTTGCTGCCCCATATCGACGCAGATTTCGTACGCGCTTGCGAGATGATTCTGGCCAGCAAGGGCCGAGTGGTCGTGGTCGGCATGGGCAAGTCCGGGCACATCGGCAACAAGATTGCCGCCACCCTGGCCAGCACCGGCACCACGGCATTTTTTGTCCACCCAGCCGAAGCCAGCCACGGCGACATGGGCATGATCACCCGGGACGACGTGATCCTGGCGCTGTCCAACTCCGGCTCCACCAACGAAATCGTCACCCTGCTGCCGCTGATCAAACGCCTGGGCATCCAGCTGATCAGCATCACCGGCAACCCGAACTCGCCGCTGGCCAAGGCCGCCGAGGTCAACCTCAACGTGCACGTCGAGACCGAGGCCTGCCCGCTGAACCTGGCACCAACCTCCTCGACCACCGCCGCCCTGGTAATGGGTGATGCCCTGGCCGTGGCCCTGCTGGAAGCCCGTGGCTTCACCGCCGAAGACTTCGCCTTCTCGCACCCAGGTGGCGCGCTGGGCCGTCGCCTGCTGCTGAAAGTCGAGAACGTGATGCACGAAGGCGCCGAACTGCCGAACGTGCAGCGCGGCACCCTGCTTAAAGACGCGCTCATGGAAATGACTCGTAAAGGTTTGGGCATGACCGTGGTCCTCGAAGCCGATGGCCGCCTGGCCGGGATCTTCACCGACGGTGACTTGCGCCGGACCCTGGACCGCGCCATCAACATCCATGAAGCCAGCATCGATGACGTCATGACCCCTCACGGCAAGACCGCCCGCGCCGACATGCTCGCGGCCGAAGCCCTGAAAATCATGGAAGATCACAAAATCAGCGCCCTGGTGGTGGTGGACAAGGATGACCGCCCCATCGGCGCCTTGAACATGCACGACCTGCTGCGCGCGGGAGTCATGTAATGAGCGACGATCTGCTGCAACGTGGCAAACACATCAAACTGGCGGTGTTCGACGTCGACGGCGTGCTCACCGATGGCCGCCTGTACTTTCTCGAAGACGGCAGCGAATTCAAGACCTTCAACACCCTGGATGGCCAAGGCATCAAGATGCTGATGGCCGCCGGTGTGCAGACGGCAATCATCAGCGGGCGCAAGACCCCGGTGGTCGAGCGCCGCGCCAAGAACCTGGGGATTCCCCACCTGTATCAGGGCCGCGAGGATAAATTGGTGGTCCTGGACGAGCTTCTCGGCCAACTCAACCTAAGCTACGAACAGGTCGCGTACCTGGGTGACGATCTGCCGGACCTGCCCGTGATCCGTCGCGTCGCCTGGGCATGGCTGTGGCCAATGCGGCCAGCTTCGTCCGCGAGCACGCCCACGGCATCACCCAGGCCCGGGGCGGCGAAGGCGCCGCACGTGAGTTCTGCGAATTGATCCTGCGTGCCCAAGGCAGCCTCGATGCGGCCAACGCCGCTTACTTATAGAGCCCCTTATGCTGAGCAAAAAGATTCGCAACATCCTGATTTTCGGGGTCATCACCGCGCTGTTCGCGGCCGTGGGCTACTGGAACATCAGCCCGGAACGTTTTCTCGACAAGCCTGTGGCCCAGGTCGACGAAAGCGCCATCGACTATTACGTGATCAACGCCCGCAGCGTGCAGTACCTGCCCGACGGCAAGATGCAGTACGAAATGACCTCGGACAAGGTCGAGCACGTCAAGACCACCGAAGTCACCCTGCTGACCAAGCCTGACCTGCAGATGTACCGCGGCACCACCTTCCCCTGGCACGTCCAGAGCGAGCGTGGCGAGGTCAACCCGGACGGCACCCAGGTCGAGCTGATCGATTCGGTACGGGTTGCCCGCAAAGACGACAAGAATCGCAACCTGCTGATCACCACCAGCCGGATGACAGTATTCCCGCAGAAGCAATATGCGCAGACCGAGCAAGCCGTTAGAATCGACGGCGCCGGCGGCGTGACGACTGCCAAGGGAATGAAAGCGTATTTGAAAGACGGCAGGATGAACCTGCTATCGAACGTAAGAGGACAGTATGAGGCTCGTTAAAACCCTCCCTATTTTGCTCAGTCTGGGCGCAGCACTGGGAAGCGTGAGCGCCTGGGCTCTGCCGAACGATAGCCAGCAACCCATCCGCATCCAGGCCGATGACGCGCAACTGGATGACAAACAAGGCATCGCCACCTACAAGGGTGACGTGATCATTACCCAAGGTTCGATGAAGATCACCGGCAACACCGTGACCATTACCCGCGCCACCTCGGGCGAGATCGACGTGGTGACCTCGGTGGGCAACCTGGCCTACTTCGAGCAACTGCAGAAAGCCACCGACCAGAAACCGGTCCAGGCCTACGCAGTGACCATCCAGTACCACGCCCAGCAGAACCGCATCGTGCTGATCGACAAAGCCAAGGTCATCAATGACGGCAACACCACCGAAGGCGAGAAAATCGTCTACGACACCGTCAAGCAGGTCGCCAATGCCGGCCGCGCCAATGGCAGCTCGGTGACCGCGCCACGTCCGCGGATCGACATGGTGATCCAGCCGAAAAAGAAAACTGAAGAGCAGAAGGCCCAGTAATGGCAACTCTGAAAGCTCAGCATCTGGCCAAGAGCTACAAGAGCCGTCAGGTCGTGCGTGACGTCAGCCTGTCCATCGACAGCGGCCAGATCGTCGGCCTGCTCGGCCCCAACGGCGCCGGCAAGACCACCTGCTTCTACATGATCGTCGGCCTGGTCCAGGCGGATCAGGGCCGGGTCATGATCGACGACCTGGATGTCAGCCACCAGCCCATGCACGGCCGCGCCCGTGCCGGTATCGGTTATCTGCCCCAGGAAGCCTCGATCTTTCGCAAGCTGTCGGTGGCCGACAACATCATGGCCATCCTCGAGACCCGCAAGGAACTCGACAAGGCCGGTCGGCGCAAAGAGCTGGAGAGCCTGCTGCAGGAATTCCACATCAACCACATCCGCGACAACCTGGGCATGAGCCTGTCCGGTGGTGAACGCCGCCGTGTGGAAATTGCTCGCGCCCTGGCTACCGCACCAAAGTTCATCCTGCTGGACGAACCCTTCGCCGGTGTCGACCCGATCTCGGTCGGCGACATCAAGCAGATCATTCATCACCTCAAGGCCAAGGGCATTGGTGTGCTGATCACCGACCATAACGTCCGTGAAACCCTGGATATCTGCGAAACCGCTTACATCGTCAACGACGGCCAGCTGATTGCCGAAGGCGACTCCGAGACCATCCTGGCCAATGAATTGGTCAAGGAAGTCTACCTGGGCCATGAGTTCCGCCTGTAAGCACTGAGGTGTTTGGCCAGTCGCCAGGGCGCCGCAAGCAATAAAATCCTGCAATTTTTATTGTTACAGCGCTCTAGGCAAACACTTCAGTTTCAGGCATATAATTTGCTTATGTTTGGCGCCTCGGCGCCCTGTAGTGGATGGCGCATGTGCGCCGGCGAATAAGGTGTTAAGCCCCTGCCATGAAACCATCGCTAGTCCTGAGAATGGGCCAGCAGCTGACGATGACACCGCAGCTGCAACAGGCCATCCGCCTGCTCCAATTGTCGACCCTGGACCTGCAACAGGAAATCCAGGAGGCCCTGGAGTCCAATCCGATGCTCGAACGCCAGGAAGAAGGCGACGACTTCGATAACAGCGACCCATTGGCCGACAACGCCGAGCAGAAACCCAACACCGACATCCAGGAACCCTCCTACCAGGAAACCGCCCCCACGGTGGACAACCTCGAGGAAGGCGAATGGAACGAGCGCATCCCCAACGAGCTGCCCGTCGACACTGCCTGGGAAGACGTCTACCAGACCAGCGCCAGCAGCCTGCCGAGCAACGATGACGACGAGTGGGACTTCACCACCCGTACCTCCGCCGGCGAAAGCCTGCAGAGCCATCTGCTCTGGCAATTGAACCTGGCCCCGATGTCGGACACCGATCGCCTGATCGCCGTGACCCTGATCGATTGCATCAACAATCAGGGCTACCTGGATGAAACCCTCGAGGAGATCCTCGACGCCTTCGATCCGGAACTGGACATCGAACTGGACGAGATCGAAGCCGTCCTGCATCGCATCCAGCAATTCGAACCGGCCGGCATCGGCGCCCGCAACCTGGGCGAATGCCTGCTCCTGCAATTGCGTCAACTGCCGGCCAAGACCCCATGGCTGGCCGAAGCCCAGCGCCTGGTCACCGACTACATCGACCTGCTGGGCAGCCGCGACTACAGCCAACTGATGCGGCGCATGAAGCTCAAGGAAGACGAGCTGCGCCAAGTCATCGAACTGGTACAGAGCCTCAACCCGCGCCCGGGCTCGCAAATCGAGTCCAGCGAAGCCGAATACGTTGTGCCCGACGTTATTGTGCGCAAGGACAACGAGCGCTGGCTGGTAGAGCTCAATCAGGAATCCGTACCGCGCCTGCGAGTGAATGCGCAATACGCCGGTTTTGTCCGCCGCGCCGACACCAGCGCCGACAACACCTTCATGCGCAACCAGCTGCAGGAAGCGCGCTGGTTCATCAAGAGCCTGCAAAGCCGCAACGAAACCCTGATGAAGGTCGCCACCCAGATCGTCGAACACCAGCGGGGCTTCCTCGAGTACGGTGACGAAGCGATGAAGCCGTTGGTCCTGCACGATATCGCTGAGGCGGTGGGCATGCACGAATCGACCATTTCCCGGGTGACCACGCAAAAATTCATGCATACCCCACGGGGCATATATGAACTGAAATACTTTTTCTCCAGCCACGTCAGCACCTCCGAAGGCGGCGAATGCTCGTCCACGGCGATCCGCGCGATCATCAAAAAACTGGTCGCTGCGGAAAATCAGAAAAAGCCGTTGAGTGACAGCAAGATCGCTGGTTTACTGGAGGCACAAGGCATTCAGGTAGCCCGTCGTACCGTCGCCAAGTACCGCGAATCCCTTGGGATCGCGCCTTCCAGCGAACGGAAGCGGTTGATGTAGTCGCCGGGCTAGCCACAGCGTTCCAGGGTGTGTTCGAAAGCAACCGAGCAGCAATCAGGCAAGGATGATTTCGGACACAACCTAAGTGGCAGGCAACCCAGCCTGCCGCCTTATGCACTGGCAACGAAGGAGAAGCTGTATGCAAGTCAACATCAGTGGACACCAACTGGAAGTGACCGAACCCCTGCGCGCTTATATCGGCGAAAAACTCGACCGACTGGAGCGCCACTTTGACAAGATTACCAATGTGCAGGTAACGATGGCTGTCGAGAAACTGAAACAGAAAATCGAAGCCACGCTGCACATCCACGGTGGGGAGGTTGTCGCCAATGCAGAACATGACGATATGTATGCTGCGATTGACCTGCTCACGGACAAGCTCGACCGCCAACTGAAAAAGCATAAGGAAAAGCAACTCCACCTTCTCCAAGGCACGGGTCGCTAACACTCCCCTCCCATGATCCGACTTGAAAGTATCCTGACCCCCGGCCGTTCCCTCGTGAACGTGCCGGGCGGCAGTAAAAAACGCGCCCTCGAACAAATTGCCAACCTGATCAGCCGCGAAGTGCCTGATCTGGAGATGCAGGATGTCTTCGAGAGCCTGATTGCCCGTGAAAAACTCGGTTCTACGGGTTTTGGCAACGGCATCGCCATTCCTCACTGCCGTCTAAAAGGGTGCGAGTCGCCTATCAGCGCCTTGATGCACCTGGACGCCCCTATCGATTTCGACGCCATTGATGGCGCTCCGGTCGACCTGCTGTTCGTATTGCTGGTCCCGGAAGCGGCCACCGATGCTCACTTGGAACTGCTTCGGCAGATCGCCAGCATGCTGGATCGCAAGGAAGTGCGTGACCGGCTGCGCAGTGCCTCCAGCAATGAAGCCCTGTATCAGGTTGTCCTGGACGAACAGAACGGTCACTAGCCATGCGTTTGATCATCGTCAGCGGCCGTTCCGGCTCGGGTAAAAGCACCGCCCTCGATGTCCTTGAGGACCACGGTTACTACTGCATCGACAACTTGCCCGCCGGGCTGCTGCCCGAGCTGGCCGAGCGTGCGTTGATCCACACCGAGCTGGCACAACCGCTGGTGGCGGTGTCCATTGACGCACGCAACCTGCCCAGCCACTTGTCGCGCTTCCCCGAGCTCCTGGAAGAAGTCCGTGCCCGGCACATCCAGTGCGATGTGCTGTACCTGGACGCCGACGAGGAAACCCTGCTCAAGCGCTTCTCGGAAACCCGCCGGCGCCATCCGCTCAGCAGCGCTAATCGCTCCCTGGCGGAGGCCATTCACGACGAAACCCAATTGCTCGGGCCGATCGTCGATCTGGCCGACCTCAAGGTCAACACCACCAACCTGAACCTGTACCAACTGCGCGACACCATCAAGTTGCGCCTGTTGAACCAGCCTGAACCGGGCACGGCGTTCCTGGTGGAGTCATTCGGGTTCAAACGCGGGATGCCGGTGGATGCGGACCTGGTATTCGATGTGCGCTGCCTTCCCAACCCCTATTGGAAACCCGAGCTGCGCGACCAGTCGGGGCTGGATCAACCGGTTGCCGAGTACCTGGCGGCACAGCCGGATGTCGAGGAGATGTTCCAGGACATCTCCAGCTACCTGCTCAAGTGGTTGCCGCGCTTCGCTGCCAGCAACCGCGCCTACGTCACTATTGCCATTGGCTGCACGGGCGGGCATCACCGCTCCGTCTACCTGACCGAACGCCTGGGTCAGGTGCTGCAACAATCCCTGAAGAACGTCCAGGTTCGCCACCGCGACCTTAGCTGAAAGGATCTACCCCGCGATGCCTGCTCTGGAAATTGAAATCATCAACAAACTGGGCTTGCATGCCCGTGCTTCAGCCAAATTCGTCGGCGTTGCCGGTCAGTTTCCTTGCCAGATCAGAGCGGGCAGAACCCCGGAATCCATGGTCGACGGCAAAAGCATCATGGCCATGATGATGCTGGCCGCCGGCAAGGGCACCAAGATTCATTTGAAAACCGAAGGCGAGCAGGAGCAGGAAGCGCTGGATGCGCTGGTGGCACTGATCAACAATTATTTCGACGAAGGCGAGTAAAGGCGACAGGGCAAGCCTGCCGCCAGGCACTCAAGCGAGTGCCGTATCCATCACCATCATCAGACAAAAGCCGATGCACAGCCCAAGGCTGGCGAGTTTTTCATTGCCGTTGCGTCGCGACTCCGGAATCACTTCCTGAGTCACCACCAAGAGCATCGCCCCCGCCGCCAAGGCCAAGCCCAAGGGCAACAACAGCTCGGCAAGGCTGACCAGCCAGGCACAGAGCAGGGCAAAGACCGGCTCAACCAGGCCGGATGCAGCACCGATCAGGAACGCCCTGACCCGCGACATCCCCGCCCCTGCCAACACCAACGCGATCACCAGCCCCTCTGGCACATCCTGCAGGGCAATGCCCATGGCCAGGCTGTCAGCGTCGGCCATACCGCCACCGGCCGACACCCCCACCGCCATGCCTTCGGGAATGTTATGGGCGATGATCGCAAACACAAACAGCCAGATACGCGGCGGAATCAACGGGTGCTGCGGCGTGCCCACCAGCACCTCCGGAGTGACGCCGGAGAGCCTACGATCCACGAGAAACAGGCAGAACGCGCCCAGCATGATGCCCAAGCTGATCAGGCCACTGGAGGCCCAGGGCGAAAGCCCCAGGCTTTCAGCGGCCGCAATGCCCGGAACAATCAATGAAAAGGCGGTGGCCGCCAGCATCACGCCCGCACCAAACCCCAACAATGTGTCGCTCAACGCCACAGGCATCCGGCGGATCACCAGCACCGGCACAGCCCCAAGGGCCGTGCCCAGGGCACAGATCGCCCCGCCTTGTAACGCCCGCAACAGTCGCGGCTCCAGGTTCAGCCAGCTCAGTCCTTGAGCCACCAGCAATGCGGTCCCCGCCAACAGCAACAGCGAACCGAACGCATAACGAAACATTCGTCCGCCGCTGATCGCCAGTGTTTCAGTGCCCATAGTCGGCCTTAGATCTTGTCAGGTTGGAGACTCAAGCCACGGCTGCTTGATAGCGCTGAGCCACTTCAGGCCAGTTGATGACGTTGTAGAACGCGTTGATGTATTCCGGCCGGCGGTTCTGGTAACGCAGGTAATAAGCGTGTTCCCACACGTCCAGGCCAAGGATTGGGGTGTTGCCGTTCATCAGCGGGCTGTCCTGATTGCCGCTGCTCTCCACCACCAGCTTTTTCTCCGGGGTCACGCTGAGCCAGGCCCAGCCGCTACCGAAACGGGTCAGCGCCGCTTTGGTGAACGCCTCTTTGAAGCTGTCGAAGCCCCCCAGTTGTTCCTCGATGGCCTGCCACAGAGCGCCCTCGGGTTTGCCGCCACCCGACGGCGTCATGACCGCCCAGAACAGCGAATGGTTGGCATGCCCGCCACCCTGGTTGATCACCGCAGCGCGGAGTTTTTCTGGAAGCTGCTGGACGCTGGCCACCAGCTTTTCAACCGACCAGTCAGCCCACTCGGTGCCTTCTACCGCGGCATTGAGGTTGTTGATGTACGTCTGGTGGTGCTTGCTGTAGTGAATTTCCATGGTCTGCGCATCGATGTGCGGTTCCAGGGCGTCGTAGGCGTAAGGCAGTGCAGGCAAGGTAAAGGACATTCAATGTGCTCCGTAATGTGGGCCATTCGGGATCGCGACGTCAGGCGCCATTTGCGCGACGTGGTTCTCCAGCAAGCGATGCGTACGCGGGTATTCGCCGTGTTCACTGATGAAATTCAGCAGCTCAACGTAGGTCTTGCTGCTTTGGCGAAACGCCGCTTCGCGCAAAGCGAGAGGCAGCCGGTTGTCCTGCAGGGTCTGCAACAGGCGCTGGTGGATAGCGCAGAGGTACTCCGCGCTTTCCTCCGGCTGGTTCAGGCGCAAGTGCAGGTCGGCCAGGTTGTGGTGGGAAATGACGCAGGCCGCTACGGCTTCATCGGCATCCGACCAGCGCTCGAACAGCACCTGGGCCAAGGCCAGCGCCTGCAGGTAATACTCGCGAGCATCCACAAGATCGCCCTGAATGAAGAAGCGATTGGCCCTTTCGATCGTGCGTTTCCAGTGTTCCATGGTGAGCCTCCAAAGCCGGATCGGGGATTACACGCCGCCGGCGGTGAGCTTTTCCGGATCCAGCAGGACTTCCAGCTGGCTACGGGAAAGATCGGTGTGTTCCAGGGCCACATCGATCACCGGACGCCCTTGCTTGTAGGCGGTCTTGGCGATTTCCGCGGCTTTTTGATAACCGATGATCGGGTTCAAGGCGGTTACCAGGATCGGGTTGCGCGACAGCGCTTCCTTGAGCTTGGGTTCATTGACCTTGAAGCTGGCGATGGCCTTGTCGGCCAGCAGACGGCTGGAGTTGGCCAGCAACTCGATACTGCTCAGCAAATTCTGGGCAATGATCGGCAGCATCACGTTGAGTTCGAAGTTGCCCGACTGGCCGGCCACGGTGATCACCGAGTCATTGCCAATCACTTGCGCCGCCACCATGGCGGTGGCTTCCGGTATCACCGGGTTGACCTTGCCCGGCATGATCGAGGAGCCCGGCTGCAGGCCTTCCAGTTCGATCTCGCCGAGGCCCGCCAGCGGACCGGAGTTCATCCAGCGCAAGTCGTTGGCGATCTTCATCAGCGAGACCGCAATCGCCTTGAGCTGACCGGACACTGCCACGGCGGTGTCCTGGGAGCCGATCAGGGCGAACAGGTTCACGCCCGGGGTGAACGTCACTTGGGTCAAGCGGCTCAACTGCTGGCTGAACCGCGCGGCGAATTCAGGGTGAGCGTTGATCCCGGTGCCGACGGCCGTGCCGCCCTGCGCCAGCGCCTGCAGGCTCGGCAGCAGGTCTTGCAGGTGACCGATATTGGCCTTGAGTTGCTGGGCCCAGCCTTCCAGCACCTGGCTCATGCGCACAGGCATCGCGTCCATGAGGTGAGTACGTCCAGTCTTGATGAACGGATGAACTTCGACCGCCTTGCGCTCGATCACTGCCACCAGGTGCAACAGCGCCGGCAGCAGTTGTTCGTGCAGGGTCAAGGCGGCGCTGACGTGAATGGTGGTAGGGATGATGTCGTTGCTGCTCTGGCCGCAGTTGACATGGTCGTTGGCGTTCACCGCCTCGCCCAGCAGGCGGCTGGCCAGGGTTGCCAGCACTTCGTTGGCGTTCATGTTCGAACTGGTGCCGGAGCCGGTCTGGAAGATATCCACCGGGAAGTGCTGCATGTAGTCACCTTCCAGCAGGCCCTGGGCGGCATCGACAATGGCCTTGCCCTGCGACTCGCTCAGTTGCTGGAGTTCGACGTTGGCCTTGGCCGCAGCAGCCTTCGCCAGGATCAAGGCGCGAATGAACTGCGCCGGCATGCGCTGCCCGCTGATGGGAAAGTTATCCACCGCACGCTGGGTTTGCGCGCCATACAACGCGTGCTCGGGGACCTGCAACTCGCCCATGCTGTCGCGTTCGATACGGGTATTACTCATCGGGAAATCCTTGCACCAGTTCGATCAGGGGGATGGAAGGCAGCAGCGAGCACGTCGCCAACTGCCAGGCATAGCTTTGCCAGCGCTTGAGCCGGCATTTGCACAAAGAGAGTCGCTCCAGATCACGCAGGGGGCGCCAGGCCTGGTCCAGGCACTGGCTGCGCCAATGCCAGGGCAAGGCCGTGTCGAGCGCGGTATCGAGCAACAAACGGAAGGAGGTTTCAGCCACGGTCCAGGCGGAAGTGCTGGTGCAACAGGCCAGATAGCGACCCTCGGCCAGGTAATGTTCGATCAGGCGCGGCTCGTCTGGATCAAGGGCACAACGGATCTGGCGGCTCATCCAACGCCAGCTTTCGAGGTAATGCTGCTCGTGCAGGGCAGTACTCATGACCGGGGCTCATCTACGAAATGAGACTCATTGTTATCTGATATTGATAATCAAATCAATCTGGCGTGTACGAATTTTGCTCAAAAAAAAGCGCGCCACCCGAAAAGGTGGCGCGCCTGGGGCCCTGCAATCAGATCAGCTGCCCGCGACGGTCATCCGCTCGATCAACACCGAACCGGTGCGGATATTGCTGCGCAGTTCCAGGTCGTTACCCACGGCAACGATTTGCTTGAACATGTCGCGCATGTTGCCGGCGATGGTCACTTCCTGGACCGCGAACTGGATCTCGCCGTTCTCCACCCAGAAGCCCGCCGCGCCGCGGGAGTAGTCGCCGGTGACCATGTTCAAGCCATGGCCCATCAACTCGGTGACCAACAGGCCGCGGCCCATGCGCCGCAACAACGCCGCCTGGTCTTCGTCGCCATGGGTGACAAACAGGTTGTGCACACCGCCGGCGTTGGCGGTGCTCGGCAGCCCCAGCTTGCGCCCGGAGTAAGTGCCAAGAATGTAAGACACCAACTCGCCCTTCTCGACGAACGGCTTGGCGTAAGTGGCCAGGCCATCACCGTCGAAAGCCGCGCTGCCCATGGCCTGCATCAGGTGTGGGCGCTCGTCGATGGTCAGCCATTCCGGGAACAGTTGCTGGCCCAGGGCGCCCTCCAGAAATGACGATTTGCGGTACAGATTGCCGCCGGAAATCGCCCCCAGGAAGCTGCCGAACAAGCCACCGGCCAGTTCTGCGGAGAACAGCACAGGCACTTCACAGGTCGGCACCGGACGCGCCCCCAGACGGCTGGCGGCCCGCTGTGCAGCTTTCTGGCCGATGCTGGCCGGGTCAGCCAGCAGGTTGCCCTGGCGGCTGACGTCGTACCAATAATCACGCTGCATCTGGCCATTGGCCTCGGCAATCATCACGCAGCTCAGGCTGTGCCGGGTCGAGGCATAACCGCCAACAAAGCCGTGGCTGTTGCCATAGACGCGGCAACCTTGATGGGTGCTCAGGGTGGTGCCATCGGCGTTCTTGATCCGGCTGTCGGCGGCAAAGGCTGCCGCTTCGCAGGCCAGCGCCTGCTCGATGGCTTGTTCCGGGGTGATGTCCCAGGCGTGGAACAGGTCGAAGTCCTTCAGGTCCTTGGCCATCAGCGCCGCATCGGCCAGGCCCGACGCCTCGTCTTCCGAGGTGTGCTTGGCAATGGCCAGCGCCGCGGCGACCGTCTCGCGAATGGCATCCGGGCCGCTGGCGGAGGTGCTGGCCGAGCCCTTGCGCTGGCCGACATACAAGGTGATGCCAAAGCCCTGGTCGCGATTGAACTCGACGGTTTCCACTTCCCGCTGACGCACCGACGTGGACAGGCCCTGCTCCAGAGAAACCGCGACCTCACAGGCGCTGGCGCCCTGGCGCTTGGCCTCGGCGATGATCTGCTCAACCTGTTCCTGCAGTGCCGGCAAAGCTTGTGGGCCGACGCTTTCTGCTGCACTCATGGTTTTCTCCACTCAAATTCTGCTTTCGGCTCAGGCCTTCGAGCGACCGGGCCGGACAAGCGGCCCCCGACTGGTTATCATGGCGGCGTTTCTTTGCGGACTGCCACCATGGTTGATTCTTACGACGACTCCCTCGATGGGGAGAAAAGCAAATCCCAGGTCAAACGCGAGCTGCATGCTCTGGTTGACCTCGGCGAGCGCCTTACAACACTCAAACCCGACTTGCTGGCAAAACTGCCGTTGACCGACGCCATGCGCCGGGCTCTGGCCGATGCGCCCAAGCACACTGCGAACATCGCCCGTAAACGCCACCTGCAATTCATCGGCAAGCTGATGCGTGACCAGGACACTGCGGCGATTCTGCAACTGCTTGACCAACTCGATGCCTCCACCCGGCAGTACAACGAACGCTTCCACGGCCTGGAACGCTGGCGCGATCGCCTGATCGCAGGCGATGACGGCGTGCTGGAGAAGTTCGTCGTTGACTATCCGGAAGCGGACCGTCAACAACTGCGCTCCCTGATCCGTCAGGCGCAGCATGAGCTGGCCCATAACAAGGCGCCGGCCTCCAGCCGTAAAATCTTCAAGTACATCCGTGAGCTGGACGAAGTTCAACGCGGTCTGCGCTGATCCTCGCACCGGGTGGGTTGCCACGCAGCCCACCCGCCGCTCCACGCCTCAAGCTCCCGTGCCACCCACTGTGATGCCATCGATTTTCAGGGTCGGCTGACCCACGCCCACCGGCACCGATTGGCCATCCTTGCCACAGGTCCCCACGCCGCTGTCCAGCGACAAGTCATTGCCGACCATGGACACTTTGCTCATGGCTTCCGGGCCGTTGCCGATCAGGGTCGCGCCCTTGACTGGAGCGGTGATCTTGCCGTCTTCGATCAGGTACGCCTCGCTGGTGGAGAACACGAACTTGCCGCTGGTGATGTCCACTTGGCCGCCACCCAGGTTGGCGCAGTAGATACCCTTTTTCACCGAGGCAATGATTTCCGCCGGGTCGCTTTCGCCCGCCAGCATGTAAGTGTTGGTCATGCGCGGCATCGGCAGGTGCGCATAGGATTCGCGACGACCGTTGCCGGTGCGCGCCACGCCCATCAGGCGGGCGTTGAGCTTGTCCTGCATATAGCCTTTGAGCACGCCGTTTTCGATCAGGGTGGTGCACTCGGTCGGGGTGCCTTCATCGTCCACGGTCAGCGAGCCGCGACGGCCGGCCAGGGTGCCATCATCGACGATGGTGCACAGCTTCGAGGCGACCATTTCACCCATGCGCCCGCTGTAGGCCGAACTGCCCTTGCGGTTGAAATCGCCTTCCAGGCCGTGGCCCACCGCTTCGTGCAGCAACACCCCGGACCAGCCGGAGCCCAGCACCACCGGCAAGGTGCCGGCCGGTGCCGGAATGGCTTCCAGATTCACCAGGGCCTGGCGCAGCGCCTCACGGGCATACCCCATGGCGCGGTCTTCACTGAGGAAGTACCGGTAGTCGGTGCGCCCACCGCCACCATGGCCGCCGCGCTCGCGCCGGCCGTTCTGCTCGACAATCACGCTGACATTGAAACGCACCAGCGGCCGCACATCGGCGCTCAAGCCGCCATCGGTGGAAGCCACCAGGATGCGCTCCCAGACCCCGGCCATGCTCACGCTGACCTGCTGGATGCGCGGGTCCAGGGCACGGGTGGCGACATCGATGCGTTTGAGCAGCTCGACCTTCTCGGCACGGCTGATGACTTCCAGGGGGTTGTCCGGCGCGTACAACTGCGCCACGTCCTGAGTGCTGAAGGCCTGCACGCTGCCGTTCTGCCCGGCCCGGGAAATCGAGCGCGCCGCACGCGCCGCCTGGCCCAGCGCTTCGAGGGTGATGGCATTGCTGTAGGCAAAGCCGGTCTTCTCACCGGATTGCGCCCGCACGCCAACGCCCTGATCAAGGTTGAAACTGCCTTCCTTGACGATGCCGTCTTCCAGGGACCAGGACTCGGAAATCTGCCCCTGGAAATACAGGTCGGCAGCATCGATCCCAGGGCCGGCCAGATCGCCCAGCACACTCTGCAGGCTTTCAATGGTCACGCCACCAGGGGCTAAAAGGTGTTCACTGACTGAGGACAACAACCCGCTCATATGCTTTGCGCCTTAAATTCGTCGTTCTTAAGCAAGTCGCTGGGCGCCTTGCGAGAAAAAGCGCCGGTGACTGGCCACCGGCATCCGCGCCCGGATGGACGCCTGTTCGCTGCTATCGCGTTGGGCCAGCAGCACGGCCTCGCCTTGATCCTGTTCTGCCAGCACCCGCCCCCAGGGATCGACAATGGCGGCATGGCCAAAGGTCTCGCGGGGGCCTGGGTGAACGCCGCCCTGGGCAGCCGCCAGCAGGTAGCACTGGGTCTCGATGGCACGGGCGCGAATCAGCACCTCCCAATGCGCCGCGCCGGTTACCGCGGTGAACGCTGAGGGCGCGGTAATCAGCTCCGCCCCGGCAGCGCGCAACTCGCTGTACAACTCGGGAAAGCGCAGGTCGTAACAGACCGTCAGGCCCAAGCGGCCGACCGGGGTATCCGCCACCACCACTTGGCTGCCATGAGCATAGTCATCGGATTCACGGTAACGGCCACGCTGATCGGCCACGTCCACATCGAACAAGTGCAGCTTGTCGTAACGGGCGGCCACCTCGCCGTGCTCGTCGATCAACAGCGAACAGGCATTGGCTTTGCCTTCTGGCTGATGCAACGGTGGCAACGGCAACGTGCCGCCCACTATCCATAACTTGAGGTCGCGGGCGGTCTGTTTCAACCAGGGCAGGATCGGCCCTTCACCCAAGGCTTCGGCGCGACCGATAGCGGCCACGTCGCGACGCCCCATGGCAGCGAAGTTTTCCGGCAGGACCGCCAGGCGCGCGCCACCGGCCGCAGCCTGCTCAAGCAGGCGTCGGGCCTGGGCCAGATTGGCCAGCACATCGCTCTGGCTGACCATTTGAATCACCGCAAGAGACATGGCGCACTCCGTATCGGGTAGGCCGCCATGCTACTCCATGGAGCAATACCCAAGGCTCTCAAAAAGGTTTGTCGAAGGTGATTTTCGGCTCTTTCCACGGGCCTTTGACGTTGTATTTGACGCTGGCGAAGCGCGCCACGCGGTCACCAATCAGTTTGTCGATCAGGAACAAGGCACCGCCCACCGCCGGAGCGCCCACCAGCAGCGCGGCAATCGGCAGGTTATTGGTCACCGGCAGGGTCACTGCCAGCTTGGCGTCCACTTGGTCGGCCACCATGTCCAGGGTGCCATTGAGTTCCAGATTGCTCGAAGGTCCGGTCAGGGTGATGGGTTCACGGGTGACGTACACGCCATCGCTGGCCACCAGCAGGCCCTTGACCCGGTCATAGCTCAAGCCCTTGCCGAACAGGTCGGAGAAGTCCAGGCGCAAGCGCCGGCCGATGGAGTTGAAGTTGAGCAGGCCAAACACCCGCAACGCCTGGGCGCCGCCTTCCACTTCGACGAACTGGCCTTTGCGCAAGGTGGCATCCAGGCTTCCGGAGAAGCGCTTGAGCGCCACCCAGGCCGGCGAGCCGGGCCAGCGACCGTCTACATCCAGGTGGAAATCCTCACTGGTCACGGTGGGCGCGAAGCCCCAGCCCTTGAGCACATCGGCCAGGTTGCCGCCGCCCAGGCGCCCGCGATACCAACTGCCGCGGGCACCCGGTAAGCCTTCCCAGCCGCCCTCGCCCTCCAGCACCATGCCCTTGAGCCCCAGGCTCAAGCTATTGAAGGCCATGCCCTTGGCGGTGGGGCGCACTTTGAGCGCCCACTTGCCCACCAGGTCAGGCCCCTGGAACAGCTGGGCAATGGAGATATCCATGGCCGGAACATTCTTGGGGTCCACCGAGGCCAGGGGGTCCGGGGCATTCTCGTCGGCCTGCACCTGGGGATCGACCGCCGGCAGGCGGATGTACTGCATGTCGATGGTCATCGGCACCGCCTTGGCGTCGGCGATACTCACCTTGCCCTTGGCTTGCTGGCTGTCGATCTGCAGGGCCCAGGCCGCCGGCTTGCGGTCCAATTGCAGGCTGACTTGATCCAGGGTGGTGCCAAAGGCGCTGAGCTTGCCCACTTTGAAATCGGCACCGCTGAGCAGTTGCTTGGCACTGCCGCCCGGGTCCTTGCCGGCGTAACGATCCACCAGGGCCTTCCAGGGCTCGACATCCAGTTCTGACAACACGCCGCGCACCCGCAGGCCTTTGCCGGCCGGCAACTGGGCGTCGCCTCCTCCCAGGAACAACTCGCCACGCCCATCGGAGAAGTTGCCCGCTGGCGCGGCAAAGGTGAAGTTGGCCAGGTCGCCATAATCGAACCAGTAACGGCGCTCGGCCCCTTGCAGGGTCATGCGGAAAATACTCTCGCGCCCGGTGCTCGCGGCCATGCCGAAGGGTGCCGGCAGGTCCACGGCCACGCCCTTGAGGCTCGAACTGACGATCAACTGGCTATCGGCGCCATCCAGATTCAGTTGCAGCTGATACGGCACATCCCCCGACACGGGTAACGGCTGGCTGACATTCAGCCAGTCGGTGAGCTTTTTCACCGCCACTTGGCCCTTGGCAACCACTCGGGTGTTGGGCTTGCCGGCCTTGCCATCGGCAAAGATCTGCGCCGTCACGGGCCGGTCGAACGCCTGGGCGCTGATGTTCTGCCCACTCAGGCCCTTGCTGCTGTCAAAACGGAAGTCACCCTTGAGCTGGGTCAGCTCCAAGGCGGGCTCGCTCAACTTGAGTCGCGCCTTGTCGGTCTTGAAGTCCACCTGGATTTTCGGCGTGTCGCCTTTGACCAGCGGGATGTCCAGGTTCAACTTGCCCTGCAGGTCGCCCTCGCCCTGCCAACCGGCAAAGGTCGAGCCGGTGCCGATGGGCGCTTCCTGAAGAATCTTCACGCCATCGCCAAGGCCGCCGGCAAACTGGCCATCGATGAACATATGGGAATGCTCGCCGCTGGCAACATGGGGGATGTTGACGAAAACATCGCGGACCCGGGTGTCCAGCAACTGCCCCTTGCTGGCAACAATGCGCACGCCGCTGTCTTCGATAAACACATCGCCGTTGACTTTGGTCAGGTGCGGCCAGCCCGGCTGGAAGGCCAGTTCGGCGTCATGCACCTTGAAGAACAGGCTGATGCTGCGGGCCGTGTCGAGGGCGCCGTGATTGAGCGAACCCTGATACTGGAAAAAGCCCTGGTCCACTGCACCCTTGAGAATCGCCGTGCGCAACCACTCATCCAATGCCGGACTCAGGACTTGCGGCAGGTACTTGGCGGTGTAGCGCCCGTCCCCCTCCAGCAGCCCGACCCGCAAGTCCATGTAGTCTTCCTGGGTGTGATCGAAATGCAGGCGGATCAGGAAGTCGCCAGCGATCTTGCCCTCCTCGCCCAGTACCTTCAGGTAAGGGGAAATCAGGGTAAAACCGTCCTGATCCAGCTTCCAGGTGAGCTTGGCGTTGGCCTGGATGTACTGCCAGGGCTTGGCGAAGATCGGATACAGGTGCAAGGAGAAATCCTTGCTGTCCATGCGCAACTCGCCCTGCCCCAGGTCACCACTGATGCTGCCGGTGACATTCCGTGCCGCCGGGGCACCGTGGTAGGCATCAAAGCCGACCCGCTCCAGGTTGGCGGCGAAACTCAGACGCTGATCGCCCGTGGCCTGGGGCCGCACGTCCAGCAACACATTGCGCAACGCGCCCGTGACCTTGAGGCTGTCCACCGCCTTGGCCACCCCTTCAGGCAGCGGCACGAGGGCGTCCAGCACTGGGGTGATGGGCGTCAGGTCGAGACGGTCGGCCTGCAGGTTCCACACTTCCTGGGCCGGGTCGTCGGCCCGCTTCTGCTGCACTTGCAGCCGGGACTCCCAGCGGGTTTCCCCGAGGTTCACCGCCAGGCTGTCGAGCTGCACCCGCAGGCCATCGTCGCGGCGCTGGAGGTTGGCATTGACTGCCAGGTTTTTGAGGGTGATCGGTTTGCGCTCCGCATAAGCGCCGGTCAGTTGTGGCGCGTTCAGGCGCAGGCTGGCGCTTTGCAACGCGCCCTTGTCCCAGGCGAACCACAGCTCGCCACCGGCCTTGAGTTCGGAAAAGTGCCACTGCCGGGTCAGGCGCGGCGGCAGCCACCGGGCCCAATCGCTTTGCGGCAGGCTCACGTAGCCATCGGCCCGAGCTTCGCGCCAGGCGTTGGCCTTCAGGCGGGTACGCAAGCTCAAGGCCAGGGGCTGGCCGTCGGGCAGGGTCAGGCGTGCGTCCAGGCGCTGGCGGCTTGGGCCGGTGCGCAGGTTGAGGCCAACGTAGGTCAGGGTCAGGGCCGGGTGTTCAAAAGGCTGCAACGTTACTTGGCTGTCGAGCAGCGACAGTTCGCCAAGCACCTGCATGCGGGTGAGCATCTGTTCGGGGTCGAACGGCTGGTCGTCCTGCACCGGCAAGCCTTCCAGGCGCCAGCGGCCATCCTGGTCCTCCTTGAGGCTCAGGCTAAGGCCGCTGAGCTGCAGCAGCCCGATACGCACTTCACGGGCCAGCAGACTCGCGGAAATATCCGGCACCACCCGCACCTGATCCAGGCGCAAGGCATTGGCACCGTCACCGATCATCACGTCATGGGCCAACAGGGTCGGAGAGAAACCGCTCCAGGTGCCCTCCAGGCGACCGATGTGCACGGGCATGCCCAGGGCATCCTCGGCCTTGGCCTGGACCTCGGCTCGATACTCGGCCACCAGCGGGGTCAACTCCCGGCCGAGACTGACGTACAAGGCCGCCAGGACCAGCGCCAATGCGCAGAAGCCCAGCCCCCAGCGAGTCAGCGCGGAGAACACGCGGATCAGCCGCTCCATGTCAGTTGGCTCCCAAGGCAATAGTCATGCAAAAAGCTGAGACCAGCCGTTTCCAATCCTGAAAAACACGCGGATTCAGAGCAGCACCACGTCGTATTGTTCCTGGGAATACATGGTTTCGACCTGGAACCTGATGGTCCGGCCGATAAAGCCTTCCAACTCCGCGACGTTGCCTGACTCTTCATCGAGCAAGCGGTCGACCACTTTCTGATTGGCCAGCACCCGATACCCTTCTGCCTGATAAGCCCGGGCTTCACGCAGAATCTCGCGGAAAATTTCGTAACAGATGGTTTCCGGGGTTTTCAATTTGCCCCGTCCCTGGCAACTGCTGCAGGGTTCGCACAGCACTTGCTCCAGGCTTTCCCGGGTGCGCTTGCGGGTCATCTGCACCAGGCCCAGCTCGGTGATGCCGATGATGTTGGTCTTGGCGTGATCCCGCTCCAGCTGTTTTTCCAGGGTGCGCAGGACTTGACGCTGGTGCTCTTCATCTTCCATGTCGATGAAGTCGATGATGATGATCCCGCCGAGGTTGCGCAGGCGCAGTTGGCGAGCGATAGCAGTGGCGGCTTCGAGGTTGGTCTTAAAGATGGTTTCTTCAAGGTTGCGATGGCCCACAAAGGCGCCAGTGTTGACGTCGATGGTGGTCATGGCTTCCGCCGGGTCCACCACCAGGTAGCCACCGGACTTGAGCGGCACCTTGCGCTCCAGCGCTTTCTGGATCTCGTCCTCGACCCCATACAAATCGAAGATCGGCCTTTCACCCGGATAATGCTCCAGGCGATCGGCGATTTCCGGCATCAGCTCGGCAACAAACTGAGTGGTCTTCTGGAAGGTTTCCCGGGAGTCGATACGGATTTTCTCGATCTTCGGGCTGACCAGGTCACGCAGGGTACGCAGGGCCAGACCCAGGTCTTCGTAGATCACGCTCGGGGCGCCGATGGTCTTGATCTGGGTGCCGATCTGGTCCCACAGACGCCGCAGGTAGCGGATGTCCATCATGATCTCGTCGACCCCGGCGCCCTCAGCGGCCGTGCGCAAGATAAAACCGCCCGCTTCCTTGATGCCTTCCTGGGCCACGCAGTCGCTGACCACTTTCTTCAAGCGCTCGCGCTCGCCTTCGTCTTCGATCTTCAGGGAAATCCCGACATGGGCGGTACGCGGCATGTACACCAGGTAACGTGAAGGGATCGACAACTGAGTAGTCAGGCGCGCGCCCTTGGAACCGATGGGGTCCTTGGTGACCTGCACCACCAGGCTCTGCCCTTCGTGCACCAGGGCGCTGATGCTTTCCACCGCCGGGCCTTCACGTACGGAGATTTCCGAAGCGTGGATAAACGCCGCCCGATCCAGACCAATATCGACGAAGGCCGCCTGCATGCCGGGCAGTACCCGCACCACCTTGCCTTTATAGATGTTGCCGACGATGCCGCGACGCTGGGTGCGCTCGACATGAACTTCTTGCAGAACTCCGTTTTCGACCACCGCTACGCGCGATTCCATCGGCGTGATGTTGATCAGAATCTCTTCACTCATGGCAGGATCTCGTTCAGGCATATTCACGATAAGAAGGCCGCATCGGTGGGTACGGCGCTTAGCGCACTGTAAGGTTTTGCCAACAGGGTATGCCGAAATGGCCGAGCAGTTCTGCGGTTTCGCACAGCGGCAGGCCAACTACAGCGGAATAGCTGCCATTGAGCCCCGCGACAAACACCGCAGCAAGCCCCTGAATGCCATAACCACCGGCTTTGTCCTGGGGCTCGCCGCTGGCCCAGTAGGCCGCCGCCTCCTCAGGACTGATGGGGCGAAAACGCACCAGGCTGCGCACCACTCGCGACTCGCAACGCTGGTCGTCAAGCACGGCAATGGCGGTCAGCACTTCATGTTCGCGATCCGATAACGCCGTGAGCATGGCCAGGGAGTCGGCCTGATCCAGCGGTTTGCCGAGGATCCGTCCGTCGAGCACCACCGCGGTGTCGGCGCCCAGCACACAGGCTGGGGCCAGGGAATGGCTGCTGGCGATCAGGCCCAGGCCGGCGGCGGCCTTGCCACGCGCCAGGCGTTCGACATAGGCCGCAGGCGACTCATCAAGCAGAGGGGTTTCATCGATGTCCGCACTGATGGCGGTGAACGGCACGCCGATCTGCGTCAGCAGTTCACGCCGACGCGGCGAGCCGGAAGCGAGGTAAAGCGGACTCATCAAGACATCTCCCTGTCGAGGTGCGGGCCAATGCCTGACCGAATTAGTTGATTTTGAAACGTCTGCGCAAGCCACGCAGACCGAAGCTGACCCACGGCCAGAGCAAGGCGCTGACCAAGGCGGGCAGCACCAGGGCCAGGGTGGGTTGGCGGTTGCCGGTCAGGGCGCTGAGCCAGAGCTGGACCAACTGCGCCAGGCCGAAGATCACCAGGATCACCAGGCTCTGCTGCCACATCGGGAACATGCGCAGGCGCTGTTGCAAGGACAGCACCAGGAAGGTGATCAGGGTCAGGATCAAGGCGTTCTGGCCCAGCAGGGTGCCGTACAGCACATCCTCTGCCAATCCCAGGCACCAGGCGGTGACCATGCCCACCTTGTGCGGCAGGGCCAGGGCCCAGAAAGCCAGCAACAGGGCCAGCCAGAGTGGGCGCAGGATTTCCATGAATTGCGGCAACGGCGAGACGCTGAGCAACATGCCGACGGCGAACGTCAACCAGACCATCCAGCCATTCTGGGAGTATTTGGTACCCGGCATTATTCTCGTCCTCCGGTGGTGGCCGGTGCTGCAGCGGGCGGCTTGCTGGCCGCCGGCTTCACCACAGGTTTAGTGACCGGTTTGACCGGGGTGGCCACAGGCTTGGCCGGGGTAGCCGCAGGCGCTGGCGCAGCGGTGGCCGCTGCCGGAGTGGCCGGAGCGGCGGTCGCAGGCTTGGGCACAGTGGCCGGAACGACCGGTGCGGCGCCTTGCTGATCCTGGGCTTCCTGGGCCTGGGCAGCGTCGTTGGCGCGCTCTTCGGCAGTGCGCGGGTCGCTGAACACCAACAGCAAGTAGCGGCTGCGGTTCAGCGCTGCGGTCGGCACGGCACGCACAATGGCGAACGGCTGGCCGGAATCGTGGATCACTTCCTTGACCGTCGCCACCGGATAACCGGCTGGGAACCGCTGGCCCAAACCGGAGCTGACCAGCAGATCGCCTTCCTTGATATCCGCGGTGTCGGCCACATGGCGCAACTCCAGGCGCTCCGGATTACCGGTGCCACTGGCGATCGCCCGCAAGCCGTTGCGATTGACCTGCACGGGAATGCTGTGGGTGGTGTCGGTCAGCAGCAACACACGGGAGGTGTACGGCATCAGTTCGACCACCTGCCCCATCAGACCGCGGGCGTCGAGCACCGGCTGCCCCAGGAACACGCCGTCACGCTCACCTTTATTAATGATGATGCGATGGGTGAAGGGGTTGGGGTCCATGCCGATCAACTCGGCCACTTCGACCTTCTCGTTGACCAACGCAGAGGAATTGAGCAACTCGCGCAGACGGACGTTCTGCTCGGTCAGGGCCGCGAGCTTTTGCATGCGCCCCTGCAGCAGCAGGTTCTCGGTCTTGAGTTTTTCGTTCTCGGCCACCAATTCGGTGCGGCTGCCAAACTGGCTGGCCACACCCTGCCATAGCCGTTGCGGCAGGTCGGTGATCCAGTAGGACTGCATCAGCACCAGCGACATCTGGCTACGCACTGGCTTGAACAGTGTGAAGCGGGCATCGACCACCATCAGCGCGACCGACAGCACGACCAGCACCAACAGGCGCACGCCCAATGAGGGGCCTTTGGCGAAAAGCGGTTTAATAAGCCGCTCCTCCCAGGCAAATGTTGTCTTTATTCATAAGGCATCAAACCGGCCTGGATGCAGATTGACAGAAGTTAAACGCCACAGGCAGCACTGCAAAGTGCTGCCTGTGAGCGAAACAGCATAGATGCCTGCAGCGAAATCACTCGCTGGAGAGCAGGTCCATGGTGTGCTTATCCATCATTTCCAATGCACGGCCACCGCCGCGAGCAACACAGGTCAGCGGGTCTTCGGCGACGATCACCGGCAGACCGGTTTCCTGGGCCAGCAACTTGTCGAGGTCGCGCAGCAAGGCGCCACCACCGGTCAGCACCAGACCACGCTCGGCGATATCCGAAGCCAGTTCCGGAGGCGATTGCTCCAGGGCACTCTTCACGGCCTGAACGATGGTTGCCAGGGACTCTTGCAGAGCTTCCAGCACTTCATTGGAGTTCAGGGTGAAAGCACGTGGCACACCTTCGGCCAGGTTACGGCCACGTACGTCGACTTCACGTACTTCACCACCCGGGTAGGCAGTGCCGATTTCCTGCTTGATGCGCTCAGCGGTGGATTCACCGATCAGGCTGCCGTAGTTGCGACGCACGTAAGTGATGATTGCCTCGTCGAAACGGTCACCGCCAACACGTACGGATTCGGCGTAGACCACACCGTTCAGGGAGATCAGCGCGATTTCAGTGGTACCACCACCGATATCCACGACCATCGAACCACGGGCTTCTTCAACCGGCAGGCCGGCACCGATCGCAGCGGCCATTGGCTCTTCGATCAGGAACACTTCACGGGCACCGGCACCCAGGGCCGATTCACGGATGGCACGACGCTCAACTTGAGTGGACTTGCATGGAACGCAGATCAGCACACGAGGGCTAGGCTGCAGAAAGCTGTTTTCGTGAACCTTGTTGATGAAGTACTGCAGCATCTTTTCACAGACGCTGAAGTCGGCGATCACACCGTCCTTCATCGGACGAATGGCGGCAATGTTGCCCGGTGTACGACCGAGCATGCGCTTGGCTTCGGTACCAACCGCGACAACACTCTTCTGATTACCGTGGGTCCGAATGGCCACAACCGATGGTTCATTCAGGACAATACCGCGCTCGCGCACGTAAATAAGGGTGTTGGCAGTGCCCAGGTCAATGGAAAGATCGCTGGAAAACATGCCACGCAGTTTCTTGAACATGGGAAAGGGACCCTAGGCAACGCGTGGGTAAAAAAGTGCGGCAAACTCTAACAACGACAGGGATTTTGGGCAAGGCGCCAATATGTTAAATTGGCCGCTTTTCTGTGCACCAACCCCCTCGATCGCGGCCATAAGACCGTAGAAATGCGGTAGTGTTCCGACAATCTAACACACGGACGACTTCCGTTCTGTTTTCCACTGGAGAATCCCATGGCGCTTGAACGCTCCGACGTGGAAAAAATCGCGCATCTGGCCAGCCTTGGCCTCAATGACGCCGATCTTCCACACATCACCTCCGCCCTCAACAGCATTCTGGGGCTGGTGGATGAAATGCAGGCAGTCGATACCGACGGTATCGAGCCCCTGGCCCACCCACTGGAAGCCAGCCAGCGCCTGCGCGCAGACGTTGTGACCGAGTCCAATCACCGCGAGGCTTATCAGTCCATCGCGCCAGCGGTCGAAAACGGCCTGTACCTGGTTCCGAAAGTCATCGACTAAAGGGAAAGAGCCTGCAATGCATCACATGACCCTGGCCGAGATCGCCCGCGGACTCGCCGACAAACAGTTTTCCTCCGAAGAGCTGACCCAAACCCTGCTGGCGCGTATCGCCCAGCTGGACCCTCAGCTCAACAGTTTCATCAGCCTCACCGAAGACCTGGCGCTGACCCAGGCCAAGGCGCCGACGCCCGTCGCGCCAACGGTGAGAGCGGCGCCCTGCTCGGTGCGCCGATCGCCCACAAAGACTTGTTCTGCACCCAGGGCATCCGCACCAGTTGCGGCTCGAAGATGCTCGACAACTTCAAGGCGCCCTACGACGCCACCGTGGTCGCCAAGCTGGCCGCTGCCGGGGCCGTGACCCTGGGCAAGACCAACATGGACGAATTCGCCATGGGCTCGGGCAACGAGTCGAGCTACTACGGCGCGGCGAAAAACCCGTGGAACCTGGAACACGTGCCGGGCGGTTCGTCCGGCGGTTCGGCCGCCGCCGTGGCCGCGCGCCTGCTGCCGGCCGCCACCGGCACCGACACGGGCGGCTCGATTCGCCAGCCCGCGGCCCTGACCAACCTCACCGGCCTCAAGCCGACCTACGGTCGTGTTTCGCGCTGGGGCATGATCGCCTACGCGTCCAGCCTCGATCAGGGTGGCCCGTTGGCGCGTACCGCTGAAGACTGCGCGATCCTGCTGCAAGGCATGGCCGGCTTCGACCCGAACGACTCCACCAGCATCGACGAACCTGTGCCGGACTACAGCGCCAGCCTCAACGGTTCGCTGCAGGGCCTGCGCATCGGTGTGCCGAAGGAATACTTCAGCGCCGGCCTCGACCCGCGCATTGCCGAGCTGATTCACAACAGCGTCAAGGAGCTGGAAAAGCTCGGCGCGGTGATCAAGGAAATCAGCCTGCCGAACATGCAGCACGCGATTCCTGCGTACTACGTGATCGCCCCGGCGGAAGCCTCCTCCAACCTGTCGCGCTTCGACGGCGTGCGCTTCGGCTACCGCTGCGAGAACCCGGTCAACCTCAGCGACCTGTACAAACGCTCCCGTGGCGAAGGCTTCGGCACTGAAGTCCAGCGCCGGATCATGGTCGGTGCCTACGCCCTGTCGGCCGGCTACTACGACGCCTACTACCTCAAGGCGCAGAAAATCCGTCGCCTGATCAAGAACGACTTCATGGCTGCCTTTAATGAAGTCGACGTCATCCTCGGCCCAACCACGCCCAACCCGGCCTGGAAAATCGGCGCCAAGAGCAGCGACCCGGTCGCCGCCTACCTGGAAGACGTCTACACCATCACCGCCAACCTCGCGGGTCTGCCGGGCTTGTCCATGCCAGCAGGTTTTGTCGATGGCTTGCCGGTCGGCGTGCAGTTGCTCGCCCCGTATTTCCAGGAAGGCCGCTTGTTGAACGTCGCTCACCAGTATCAGCTCAACACTGACTGGCACACCCGCACCCCAACCGGCTTCTGAGGAGAAACACATGCAATGGGAAGTCGTGATCGGGCTGGAGATTCATACCCAGCTCACCACCAAATCGAAGATTTTCTCCGGTAGCTCCACCGCCTTCGGCGCCGAGCCCAACACCCAGGCCAGCCTGGTAGACCTGGGCATGCCCGGCGTGCTGCCGGTGCTGAACCAGGAAGCGGTGCGCATGGCGGTGATGTTCGGCCTGGCCGTGGATGCCGAGATTGGCCAGCACAACGTGTTTGCCCGCAAGAACTACTTCTACCCGGACCTGCCCAAGGGCTACCAGATCAGCCAGATGGAGTTGCCGATCGTTGGCAAGGGCCACCTGGACATCCCCCTGGAAGACGGCACCATGAAGCGCGTCGGCATCACCCGCGCGCACCTGGAAGAAGACGCCGGCAAGAGCCTGCATGAAGAATTCAACGGTGCCAGCGGCATCGACCTGAACCGCGCCGGCACACCGCTGCTGGAAATCGTTTCCGAGCCGGACATGCGCAACGCCAAGGAAGCCGTGGCTTACGTCAAGGCGATCCACGCCATGGTGCGCTACCTGGGCATCTGCGACGGCAACATGGCCGAAGGCTCCCTGCGTTGCGACTGCAACGTGTCGATCCGGCCCAAGGGCCAGGTCGAGTTCGGCACCCGCTGCGAGATCAAGAACGTCAACTCGTTCCGCTTCATCGAGAAGGCCATCAACACCGAAGTGCGGCGCCAGATCGAGCTGATCGAAGACGGTGGCAAAGTCATCCAGCAGACCCGCCTCTACGACCCGAACAAGGACGAAACCCGTCCGATGCGCAGCAAAGAGGAAGCCAACGACTACCGTTACTTCCCCGACCCGGACCTGCTGCCGGTGGTCATCGAAGACTCGTTCATCGATGACGTTCGCGCCACCTTGCCGGAACTGCCACCGCAGAAGCGCGAGCGCTTCCAGGAGCAGTTCGGCCTCTCGGTATACGACGCCAGCGTCCTGGCCTCGAGCCGCGAGCAGGCGGACTACTTCGAGCACGTGGTGAAGATTGCCGGCGACGCCAAACTGGCGGCCAACTGGGTCATGGTCGAACTGGGCAGCCTGTTGAACAAGCAAGGCCTGGAAATCGACGCGGCGCCGGTCTCCGCCGAGCAACTGGGCGGCATGCTGCTGCGCATCAAAGACAACACCATCTCCGGCAAAATCGCCAAGACCGTGTTTGAAGCCATGGCCAATGGCGAAGGCAGCGCTGACGAGATCATCGACAAGCGTGGCCTCAAGCAAGTCACCGACAGCGGCGCGATCTCGGCGGTGCTGGACGAAATGCTCGCGGCCAACGCCGAGCAGGTCGAACAATACCGTGCCGCCGATGAGGCCAAGCGCGGCAAGATGTTCGGCTTCTTCGTCGGCCAGGCGATGAAGGCGTCCAAAGGCAAGGCCAACCCGCAACAGGTCAACGAGTTGCTGAAAAGCAAGCTCGAAGGCTGACGATCCAGTGAACGCGCGGCTGGTCGGAGAAAACAGGGTGCCTGACACCTCGTTTTGGCCGGTCAGCCCGCGCCGCTCACCCGCGACACACCGATTCACTCGAATTCCCCTCAAAGAGAGCGGTTCACCCATGAAGCGTCTGCTTAGTGCCTGTGCCCTGCTCTCCCTGCTCGCCGGCTGCGCCACCAGCCACGTAGTCGACCCGCGCGGTTATGACCAGACCGGCACCGCCTCTTATTACGGTGCCCGGCATCACGGCAAACGCACCGCCAGCGGCGAACCCTTCGACCAGCACGGCATGACCGCCGCCCATCGCGAACTGCCCTTCGGCACACGGGTGATGGTCACCAACCTGGGCAACGACAAAAGCGTCGTGGTTCGCATCAACGATCGCGGCCCCCACACCCGTGGCCGCTTGATCGACCTGTCACGGGGCGCCGCCGAACAACTGGGTATGCTGCGCAGCGGCACCGCACGGGTGCGCGTGCAAGCCCTCAGCGACTGATCGACGGAGCCCTGCCCATTTTCGCACTAGCCGATTTGCCCCTGCTCAGCGTACTCCAGCTTTTCAGCGGCCTGTTGATGCTGATTGCCGGCGCCGAACTCCTGGTCCGGGCCGCGGTGCGCCTGGCCGCTCGCCTGCAAGTGCGCCCGCTGATCATCGGCCTGACCATCCTCGCCTTCGGCAGCAGCGCGCCGCAGATGGCGGTCAGCCTGCAAGCCACCCTGGCGGAAAACACCGACATCGCCGTGGGCAGCGTGATCGGCAGCAGCATCTTCAACATCCTGGTCACCCTGGGCTTATCGGCCCTGATCATTCCCCTGAGGGTTTCCCGGCAGCTGGTGCGCCTGGACATCCCGCTGATGATCGGCGCCAGCCTGTTGGTGTTCGTGCTGGCCTACAACGAAGAACTGACGCCCGTGGACGGCCTGATCCTGCTGACGGCCCTGGTCATCTACCTGGGCCTGCTGCTGTACCAGTCGCGTCATGCCCACCGCCCACCACACCTGACGCAGACGCCGCCCGCTCCGTGGCTGAGCAGCCTGCTGCTGATGCTGCTGGGCCTGGCACTGCTGGCCCTCGCCGGCCACTGGCTGCTGCAGGCGGCGGTGACCGTGGCCTCTGACCTGGGGCTGTCGGAACGCATCATCGGCCTGACCATCATCGCCGTCAGCACCTCGCTGCCGGCGCTGGCCACCTCGCTGATCGCCGCCGTGCGCGGGCAGCGGGACATCGCCGTGGGCAACGTGATCGGCAGCAACCTGTTCAACCTGCTGGGGGTACTAGGGATCACCGCCCTGGTGGCGCCGACACCGCTGTCGGTCTCGCCCAACGCCCTGGATTTCGACTTGCCCGTGATGCTCGGCGTGACGCTGTTGTGCCTGCCGGTGTTCTATTCTGGCTACCGCGTGACCCGGGCCGAGGGTCTGCTGTTTCTCGCCCTGTACCTGGCGTACGGGCTGCATGTGGTGTCGTTCACCACCGGCATGCCCCTGGCCGGCAAGCTGGAACACCTGATGCTGTTTTTCGTCCTGCCGGCGCTGGTGGCGTTTCTGCTGCTCAGTTCGCTGCGAGCCTGGCGCCGCCAACACTAGAGGGAAAACCAATGACCGCAGAGAAAAAGCCCGGCGTGGAAATGCGCCGCCAAGTGATGGGCGACGCCTTCGTCGATCGCGCCTTGGGTAACGCCACCGAGTTCACCCAGCCGCTGCAGGACTTCGTCAACGAACATGCCTGGGGCAGCGTCTGGAACCGTGAAGGCTTGCCGCTGAAAACCCGCAGCCTGATCACCCTCGCGGCACTCACCGCGCTGAAATGCCCGCAAGAGCTGAAAGGCCACGTGCGCGGCGCGCTGAACAATGGCTGCACCGTCGAGGAAATCCGTGAAGCGCTGCTGCATTGCGCGGTCTACGCAGGCGTGCCAGCGGCCATTGATGCCTTCCGCGCGGCCCAAGAAGTGATCGACGCCTACCAGCAACCGCAGTGACCCCGTTCTTCGCCGGCTTGCCGGCGAACAGCGTTATATCCACCCGCCCCACTGCAGCACGAAGATCCCGATGTTGGTGGTCAGCGCCGCCATCAGCGTGGTGATGACGATGATCGCCGCCGCCAGCTCGTGATTGCCATTCGCCGCCCGGGCCATGACAAAGCTGGCCGCTGCCGTCGGGCTGCCGAAGTACAGAAACAGAATCCCCAACTCGGCCCCGCGAAACCCGCACCACCAGGCGCCCAAGGTCGCCAGCACCGGCAAGCCGACCATCTTCACCAGGCTCGAACTCAGGGCCAGGCTGCCGCTTTTGCGCAGCGCCGCCATGGACAAGGTGCCGCCGATGCAGATCAACGCCAGGGGCAGGGTCATGGCCGCCAGGTCCTGGCCGGCGCTGTCCAGCCAGCCGGGCAGGCTGATTTGCCAATAGGCGAAGGGCGCCGCTGACAGCACGCTGATGATCAAGGGGTTGCTGACCACGCTCTTGAAGATGCTCCACGGATCAGACTTGATCACCGGGCTGTACACCGCCAGGACGATGGTCGACAGGGTGTTGTAGAAAAGGATCACCAGGGCCGCGAGGATTGCCCCCAGGGAAATCCCGTAGTCGCCGTACATGCTGGCCGCCAGCGCCAGGCCGATGACCCCGTTATTGCCGCGAAACGCCCCCTGGGTGTAGATCCCGCGGTCTTCCCTGGGGCAACGCCAGATGGCCCACAGCCAGGCGCCGGCAAAGCTCACCAGGGTGGCCACGGCAAAATAGATCAACAAGCCCGGCTTGAGTGCCGAGTGCAGGTCGGCATGGAGGATGCCCAGAAACAACAACGCCGGCATGGTGACGTTGAACACCAGGGCCGACGCGGTGTGGATAAAGTTGTCGTTGATCCAGCCCACGCGCTTGAGCAGCACACCGAGAAACAACATGGCAAAGACCGGTGCGGTAATGCTCAGGGTGGCGAGGAAAATGGCCAACATGGAAGGTGAACCTTGAGGAGTGTCGTTAGGACGCTAATGATAAGCCAGCGTCGGCGGTTGAACCTCATGGATTTACGTCGCAGATCCATCATCCGGGCTAATAGGCCTGTGGACGCAGGTCGGTCAGCCCGGATACCCAGCCTCAGGTGATGGGCGCCGGATTGAACAGGGTGATGTCGTTGTGCAGTTTCTGCTGCTCGGCCCAGGTTTGCTTCTTGCCACTGGCCACGTCCAGGTAGAAGTGGAACAGCTCCCAGCCCAACTCCTCGATCGTGGCACGCCCGGTGGCGATGCGCCCGGCGTCGATATCGATCAAGTCCGGCCAGCGCTGAGCCAGCTCAGTGCGGGTCGACACCTTGACCACCGGCGCCATGGCCAGGCCATAGGGCGTGCCGCGCCCCGTGGTGAACACATGCAGGTTCATCCCAGCCGCCAACTGCAAGGTGCCGCAGACAAAATCACTGGCCGGCGTGGCGCAGAAGATCAGCCCCTTGCGCTTGAAGCGCTCGCCCGGGCCCAGCACCCCATTGATCGCGCTGCTGCCGGATTTGACAATGGAGCCCAGGGACTTCTCGACAATGTTCGACAGCCCGCCCTTCTTGTTGCCGGGCGTGGTGTTGGCACTGCGGTCCGCTTCACCCTTGGCCAGGTAACGGTCGTACCAGTCCATCTCCCGCACCAACTCCCGGGCCACGTCCTGGTCCTGGGCACGCGAGGTCAGCAGGTAGATGGCATCGCGCACCTCGGTGACTTCGGAAAACATCACCGTGGCCCCGGCCCGCAACAGCAGGTCGGAGGCAAAGCCCAGCGCCGGGTTGGCGGTGATCCCGGAGAAGGCATCGCTGCCACCGCATTGCATGCCGAGGATCAGTTCCGACGCAGGCACGGTTTCCCGGCGACGCTGGTCGAGCTTCTTCAAGCGCACTTCAGCCAGGGCCATGATCTGCTCGATCATTTCGCCAAAACCGTGGCTGGCGTCCTGCAGGCGATACAGCCAGGGCTCGCTGAGGTCCACGGAACTGTCGTTGTCGTGCATCACCTGCCCGGCCTGCAGCTTTTCACAGCCCAGGCTGATGACCAGGGCTTCGCCGCCAAGGTTAGGGTTGCGTGCCAGGTTGCGCACGGTGCGAATCGGGATGTAGGCGTCGGTGGCGGTGATGGCCACGCCGCAGCCGTAGCTGTGGGTCAGGGCCACCACGTCATCGACGTGGGGGTACTTGGGCAGCAACTCGTCTTTGATGCGCTTGACCGCGTGGTCCAGAACCCCGGTGACGCACTGCACCGTGGTGGTGATGCCGAGGATATTGCGCGTGCCCACAGTACCGTCGGCATTGCGATAACCCTCGAAGGTAAAGCCTTCCAGCGGCGCCTGGGCCTCGGGCACCTCGGTGGACAGCGGCAGGCTGTCCAGGGGCGGCGCGGTGGGCATGCGCAACTGGTCTTCCTTGACCCAACTGCCACGCGGGATCGGCTGCAAGGCGTAGCCGATCGTCTGGCCGTAGCGGATCACTTCACCGCCCTGGGGAATGTCCACCAGGGTGACTTTGTGGCTTTGCGGCACGAAGTCCACGGTGACCAGTCCGTTATCGAATTCAGTGCCGGCCGGCACCCCTTGGTCGTTAACCACGACCACCACGTTATCGCGCTCGTGCAGGCGGATGTAACGCGGCGAGTCGGCATGTTCAATCAACTGCATGATGCCGCCCCTTCAGGAATTAGCATGAGAAAGCTGGGTCACTGGCGAACCGCTGCTTGGCGGTTCCTTGAGCACCACGCGCTTGATCGGGCCAACGATGACCAGGTAGCTGAACACAGCCACCAGGGCGTTGCAGCCGACGAACACCAAGGCCCATTTGAACGAACCGGTGGCCGTGATGATGTAGCCGATGACGATCGGCGTGGTGATCGAGGCCAGGTTGCCGAAGGTGTTGAACAGGCCGCCGCTGAGGCCGGCGATCTGTTTCGGCGAAGTGTCGGAAACCACTGCCCAGCCCAGAGCACCCACGCCCTTGCCGAAGAACGCCAGGGCCATGAAGCCCACCACCATCCATTCGATCTCGACATAGTTGCAGGCCACGATGCTGCTGGAGACCAGCAAGCCGGCGATGATCGGCGCCTTGCGGGCGAAGGTCAGGGAGTGGCCTTTGCGCAACAGGTAGTCGGAAATAACCCCACCCAGTACCCCACCGATAAACCCGCAGATGGCCGGCAAGGACGCAATGAAACCTGCTTTGAGAATCGTCATGCCGCGGTCCTGCACCAGGTACACCGGGAACCAGGTGAGGAAGAAATAGGTGATGCCGTTGATGCAGTACTGGCCCAGGTAGACGCCAAGCATCATGCGGTTGGTCAGCAGCTGCCGCAGGTAGTCCCACTTCGGACCGTCGTTGCGCTTGCCTTTGACCTTGTCCTGATCCATGTCCACCAGGCCGCCGCTGTCAGCGATGTGCTGGAACTCGGCTTCGTTGATCAGCGGGTGCTGGCGCGGGCCGTAGATGACTTTCAGCCAGATCAGCGAGAACACGATGCCGATCACGCCCATGACGATAAACACGTGCTGCCAGCCGAAGCGGTAGACAATCCAGCCCATCAACGGGGCAAACAACACCGTGGCGAAGTACTGCGCCGAGTTGAAGATCGCCGAGGCGGTGCCGCGCTCGGACGTGGGGAACCAGGCCGCGACGATGCGCGCGTTGCCAGGGAAGGACGGCGCCTCGGCCAGGCCAACCAGGAAGCGCAGCATAAACAGCGCAACGACGGCCGTGGAGACACCGAACTCACCGACATAGCCTTGCAGCACGGTGAACAGCGACCAGGTAAAAATGCTCAGGGCATAGACTTTCTTCGAACCGAAACGGTCCAGCAGCCAGCCGCCGGGGATCTGCCCGGCCACGTAGGCCCAGCCGAATGCGGAGAAGATGTAGCCCAGGGTGACGGCATCAATGCCGAGGTCTTTTTGCAGGCTGGAGCCCGCGATAGCGATGGTGGCGCGGTCGGCGTAGTTGATCGTCGTCACCAGAAACAGCATGAGCAAGATCAAATAGCGGACACGGGTCGGCTTGGTCGATTGCATACGATGCACTCCCACGAATTATTTTTATGCGGGTCAACATTCTTTTTGAAACGCCCCGAAAGACCTCAGGCCAAGGCTTCCGGGGAGACAACGGACTCAGGATCCGATGTAGGAGGTCTTCACCACGGTGTAGAACTCCTGCGCATAGCGACCTTGCTCGCGCGAACCGTAAGACGAACCTTTGCGACCACCGAACGGCACGTGGTAATCGACGCCGGCGGTCGGCAGGTTGACCATCACCATCCCTGCCTGAGAGTGGCGCTTGAAGTGGTTGGCGTACTTCAAGGAGGTGGTGGCGATGCCCGCCGACAGACCGAATTCGGTGTCGTTGGCCATGGCCAGGGCCGCTTCGTAATCCGCGACGCGGACCACGTTGGCCACGGGACCGAAGATCTCTTCACGGCTGATACGCATCGAGGCCTCACTGTCGGCAAACAGCGTGGGCGCCAGGAAGTAACCTTCGGTATCGCAAGTCACCAAACCACCACCGCTGACCAGACGAGCCCCTTCGGACTGACCGATATCGATGTACTTGAGGTCTTGCTCCAACTGCGCCTGGGACACCACTGGGCCGATGTCGGTACCGCTCTTCAAGGCATGGCCGACCTTGATCGACTGCATGCGCTCGGCCATGGCCGCGACGAACTTGTCGTGGATGCCGGCCGTGACGATCAGTCGGCTCGACGCCGTGCAGCGCTGGCCGGTGGAGTAGTAGGCGCTTTGCACCGACAGTTCCACGGCCTGGGCCAGGTCCGCGTCATCGAGGATGATTTGCGGGTTTTTGCCGCCCATCTCCAACTGCACCTTGGCCTGACGGGCCACGCAGTTGGCGGCGATCTGCCGACCCACACCCACGGAACCGGTGAAGCTGATGCCGTCGACTTTCGGGCTGTTGACCATGGCGTCGCCGATCACTCGGCCGCTGCCCATCACCAGGTTGAACACCCCGGCCGGGAAGCCAGCGCGGGAAATGATTTCTGCCAGGGCCCAGGCCGAACCCGGCACCAGGTCCGCCGGCTTGAGCACCACGCAGTTGCCGTAAGCCAGGGCCGGGGCGATCTTCCAGGCCGGGATGGCAATCGGGAAGTTCCACGGCGTGATCAGGCCGACCACGCCCAGGGCTTCACGGGTCACTTCAACGTTGACGCCCGGGCGCACCGACGGCAGGTAGTCACCCGACAGGCGCAGGCATTCGCCGGCGAAGAACTTGAAGATGTTGCCGGCGCGGCTGACTTCGCCGATGGCCTCGGGCAGGGTCTTGCCCTCTTCCCGAGCCAGCAGGTTGCCGAGCTCTTCACGCCGGGCGAGGATTTCGCTGCCGACCTTGTCCAGGGCGTCGCTGCGCGCCTGGATACCCGACGTCGACCAGGCCGGGAACGCGGCGCGAGCGGTGTCGATGGCGGCATTCACCTGGGCCAGGTCGGCCTTGGCGTAGTCACCGATCACATCCGACAGATCGGACGGGTTGACGTTGCTCGAATAGTCGGCGCCTGCGACCCACTGGCCGCCAATGTAGTTATCGAAACGTTTTACTTCTGCCACGACTAGCTCCTTACGCAAAAAGCCGCTGATTGCTCAGCGGCCTTGGGTGAATTACTGGGCGCCCTGGGCGTCGATCAACGCCGCCAGCGCTTCATATTCTTCTGGCAACAGGTCGGTCAGCGGGGCACGCACCGGACCTGCGTCGTGGCCGACGATCTTGGCACCGGCCTTGACGATGCTCACCGCGTAACCGGCTTTGCGGTTGCGGATGTCCAGGTACGGCAGGAAGAAGTCGTCGATGATCTTGCCAACGGTGGCGTGATCTTCGCGGGCAATGGCGTGGTAGAAATCCATCGCGGTTTTCGGGATGAAGTTGAACACCGCCGATGAGTAAACCGGCACGCCCAGGGCCTTGTAGGCCGCGGCATAGACTTCAGCGGTCGGCAGGCCGCCGAGGTAGGTGAAGCGATCGCCCAGGCGACGGCGGATCGACACCATCAACTCGATGTCACCCAGGCCATCCTTGTAGCCGATCAGGTTCGGGCAACGCTCAGCCAGGCGCTCCAGCAACGGCGCGTTCAGGCGGCAGACGTTGCGGTTGTAGACCACCACGCCGATTTTCACCGATTTGCACACGGCTTCTACGTGCGCGGCCACCCCGTCCTGGCTGGCTTCGGTCAGGTAGTGAGGCAGCAGCAGCAAGCCTTTGGCGCCCAGGCGCTCGGCTTCTTGAGCGTATTCGATAGCCTGGCGGGTGGAACCACCGACACCGGCGAGGATAGGCACGCTGGTGGCGCAGGTGTCGACGGCCGTCTTGATCACAGCCGAGTACTCACTGGCGGCCAGGGAGAAGAACTCACCGGTGCCGCCGGCGGCGAACAGGGCCGAAGCGCCGTAGGGGGCCAGCCACTCAAGGCGCTTGATGTAACCCTCGCGATGGAAATCGCCTTGGGCATTGAAATCGGTCACCGGGAACGACAGCAGGCCGGTGGAGAGGATGGACTTCAGTTCTTGTGGATTCATTATGCGAACACCCTGGAAAACACGTATGTGATGAAAAATTACCTCAGGCTGGCTGAAGTTGTAGGTCATCGTACAACTAAAAATACAATCGTCAACCGCATTTCATCTGTGCGGAGGAAAAAGCCGAGCCTGACGCGTGACCAGTGATGCCTGAAGAAAGACGAAAAGCCTTTAAATCCGTGACATAGCGCGCCACCGGCACCCGCATCCCGGATGCCGATTCATCCCAGGCACACTAAAGTCGCATTGAGGTACGTTGTCCTACAATGTAAGCGAGTAATCTGAAACAAAACGCAGAACGAACAACGGGCCGGCCAGCACCGGCGACAGATCAATGTCTGCCACCGGCGCTGGTCGGCCCGTTAGAGGGAGGGTGCAGCAGGTGTGGTGGCTAGCCCTGCTGGGCTTGAGCCTCTTCGTGGGCCTGGCGCAGGCGCTCGCGGCTGTTGGTCAGGTGCAGACGCATGGCGGCGCGGGCCGACTCCCCGTCCTGACGGGCAATCGCGGCGTAGATGTCTTCGTGTTCGCGCCCCAGGCGTTGCAGGTACTGCTGCTGATCGTCACGTACGATGCGCGCGGAATTCAGCCGGGCGCGGGGAATGATGCTGGTGCCCAGGTGGCTCATGATGTCGGTGAAATAGCGGTTGCCGGTGGCCAGGGCAATCTGCAGGTGGAACTGAAAATCCGCGGCGGCCGCATCGGAGCCGATGGCGTTCAGCGCCTCCAATTCATCCAGTGCCGCACGCATAGCCGCCAGTTGTTCGTCACTGCGGCGCTGGGCCGCCAAGCCGGCGGACTCCACTTCAAGGCTGATGCGCAACTCGAGAATTGCCAGCACATCGCCCAGGGTCACTACGGTCGCGGGGTCGATGCGAAAACCGCTGGGGCTGGGGGTATCGAGGACAAAGGTGCCGATGCCGTGGCGGGTTTCCACTTGCCCCGCCGCCTGCAAGCGCGAGATCGCCTCACGCACCACCGTGCGGCTGATGCCATGGGCCTCCATGATCGCCGACTCCGTGGGCAACTTGTCGCCACGCTTGAGTTCGCCGTCGCGGATCTGTTCGGACAACACCGTCACCAGTTCCTGCGCGAGGCTGCGGCGCTTGCGGGGAAGTCGGGACGCGGCGTTCTGGTTTTCCATAGTGGGCATCTTCATCGGCAACTGAGGGCGCATCATAGCTCAGCCAGCGTTTGCGATTGTGGTTGAACAACCGGCCCCCGCCGCCGAATTCAAGACGAACGAAAAGCGGCGCCCTCAAGGCGCCGCTGGCAATGACTCAGGCCTCAAGCAGGCAGCGACTGCTCGATCAAATGCCCTTGTTCAATGCGGATATGCCGAGGGTGGAAACACTTGAGGCTGCTGCGGTGGCCGACACTGACCACGCTCAAGCCCGGCAGTTGATCGATCAAGGCCTGGTACAGCGTCGCCTCGTCCTCCTCATCCATGGCTGAAGTGGCCTCGTCCATGTACAGCCACTGCGGTGCATAGAGCAGGGCCCGGGCAAAAGCCAGACGCTGCTGCTCGCCCGGCGACAACATGCGCTGCCAGTGATTGCTTTCGTCCAGGCGCGCGACCAGGTGCGGCAAGCGGCAGGTCTCCAGGACTTGCACATAACGCTCATGGGCATAGGTGTCGCCCGCCTGTGGATAACTCAACGCCTCACGCAGGCTGCCAATGGGTAGATAGGGCTTTTGCGGCAGGAACAGATAACGCTGGTCGGGCATGCGAATCGCGCCATGGCCGGCAGGCCACAGCCGTCCCATCGCCCGCAGCAAGGTGCTCTTGCCGCTGCCGGAGCGCCCGCTGAGCATCAGTCGCTCGCCCTGGGCCACGGTCATCTCGGCACCGGCCAACAGGTGCCGGCCGTCCGCCAGGTCCAGACCCAGGTCGTGCACCTGCAGGGCCTCGCCTTGGTTCTGCACGTCAATTGCCGGCAGGCGTTCCTCGTTGTCGTTCATGGCCTGGCGGAAACTCAGCAGACGGTCGCAGGTGGCGCGCCAGGCTGCCAGTTCCGAGTAAGCACTGATGAACCAGCTGAAGTTCTCTTGCACGTTGCCGAACGCCGAGTTGATTTGCATCAGCTCGCCCAGTTCGATCTTGCCAGCGAAGTAACGGGGCGCGGCGACGATAAACGGGAAGATGATCGCAATCTGGCCGTAACCGGCGGTGAAGAAGGTCAGGCGCTTGGAGACCTTCATGATGTCCCAGAAGTTGTGCCAGACCTTGCCGAAGCGGCTGCTCAGGCGCTGGTTCTCATTCTTCTCGCCGTTGTACAGGGCGATGCTCTCGGCGTTTTCGCGGATACGCACCATGGAGAACCGCAGGTCGGCTTCAAAGCGTTGTTGTTGGTTGTTGAGACCGATCAAGCGCCGGCCAATCAGGTGCGTCAGCCAACTGCCCACCACCGCGTACACCAGGGCGCACCAGAACATGTAGCCGGGAATGGTGTAGCCGAACACTTCGATGCTGCCGGACACGCCCCACAGAATGATCGAGAACGACACCAGGCTGACCACGGTGCGAATCAGGCCAAGGCCCAGTGACAGGGTGCTGCTGGTAAAGCTGTTGAGGTCTTCGGAAATCCGTTGGTCCGGGTTATCGGTGTAACCGCCCTGCTCCAACTGGTAGTAATTCTTGTGCCCCAGCCAACGGGCAAAGTGATTCTCCGTGAGCCAGGCCCGCCAGCGAATGGTCAGCATCTGGGTCAGGTACAAGCGATAGACCGCGCCGAGGATCGCCACGGCGGCGATACCGCAGAAGTACAAAATCAGCTGCCAGAACGCCGCTTCGTCCTTCTTCTGCAAGGCGTTGTAGAAGTCCTTGTACCAACTGTTGATCCACACCGAGATGGCCACGCTGAACAGCGACAGGCCGATCACGGCAATCAACAGCAACCAGGCCTTGCCCTTCTCTTCGCTGCGCCAGTAAGGCGTGGTCATTGCCCAGACCCGGCGGAAAAAAGCGCCGCGCACCGTATCGTTGACCGCAGAGTATTCAGCGTTCTGATTCATCGTTCAGGCTCGGTTGGGATGGGGAAAAGTATGAGGCCGATCATAGTAGATCGGCCCACTTCTTCACGATGCCCGGCAGACTTTCGTTCAGTTGCGGTTCAGCGACGAACCGGCCGCTTCTGCAATTTGCGCTGCAAGGTGCGGCGATGCATGCCCAGGGCCCGGGCAGTGGCGGAGATATTGCCTTCGTGTTCAGTCAGCACGCGCTGGATGTGCTCCCACTGCAGGCGGTCCACCGACATGGGGTTTTCCGGCACCAGGGTGTCGAGGTCGGCGTGCTCGGAAAGCAGCGCGGCCAGCACATCGTCCGCGTCCGCCGGCTTGCACAGGTAGTTGCAGGCACCGCGTTTGATCGCCTCCACGGCGGTGGCGATGCTCGAATAACCGGTGAGGATCAGCACGCGCATTTCCGGGTCGAGTTCCAACAGCTTGGGCAGCAGCACCAGGCCGGAATCGCCGTCCATTTTCAGGTCCAGGGCCGCGTAGTCCGGCAGGTCCTGCTGGGCGATAAGCAGGCCTTCCTCGGCGGAGCCGGCGGTGCTGACACGAAACCCCCGGCGACTCATGGCCCTTGCCATCACACGGGTGAAGGTGGCGTCGTCGTCCACCAGCAGCAAATGCGGCAGTTCTTCGCCTTCGACTTGGATCTCGTCACTCATGTTGCTCTCCTGGGGCGACACGGGGCAGACGCAGCTCGGTGAGCGTACCGCCTTCCTCATGACTGTAGAGTTTCACTGAGCCGCCGGCGCGGGTCACGCTGGCTTTGCTCAAAAACAGGCCGAGGCCGAAACCTTTGCCCTTGGTGGTAAAAAACGGTTTGCCAATCTGCTCGGCGATGGCCAAGGGTACGCCGGGACCGTGGTCACGAATACTGATGGTGAGGTTTTCTTCATCCCAGCCCAACTGCACCTCCAGCCCTTCGGGGCAGGCATCGGCGGCATTGTTCAGCAGGTTGAGCAGGGCCTGGGTCAGGTCCGGCGGTGGCGCCAGGCGTGGCACCGTGCCCTGGCCCAGCAGCAGGAAGCGATAACTGGCTTCCGGGCGCATCAGGTGCCAGCGGTTCAGCGCTTCATCCAGCCACACAGTGACGTCCTGCACCTCCACCGCCAAACGGCGATTGGCCTCGGCGGCGCGCACCAGTTGCTGGAGGGTTTGCTTGCACAGTTTGACCTGGTCCTGAAGCACCTTCAGATCGTCCTGCAGCAATGGGTCGAGGTGGTCCTGGCTCATTTCATTGAGCAGCACACTCATGGTCGCCAGGGGCGTACCCAGTTCGTGGGCGGCACCGGCGGCCTGGGTGGCCACGGCCAGCAATTGCTGATCGCGCAGGCCCTCTTCGCGGCGGATGGCGCGCAGCTCTTCCTGGCGACGCAACTCCTCGGCCATGCGCGCGGCAAAGAAGGTGATCACGGCGGCGGCCAGGGCAAAGCTCAGCCACATGCCGTAGATCTGCATCTTCTCCCGGGCCACGGGGAAGGTCTCCAACGGGTAGAACTGCATCAGCAACAAGGTGTAGAGGGTCAGGGCGATGCCCGACAGCACCACTGAAAAACGCCAGGGCAAGGTCACGGCGGCGATGGTCAGCGGCACCAGGTAATAGGAGACGAAGGGGTTGGTCGAACCGCCGGAGAAATACAGCAAGGCGCTGTGGATAAACAGGTCACAGGCCAGTTGCAGGGCATACTCCAGCTCTGTCACCGGCCACGAGGTGCGCAGGCGAATGGCCGTGAAGGCACACAGGACCATGGAAAACACCAGGGTCACCGCCAGTTGCAGCCAGGGTAACGGCAGCAGGTCGAACCAGTAGGCGAGCCCCACCGAACCGGCTTGAGCGGCCAGGACCAAGGTTCGGATAAACGTCAGGCGCCAGAGGTTCTGACGGGTGGCGGACAACAACTGTACGGGGGCGAGCATGAGCTCTCCTGATGAGCGCTCCAGGCGAATCCGCGCAAGTATAACCAAGGCGCACCTTGCACAGGCAGAACTGCGGCAAAGCGTCACAGAAAAACAGTTGCAAGCTGCACGCATTGAGCTAAAAGCGTAAGTGTTCTCAACGTGCAGCCGGCCGCTTGAAACTTGCCGCTGCCCCCCATTGTCTGAAGGATTCACGCAGGCTCTGCCCTTATCCTGCGGACCGCACTCAAGGAGTTTCAATGCACCATTCCAGTCGCAGCGCCGCCCTTCTCGCCCTCAGCCTCAGCGCCCTCGCCAGCCTGCCGGCCGTGGCCGCCGATGAACTTCACTACAACCAGATTGCCCTGCGCGCCGAAGTCAGCCAGGAAGTGGCGCGCGACCTGATGATCGTCACCCTGTACACCGAGTCGCAAAATGCCGACCCGGCCAAGCTGGCGGCAGAAATCAGCACCACCATGAACAAGGCCCTGGGCCAGGCGCGCCAGGTCAAGGACATCGCCCTGCGCCAGGGCAGCCGCAACAGCTACCCGATCTACGACGGCAAAGGCCAGAAAATCACCGGCTGGCGCGAGCGTGCCGAACTGCGCCTGGAAAGTTCGGACTTCGCCGCCCTGTCGAAGCTGACCGGTGAACTGCTGGGCGACCTGAAAATGTCCGGCATGAACTTCGCCATCGCCGACCCGACCCGCAAGGCCAGCGAAGACGCCTTGCTCAAGGACGCGGTCAACGCCTTCAAGGCCCGTGCTCAACTGGCCACCGAAGCGCTGGGCGGCAAGGGCTACAAGATCGTCAACCTGAACTTCAACAGCAACGGTTATCCACAGCCTTACGAGCGGGCTCCGATGATGATGAAGGCCGCCAGCATGGACTCCGCGCCGGTGACCCCGGATGTCGAGGCCGGCACCAGCCAGGTCAGCATGAGCGCAGATGGTTCGATTGAAGTGCTGATGCCGTAAAGGTTCCAAGTCCCCCCGAAACGGCGGTAACCTCGGTCACCGCCGTTTTTGTTTCGGCCGTCTAGTGCGGCCCTCTAAGGGGAATCCATGGAAAGAATCACGTTCAAACCCTGGCTGCTCGCCGCCGGCCTGCTGGCCTGTGCGCCCATGGCGCAGGCCGCATCGACCCTGGTCTATTGCTCGGAAGCCAGCCCGGCCGGCTTCGACCCCAGCCAGTACACCAGCGGCACCGACTTCGATGCCTCGGCCGAAACCGTGTTCAACCGCCTGACCCAGTTCAAGCGTGGTGGCAGCGAAGTCGAGCCCGGCCTGGCCACCTCCTGGGACGTGTCCAAGGACGGCCTGAGCTACACCTTCCACCTGCGCCAGGGTGTGAAGTTTCACAGCACCGACTACTTCAAGCCCAGCCGCGAATTCAACGCCGACGACGTGGTGTTCACGTTCCAGCGTCTGCTGGACCCGCAAAGCCCGTTCCGCCAGGCGTACCCGTCCGAGTCGCCGTACTTCACCGACATGGGCCTGAACACCACGATCAAGAGCGTCGATAAAGTCGACGAACACAGCGTGCGTTTCAGCCTGAACAACGTCGATGCCGCGTTTATCCAGAACCTGGCCATGAGCTTCGCCTCGATCCAGTCCGCCGAATACGCTGCCCAGTTGCTCAAGCAGGGCAAGGCCGCAGACATCAACCAGAAGCCGATCGGCACCGGCCCCTTTGTGTTCAAGCGTTACCAGAAGGACGCGCAGATCCGCTACAGCGCCAACCCGGACTACTGGAAACCCGAGGACGTGAAGATCGACAACCTGATCTTCGCCATCACCCCAGATGCCGCCGCGCGCTTGCAGAAGCTCAAGGCCGGCGAATGCCAGGTCAGTGGCTACCCACGCCCGGCCGACATTGAAGTGATGGAAAAAGACCCCAACCTGACGGTGCTCAAGCAGCCGGGCTTCAACCTGGGTTTTCTCGCCTACAACGTGACCCACGCGCCGCTGGATCAGCTCAAGGTGCGCCAGGCCCTGGACATGGCCATCGACAAGCCGGCCATTATCAAGGCGGTGTACCAGAGCGCCGGGCAGTTGGCACAGAACGCCCTGCCACCGGGCCAGTGGTCATTCGACCCGAGCATCAAGGACGCGCCCCACGATCCGGAAAAGGCCAAGGCCCTGCTCAAGGAAGCCGGTGTAGCGCCCGGCACCACCCTCAACCTGTGGGCCATGACCGTGCAGCGCGCCTCCAACCCCAACGCGCGCATGTCGGCCCAGATGATCCAGCAGGACTGGGCCAAGATCGGGATCAAGGCCAACATCGTCAGCTATGAATGGGGCGAGTACATCAAGCGCGCCAAGAACGGCGAGCACGACGTGATGATCTACGGCTGGACCGGTGACAACGGTGACCCAGACAACTGGCTGGGCGTGCTCTACAGCTGCGGCGCGGTCAAAGGCAGCAACTACGCCAAATGGTGTGACCCGGCCTACGATCAACTGATACAGAAGGCCAAAGTCAGCAACGACCGTGATGAGCGAACCAAGCTCTACCAGCAGGCTCAGCAGATTCTCAAGCAGCAAGTGCCAATCACGCCGATTGCCAACTCCACGGTATTCCAGCCTCTGCGCAAAGAGGTTCAGGACTTCAAGATCAGCCCGTTCGGCCTCACGCCCTTCTACGGCGTCAGCCTGAAAAAGTAACACTCAAGCCCCAACCGGGTGCGCCAAATGCACCCGGTTGTCCCACCCCAGTGCAGCAATTGCATCGAAAAACCCGCTCGCAAACGATCAAATGCGTCAGAAGTTACACATATGCGACATTCCTGTACGTTCGTACCATTCTTTAAGACTTGCGGTCATAGCACGTCTTGCAATGGGTACGGGCCCTGCATAAGTATCTTCAGGGTCGACTCACGAGGTCGCACTCTCATTCCAAAAATGACAACAAATCATGAGGCCAACATGCTTAAACACGCGGTCATTCCGTTCCTAGTCGGCGCCGGCTTGCTTGCCAGCGCACCCTTCGCCCACGCAGCGGGCAACCTGGTGTACTGCTCCGAGGGCAGCCCCGCCGGTTTCGACCCTGGCCAGTACACCACCGGCACTGACTTCGACGCGGCCGCTGAAACGGTCTACAACCGGCTGGCGGAATTCCAGCGCGGCGCCACCAACGTCATCCCCGGTCTGGCGACCAGTTGGGACATCTCCGATGACGGCCTGACCTACACCTTCCACCTGCGCGACGGCGTGAAATTCCACACCACCCCGTACTTCAAGCCGAGCCGTGAATTCAACGCCGACGACGTGCTGTTCACCTTCAACCGCATGCTCGACAAAGACATGCCGTTCCGTAAGGCCTACCCCACCGAGTTCCCGTACTTCACCGACATGGGCATGGACAGCAACATCACCCAGGTCGAGAAAATCGACGACAAGACCGTCAAGTTCCACCTGAAAACCGTGGACGCGGCCTTTATCCAGAACATCGCCATGAGCTTCGCCTCGATCCAGTCCGCCGAATACGCCGCGCAACTGCTCAAGGAAGGCAAACCTGCCGACCTCAACCAGAAGCCGATCGGCACCGGCCCGTTCGTGTTCAAGAGCTACCAGAAAGACTCCAACATCCGCTTCAGCGGCAACAAGGACTACTGGAAGCCTGATGACGTGAAGATCGACAACCTGATCTTCGCCATCACCACCGACGCCTCGGTGCGCATGCAGAAGCTGAAGAAAAACGAATGCCAGGTCACCGTCTATCCACGCCCGGCGGACATCAAGCCGCTCAAGGAAGACAGCAACCTGAAGATGCCTGACCAGGCCGGTTTCAACCTCGGCTACATCGCCTACAACGTGATGGACAAGATCAAGGGCAGCGACCAGCCCAACCCCATGGCCCAGCTCAAAGTCCGCCAGGCCCTGGACATGGCGGTGAACAAGCCGCAGATCATCGAGGCCGTTTACCAGGGCGCCGGGCAACTGGCGGTCAACGCCATGCCGCCGACCCAATGGTCCTACGACACCAGCATCAAGGACGTGCCCTACGACCCCGAAAAAGCCAAGGCCCTGCTCAAGGAAGCCGGCATCAAGGAAGGCACCGAAATTACCCTGTGGGCCATGCCGGTCCAGCGCCCCTACAACCCCAACGCCAAGCTGATGGCCGAAATGATCCAGTCCGACTGGGCCAAGATCGGCATCAAGGCCAAGATCGTCAGCTACGAATGGGGCGAGTACATCAAGCGTTCCAAGGCCGGTGAAAACGGCGCCATGCTGATTGGCTGGAGCGGCGACAACGGTGACCCCGACAACTGGCTGGGCACCCTGTTCGGTTGCGACGCCATGAACGGCAACAACTTCTCCAAGTGGTGCAACGCCGACTACGACAAGTTGATCAAGGCCGCCAAGGCCACGCCGGACCAGGCCAAGCGCACCGAGTTGTACAAGCAGGCGCAACACCTCCTCAAGGAACAGGTCCCCCTGACCCCCATCGCTCACTCGACGGTGTATCAACCCATGCGCAACACCGTACAGGACTTCAAGATCAGCCCCTTTGGCTTGAATTCCTTCTACGGCGTCAGCGTCAGCAAGTAGGATCCGGCCGCGACGGCGTCATCTGACGTCGTCGCGGTGCTATCCGCCAGGCTCAAGGGCACGACCGACATCAGCGCATCTCCGGCAACGGGGTTGCAGCTGAATATTCAGGCGTTTCCTACAAGCCTTTCAGGCTCCATGCATTTACTCCGCGCTTTACGGTCTCTACCGTCATGGCCTGGCAGTCCTGCATCCGCGGTCTAGCACTTGCGGCAATCAATGGCTTGGAAGCCATGGGCAGTTGTCGCTCCCTGGAGGGAGCGAACCCCCATGGCTCAACACACGAGAAAGGAGCAGGACCGTGATGCGTCATTTCTTGGTTTTATCCGCAGTGCTGGGCAGCAGCCTGCTCGCCGGCGCCGCCCAGGCCGCGCCCAAGAGCCTGGTGTTTTGTTCCGAAGGTAGCCCGGCCGGCTTCGACACCGCGCAATACACCACCGCCACCGACAACGACGCGGCCGAGCCGCTGTACAACCGCCTGGCCGAATTTGAAAAAGGCGCCACCCAGGTGGTCCCCGGCCTCGCCACACGCTGGGATATTTCCGATGACGGCCTGACCTACACCTTTCACCTGCGCGAAGGAGTGAAGTTCCACAGCACCGCGTATTTCACCCCCAGCCGCGACTTCAACGCCGATGACGTGCTGTTCACCTTCAACCGCATGCTCGACCCCGAGCAGCCCTTCCGCCGGGCCTACCCGACCGAGTTTCCCTACTTCAACGGCATGAGCCTGAACAAGAACATCGCCAAGGTCGAGAAGACCGGGCCCATGACCGTGGTCATGACCCTGAACTCGGTGGACGCCGCCTTTATCCAGAACATCGCCATGAGTTTCGCCGCCATCCTCTCCGCCGAGTACGCCGAGCAACTGCTCAAGGCCGGTAAGCCCAGTGAGATCAACCAGAAGCCCATCGGCACCGGGCCGTTCGTGTTCCAGCGTTACCAGAAAGACGCGCAAATCCGTTACACCGCCAACAAACACTACTGGGACCCAAGCCGGGTCAAGCTCGACAACCTGATCTTCGCCATCAACACCGACCCCTCGGTGCGCGTGCAAAAGCTCAAGGCCGGCGAGTGCCAGGTCACCCTGCACCCGCGCCCCGCCGACATCGAGGCGCTGAAAAACGACCCGAAACTGCAACTGATCGAAAAGCCCGGGTTCAACCTCGGCTACATCGCCTACAACGTGCGGCACAAACCCTTCGATCAACTCGAAGTACGCCAGGCCCTGGACATGGCGGTGAACAAACCGAGCATCCTCAACGCCGTGTACCAGGGGGCCGGGCAACTGGCGACGAACGCCATGCCGCCCACCCAATGGTCCTACGATCCAAGCATCAAGGACGCCGCCTACAACCCGGAAAAAGCCCGTGAGCTGCTCAAGGCGCCGGGGTCAAGGAAGGCACCGAAATCACCCTCTGGGCCATGCCCGTGCAGCGTCCGTACAACCCCAACGCCAAGCTGATGGCCGAGATGCTGCAGTCGGACTGGGGGAAAATCGGCCTCAAGGTAAAAATCGTCAGCTATGAATGGGGCGAGTACATCAAGCGCACCAAGAATGGCGAGCACGACATCAGCCTGATCGGCTGGACCGGTGACAACGGCGATCCGGATAACTGGCTCGGCACCCTCTACAGCTGCGACGCCATTGGCGGCAACAACTATTCGATGTGGTGCAACCCGGCCTACGACGCACTGATCAAACGGGCCAAGGTGATCACCGACCGCGAGCAACGCAGCCTGCTTTACCAACAGGCCCAGCAATTGCTCAAGCAGCAAGTGCCGATCACGCCGATTGCCCACTCCACGGTCAGCCAGCCATTGAGCGCCAAAGTCGAAGGTTTCAAAGTCAGCCCCTTCGGCCGCAACGTCTTCTCCGGCGTCAGCCTGGCCCCATAACCCCTGAAGCAAAACCCTGGGGGCGCTTGTCGCCCTCACGCTGGCGCTTTGCCTGGATTTGGCCTTGGCGCCATAGGCAAACGTTTGCACCAACCTGAATGAGTTCCACACCCATAGCCGGTTCAAGCAAAAAAGGCCGGCAGATAAAAAAAGAAACCCAAGGAGCTACAGCATGAAACCGAATCACAGCACGCTACTCGTCCTGGCGATCAGCAGCCTCAGCGCCGCCGCCCATGCCGAAAGCGTCAGCCAGGTATTCGTTCCGACCCAGTTGAACAGCAGCAATGCCCAGGCCGAGGCCCAGGGTTTTATCGACGGCCAGAGCCTGTCGGGCAGCACGCGCAACTGGTACTCCAACGAGGTTCTCCAGCGCGGTGCCCGCTACGAATATAAAAAACACGGCGAGACCCGCACCTCGTCGCGGCGGATCAACTGGGTCCAGGGCACCATCCTCAACTACAGCTCAGGGTTTACCCAGGGCACCGTGGGCCTGAGCACCGAAGTCGCGGCCTACAACGCCGTTGCCCTGGACCGCAGCCGCAAGGACATTGCCGGCGGTTCCAACCGCACCCTGGCCCACACCAACGGCGATGCCGTGGACCAGTGGAGCAAGCTGGGCCTGGCCAACGTCAAGGCGCGGATCTCCAACACCACCCTGACCGCCGGGCGCCAGAACTTCAGCACGCCGATTGTCGACGTCATTGGCAACCGTCCGCTGCCGTCGAGTTTTGAAGGGGTGAGCCTGCACAGCGAAGAGTTCAACAACCTGTCGTTCGACCTCGGCACCTTCGATCGCGTGTCACCACGCAGCGAGCAGAGCCTGTCGAAGTTCCGCAGCGAATACAGCGTCAACAGCAAGATCGAAACCGACCACGTCAACATCGCCGGCCTTAACTACCAGCCGCTCAAGAGCCTGAAAACCAGCCTCTACGCCACCCAGGTCGAAGACTTCTGGAACCAGTACTACGTCGGCGCCACTCACCAATTGGGCGACAGCTCGGTGCTGAGCCTGACCACCGGCCTGAACTACTACAAGACCGTCGACACCGGCAAAAAAGCCATGGGCGAGATCGACAACGACACCTTCTCGCTTTCACTGGGGCTGACCCATCAGGCCCACAGCCTGACCTTCTCCTACCAGGAAGTGGCCGGTAACGAGTACTTCGACTACCTGCACGAAACCAACGGCATCTACCTGGCCAACTCCCTGCTGTCGGACTTCAACGGCCCGAACGAGAAATCCTTGCAGATCGCCTACGGCCTGAACATGGCCGAATACGGAATACCCGGCCTGAAATTCAACCTCTACCAGGCTCGCGGCTGGGGCATCGACGGGACCCACTACAACGGCACCGCCTACAGCGGGGTCAAGGCAGACGGCACGGTGTTTGGCGTGCGCACCATGGACGGCGAAAGCCACTACGAATACGGCATCGGCGCCTCCTACGCGGTGCAGAGCGGGCCGCTGAAGGACACCGCGATCCGCGCCACCTACACCACCCACCGGGCCAGCGAAAACCAGGCTGACGGCAGCATCAACGAGTTCCGCATGGTGACCACCATTCCATTCAACATTCTCTAACGCGGCAGTGGCCTGGCGGGCCCATGACGGGCCCGCCATTGCAGCTAATCTGCTTCCATTGATGGCAGAGGGTTTTCCATGAACGTGCATCCCTTGAAAACGGCAATTGCCGCCGCATTGCTGAGCATCGCCGCCGGTGTGTCGGCCAAGCCCCTGGTGGTCTGCAGCGAAGCCAGCCCGGAAGGCTTCGATATGGTCCAGTACAGCACCGCCGTCACCGGCGACGCCGTGTCGGAAACCATCTTCAACCGCCTGGTGGGCTTCAAGCCCGGCACCACGGACATCGAACCATCCCTGGCCGAATCCTGGGACATCAGCCCGGACGGCCTGACCTACACCTTCCACCTGCGCCAGGACGTCAAGTTCCACCGCACGGACTACTTCACCCCCAGCCGCCCCCTGAATGCCGACGACGTGGTCTGGAGCTTCCAGCGCCAACTGGACCCCAAACACCCCTGGCACGACAAATCCAGCGTGGGTTACCCGTATTTCGAAAGCATGGGTTTCAAGGCGCTGCTCAAAAGCGTCGAAAAAGTCGACGAACACACCGTGGCCTTTACCCTGACCCGCCGCGAAGCACCGTTCCTGGCCGACATTGCCATGGCCTTTGCCTCGATCTACCCGGCCGAATACGCCGACCAGTTACTCAAGGCTGGCAAGACCGCCGAACTCAACAGCAAACCCATCGGCACCGGCCCCTTCGTCTTCAACCGCTACGCCAAGGACGCCCAGGTGCGCTTCAAGGCCAACCCGGACTATTTCCTCGGCAAGCCCCCCGCCGACCCATTGATTTTTGCCATCACCACCGACAACAACGTGCGCATGCAGAAACTCAAGGCCAACGAATGCCAGATCGCCCTCTACCCCAAGCCCGATGACATTGCCGGCATCAAGGCCGACCCCAACCTCAAGGTCGATGAAATGGCGGCCATGACCACCGGCTACATCGCCATGAACACCACCCGGCCGTTCATGAGTGACGTGCGGGTGCGCAAGGCGATCAACATCGCCTTCGACAAAGAGGCCTACATCAGCAGCCTGTATGGCCCGGACTCCGCAGTGATCGGCACCGGGCCTTACCCGCCGACCCTGCTAGGCTTCAACAATGCCCTGAAGAACCCGCCCCGGGACCTGGACAAGGCCCGCGCCCTGCTCAAGCAAGCCCAGGTGCCACCCGGCACGGTCTTGACCCTGTTTACCCGTAACGGCGGCGGGCCGACCAACCCCAATCCGTTGCTGGGGGCACAGATGATGCAGGCCGACCTGGCGAAGATCGGCCTCAAGCTGGACATCCGGGTCATGGAGTGGGGCGAGATGCTCAAGCGTGCAAAAAATGGCGAGCACGATATGGTGTCCGCCGGTTGGGCCGGCGACAACGGCGACCCAGACAACTTCCTCACGCCTAACCTGAGTTGTGAAGCGGCGAAAAACGGCGAAAACTACGCCCGCTGGTGCAATCAGGCGTTCCAGGACTTGATCGACAAAGCCCGCACGGGCACTGAACCGGCCGCACGGGCTGCGCTCTATGAACAAGCCCAGGTGGTTTTTGACCAGGATCAACCCTGGATTCCCATGGCCTACCCGAAGTTATTCACGGCCATGCGCAAGAACGTCGAGGGCTACCACATGAGCCCCCTGACCACGAACAACTTCGCGACCACACAAGTGAAGTGATAAGAAACGCCCGTTGCCGTTGACCCCAACGACCACGGGCACGCCTAACCGGCTGATGAGGTACACCCAACGATGTTTAGTTTTATTGCCCGCCGTGTGGGGTTGCTGATCCCCACATTCTTCGGCATCACTTTGCTGACCTTTGCCCTGATTCGCATGATTCCCGGCGACCCCGTGGAAGTCATGATGGGCGAGCGTCGGGTCGACCCCGAGATGCACGCCCAGGCCATGGAGCGTCTTGGCCTGAACAAGCCGTTGTACGCCCAGTACCTGGACTATATCGGCAAGCTGGCCCAGGGCGACCTGGGGGAATCCCTGCGTACCCGCACCAGTGTGTGGAGCGAGTTCACCTCGCTGTTCCCCGCGACCCTGGAACTGTCCATGGCCGCCCTGCTGTTTGCCGGGATCCTCGGGCTGCTGGCCGGGGTCATCGCCGCCTTGAAGCGCGGGTCGCTGTTCGACCATGGGGTGATGGGCATCTCCCTGACCGGGTACTCGATGCCGATCTTCTGGTGGGGCCTGATCCTGATCATGTTCTTCTCCGTCAGCCTGGGCTGGACCCCCGTCTCCGGTCGCATCGACCTGCTTTATGACATCGAGCCCAAGACCGGTTTCATGCTGATCGACACCCTGCTCGCCGACGAGCCCGGCGCCTTCCTCGACGCCCTGCATCACCTGATCCTGCCGGCCATCGTCCTGGGCACCATTCCCCTGGCGGTGATCGCCCGCATGACCCGCTCGTCGATGCTCGAAGTGCTGCGTGAAGACTACATCCGCACCGCCCGCGCCAAAGGCATGTCGCCGGCCCGGGTGGTGTTCGTCCACGGCCTGCGCAACGCGCTGATTCCGGTGCTGACGGTGGTCGGCCTGCAAGTCGGCACCCTGCTGGCCGGCGCCGTGCTGACCGAAACCATCTTCTCCTGGCCCGGCATCGGCAAATGGCTGATCGAAGCCATCGGCGCCCGGGATTACCCGGTGGTACAGAACGGCATCCTGCTGATCGCCTGCCTGGTGATCCTGGTCAACTTCGTGGTGGACATCCTCTACGGCTTTGCCAACCCACGCATCCGTCATCAGCGCTGAGATCAAGACCATGAGCACACCCACGCCTTCGGTAGCAGTCGATCAAAGCCTGCTCTACCCCTCGGTTTACAAAGAATTCTGGCATGCGTTTTCCCGTAACAAGGGCGCCGTGGCCGGCCTGCTGTTTATGTTGCTGGTGATTTTTTGCGCGATTTTCGCGCCATGGGTATCGCCCCATGACCCCAGCGAGCAATACCGCGACTTCCTGCTGACGCCGCCGGCCTGGCTCGAAGGCGGGCAGATGCAGTTCCTGCTAGGCACCGATGAACTGGGCCGCGACCTGCTGTCACGGCTGATCCAGGGTTCACGCCTGTCGCTGCTGATCGGCTTGTCGTCGGTAGTCATGTCACTGATCCCGGGGATCCTCCTCGGCCTGTTCGCCGGGTTCTTCCCGCGGCTGCTGGGCCCGACCATCATGCGCTTGATGGACATCATGCTGGCCCTGCCGTCCCTGCTGCTGGCCGTGGCGATTGTCGCCATCCTCGGCCCAGGCCTGATCAACACCGTGATCGCCATTGCCGTGGTGTCTTTGCCGTCCTACGTGCGCCTGACCCGCGCCGCAGTGATGGGCGAGATCAACCGCGACTACGTGACGGCCGCCCGCCTGGCCGGTGCCAGCCTGCCACGCCTGATGTTCATCACTGTGCTGCCCAACTGCATGGCGCCGCTGATCGTCCAGGCCACCCTGAGTTTCTCCTCGGCGATTCTCGACGCCGCGGCCCTGGGCTTCCTCGGCCTGGGCGTGCAACCGCCCACGCCCGAGTGGGGCACCATGCTGGCCTCGGCCCGGGACTACATCGAACGCGCCTGGTGGGTCGTGAGCCTGCCCGGACTCACCATTTTGCTCAGCGTGCTGGCAATCAACCTGATGGGCGACGGCCTGCGCGATGCGCTGGACCCGAAACTCAAGAACGCCGCCTGAGGAGATTCCCATGTCACTGCTAGAAATCAAGAATCTCAATGTGCGCTTCGGGGATGCCAAGGCCGTGCCTGTGGTCGATGGCCTGGACCTGAAGGTGGACAAGGGTGAAGTGCTGGCGATCGTCGGCGAGTCCGGCTCCGGTAAATCCGTGACCATGATGGCGCTGATGGGCCTGATCGAGCACCCCGGCATCGTCACCGCCGACGCCCTCAACTTCGACGGCAAGGACATGCTCAAGCTCAGTGCCCGGCAGCGTCGGCAGATCATCGGCAAGGACCTGGCGATGGTTTTCCAGGACCCGATGACCGCACTGAACCCGAGCTACACCGTGGGCTTCCAGATCGAGGAGGTGCTGCGCCTGCACCTGAAGATGTCGAGCAAGGCCGCCCGCAAGCGCGCCATCGAACTGCTGGAAAAAGTCGAGATCCCTGGCGCCGCCAGCCGCATGGACGCCTACCCGCACCAACTGTCCGGCGGCATGAGCCAGCGCGTGGCGATTGCCATGGCGATTGCCGGCGAGCCGAAACTGCTGATCGCCGATGAACCCACCACCGCCCTGGACGTGACCATCCAGGCGCAGATCATGGAGCTGCTGCTCAACCTGCAGCGAGAGCAGAACATGGGCCTGGTGCTGATCACCCACGACCTCGCCGTCGTGGCGGAAACCGCCCAGCGGGTCTGCGTGATGTACGCCGGTCAAGCCGTGGAAGTCGGCCAGGTGCCGCAGCTGTTCGAAATTCCCGCCCACCCCTACAGCGAAGCGCTGCTGGCGGCGATTCCAGAACACAGCCTGGGCGCGGCGCGCCTGTCCACACTGCCGGGCATCGTTCCCGGCCGTTACGACCGGCCCCAGGGTTGCCTGCTATCACCCCGCTGCCCCTATGTGCAGGACAACTGCCGCAGCCAACGCCCAAGCCTCGACCCGCAAGCCGCCAGCCTGGTGCGCTGCTTCTACCCGCTGAACCAGGAGGTGGCGTAATGGCCGTCGTTCTTACTGCCCGCGACCTGACCCGGCATTACGAAGTCTCCCGTGGCCTGTTCAAGGGCACCGCCCTGGTGCGCGCCCTCAACGGTGTGTCGTTCGAACTGGAGGCCGGCAAGACCCTGGCCGTGGTCGGCGAGTCCGGCTGCGGCAAATCCACCCTGGCCCGGGCCCTGACGCTGATCGAGGAGCCGTCTTCCGGCTCCCTGAAAATTGCCGGCCAGGAAGTGGCCGGGGCCAACAAGGCCCAGCGCAAGCAACTGCGCAAAGACGTGCAGATGGTGTTCCAGAGCCCCTATGCCTCCCTCAATCCCCGGCAGAAGATTGGCGACCAGTTGGCCGAGCCGCTGCTGATCAACACCTCGTTGTCGGCGGCTGAACGCCGGGAAAGGGTCCAGGCGATGATGAAACAGGTGGGCCTGCGCCCTGAGCATTACCAGCGCTACCCGCACATGTTTTCCGGCGGGCAGCGCCAGCGCATCGCCCTGGCCCGGGCCATGATGCTGCAACCCAAAGTGCTGGTGGCGGATGAGCCGACCTCGGCCCTGGACGTGTCGATCCAGGCCCAGGTGCTCAACCTGTTCATGGACCTGCAGCAGGAGTTCAACACCGCCTACGTGTTCATCTCCCACAACCTGGCAGTGGTGCGTCACGTGGCCGACCACGTGATGGTGATGTACCTCGGGCGCCCGGTGGAAATGGGGCCCAAGGAAGACATCTACAGCCGTCCGCTGCATCCCTATACCCAGGCGCTGCTGTCGGCCACGCCGACCATCCACCCAGACCCGGACAAGCCGAAGATCAAGATCGTCGGCGAACTGCCCAACCCGCTGAACCCGCCGTCCGGCTGCGCCTTCCACAAACGCTGCCCCTATGCGACAGAACGTTGCAGCACCGAAGAACCGGCCTTGCGTTCCCTGGACCACCGCCAAGTGGCCTGCCATTACGCCGAGCAATTCGTCGCCTAACCTCGCGACGCCCTTTAGGAGCCGGCTTGCCGGCGATGGGCGCGCTGCAAAATCCGGGCTGGGGCTCGGTTTTTGTGGAGCGTGATCTGGCGTGACCACTGGCAAGCCAGCGCCTACACAGGGCGCGGTTCGGCTTGCCGGCGATGGGCAATAAAAAACCCCGCCGTTCGCACGGCGGGGTTTTGGGTGTTGCGGGACCGCTTAGTGGTGTTCGCGGGTGGCACGGAATTTCACGTCCGGCCAGCGCTCTTCCATCAGTGCCAGGTTGACCCGGGTCGGGGCCAGGTAGGTCAGGTGACCGCCGCCGTCCAACGCGAGGTTTTCCACAGCCTTGTTGGAAAACTCTTCCAGCTTCTTCTTATCGCTGCACTCGATCCAGCGGGCGGAGTACACGGTGATCGGCTCGTAGGAGCACTCGACCTTGTATTCCTCTTTCAAGCGGCTGGCCACCACATCGAACTGCAGCACACCGACGGCGCCGAGAATGATGTCGTTGCTGCGCTCGGGGAAGAACACCTGGGTCGCCCCCTCTTCGGCCAGCTGTTGCAGGCCCTGGCGCAGTTGCTTGGATTTCAGCGGGTCCTTCAGGCGCACGCGGCGGAACAGTTCCGGGGCGAAGTGCGGAATACCGGTGAAGCCCAGCACTTCACCTTCGGTGAAGGTGTCGCCGATCTGGATGGTGCCGTGGTTGTGCAGGCCGATGATGTCGCCGGCGTACGCCTCTTCCAGCTGTTCACGCTCGGAAGAGAAGAACGTCAGGGCGTCACCGATGCGCACGTCCTTGCCGGTACGTACGTGGCGCATTTTCATGCCCTTGTCGTACTTGCCCGAACAGATGCGCATAAAGGCGATACGGTCGCGGTGCTTGGGGTCCATGTTCGCCTGGATCTTGAACACAAAACCCGAGAACTTCTCTTCCTCGGGCTCCACGGTGCGCTCGTTGGCCACGCGGGGCAGCGGCAGCGGCGCCCAGTCCACAACGGCATCCAGCACGTGGTCCACACCGAAGTTGCCCAGGGCAGTACCGAAGAACACCGGGGTCAGTTGGCCGTCCATGAATTCCTGTTGATTGAATTCGTGACAGGCGCCCTGCACCAGTTCCAGCTGTTCGATAAAACGCTCGTACTCGTCACCCAGGTGGGCGCGGGCTTCGTCGGAGTCGAGCTTCTCGATGATCTTCACCTCGGTCCGCTCATGACCATGACCGGCGGTGTAGACAATGATGTAGTCGCCCGAGAGGTGGTAGACCCCTTTGAAGTCGCGGTAGCAGCCGATCGGCCAGGTGATCGGCGCCGCCTTGATCTTCAATACCGCTTCGATTTCGTCGAGCAGTTCGATCGGGTCGCGGATATCGCGGTCGAGTTTGTTGATGAAGCTGACGATCGGCGTGTCCCGCAGACGGCAAACGTCCATCAGGGCGATGGTCCGTGGCTCAACGCCCTTACCGCCGTCGAGCACCATCAGCGCCGAGTCCACGGCGGTCAGGGTGCGATAGGTGTCTTCCGAGAAGTCTTCGTGGCCCGGAGTGTCCAGCAGGTTGATCATGTGTTCGCGATAGGGGAACTGCATGACCGACGTGGTAATCGAGATACCCCGCTGCTTCTCCATCTCCATCCAGTCGGAGGTGGCATGGCGATCGGATTTACGGGACTTCACCGTACCCGCCACAGAAATAGCCTTACCCATCAGCAAGAGCTTCTCGGTGATGGTGGTCTTACCCGCATCCGGGTGGGAAATAATGGCGAAAGTGCGGCGTTTCGCGACTTCGGCGGCCTGTTTGGTCATGGGAAATCGCCTGGCAGGTGATTCAAAAAAAGGGCGCAGATTATAGCCCAAATTGAACCCAGAACCGAACCGTTGAGCACTCGGACGATGGCTAAATACTGTCATTGAGGGAACCTTTTGAAACGCCGGGGCGTCCACTCCCCTGTTACGGCTCGGCGCCAGGCGGCTGAAATATCAGCCACTTAGCCTCGTCGAGCCGCGCTTATGGCCCGTGTACACGCCGCTTAGCCGGCCTCCACGAGCTGCTTCTCGCGCTCATTTTTCCGGCAGCCAGGCATGGCCTTGTCACACGGAAAAGTGCGCGCCGACCGATATAAAGGAGTCCGCCTGTGGCTATTCGCTATGGCAAAGGGCTGATAGGAGGCGTGGCGGTAATCGCCCTCCTGGCCCTGCTGGTCCATTGGATCGGCATCAATACGATCGAACACTACCGCGACGATCTGTTGTTCTACCTGCAAGCCCATCTGTACCTGGTACTCGCTTCAATGTTCGCCGCCCTGGTGGTGGGGGTCCCCGCCGGCATCTTCCTCAGCCGACCGAACATGGTCGGGCGGGCCGAGCGCTTCATGCAGATCTTCAACATCGGCAACACCATTCCCCCCCTGGCCGTGCTGGCCATCGCCCTGGGGATTCTCGGCATCGGCGCTGGCCCGGCCATCTTCGCCCTGTTCCTCGCCTCCTTGTTGCCCATCGTGCGCAACACCTACGAAGGCCTGAAAAACGTCCAGGGCTCCCTCAAGGAAGCCGCCGTCGGCATCGGCATGACCCCGCGCCAAGTGCTGTGGAAAGTCGAGTTGCCCAACGCCGTGCCGATCATCATCGGTGGGGTCCGCGTCGCCCTGGCGATCAACGTCGGCACCGCGCCCCTGGCGTTCCTGATCGGCGCCAACAGCCTGGGCAGCCTGATCTTCCCCGGCATCGCCCTGAACAATCAGCCGCAACTGCTGCTCGGCGCGGCCTGCACCGCCCTGCTGGCCTTGCTCCTGGATGGCCTGGTGACCCTGGCCAGCCGCCTCTGGCTGGAACGTGGCCTGCGCGCCTCTTGAGCCTGGACTGAGCAAAGGAATCGATATGAAGACATTAGCGATGATCATGGGCTGCGTCCTGCTGCTGGCCGGAGCCGCCCAAGCCGCTGAAAAACCCCTGGTGCGCATTGGCGCCCGGGTATTCACCGAACAGACCCTACTGGCTGAAATCACCTCCCAATACCTGCGCAGCAAAGGCTACGACACCCGCATCACCGGCGGCCTGGGCAGCAACCTGGCCCGCAGCGCCCATGAAAGCGGGCAGCTGGACCTGCTCTGGGAATACACCGGGGTGTCCCTGGTGGCCTATAACCACGTCACCGAAAAGCTCGACAGCGAGCAATCCTATGCCCGGGTCAAAGAGCTCGATGCCAAGCAAGGGCTGGTCTGGCTGACGCCGTCGAAATTCAGCAACACCTACGCCCTGGCCCTGCCGGAAAAAGTCGCCCAGGCGTACCCGCAGATCAACAGCGTCAGCGACCTGAAAAAAGTCCTGGACGCCGAATCCAAGGACAACCACTTGGTGGCCCTGGACACCGAGTTCGCCAACCGCTCCGACGGCCTGGAGGGCATGGTCAAGCTGTATGGCATGAACCTAACCCGCAACAACATCCGCCAGATGGATGCCGGCCTGGTCTACACCGCCCTGCGTAATGGCCAGGTGTTCGCCGGCCTGGTCTACACCACCGACGGGCGCCTCAACGCCTTCAAGCTGAAGCTGCTGGAAGACGACTTGCACTACTTCCCGGACTACACCGCTGCGCCGGTGATCCGCCAGGCCTTCCTCGACGCCCACCCGCAACTGGCCGCCGACCTCAAGCCCCTGGCCGAATTGTTCGACGACGAGACAATGCGCCAGCTCAATGCCCGGGTCGATGTCGACCACCAAAGCCCGTCCGCCGTGGCCGCGGATTTTCTGCGCCAGCATCCACTGAACTGAGGGAGGAAACGTCATGGAATTCTTGAATGCCTTTTCCCATCTCGATTGGCAGCAAGTGCTGCAACTGACCTGGCAACACATCACCCTGGTGGGCATCGCCGTGACCCTGGCGATTGTCTTCGGCGTGCCCCTGGGCATCCTGATGACCCGCTTCCCCACCCTGGCCGGCCCCCTGCAAGCCAGCGCCACGGTGCTGCTGACCATCCCGTCCATTGCCCTGTTCGGCCTGCTGCTGCCGTTCTACTCCAAGTTCGGCCAGGGCCTGGGCCCACTGCCGGCGATCACCGCGGTGTTTCTCTATTCCCTGCTGCCGATCATGCGCAACACCTACCTGGCGCTCACCGGTGTGGAACCGGGCATTCGTGAAGCTGCCCGGGGCATTGGCATGACCTTTGGCCAGCGCCTGCGCATGGTCGAACTGCCGATCGCCGTGCCGGTGATCCTGGCCGGGGTGCGCACCGCCGTGGTGATGAACATCGGCGTAATGACCATCGCCGCCACCATCGGCGCCGGCGGCCTGGGCGTACTTATTCTTGCTTCCATCAGCCGCAGCGACATGTCGATGCTGATTGTCGGCGCCGTGCTGGTCAGTCTCCTGGCCATCTTCGCCGACCTGCTTCTGCAATGGCTGCAACGCACGCTGACTCCAAAAGGACTGCTCAAATGATCGAACTTCAAAACCTGACCAAGACCTTCCAAAGCAACGGCAAGACCATCACCGCCGTTGATTCCGTAAGCCTGACCGTCAATGAAGGCGAAATTTGCGTATTCCTCGGCCCCTCGGGCTGTGGCAAAAGCACCACGCTGAAAATGATCAACCGCCTGATCAAGCCCACCTCGGGCAAGATCCTGATCAACGGCGAAGACACCACCGACCTCGACGAAGTGACCCTGCGCCGCAACATCGGCTATGTGATCCAGCAGATCGGTCTGTTCCCGAACATGACCATCGAGGAAAACATCGTGGTGGTGCCCAAGCTGCTCGGCTGGGACAAGCAGAAATGCCACGACCGCGCCCGCGAGCTGATGAGCATGATCAAGCTGGAGCCCAAGCAGTACCTGCACCGTTACCCGCGGGAACTGTCCGGTGGCCAGCAGCAACGGATCGGGGTGATTCGCGCCCTGGCGGCAGATGCGCCGCTGCTGCTGATGGATGAACCCTTTGGTGCGGTCGACCCGATCAACCGCGAGATGATCCAGAACGAATTCTTCGAGATGCAACGGGCCCTGAACAAGACCGTGATCATGGTCAGCCACGACATCGACGAAGCCATCAAGCTCGGCGACAAGATCGCCATCTTCCGCGCCGGCAAGCTGCTGCAGATCGACCACCCGGACACCTTGCTCGCCCACCCGGCGGATGATTTCGTCAGCAACTTCGTCGGCCAGGACAGCACCCTCAAACGCTTGCTGCTGGTGAAGGCCGAAGACGCTGCAGACAACGCACCGTCGGTGAGCCCGGAAACCCCAGTGGCCGATGCCCTGGAACTGATGGACGAACACGACCGCCGCTACGTGGTGGTGACCTGTGCCGAGAACAAGGCCCTGGGCTACGTGCGTCGTCGCGACCTGCACCGTCAGACCGGGACCTGCGCCCAGTACCTGCGAGAGTTCAACGCCACGGCCGCCTACGACGAACACCTGCGGATTCTTCTGTCGCGCATGTACGAGTTCAACCGTTCGTGGTTGCCAGTGATGGATGCGGAGCGGGTATTCCTTGGCGAGGTGACCCAGGAATCGATCGCGGCGTACCTGAGTTCGGGCCGCTCTCGCGGGGCCAAGACCAGCATCGTCTCGCCGGCCGAGACGGCGCTGGCCTGATAGACCCAATCGCCGGCAAGCCGCTCCTACAGGCCTATGTAGGAGCCGGCTTGCCGGCGATCAGCCTGACGCCATTTCCCCTCAATGCTCTCATCTGGGGAACATCAATTCGTCACACCTGTCGGTTACATAAGTAGCTGACTGGGACCACACGACGGAAGCGTGCAAAAACGCGACATTTTTTGTTGATCTCAAACCCCTCACGCCCTAAAGTTCGCGCCGAACGTCCATGCTGGAAACGATCCATCCGGCTCAAGTACTGACGACGAGACAGCAAGGTCACCCGCGGCGCAGCGCCAGGTTGACCTTTTTGCTTTCGGCGACATGCCTTGGGAAGTAGGCGAACCAAAGTGGGGATACGGAGGACGTTCAGAAGGGTGTGTCATCAATGAGTTCACGGCAGCGAACTCATTGATGACACACCCTCGCACCCATTGATTACTAACGTTTGCCAGTAGGAGCTCCCAAGCATGTCGATTAACGTCGAAGATTATTTCGCGCGCGAAACCTTTCAAAAAATGAAGGCTTTCGCCGACAAGCAAGAAACCCCATTTGTGGTGATCGACACCGCGATGATCAGCCAGGCCTACGATGACCTGCGTGCAGGCTTCGAATTCGCTAAGGTCTACTACGCCGTCAAGGCCAACCCGGCCGTCGAGATCATTGACCTGCTCAAGGACAAGGGGTCGAGTTTCGACATCGCCTCGATCTACGAGCTGGACAAGGTCCTGGACCGCGGCGTCAGCGCCGACCGCATCAGCTACGGCAACACCATCAAGAAGTCCAAGGACATCCGCTACTTCTACGAGAAGGGCGTGCGCCTGTTCTCCACCGACTCCGAAGCCGACCTGCGCAACATCGCCAAGGCCGCACCGGGCTCGAAAATCTACGTGCGTATCCTCACCGAAGGCTCGACCACGGCTGACTGGCCTCTGTCGCGTAAATTCGGCTGCCAGACCGACATGGCCATGGACCTGCTGATCCTCGCTCGCGACCTGGGCCTGGTGCCTTACGGCATCTCCTTCCACGTCGGTTCGCAACAGCGCGACATCAGCGTATGGGACGCCGCGATCGCCAAGGTCAAAGTGATCTTCGAACGCCTGAAGGAAGAAGACGGCATCCACCTCAAGCTGATCAACATGGGTGGCGGCTTCCCGGCCAACTACATCACCCGCACCAACAGCCTGGAAACCTACGCGGAAGAAATCATCCGCTTCCTCAAGGAAGACTTCGGCGACGAACTGCCGGAAATCATCCTGGAGCCGGGCCGTTCGTTGATCGCCAACGCCGGCATCCTGGTCAGCGAAGTGGTGCTGGTGGCGCGTAAATCCCGTACCGCCGTCGAGCGCTGGGTGTACACGGATGTGGGCAAGTTCTCCGGCCTGATCGAAACCATGGACGAAGCCATCAAGTTCCCGATCTGGACCGAGAAGAAAGGCGAGATGGAAGAAGTGGTGATCGCCGGCCCAACCTGCGACAGCGCCGACATCATGTACGAGAACTACAAGTACGGCCTGCCCCTGAACCTGGCCATCGGCGACCGCCTGTACTGGCTGTCCACCGGTGCCTACACCACCAGCTACAGCGCAGTTGAGTTCAACGGCTTCCCGCCGCTGAAATCGTTTTATGTTTAAACGCAGCGGCAAGCGTTAAGCGGCAAGCTGCAAGAGAAAGCCCATGACCGGTCATGGGCTTTTTCGTTTCTGGCCGGGTGTGGCGTCGATGATTGAAAACGATGGGGTTTGAATCCGGGTGATTTAAGCCAACGCAGCCAGGCACTCGGCGTCCCGTTCGTCTCCCAGGGCTGCGGCTCGCTGGTGATAGGCCAGGGCCAAGGCGCGGATCTGCGGCTGCTGTGCCTGCAACAAGGCACCTCGGGCCACGCGGAGGAAGTTCAGGTTGCCACCGGCCAGGGCCTGGTGCAGCCAGTGGAGGGCGTCTTCGATGCGCCCGTTGGCAGCCAGCACCGCGGCGTAGCTGAACTGCCCGCGAAAGTCGCCGCCTTCGGCCGAGCGCCGGTACCAATCCCGAGCCGCCAGCGGGTCGGCCTGGCACACCAGCCCCTCCTCCAGATAACGCCCCAACAGGTTCATGGACTTGGCATGCCCCAACTCCGCCGCGCGACGGTAGCAAACCAAGGCCAAGGCGTGGTTTTCGGCCACACCACGACCGGTGGCCAGCAGGTTGGCGTAGTTGTACAGCCCCCAATCCAGGTCGGCGTCGGCCGCTTGGCGATACGCTTCGGCGGCCGCAACAGCATCGGCAGCGCCGCCCCAGCCATGCTCCAAGCAGCGGCCCAGCATGTTGCGCGCCATCAGGTGCCCGCGCCGGGCGGCAATCTCGAACCAGACCCGCGCCAGGGCCTGGTCCTGCTGAATACCGTGGCCGTCGAGAAGGATCTGCCCGAGCAGGGCCTGGGCTTCCAGCACGCCTTGCTTGGCGGCAGCGAGCACCGCCTGGGCGGCACGGGCCGGACTGTGTTCGAGCATGGCGCGCAGTTGCTCGCCGTCGAGGACTTCCTCGCGGCGCAGTTGATAGCTCACGGTTACACCTCGGCCCAGCGACGCAGCAGGTTGTGGTAGGTGCCGGTCAGGCGAATCAGCGAAGGATGGTCAGGCATGTCCTGGGTCAAGGCCTGGATCGCACCGTCCATCTCGAACAGCAAGGCGCGCTGGCTGTCTTCGCGCACCAGGCTCTGGGTCCAGAAGAACGAGGCATAACGGGCGCCCCGGGTGACCGGGTTGACCTTGTGCAGGCTGGTACCCGGGTACAGCACCAAGTCCCCCGCCGGCAGCTTGACCCGCTGCAGGCCGAAGGTGTCCTGGATCTCCAGTTCACCGCCGTCGTAGTCCTCTGGGTCACTGAAGAACAGGGTCGAGGACAGGTCGGTGCGTACCCGCTCCGCGCTGCCCTTAGGCTGGCGCACGGCGTTGTCGATATGAAAGTCAAAGCTGCCACCGGCGGTGTAGCAGTTGAGCAGCGGCGGAAACACCTTGTGCGGCAACGCCGCGGACATGAACAGCGGGTGCTTCCACAAACGCTCAAGCATCGCCGTGCCGATTTCAACGGCCAGCGGATGCCCCTCGGGCAATTGCAGGTTGTGCTTGGCCTTGGCCGACTGATAGCCGGCGGTGATCTTGCCGTCCGCCCAGTCCGCCTGCTCCAGGGCTTCGCGAATGCGCAGCACCTCCTCTCGAGTGAACACGCCAGGGATGTGCAGCAGCATGGCAAGGTACCTGAAGACAAAGGATCGCCGATGATATTGATTCTTATTGACGCTGTAAAACCCACCAGACGAACGAGTTCGTAAAAACCGTAAAGGAAAAGTGTAAAGAATGTAAATTCAATGCGAATGTAAACATTTCTCAATTGATACCGATACTTGTTTCTCCTATATTCCGCGGCCTCAAATCCTTGGGGAGGGGAATCACATGTCACGCCAAACACCACTTTCTGCCGTCAGTTCACCGCGCTTGCTTGCGTCTGCAATTGGCGTGGCACTGACGGCAGGCTCCGCGGCCCACTTGGCCCAGGCCGCTGAAGAGACGGATCAGAAGCCGTCGAGCAATGCCATTTCCCTGGACGCCACCAGCGTGGTGGGCGAACAGGACGAGACGTCCTACAAGAGCGACAACTCCGCCTCCAAGAAATACACCGCGCCCCTGCGTGAAACGCCGAAAAGCGTCACGGTCATTCCTCAGCAAGTCATGCGCGACACTGGTGCCACCAACCTGGTCGACGCCTTGCGCACCACCCCGGGCATCACCTTTGGTGCCGGCGAAGGCGGTAACCCCGCCGGCGACCGACCGATCATTCGCGGCTTCAACGCCGAAAGCGATGTGTTCATCGACGGCATGCGCGACCCCGCGTCCCAAGGCCGGGAAATCTTCAACGTCGAATCCATCGAAGTCAGCAAGGGCCCAGGCTCGGCCTTTACCGGTGCTGGCTCCACCGGTGGCAGCCTGAACCTGATCTCCAAGACCGCCAAGCTGGGCAACTCGTACAACGGCGGGTTCACTTGGGGCTCCGATCAGACCAAGCGCACCACCCTGGACCTGAACCAGCAAATGACCGACACCTCGGCCGTGCGCTTGAACCTGATGAAGCACGAAGCCAATGTCGCCGGTCGCGATGCCGTGGAAGTCAGCCGCTGGGGCGTCGCACCCTCGTTCGCCTTCGGCCTGGGCACCGACACCCGGGTCACTGTGGGTTACTACCACCTGAGCACCGACGACCTGCCCGACTACGGCATCCCGCTGACCCGCAGCACCAACCGCAGCAAGTACAACGTCGACAAGCCGGCCAACGTCGATAAAGACAACTTCTACGGTTTGACCAGCCGCGACTACCGCAAGACCACCAGCGACAGCGGCACCTTCAAGATCGAACACGACCTGAATGACAGCCTGACCCTGTCCAACAGCTTCCGCCTGTCCCGTTCGACCCTGGACTACATCGTCACCAACCCTGACGACAGCCGTGGCAACGTGGCCAATGGCACCGTGTACCGCAGCCCGAAAAGCCGTAACTCGACCTCCAAGGGCTGGTCCAACCAGACCGACCTGAGCGCCAAGTTCGACACCGGCTTCATCGAGCACAGCCTGGTGACCGGCATCGAGTTCTCCTACCAGGACACTCACAACCGCGCCTACGACGTCACGTCGGCGGTCAGCGGTAGCACCTGTAACGCCGCATTGATTGCCAACGGCGACTGCACCAGCCTGAACAACCCGTCGCCGGGCGATGCCTGGAACGGCACCATCAAGGACAGCCGTGCGTTCACCGACACCGACACCAAGACCGCCGCGGCGTACGTCTTCGACACCCTGAAATTCGACGAACAATGGTCGTTGAACCTCGGCCTGCGTTTCGACGATTACCAGACCCGCTCCAGCGGCTATGCCACCCGCGCACCGATCGGCGACTTCTCCCGGGAGAACAGCTCGCAGCTGTGGAACTACCAGATTGGCCTGGTCTATAAACCGCTGCCCAACGGCAGTGTGTATGCCGCCTATTCGACCTCCAGCAACCCGGCCGGCGAAACCAGCGGTAACGGCAGCCTTGAGTTGACCGCCGCCAACACCAGCCTGGAACCGGAAAAGAACCGCAACTACGAAGTGGGCACCAAATGGGACTTCTTCGGCGATGACCTGTCCTTGACCGCAGCGCTGTTCCGCACCGAGAAAACCAACGCGCGGATCGACGACCCGGACGGCGGCACCACCCAGGTGCTGGACGGCGAGCAGCAAGTCAACGGCGTGGAACTGACCTACAGCGGCAAGCTGACCCGCAACTGGAAGGTCTACGGCGGCTACACCTACATGGAAAGCGAAGTGGTCAAGACCACCCTGGCGGCGGACGAGGGCAACCATACGCCGAGCACACCACGGAACAACTTCACCTTCTGGTCCACCTATGACGTGGTGCCCGAGAAGCTGACCATCGGTGCCGGCGCCACCTTCGTCGATTCGCAGTTCGGCAACATCGCCAACTCGGTGGAGATTCCGTCCTACTGGCGCTACGACGCCATGGCGTCCTACAAGCTGAGCAAGAACGTCGACCTGCAACTCAACGTGCAGAACCTGACCGACAAGCGTTACTTCGACCAGGTGTTCCAGACCCACTACGCACACGTTGCCGCGGGCCGTACTGCACTGATGAGCGCCAACTTCCACTTCTGATCGCGAACCGCTGCGCCTGGCCATTCAAGCAGGCGCAGACACGCTCAGTGGCGCTGCCAAAGCCCCACGCACTTCGGTGCGTGGGGTTTTTGCGTAAAAACGAATGAGTCTCGACCACACACGGCATAATGCGCGCCGTGCCGATTATTTTTGAACGTACAAGGCGGTTCTTGTGTTGAAAAAAACCCTGTTCCAGCTGCACTGGTTCTTCGGTATCAGCGCCGGCCTGGTGCTGGCGCTGATGGGCGTCACCGGGGCCATGATGTCCTTCCAGGACGAGATCCTGCGGGTCATCAACCCTTCGGTGCTGCAAGTCGAGAAGCAGCCCGCCGGAGTATTGCCGCCGGCCGAACTGGTGGCCAAGGTCGAGGCCGCCGAGGGCAAGACCGTGTCCATGCTCTGGGTGGAAACCGACAGCGGCCATGCCGCGCGGGTGTTCTTCACCCCGCCGCCCGGCGAGCGCCGTGGACAGATGCGTTACTTCGACCCCTACACCGGCGAATTCCTCGGCGATGCCGTGGGCCAGGACTTCTTCGGCCTGATGATGCAGTTGCACCGTTTCCTGGCCATGGGTGACAGCGGCCGGCAGATCACCGGCGCCTGCACCCTGATCCTGATCTTTTTCTGCCTGTCCGGGCTGTACCTGCGCTGGCCGCGCCAAGTGGCCAGTTGGCGCGCCTGGCTGACCCTGGACTCGGCGAAAAAAGGCCGTGGCTTCAACTGGGACCTGCATGCCGTGGCCGGCACCTGGTGCCTGGTGTTCTACCTGCTGGCGGCGCTGACCGGCCTGACCTGGTCCTACGAGTGGTACAGCAACGGCGTCACCAAGCTGCTGTCCGACTCGTCGCAGATCGAACGCAAGCGCGGCGGACGCGGCGCGCCACCGCCCAAGGGGCCGGCCCCGGTCGCCGACTACAACGCCATGTGGAGCAGCCTCTACAGCAACGCCGGCAAGGACCTCAACGCCTACAACTTCCGCATGCCACCCGTGGCCGGGCAGCCGGCCACGGTCTACTACCTGCTCAAGACCTCGCCCCATGAGCGAGCCCTGAACCAGATCCAGATGGACCCGGCGACCGGGGTCATCAAGCAGCATGACCGCTACGCCGACAAGAGTTTCAAAGCGCAGTTGCTCACCAGCATCTATGCCCTGCACGTGGGCAGCTACTTCGGCCTGGTGGGACGCATCCTCATGGCCCTGGCCTCGGTGTGCATGCCGCTGTTCTTTATCACTGGCTGGTTGCTGTACCTCGACCGACGCCGCAAGAAGCAGCAGATCAAGGCCGCGCGCCAGGGCCTGGAAACCCACACCGGCGACGCTCCGGCGTGGCTGATCGGCTTCGCCAGCCAGAGCGGTTTTGCCGAACAACTGGCCTGGCAGACCGCCGGGCAATTGCAGGCGGCGGGGCTGCCGACCAAGGTCCAAGCCCTGGCCAGCCTCAGCGAGGACGACCTGCGCACCTCGAAAAACGCCCTGTTTGTGGTCAGTACTTTTGGCGACGGCGAGGCACCGGACAGCGCCCGGGGCTTTGAGCGCAAGATCCTCGGCCGCGAACTGCCCCTGGACGGCCTCAATTACGCCGTGCTCGGCCTGGGCGACCGCCAGTACCCGCACTTCTGCGGCTTTGCCAAACGCTTGCATGCCTGGCTGACAGCCCACGGCGGCACCACCCTGTTCGCCCCCATCGAAGTGGACAGCGGCGACACTTACGCCCTGCGCCATTGGCAGCAACAGCTCGGGCAACTGACCGGGCAAGCGCCGGTGGACCTGTGGCAGGCACCGACCTTCGCCAACTGGACCTTGGACCGGCGTGAACTGCTCAACCCCGAGAGCGAGGGTTCCGGCGTGTACCTGCTGGGCCTGAGCGCGCCCGCCCCCACCAGTTGGCTGGCCGGGGATTTGGTGGAAGTCATGCCGCGCAACAGCGACTGGGCGGTGGAATTCTTCCTCAATGGCCTGGGCCTGGACGGCGACAGCAAAGTGCAACTCGACGGCCTGCAGGAGACCCTGAGCCAGGCCCTGACCAGCCGCCAACTCCCGGAAAACCGCAGCCACTTGGTGGGCCTGCATGCCCAGGCCCTGGTGGATGCCCTGGTGCCTCTGAGCCTGCGTGAATACTCCATCGCCTCGATTGCCAGCGACGGCCAACTGGAGTTGCTGGTGCGGCAGGAACGTCATCCCGACGGCAGCCTGGGCATCGGCTCCGGCTGGCTGACCGAGCACGCGCCTGTGGGCTCGGCCATCAGCTTGCGGGTTCGCCGCAACAGCGGCTTCCATCTGCCGGCCGAACCTTGCCCGCTGATCCTGTTGGGCAACGGCACCGGGCTGGCAGGCTTGCGCAGCTTGCTCAAGGCCCGTATCGCCGAGGGCCAGCAGCGCAACTGGCTGTTGTTTGGCGAGCGCCATGCCGAGCATGACTTCCACTGCCGGGACGAGCTGCAGGAATGGCGCACAACTGGCGACCTGGAGCGCCTGGACCTGGCCTTTTCCCGGGATCAGGCGGAGAAAATCTACGTGCAGGACCGCCTGCGAGACGCCGCCGACGAGCTGCGAGCCTGGCTGGCAGACGGCGCGTCGATCTACATCTGCGGCAGTTTGCAGGGAATGGCGTCAGGGGTGGATCAAGTGCTCAACGAAGTGCTGGGCGCCGCGCAGGTGGAACACCTGATCGAACAAGGTCGCTACCGTCGGGACGTGTACTGAGGCGTCAGACGCTTCGCCGGCAAGCCGGCTCCTACACCAATCGTGCGGCACCCTCCGTAGGAGCTGGCTTGCCAGCGAAGGCGCCTGCCTGAATAGCGCAAGCCTCAAGGGCCTATTCGCCGGCAAGCCGGCTCCTACACCAATCGTGCTGCACCCTCCGTAGGAGCTGGCTTGCCAGCGAAGGCGCCCGCCTGAACAGCACAAGGCTCAAGGGCCTATTCGCCGGCAAGCCGGCTCCTACCCCAATCGTGCCGCACCCTCCGTAGGAGCTGGCTTGCCAGCGAAGGCGTCGGCCGGAACGGCGCAGGGCTCAAGGGCCTGTGCGCCGGCAAGCCGGCTCCTACGAAGAGGCGGGTTGCAGGGCCAGCTCCACCGCCTCAGGCCGTTTCACCACCGCATACACCACCGCAGTGAGCAGGCTGCCCGCGACAATCGCCAGCAGGTACAGCAACGCATGGTTGATGGCATTCGGGATCAGCATGACAAACAGGCCGCCATGGGGCGCCATCAGTTTGCAGCCGAAGTACATCGACAAAGCCCCGGTCAGGGCGCCGCCGGCAATGCTCGCCGGGATCACTCGCAACGGGTCTTTGGCGGCAAACGGAATCGCGCCTTCGGAGATAAAGCACAGGCCCAATACCAGGGCGGCCTTACCGGCTTCGCGTTCGGTCTGGGCAAATTTGCGTCGGGCAATAAAGGTGGCGATGCCCAGGCCAATGGGCGGCACCATGCCCGCGGCCATGGTCGCGGCCATCGGTGCATAACTCTGGGAGGCCAGCAGCCCTACCGAGAACGCATAGGCCGCCTTGTTGATCGGCCCGCCCAAATCCACGCACATCATCCCGCCCAGCAGCACGCCCAGCAGAATCGCGTTGGTGGTGCCCATGCTGTCGAGGAAGTGGGTCAAGGCTTCCAGCATGCCCGCCACCGGTTTGCCGACCACGTAGATCATCACCAGGCCGGTGAACAGGCTGGCCAACAACGGAATGATCAGAATCGGCTTCAGCGCCTCGAGGCTTTGCGGCAGGCGTGCGTATTTGTTGATCGCCTTGGCCGCATAACCGGCGATAAACCCGGCCACGATGCCGCCAATGAAACCGGCACCCAGGGTGCTGGCCAGCAAGCCGCCAATCATCCCCGGCGCCAGGCCCGGACGGTCAGCGATGGAGTACGCGATGTAGCCCGCCAACAGCGGCACCATCAGCTTGAAGGCGGTTTCGCCACCAATCTGCATCAGGGCCGCGGCCAAGGTGCCCGGCTCCTTGAACGCGGTAATGCCGAACACGAAGGACAAGGCAATCATCAGGCCGCCTGCCACCACCATCGGCAGCATGAACGACACGCCGGTGAGCAGATGCTTGTAGGCCCCGGTCTTTTCCTGCTTGGCCGGCGCCTGGCCGCCACTGGCTGCCGACTCCTGCTGACCTTCAGCCAGGGCCTTGTTCAGCGTGGCCTCGGCTTGCTTGAGGGCGATCCCGGTGCCACAGCGGTAAATCTTCTTGCCGGCAAAACGCTCGGTGGCGACTTCAATGTCCGCCGCCAGCAGCACCACGTCCGCCTGGGCAATGGCCTCGGCGCTCAAGGGGTTGCGGGCGCCCACCGAGCCCTGGGTTTCCACCTGCAGGTCGTAACCCAGGCGTTTGGCCGCCTGTTGCAACGCTTCGGCGGCCATAAAGGTGTGGGCCACCCCGGTCGGGCAGGCGGTGATCGCCACCAACCGCGGTACCGATTGCGCAGCCGCGGTCACGGGTTCGGCAACGGCTGTACCGGCGACATACACCTGGGCTTCTTCGGCGCCACGGCGCAGCACCGCGTCCACATCCTGCAGGGCCTGGGACGGCGTGCTCTGATAGACCCGCTTGCCGACAAACCGCGACATATCCACAGGCCCGGTGCTGACAACCAGCACCCACTCGGCCGCTTCGATGGTGCCTGCCGACAACTCGCGCTCGGGATGGGCATCGTCATGCACTTCAACGCTGGTGCTCCAGCCCTGGCGCTGGGCCGCAGCATCGAGCAAACGGGCACAAAGCACGCTGGTGACCATGCCATTGGGGCAGGCGGTAATAATGGCTAACTTCATAAGCAACCCTCTTATTGTTCTGTGAGGGGATGAACACGCACCCCCTGCTCAAGCTGCGCCAGTTGCGCGGCGTCGCTGATGCCGAAACCGATCTGGGTCACCGCCATGGCGGCGATGGCGGTGGCGGTGCGCAAGGTCTGTTCGGCGCTGTGGCCACTGAGCAAACCGTGGAGCATGCCGGCCAGCAACGAGTCGCCGGCGCCCACGGTGCTGGCCACCGTGACCTTGGGCGGCAACGCCTGCAATGTCGGTGCCGTGCTGAACCAGTTCACACCGTCGGCGCCATGGGAAATCACCACGTGCTCGACGCCCTGGGCGTGCAAGCGCTGGGCAGCTTCGGCCTGGGCGGCCAACGACAGCACCGGACTGCCCAGGGCATCGGCCAGTTCTTCGGTGTTCGGCTTGATCAGCCAGGGGCCCGCCGCCAGGCCGGCGCGCAAGGCGGCGCCGCTGGTGTCGAGGACCACTTTCAAACCGAGGCTCTTCAGGCGCAGTAGCAACCCGTGCAACCACTCCGGGCTGACGCCCCGAGGCAGGCTGCCAGCCACCACCACCGCGTCGTGCCCGGGGGCGATCTGCTCCAGGCGTTCGAGCAGTGCCTGCTGCGCCGCCTCGCTGACCTGCGGGCCCGGGCCGTTGACGTCGGTGATACGGCCGTCATGCTCGGCCAGCTTGATGTTGCTGCGGGTGTCACCCGGTACGCGGACAAAGGCGTCGACAAAACCACGGCGGGCAAATAACGCCTCGAACGCCTGGGGATTGTCTTCGCCAAGAAAGCCGCTGACCGTCAGTTGATGGCCGAGGTCGGCCAGCACCTGAGCCACGTTCACGCCTTTGCCGGCGGCATGGGTGAGCATGGCTTCGCTGCGGTTGACCTGGCCCGGTTCCAGGCGCGCCAACTGGACGGTGAGGTCCAGCGCCGGGTTCAGGGTCAGGGTAAGAATCGTTGCCATTACATGGCCTCCACAAGGGCACGCACGTCATCGGCGCTGCCGACGGCCAGGGCCTGTTGAGCAAGGGTTTGCGCCTGGACCAGGCTGAGTTCGCGGATCCGCGCCTTGACCTCGGCAATGCTGCGGCCGGAGACGCTGAGTTCATCCACCCCCAGCCCGACCAGCACCGGCACCGCCAGCGGATCGGCCGCCAGCTCGCCACAAACGCCGACCCATTTGCCGTGGGCATGGGCGGCGCGCACGGTGATGTCGATCAGTTGCAGCACAGCCGGGTGCAGGCCGTCGGCCTGGGCCGACAAGGTCGGGTGACCGCGGTCGATGGCCAGGGTGTATTGGGTCAGGTCATTGGTGCCGACGCTGAAGAAGTCCACTTCCTTGGCCAGCACCGGCGCCAGCAAGGCAGCGGACGGCACTTCGATCATGATCCCCAGCTGCAAGTCGGCTACCGGGATTTCCTGGCGCAGGCGCTCGGTCATGTCCCGGGCCTGGCGCCACTCATCCACGCTACCGACCATGGGGAACATGATGCGCAGCGGGCGGTTGTCGGCCGAACGCAGCAAGGCGCGCAACTGGGCTTCCATGATCTGTGGGCGTTGCAGGGTCAGGCGGATGCCGCGCACCCCGAGGAAGGGGTTTTCTTCCTTGGCAATCGGCCAGTAAGGCAGCGGTTTGTCGCCGCCGACATCCAGGGTGCGCACCACCAGCGGACGACCGGCCAGGCCATCCAGCACACGGCGGTATTCGGCTTCCTGGGTGGCTTCGTCCGGGGCTTGCGGGTGAGCCATGAAGATCAGCTCGGTGCGCAGCAGGCCGATGCCTTCGGCACCGTTATCCACAGCGCTGGTGACGCCGGAGCTTTCGCCGATGTTGGCGAAGACTTCGACGTGATGGCCGTCGGTGGTGTGGGCCAACTGATGACGTTGCTCGGCGGCGGCCTTGAGGCGCTGCTCGCGGGTGTCACGTTCTTCGGCGGCCCGTTGCAGGGTGGCACTGTCGGCGTCCACATGCAGGCGACCGCGCTGGCCATCGAGCAGCAGAGGCGTGCCGGACTTGAGTAGCAAGACGCCGGCGCCGGCGCCCACCAGCGCCGGAATGCCCAGGGCCCGGGCGACGATGGCGCTGTGGGCGGTGGCGCCGCCACGGGCGGTGAGGATGCCGGCCACACGGGCCGGGTCGAGGCGCGCCACGTCCGACGGGCCCACTTCGTCCATCACCAGGATGTAGGGCTGCTCAGGCTCGGCGGGGGTTTCCACGCCACACAATTGGGCCAGCACCCGACGACCGATGTCCCGCAAGTCGGCGGCGCGTTCAGCGAGCAAGGCGTCCTGCAAGGATTCCTGCTGCTTGGCCGCGGCTTCGATCACGGTCATCCACGCGGCTTCCGCACTTTCACCCTGCTTGAGGCGGGTGTCGACTTCATCGGTAAGTTCCGGGTCGTCGAGCATTTCCTGGTGGGTGATGAAAATCTCGCGGATGGCCTTGGCCTTGCTGCGCTGGATCAGACCTTCGATATCACCACGCACATCGGCCAGGGCCTGCTGCAGGCGCTGGCGCTCGATGGCGGTGGACTCGCCGCGCAGCGGGTAGTCGATGGCCTGTTGCACCTGGATATGGGCCGGGCCGATGGCAATCCCCGGCGCGGCGGCAATCGCCTGGACCAGGCTACCGGACGCCGGGGCGCTGACGGGCACAGCCACCTCTTCAACCACTTCCCGAGGTGCGCTCACCGCCGGCAGCGGCTCGACTTCTTCGCCCAGGCCTTCTTCGATGGCGGCCAACAGCGCCGGCAAGGCATCGGCAGCAATGCTCGGTTCGGCGATCAGTTCCAGCACCTGGCCGCGACGGGCGCCGAGGCTGAGCAGCTTGCTCAGGCTCTTCACCGACACGGCGGAATCCTTGCCGTCGACGATGCGAACGCGGATCTCGCCTTCAAAACTCTTGGCCAGTTGCGCCAGGATCTTCGCCGGCCGCGCATGCAGGCCGTGGGCGTTGGCCAGGGCGATACGGGCACTGGGCCAGTCCGCCGGCAATTCGCCACCCAGCGCTTCGAGCACCGCCCGGCTGCTGGTGGCGCGGCCCAACTCATGGCCACGGCCTTCGATCAGCAGCGCACACAAGCGCTCCAGCAGGGCCTGGTGGGCCTCGCCGAGGCTGGCCAGGCAGAACAGCCCGCTCAGGGGCTGACCCAGGTAACGAATCGGTTTGTCCGGGGTGACAAAGGCCAGGCCCGGGCGCAACACGGTCTGCTCGCTGTGCAGCCACCACAGGCCATCGCCCAGGGGCAGCGCTTCCACCTGTTGCAGCACGGCGGCAAAGCCATTGCTCACGCACTCGGCCTGGCGCAGCAGGCGAGCGCCACGCCACACCAGCTCTTCAAAATCTTCAGCGGCCACGCCCAGGCCAATCATTTGCGCGTCCAGGGCCAGCTCTTGCGGCGCCCCTTGCAACAGCTTCAGCAAGGCTTCAGGCGAACTGGCGCGACGCAAAGCCTGGCCCAGGTCGGTCTCGCCCAGGGCCCGGGTCAGCAGTTGCAGCAAACGCAGGTGTTCGTCGGATTTGGCGGCAATGCCGATCGCCAGGTAGACGATCTGGCCGTCGCCCCAATCCACGCCCTCGGGAAATTGCAGCAGGCGCACGCCGGTGGCGAACACCTGGTCACGGGTTTCCGGCGTGCCGTGGGGGATGGCAATACCTTGTCCGAGAAAGGTCGAGCCCTGAGCTTCCCGGGCCTTGAGGCCGGCGAGATAACCCTCGGCAACCAAACCATCGGCAACCAGTTTGTCGGCCAGCAGGTGCAGTGCCGCGGACTTATCCACAGCCGTTTGGCCCATGGATATCTGCTCTATGGTGAGCTCGAGCATGCTTTCTCCTATTTAGCGCGGGGGTGGGCGCTAGGTATTGTTTTGAATGATTCAGCTTAGGTGTCTTTAATGCCACAAACAGGACTGATTGCTTGGCAGGCAGGCTTCCGGTTTGTTTATAACCCTGGAAAATACGCTTGCTGAAACGTTTAATCTAGAATCTTGGGCACGTTACTCGATAATGTCGCATCCTTGAAGCCCTTCCGGTCGAATGCATGTTCCGACGATGGTCGTCTGCCCAGATGGAGTAGGATCGGCCAAAATCCTGCCGCATGCGTCAAAAAACAAGGAAAAACCGGGTTGAAACTCAGTGATATCGCTCGGCTGGCCGGTGTGTCTGTTACCACTGCCAGCTACGTCATCAACGGCAAAGCCGAACAACAACGCATCAGCAGCAGCACCGTCGAACGGGTGCGCGCAGTGGTCGAAGAACATGGCTTCACCCCCAACCCGCAGGCGGCCGGGTTGCGCAGCCGGCGCACCCGGACCCTGGGTTTCATCCTGCCGGACCTGGAAAACCCCAGTTACGCCCGCATCGCCAAACTCTTGGAACAAGGTGCCCGGGCACGCGGCTACCAGTTGCTGATCGCCAGCTCCGACGACGCCCCGGAAAGCGAGCGGCAACTGCTGCAACTGTTCCGCGCCCGGCGCTGCGATGCGCTGTTCGTCGCCAGTTGCCTGCCCGCCGACGATGACAGTTATCGCCTGCTGCAAGAGCAAGGCTTGCCGATCATCGCCATCGACCGGGTGATGCAACCTGAACTGTTCTGCTCGGTTGTCAGCGACGACCAGCAAGCCAGCCTGCACCTGACCCGCAGCCTGTTGCAGCCCGAACCCAAGCAGATTGCCCTGATCGGCGCCCGCCCCGAATTGAGCATCAGCCAGGAGCGGGCTGCCGGTTTCCGCCTGGCCCTGGAAGGCTTCGACGGCGAAGTATTGGTCGAACACGGCGAGTCCTTCAGCCGTGAATGCGGACGGCAACTGATGGAAGAACTGCTGCAGCGCCTCGGCCACCTGCCGGACGCCCTGGTCACCACTTCCTATGTGTTGTTGCAGGGGGTGTTCGATGCCCTGCAGGACTTCCCGCTCAAATCCCGGCCCCTGCGCCTGGGCACCTTTGGTGACACCCAGTTGCTGGACTTCCTGCCGCTGCCGGTGAACGCCATGGCCCAGCAACATGCCTTGATGGCCGACAAGGCGCTGCAACTGGCCCTGGCAGCCATCGAAGACAACCATTACCAGCCAGGCGTGCAGGCCATTCCCCGGACCTTCAAGCAGCGCATCCTGCAGGACTGACGCGTGGAACTGATCGACAGCCATACCCACCTGGATTTCCCGGATTTCGATCAGGATCGCGTCGCGCTTCTGGCGGACAGCCGCGCCCTTGGGGTGCGGCGAATGGTGGTGCTGGGGGTCTATCAGGACAACTGGCAGCGGGTCTGGGATCTGGTGCAAAGCGATCCTCAGTTATACGCCGCCTTTGGCCTGCACCCGGTGTATCTGGACCAGCACCAACCGGCCGATATCAAGGCGCTGGGCGACTGGCTGGCCCGGTTGGCGGGCCATCGCCAGCTATGCGCGGTGGGCGAAATCGGCCTGGACTACTTTCTGCCGCACCTGGACCGGGAGCGCCAGCAACAGCTGTTTGAGACCCAATTACAGCTGGCCGCAGACTTTCAATTGCCCGCCCTGCTCCATGTGCGGCGCAGCCACGCGGCAGTGATCGCCACCCTCAAGCGCTTCAAGCTCAAACGTGCGGGGATCATCCACGCCTTTGCCGGCAGCCGTGAAGAAGCCCGGGAATACCTCAAGCTGGGGTTCAAGCTGGGCCTGGGCGGCGCCGCCACCTGGCCCCAGGCCCTGCGCCTGCGCAAGGTGATCGCCGAACTGCCGCTGGATTCGGTGGTCCTGGAAACCGACTCGCCGGACATGGCGCCCGTCATGTTCGCCGGGCTGCGCAACAGCCCCCAGCACCTGCCGGCCATCTGCGCCGCCCTGGCCGACCTCATGGGCATCGCCCCCGAGCAATTGGCCGCCGCCAGCACCGCGAATGCCTGCGCGCTGTTCGGCTGGCCAGCCACAACGGCCTGAACTCAGACGCGAAAAGCGCCGATCAGCTGCTTCAACTGCAACACCTGGACCGACAACTGGCGACTGGCGTCCTCGGTCTGGTGGGCGCCTTCCGCCGTGCGCTCGCCGGCACGGTTGATTTCGACGATGTTCTGATCGATGTCGTGGGCCACCGCCGTCTGTTGCTCCACGGCCGCGGCAATCTGCTGGTTCTGGTCGACGATCATGCCCACCGCGCCAAGGATGTTTTCCAGCGCCTGCTGGACCTTCTCCGACTGCCCGACCGTGCCGCTGGCCATCTCATGGCTGCTGCCCATGGCCTTGACCGCCGCGCTCACCCCGCCGTGGAGCTTGGCGATCATCTGTTCGATCTCTTCGGTGGATTGCTGAGTGCGCTTGGCCAGGGTCCGCACCTCGTCGGCGACCACGGCAAAACCGCGCCCCTGCTCACCGGCCCGGGCGGCTTCGATGGCGGCGTTGAGGGCCAGCAGGTTGGTCTGTTCGGC